>NZ_CP155796.1:5607631-6230702 GCF_039729195.1 Mycobacterium sp. DL
ACCTCGGTACCGACGGACTGCTCACTGCGGTGTCGCGGCTGTCGCGGGACGATCGCTGGCATTCGTTGGCGCGCCTGGCGATTCGTGACGACATCTACGGGTCGCTGCGGGCGCTGTGCTTCGACGTGCTCGCCGCCGGTGAGCCCGACGAGAACGGCCAGGAGAAGATCGCGGAGTGGGAGCTGACCAACAGTTCCCGTGTCAGCCGGGCGCGCCGCACGCTGACCGAACTCTACGAGAGCGGCGAGCACGACCTG
The DNA here is from genome assembly GCF_039729195.1 of Mycobacterium sp. DL. Taxonomy (NCBI): domain Bacteria; kingdom Bacillati; phylum Actinomycetota; class Actinomycetes; order Mycobacteriales; family Mycobacteriaceae; genus Mycobacterium; species Mycobacterium sp. DL. The sequence goes on from NZ_CP155796.1 coordinate 5,607,889, forward strand.
GCGACGCTGTCGGTGGCCGCACGCCAGATCCGCAGCATGACGAGGACGAGTGGAACGGGATCGACCGGGTGACGGACCGGAACGGGTTCACCGCGCCGGTACACGTGCGCTGGTCGGATATCGACATGTACCAGCACATCAACCACGCGACGATGGTGACGATCCTCGAAGAGGCCAGAATCCCTTTCCTGACTGAGCCGTTCGGCGACGAGATCACGACCATCGGGTTGCTGATCGCCGAGGTGAACATCGCCTACAAGGCCCAGTTGCGGCTGGTCGATTCACCGTTGCAGGTCACGATGTGGTCGAAACGGGTTCGGGCGGTGGACTTCACGGTGGGCTACGAGGTGCGTTCGGTCGGTGCGCCGCCGGACTCCAGACCCGCGGTCATCGCGGACACGCAGCTGGCCGCGGTCCACATCGAGGAGCAACGGCTGCAACGGCTTTCGGGCGCTCAGCAAGAGTATCTCCGCCGCTGGACACGATGATTGCCTCCGAGCGCGGTGTGTGGCTCGACGACACCGACCACCGGGACGACCTGTCGCTGTTCACCGAACGGGCGCAGCGCATGGACGAGGCAGCCGTCGTGCGGTTGCGTCAACGACCGGACGGGACGATCGTCGCGTGGGTCGCCACCGGGTTCGACGTGCTGGCCAGCAGGGTCGTCAGAGGCCGGGTTCGGCCCGCCGATCTGTGCGCGGGTGCCGACTCGCTCCTGTCGGGTCTTTCGGCGATGGCGGCGGACGGGTACGTCGACCCCGGTTTCGGCATGGACTCCGCGTGGGGCAGCGCCCTGCCTCCGGACACCGGGTTCGTCCACCTCGACGATGTTCCGGCACGGGACGTGCTGGATCTGGCGCAGCGGGGACTCAGCCTGGCCAAGGAGCATTCCAGCGCGCACGGCCCGCCCGCCTCACTGCTGGAGCAGGAGGTCGTCGCGGTCAGCGCGGCGGGCGACAGCGTCGGCATCCCGATGCGGTGTGTGTTCGCGCTGACCGCGATGGGGTTCCTGGGGCAATCGCAGGGCGGCGACGACTTCGCGCCCGAGTCGGTGAGCGCCGACGAAGTGGTGCGGGTGCGGACCCTGCCGGCGTGGCTGCGGATCGACGCGCGGTTCGGCACCGTCTACCGGCGACGCGGCGACCCCGCGGTGGTCCTGCGCTGAGCTTCCGGCAGAGGCGGCGGCCTCAGAACGGCGCGTTGACCATCGACTGGGCGGCCATCTCCAGATAGCCGATCAGTTCCTGGCGATGGGCGTCGTCAAGCGTCTGCGCGTCGATTTCGGCGACGGCGGTGTGCATGCAACGCAGCCATGCGTCGCGCTCGAGATAGCCGATCCGAAACGGTGCATGACGCATCCGCAGTCGCGGATGGCCACGCTGGTCGGAGTAGGTGCGTGGACCGCCCCAGTACTGCTCGAGGAACATCCGCAGTCGCTCCTCGGCACCGTCGAGGTCGTCCTCGGGATAGAGCGGCCGCAGGATCTCGTCCTCGCGCACCAACTCGTAGAACCGCCCCACGAGGGTGCGGAACGTCGCGTGACCGCCCACCGCGTCGTAGAACGACTGCTGCTTGTCGATTGAATCCTCTGGCACACCCATCACCGTCCATTGTGGGCCATCGCCGCCACCGGCCCCGCACGCGGACGGACCGGCCGTCGATGTACGGGTGATGAACTCCTGTTCCGGTTCGCATATTGGCTACGCTGCGGTTTCCGCCGCCGCCGAGCGCCACCCGGGGTCGACGGTCACCCGATGTTCACCGACTGACCAGCGAACACGTCGAGAATTGCCGTGCGATCTGGGGTGATCCGTGGTGGACTGTCCGTCGGAGGACGTATGGCGCAGCGCAAGAACGGTCGCGGCCACCGGCACCGGTCCGCAACGGGCTCATCAGGGGCCACAGCGAGTACTGCCACGCGCGCGCTGCACAGCGTCGTCCAGGGTGTCGAATCCCACTCGGCCGCGCCGCCGGAGGCGTCGATCTGGGGCCGCAGGCGCGTGCTGCTGCTCAACTCGACCTACGAACCGCTCACCGCACTGCCGATGCGGCGCGCGGTGGTCATGCTGATGTGCGGCAAAGCCGACGTGGTGCACGACGACCCTCAGGGGCCGGTGGTGCACTCGGCGACCCGGACCGTCGTCGTCCCGTCGGTGATCCGGCTGAGGACGTTCGTCCGGGTGCCTTACCGGGCGCGCGTGCCGATGACGCGGGCGGCGTTGATGCACCGCGACAGGTTCCGCTGCGCGTACTGCGGGGCCAAGGCCGACACCGTCGACCACGTCATTCCCCGCAGTCGTGGCGGTGCCCACTCGTGGGAGAACTGCGTCGCCGCCTGCTCGGCGTGCAATCACCGCAAGGCCGATCGACTGCTGACCGAACTGGGCTGGGCTCTGCACACGACGCCGCTCCCTCCCAAGGGGCAGCACTGGCGATTGCTGTCGAGCATCAAGGAACTCGACCCGGCCTGGGTCAGATATCTGGGTGAGGGCGCGGCCTGACCGGGCCGTGGGTTACGGTTTCTCTGTGAACTCCGTACTGATTCACGCCAGCTTCGTGCTGGTACCGCTGGCGTTAGCGTTGTTTCTGTCCCTGTTCATCTTCACCAAGAAGGGGCCGCACCCCGCGACCTTCGACATGGCGGAGAAGTGGACGCATGAGCCGATCCTCTGGGCCTCGGAGGAACCTGCCGATCACGGCCATGGCGGACACGGCTCGCATCTGACAGTGGGAGGTGGCGCAAGTGGCAAGTGGTGAAGTCGCAACCGTCGGTTCGGGCGCACTGGCCGAACTGCCCTACGGCTATGCCGTCACTTCCAGCGGGCGGATCTCGGGTGTCACCGAGCCCGGTGAGCTCTCGGTGCACTACCCGTTCCCGAAGATGGACCTGGTGGTCCTCGACAACGCGCTGAAGTTCGGTTCGCGCGCTGCCAAGGCCCGCTTCGCGGTCTACGTCGGCGACCTCGGCGCAGACACCGCTGCCACTGCACGGGAGCTGCTTGCCAAGGTGCCGACCCCCGACAACGCGGTGCTGCTGGCCGTATCGCCGGACCAGAAGGCCATCGAGGTGGTCTACGGGTCGGAGGTCAAGGGCCGCGGCATCGAGGAGTCCGCTCCGCTCGGAGTGTCCGCGGCGGCTGCGTCGTTCAAAGAAGGCAACCTGATCGACGGGTTGATCAGCGGCGTGCGGGTGCTCGCCGCCGGCGTTTCGCCGCGCTGACCTTGTTGCCTGGTTTCCCCGCGGAATAGCGTTCCCGGTCGTGATTCGTCCATCGACCACGACCCTGGCTTCACGTCGGGCGACGCGTCGGCCGCCGGTCAGTGACCGGCAGCCGCGCTCCAAGCGGGTCTGCTACCCGGCGTCGAACTCCCGTGCCTGCAGCGCACGTTCGACACCGGCCCGTCCCTCGAGCACCAACCTGCGCAGCGCCGGAGGCACCGAGGAGTCGGCGAGGAACTCATCAGCTGCGTCCAGTGCCGCCTGGCTGATGTCCCACGACGGGTACAGCCCGATGACCACCGTCTGCGCGACCTCGCTCGAACGTCGTTCCCACACACCGGAGATGGCACCGAAGTACCGATCCCGGAACGGTGCGAGCAGCTCACCTTGGCCGGGCCGCACGAAGCCGCCGATGATCGATCGCGCGGTGATGTTCGCCAGCGTGTCGTCCTCGACGACCTGCTGCCACGCTGCTTCCTTGACCGATTCCTGCGGCCGTGCCGCCGCTGCGGCGGCGGCCGCACGTCGTCCCGCGGCGGTGCGGTCGTTGTCCGCCTCGGCGTCGATGAAGGGTGTCTCCAGACCGTCGGCATCGAGGTTTCCGCTGGCGGCCAGCGCGGTGACGATGCGCCAGCGCAGGTCGGTGTCGATGACCAGGCCCGCCATGTTCACCGCTGCGGGCTCGTTGTCCAGCAGCGTCGACAGCACCGCCACATGGTTCGGTGCGAGCACCGAGCTGCACAGCGCGTTGACGAACGCCAGCTGGTGGTCCGATCCGGGGGCAGCTTCCCGCGCCAGGTCCAGCAGCGCATCGCCGAATGCCGGCCAGCCGTTCTCCGACCCCCAGCCGGGATCGGCGTAGGAGCCCAGCGCGGTCTGCGCCTGCAGCACCAGGCGTTGCGCCACGCCGACTTCGGACTCGGCGTGCAGACCGCTCATCACCAGCGCGACGAAGTCGCGGGCGCGCAGTTCGGCGTCGCGGGTCATCTCCCACGCCGCAGACCACGCAAGGGTGCGGGGGAGCGGTTCGGCGATGTCGGCGATGCGGGTCAGCACCGTGTGCAGCGAATCGGGATCCAACCGCAGCGAGCAGTAGGTCAGGTCGTCGTCGTTGACGAGGATCAGCTTTCCGCGTGGGGTTCCCTGCAGCGCAGGCACTTCGGTCGTCGATCCGTCGACGTCGAGTTCTTCGCGATGCACCCGCACCAACTTGCCGGATCCGTCGTCGTCGTAGATGCCGACGGCCAACCGATGGACCCGGGTCTCGTCTGCGCCCGGCTTGGCGCCGCCCTGATCGATCGCGAATCGGGTGAACTTGCCGTCGGTATCGACGTCGAAGTCCGGCCGCAGTGTGTTCAGGCCGGTGGTCTTGAGCCACTGCCGACCCCAACCGGACAGGTCACGGCCCGAGGACTTCTCCAGGGCGCCGAGCAGATCGCCGAAGGTGGCGTTGCCGAAGGCGTGGTCGCGGAAGTAGTCGCGCAGACCGGCGAGGAACGCTTCGAGGCCGACATAGGCCACCAGCTGCTTGAGGACGCTGGCACCTTTGGCGTAGGTGATGCCGTCGAAGTTCACCTCGACGGCGTGCAGGTCGGGGATGTCGGCGGCGACGGGATGGGTGGACGGCAGCTGATCCTGCCGGTACGCCCATGACTTCTCGACGTTGGCGAACGTCGTCCATGCCTGCGTGTACTCGGTGGCCTCGGCCTGGCACAGCACTGAGGCGAACGTCGCGAAGGACTCGTTGAGCCACAGGTCGTCCCACCACTGCATCGTGACCAGGTCACCGAACCACATGTGCGCCATCTCGTGCAGCACCGTCTCGGCGCGACGTTCGTAGGACGCCCGGGTCACCTTGGACCGGAAGACGTAATCTTCGAGGAACGTCACCGCGCCGGCGTTCTCCATCGCGCCGGCGTTGAACTCCGGGACGAACAGCTGGTCGTACTTGCCGAAGGCGTAGGGGTGGCCGAAGTTGTTGTGGTAGAAAGCGAATCCCTGCTTGGTCTCGGTGAAGAGCCGATCCTGGTCCATGTACTCGGCCAGCGACTTACGGCAGAAGATCCCCAGCGGGATGTCGCCGTGGTCGTCGGAGTACACGTCGTCCCAGCGTGCGTACGGTCCGGCGATCAACGCGACCAGGTAGGTGCTCATCCGGGGGGTGGACTTGAACGTGTGACGTTTGGTCTCACCCATCTGCTGGGCGCTGATGGTGGCGCCGTTGGAGATGACCTCCCAGTGCCCGGCCGCGGTGACGGTGATGTCGAACGCCGCTTTGAGGTCGGGCTGGTCGAAGCAGGCGAACATCCGCTTGGCGTCAGCGGTTTCGAACTGCGAGTACAGATACACCTCGTCGTCGACGGGGTCGACGAAGCGGTGCAGACCCTCGCCGGTGTTCGAGTAGCGGCAGTCCGCGTCGACGACCAACACGTTGCGTGCCGCCAGGCCGGTCAGCGGGATGCCGGTGGATTCGTCATACCCCGACACGTCGATTTCGACCCCGTTGAGGGTGGCGCTTCGCACCGTGGCGGCCGCCAGATCGATGTAGGTGTCGGCGCCGGTGAGCGCGTCGAACTCGACGGTCGTCAGCGAGCGAAACGTCTGTTCACCGGGCTTGCCGTCGCCGTCGGTGAGGTTCAAGGCGATGTGATAGCTGTCGACGGTGACGAGTGCGGCGCGCTCGGCAGCCTGGTCGCGGGTCAGATTAGGAAGGGCCACGCTCGTCAACACTAGCCTCACCGGGAAGACGCCACCGGCCTCGGTGGTTGTCTCCAAGGACGTCTGTCACAGGTTCGAGGAGAGGAACGTTATGTCCGAGAAGTCCCGCGCCGATTTCTGGTTCGATCCGCTGTGCCCGTGGTGCTGGATCACCTCTCGCTGGATTCTCGAAGTCGAGAAGGTCCGCGACGTCGAGGTCGCCTTCCACGTGATGAGTCTGGCGGTGCTCAACGAGGGCAGGGATCTGCCCGAGGAGTACCTGGAGATGATGAAGAAGGCGTGGGGCCCGGTACGGGTCGCGATCGCCGCCGAGCAGGCCAAAGGCGCCGAGATCCTCGGCCCGCTGTACACGGCGATGGGCACCCGGATCCACAACAACGATGTCAAGGACTTCGATGTCGTCATCAAGGAGTCCCTCGAAGAGGTCGGGCTGCCCGCGGAACTGGCCGAGGCGGCGAACTCCGAGTTCTACGACCAGGCGCTGCGTGACAGCCACCACGCCGGCATGGACGCGGTCGGGGAGGATGTCGGCACCCCGACGATCCACGTCAACGGCGTGGCGTTCTTCGGCCCGGTGCTCTCCCGGATCCCGCGCGGTGAGGATGCGGGCAAGCTCTGGGACGCCTCGGTGATCTTCGCGTCCTATCCGCACTTCTGGGAACTCAAGCGCACCCGGACCGAGGCGCCCACCTTCGACTAGGTTCAGGTTCTTTGTCGGATTCCTGCTCGCCGGGGCCGCATACTTGGCTCTGTGTCGCTCGAAGGTCGCCGCCGAGACGGAATGAGATCGCCGCTGGAGATGCTCGATGTTGCGGTCGAAGAGGCGCGAAAAGGTTTGGCGGAGGGCGGTATCCCGATCGGGGCGGCCCTGTTCTCGGCCGATGGATCGCTGTTGGGCAGCGGGCACAACCGGCGGGTGCAGCTCGACGACCCGTCGATTCACGCCGAGACCGACGCGTTCCGCAACGCCGGGCGCCAGCGCGGCTACCGCTCGACGACCATGGTGACCACACTCTCGCCCTGTTGGTACTGCAGCGGGCTGGTTCGGCAGTTCAACATCGGCGCCGTGGTCATCGGCGAGAGTCAGACCTTCACCGGCGGACACGACTGGCTGGCCGAGAACGGGGTGTCGGTCACACTTCTCGACGACCAGCGATGCGTGACGATGATGCGTGAGTTCATCGCGGCCAACCCGGACCTGTGGGCGGAGGACATCGGTGAGTAGGTCAGGCTGACGCGCGCTCGCGGGGAACGTGGAAATGTAGGGTGTCCGCATGCGCGTCTACCTCGGGGCCGACCACGCCGGTTTAGAGCTGAAACAGGCCATCATCGAGCACCTGAAGGCCGCCGGGCACGAACCCGTCGACTGCGGCGCCTTCAGCTACGACGCCGAAGACGACTACCCGGCGTTCTGCATCGCCGCCGCCGAGAAAACCGTCGCCGATCCGGGGAGTCTGGGCATCGTGCTCGGCGGCTCCGGTAACGGTGAACAGATCGCGGCCAACAAGGTGCCCGGCGCCCGATGTGCGCTGGCGTGGAGCACCGAGACCGCCTCGCTCGCCCGCGAGCACAACAACGCACAGGTGGTCGGCATCGGCGGCCGCATGCACACCACTGAGGAGGCGCTGGCGATCGTTGACGCCTTCCTGGCCGCCAAGTGGTCAGAAGCACCGCGCCACCAGCGCCGGATCGACATCCTCGCCGAGTACGAGCGCACTCACGTCGCACCGCCGGTGCCCGGCGCCTAGACATGCCCGAGGGGCACACGCTGCACCGGCTCGCCCGCCAGCATCAGCGTCGGTTCGGCCGCGCGCCCGTGTTCGTGTCGAGTCCGCAGGGGCGGTTCGAAGCCGGCGCCGCCATGGTGAGCGGACGGGTCCTGAAGAAGGCGACCGCCTGGGGCAAGCACCTGTTCCACCACTACGAGGGTGGCCGCGTCGTGCATGTGCACCTCGGGCTGTACGGAAAGTTCACCGAGAAGCCCGTTCCGTTGCCGTTGCCTGTGGGTCAGGTTCGGATGCGGATGCTCGGCGACGAGTACGGTACCGATCTGCGCGGCCCGACGGTCTGCGAGGTGCTCGAGGAGCCCGAGATCGCCGACGTGATCGCCAAGCTCGGGCCCGATCCGCTGCGTCCGGACGCCGACCCGGGTCTGGCGTGGAGGCGAATCACCAAGTCCCGCAGAACAATCGGCGCACTACTCATGGACCAGGCCGTCATGGCCGGAGTGGGCAACGTGTACCGCAGCGAGCTTCTCTATCGGCACCGCATCGACCCGTTCCGGCCAGGGACCGCCATCACCGCCGACGAGTTCGATGCCATGTGGACCGACCTCGTCACGTTGATGAAGGTGGGTGTGCGGCGGGGAAAGATCATCACCATCCGACCCGAGGACGACCACGGGACACCGTCCTACGGGCGGGGCCGTCCGCGAACCTATGTCTACCGGCGGGCGAGCGAACCGTGCCGGGTGTGTGGGACCGCGATCCGAACGACCGTGCTTGAGGGGCGAAACCTGTTCTGGTGCCCCACCTGTCAGACCTGACCGGCATTCAGGCTGCGCTGCCGGCGGACAATCGTTCGTGAGATGCGCCGCCGACGCAGTGTCGATGCGCCGGCGGGGTCGCTAGAAGTCGAACCCGCCGAAGTCGCCGCCGCCGAAGTCCCCGCCGCCGCCGCCGTCCCAGCCGCCATCGAAGCCACCGCCGCCGTCGCCTTCGAAACCGCCGCCGCCGAGTTCGCCCTGATCCATTCCGTCCTGAAAGCCGTCTCCGTAACCGTTCTCGAATGCCTGTGCGTCATACCCGATTCCGCCCATGCCGGAGAACAGCGTGCTGAACAGCAGCACCGAACCCACACCCCATGCGCCGGCCACCAGCGCGGGCTTCCACCAGGGTTCGGAGTACCAGCCCGCGGGCACTGGCCGCCCGGCGACGCGCCCGCCGGGGTAGTAGTTGGGGGTGCGCTCGGACGGCATCGGGGAAGCCTCGATCTCGCGCCCCTCGAACTCGACCCGACGGTCCTCGGTGACCGTGCCTGCGGTCTTCTGGCCCTGCAGCAATTCCAGCTCAGGTCCCGGATCCATTCCCATCGCGGTACGCGCCGCGCGAACGTAGTAGAGCCCTTCCACGGCGCTCTCCTTGGCCAGTTCGGCCTGCCGCGCGGTGGTGGCCTGGTCGATCTGTGACGACGCCGCGGTGTAGCGCTCGGATGCGTCGGCGAGGGCCTGTTTGGAGGCTTCGTCGCTGCCGGAGAGGGCGAACACCTGGCCGCCGAGTCGTTCGATGACGCGGCGGGCGTCGGCCTTCGCGTCGGCGAGGGTGGCCGCGCTGCGCTTGCCCGAGGCCTTCGCCGAGGCGTACACCGCGAAGCCGATGGCTCCGACGACCAAGAGGATGAGAATGAGCAGTGCGCCTTCCATGGCTCACAGCGTACCGACAGGTGGGACGGTGCCTTGGCGATCGACCGGACGCACCGCCGCCGGGGTGGTTCCAGGAACGCGTCCGTTGTCACAGACGGAGCATCTCCCGCGCCATCGCTGCTTGCTCGAAGTAGTCCGGCCGGCGTCGCACCGCACGTTGCCGATGTGCCCGGCGTTCGACGTGGTGTATCCACCAGTTGTGTAGGGAGCGGGCCCGACGAGTGCCCACTGTCGAACCGGCGGCGGCGCTGCCGAGCAGCACTTCGGCGACACCGATGAACACGGGCTCGTCGGGGATCGCCGTGCCGACGGGCGTATGGGCAGGCCTGGACAGGGTTTCGGTGTAGTCGTTCATGTCCACCAGCGTCTTGCACACCACACGCGCGGGCTTGGAGTTCACGTGGAGATCGTGTGGAGATCCCGGAACGAGCCCTGTGGTTCACCGCGGGGTGGGCCGCCGATTACGGCACCACCAGCTCGCTGTCCCTCAGGTCGGTGATCAACATGTGGCCGGGTGCATGACCGATCGCCAGCGGCGGACGGGACTGCATGACAGCCGCCTGTGGGGTGACCCCACAGGCCCAGAAGACCGGTATTTCACCGGGGTTCGCGGTCACCGCGTCCCCGAAGTCCGGACGGGAAAGGTCAGCGATGCCCAGCGCCGCGGGATCGCCGACGTGCACCGGGGCGCCGTGCACCGACGGGTACCGGGAGGTGATGCGGACGGCGTCCGCGATCTGGTGAGCCGGTATCGGTCGCATGGACACCACCATCGGTCCACCGATCCGGCCGGCCGAGCGGCACATCCGATTCGTCCGGTACATCGGCACGTTGGTGCCTTCGTCGAGGTGCCGTACCGGCACACCTGATTCCCGCAGCGCCGCTTCGAAACTGAAGCTGCAGCCGATGACGAACGCGACCAGGTCGTCGGTCCAGTGATCGGACGCATCCGTGGTCTCGGCGACCATCTCACCGTCGACGTAGACGCGATAGAGGGGAATGTCGGAGCGGATGTCGCCGCCGCGAAGCAGCGGACCGGAGAACTCGCCGGGCTCCAGCACGTCCAGCACCGGACACGGCTTCGGGTTGCGCTGGGCGAACAGCATCAGGTCGAAGGCGTACTCGCGCGGCACGGCCATCAGGTTGGCCTGGGTGTAGCCGGCCGACCATCCCGCCGTCGGTGTCACCAGCCCCTCCCGGAACCGGCGACGGGCGTCCGCGGGTGGCACAGCGGCCGGGTCGGCGGGAATGGTCTGATCCATCGTCGCCCCGATTCAGCTCCACAACTCGGACAGGCCGCTCAACGACATCCAGCCCAGGTAGAGCGTCAGCAGCCACACCGCGAGGCCTACCAACTTCAGCCACATCGGATAGTGATAGCCGCGCAACAGATCCCGGCGCATCCACGCCACCCACAGCACCACCGTGAACCCGATGGGCAGGATCAGCCCGTTGAAGGCACCGGCGAAGATCAGCAGCGTCACCGGCGCCGCTCCGAGGATCACGAACAGCGCCGCGCTGATCGCGATGAAGCCGACCGTCAGGATGTTCTGGCGGCGGCGCGTGGTTCTCGACGTCGTCAGGAACGACACCGAGGTGTACGCGGCGCCGATCACCGAGGTGATGGATGCGGCCCAGAGGATGACGCCGAAGAAAACACCGCCGGCGGTACCGAGCGCGGCCTCGAATGCCGACGCGGTGGGGTTGTCGTCGGACAGGGCGGCGCCGCCTGCCGTCACACCGAGGATGGCCAGGAACAACAGCGTGCGCATGACGCCGGTGACGAGGATGCCGTACAGCGATGTGCTGGTGATCCGGCCGACGTTGTCGGGTCCGGTGACGCCGGTGTCGAGGAGACGGTGTGCGCCTGCATAGGTGATGTAGCCACCCACCGTCCCGCCGACGATGGTCGTGATCGCCAGGAAGTTGATCGACTCGGGCAGTACTGCGTTGCGCAGTGCCTCACCGAGCGGTGGCCGCGACACGATCGCGGTGTATGCGGTCATGGCGATCATCGCGGCGCCGAGCACCACCACGATGCGGTCGAGTCCGACTCCGGCCCGCTTGCTCAGGAACACCCCGATGGCGATGAGCGCCGAGACCGCGCCGCCGATGCGCGGATCGAGGCCGAACATCGCGTCGGTGCCGAGGCCGGCGCCGCTGGTGTTGCCGATGTTGAACACCAGGCCGCCCACGACCACCATCGCAGCCAGTGCGTACCCGACGCCGGGTAACACGCGGTTGCCCAGTTCGTGGGCCCGGATCCCGGACACCCCGATGACCCGCCACACGTTCAACTGGACGGCGAAGTCGATGAGGATCGACGCGACGATGGCGAACGCAAACGCCGCGCCGAGTCTGACGGTGAAGTCGGTGGTCTGGGTGATGAACCCCGGCCCGACGGCGCTGGTCGCCATCAGGAACATTGCTCCCAGGAGCGCGGTTCTCGTCGCTTGGGAAGGCGCCTGGTTCGTCTGTTCCTTCTCGGGCGCTGTCGCCGCGTCAGGCGTGGAGCGTTCGGGTGTCGCCATGTCGTTTCCCCTGATCCGAACCGGCATTGTTGGTGGTGCACGTGCGTCGCACGTCGAGGACCCCGTCGTCTGGTTGCCGTCTACCCGAGCGGCGCGCCGATGAACCCTCGGAGTTGGGCGACGGACTGCGGGAAACGTCGAGTCAGCCCGCTTTCTCCGGACGTCGGCGGAGCGATTACCTACGCCCTATGCCGCGCCTTGCGAACTCTCCGCGGTGCCGTCAGACGAATCGGCGGCGCGGTGCTCCCTGGGGTTGTCGGAGCGTTTCTTGGGTTCGCGGGGCTTGACCGCGCCGTCGTCGGAAGACCTGTCCGAAGATCTCGGCTCCCCGACAGATTCACTCGACGTTGTAGTAGACAGTTCGGACGGCTCGGAGTTCGGCTCCGCGTTTCTGCTTGACGGTTCGAGCTCACGGGGCAGCGGCTGCGACGGGACGACCTTCGGTGTGATGCCGGACAGATCCGACGTGCCGGCCGACGGGTTCGTCTCATCGTGACCAATCGACGTGACGTCGGTTTGCGAAACGTCTGCTTGAACCTGCACTTCGTCCACCGGATCAGCGGGGGCGACCACGCCGTGCGCGGGAACGGAGGCGAACTCGTCGACGGGTAGGTCGCCGTCGCTCGATGCGAGGGGGTCGGCGTCCGCGAGCGAAGGGCGAAGCGCGGGGAGTAGCTCGGGTGATAGTGGCGGCGGCGCGACCGACGGGTCCAGCACTTCCGTGGTTGCCGACTGCGTCTGCTGGGCATCGAACGGCAGCGGCGGCAGCGGCGGCAGCCAGAAGTTCCATTCATCGATCCCCAGTTGGACGAGGGCATCCCAGCTGTCCCGGGCAATGTTCCCCAAGCCCTCTCCGAAGGGCAGCGGACCCCAGAGCCAGTTGGCCGAATTGACCACAAGGCTTTCGACGATGCGTTCCCCGAAGTTGTAGAAGATCATGATCTGAGGCGAGAGCCAGCCCACCCAGGGAACCCAGCCGACAGCGTAGGTGGCCACCTCGAACCCGTAGCGCACCCACGGCTCGATGACGAAATAGGTGTTGATGATGGCGTCTTCGAATTCGTTGGGCGTCGGGGAGGGCCCAGGCAAATCCGGTGTGGGAAACGGCTGACCCAGGCTGGGCGGGATGATGAACCTGCCCAGGTCCAGGCTCAACAACGACCCGAGGACGTTGGTCTGCTCTACCAATGCCTGCTGCGCCAACGGTTGCTGGGCCAACGGTTGCTGGGCTAACGGTTGCTGCACCAAAGCCTGCTGCGCCAACGGTTGCACCACCGGGCGAAAAACAGCCGCCGTAGGTCGGACTACCGGGTCGGTCGGCGGCGGTGGCGGCTGAACCGCGGGCGCGACCACCAGTGCACCCAGGCTGGCTAGCGCGATGCCGGTTGTCGCCATTCGGTTTGCGAAGGCCTTCATTGCCGGACTTCCTTCCCGCTGCGCCTCGTGACCGCCGCGGGCATGGGCGCTGAACAGATTCTAGTGCCGAACTACGCGCCTGGAGACGAAATCGCGGACCCCACAATCGCGACGTGCCCGCAACCAACCGACCACCGACGAGCCCCGTAGCAGACGGACCGCTGGCCGGATCGGTTCGTTGCCGGGCGCGAAGACAATCAGCGCGACTAACCAACATCGACATACCGACTCCGTCACCGAGGGCGACTCCTCAAAAGTGTTGTGACACAAGCTAATTGCCATTGTTGGCGGGTCGAGTGATCTGCAGCCGCGCCGCCGGCGCAGCGTTATTGGGCGTCCAGCTCAGATGCTCGAGGAGCATGTCGACGTCGACGGCGCACGCTGCGACAGGACTGGTAGCGCCAGACCCCGGATCGCCATGACACGCGAACGTTCTCGCGGCATCTACCTACACCCGACAGCGGAGCGGCGACACGGCCGCACCGGGGGCGATAGCGAGCGCTAATGCAGCAAAGAACGGCCTGCGCCTCGTCCGGTAGCGACGAGGCTGCACGCGGGAGCAAGCCGAGGCCTGAAAATCCCAGCATCTGAAAACCGCCTGATGGGGCGGTTCGGTGGAGCGGGCGACGGGAATCGAACCCGCGTAGCTAGTTTGGAAGACTAGGGCTCTACCATTGAGCTACGCCCGCAATGTGCTGCACAAGCTGAGCAGACTGTACCGGCCCCGCCTGGCTCAAATCCAATTGAGTCCCGATGAGGTCCGATGTGGTCCCGCGGTGGTCAGGCCGTAGTATCGCCGGTGGTCCGGCGCTGTGTTGAAGCAGCGACGACCGGGGTGTAGCGCAGCTTGGTAGCGCATCCGCTTTGGGAGCGGAAGGCCGCAGGTTCAAATCCTGTCACCCCGACCAGAAACACCCACCAGAACCGCAATAGAGGAGTACGCAACGTGAAGAGCACCGTCGAGAAGTTGAGCCCGACGCGGGTTCGCATCAACGTGGAGGTGCCCTTCACCGAGCTCGAACCCGACATCGACAAAGCGTTCAAGCAGCTGGCCAAGCAGATCCGGCTGCCCGGCTTCCGGCCCGGCAAGGCGCCCCGCAAGCTGCTCGAAGCCCGCGTGGGCCGAGCCTCGGTGCTCGAGCAGGTCGTCAACGACGCGCTGCCCGGTCGCTACAGCGAGGCCGTCACCGCAGAGTCTCTGCAGCCGATCGGTCAGCCCGAGATCGAGATCACCAAGCTCGAGGACAACGAGGAGCTGGTGTTCACCGCCGAGGTCGACATCCGTCCTGAGATCGACCTGCCCGATCTGGCGGAGCTGAAGATCACCGTCGACCCGATCTCTGTCAGCGACGAGGATGTCGCCACCGAGCTCGAGAACCTGCAGAAGCGGTTCGGCACCCTGACCGGTGTCGAGCGTGCCGCCGAGTCCGGCGACTTCGTGTCGATCGACCTGTCGGCCACCGTCGACGGTGAGGACGTTCCCGAGGCCAGGACCGAAGGCCTGTCCCATGAGGTCGGTTCCGGTGAGCTGATCGAGGGTCTGGACGACGCGATCGTCGGTCTCAGCGAGGGCGAGAGCAAGGATTTCACCACCACCCTGGTCGCCGGTGAGCACGCTGGCCAGGAGGCTCAGGTGAATGTCACGGTCAAGTCGATCAAGGTGCGCGAGCTGCCGGAGTTGGACGATGAATTCGCCCAGCTGGCAAGTGAATTCGACACCATCGAGGAACTGCGCAGCAGCCTCAGCGAGCAGGTCACCCGCGTCAAGCGAGTGCAGCAGGCCGAGCAGATCCGCGACAAGGCGATCGAGGAGTTGTTGGAGCAGGTCGAGGTCCCGCTGCCGGAGAAGGTGGTCCAGGCCCAGGTCGACGACACGCTGCACAACGCCATCCACGGACTCGACCACGACGAGTCGAAGTTCGAGGAGACGCTCAAAGAGCAGGGCAGTAGCCGCGAGGAATTCGACGCCGACAACCGCACCAATGCCGAGAAGGCCATCAAGACCCAGCTCCTGATGGATGCGATCGCCGACAAGCTCGACATCCAGGTCGGCCAGGGTGATCTCACCGAGCGGCTGGTCCTGATGTCTCGTCAGTACGGACTGGAGCCCCAGCAGTTGCTGCAGATGCTGCAGCAGAACAACCAGTTGCCGGCGATGTTCGCCGACGTCCGCCGCGGCCTCACCGTCGCCGCGATCGTCCACGGTGGCACCGTCGTCGACACCGACGGCACCGAGATCGACACCGCCGAGTTCTTCGGTCCCTCGGATGAGCAGGCTTCCGCCGCGAGCGGCGAGGTCGATGAGGACGCTGAACTCAGTGCCGGCGACGATGAGTCCGACGACGCCGATGAGGCCGTTGAATCCGACGTCGTCGACGAGATCGAGAGTGCCGATGATGCCGCGGAGGCTGCCGACACGAAGTGACGCTCTCAGCGAACGGGCACCGTCTGGGGACTCCCCGGCGGCGCGTGTTGGTTAGTGTCATTCGTAAGACGGAGTCACCGCGTCCTAAGTACGTAAAGAAAGCAGGTATCCAGTCGTGACTGACATGCGTGGCGCCTCAGCGGGCCTCAATCTCGTCGACTCGGTGTATGAGCGGTTGCTGTCCGAGCGGATCATCTTCCTGGGTTCCCAGGTCGACGACGACATCGCCAACCGGCTGTGCGCTCAGATCCTCTTGCTGTCCGCCGAGGATCCGACGAAGGACATCCACCTCTACATCAACTCGCCCGGCGGTTCGATCAGCGCCGGAATGGCGATCTACGACACCATGGTGCTCGCACCGTGCGACGTGGCGACCTACGCGATGGGGATGGCCGCCTCGATGGGCGAGTTCCTGCTCGCCGCCGGCACCAAGGGCAAGCGGTACGCGCTGCCGCACGCCCGGATCCTGATGCACCAGCCGCTCGGCGGCATCACCGGCGGCGCTGCCGACATCGCGATCCAGGCCGAGCAGTTCGCGGTCATCAAGAAGGAGATGTTCCGCCTCAACGCGGAGTTCACCGGCCAGACTCTGGAGCGGATCGAGGCGGACTCCGACCGCGACCGGTGGTTCACGGCGCAGGAAGCCCTCGAATACGGCTTCGTCGATCACATCATCACCAGCACCAACGTCAACGGAGTTGTGTCATGACCGATCACACCCCATCCACGGATGCCCGCATGCAGCCGCAGGCCCGCTACATCCTCCCGTCGTTCATCGAGCACTCGAGCTTCGGCGTCAAGGAGTCCAACCCCTACAACAAGCTGTTCGAGGAGCGCATCATCTTCCTCGGCGTGCAGGTTGACGACGCCTCGGCCAACGACATCATGGCCCAGTTGCTGGTCCTGGAGTCGCTGGACCCGGATCGCGACATCACCATGTACATCAATTCGCCGGGTGGTTCGTTCACCTCGCTGATGGCGATCTACGACACGATGCAGTACGTCCGTGCCGACATCCAGACGGTGTGTCTGGGCCAGGCCGCTTCGGCGGCCGCTGTGCTGCTCGCCGCCGGTACTCCCGGCAAGCGGCTGGCGCTGCCCAACGCTCGCATCCTGATCCACCAGCCCTCTCTGGGCGGCGTCATCCAGGGCCAGTTCTCCGACCTGGAGATCCAGGCCGCTGAGATCGAGCGGATGCGCACCCTGATGGAGGAGACCCTTGCGCGCCACACCGGTAAGGATGCTGCGGTCATCCGCAAGGACACCGACCGCGACAAGATCCTGACCGCCGAAGCGGCCAAGGACTACGGCATCATCGACACGGTGCTGGCATACCGCAAGCTGTCCGCGCAGACGGCCTGAACTCAGCCGTTGCCGTAGACCCTGGTCGCGGTGACGAGCACGGCGGTGCGCCGCTGCTCGCGCATCGTCCGGTCGAACTCGTCCCAGTCGTCGTGGGTGCCGCCTGCGGCGCGGAAGATGTCCCGGAGCAGTTGCGGCAGCGCGTCGCCGGAGCCGAGCCAGGGTTGCGGGTCGTCAGGCCCGGCCAGTTCGGCATGCCCCTCGACGGTGGCCCATTGCCACCCGCCCCGGAAGGTCACAGCGATCTGGGGCCGGGCCCGCAGGTTGGCCAGCTTGACCTTGCCGTAGGTGACGAAGCCCAACGTCGATGCGCCGGTCTGCGGGTGCGGTAGCGGCCCGGCGTTGATCAACGACGACTGAATCGTCAGGTCTGCGCGCAGGGTCGACACCACAGCCAGACCGTTGTCGTCCTTGGCGAGTGCGAAGGCGTCCTCGAGGGTCATAGACGGAGAGTACGACAGAGGGGCCGTACGACCCGCTGCCGTCTTTGCTCTCCGCGGTTGACCGGCAGGGAGGGGCAATGATGTCGAATAGCGCCGAACGCTATTGACGACCCCGTCAGGCGTGGGAGTCTGGTGCTCGCAGCTCAACACGGCAGGGGGCGGATCATGGTGGTGGGGATACTTCGGGGCGCCGCGATCGTCGTACTGGCCGGTGCCGGGGCGTTCGGGTTGTCGCACGTCGGTTCGCCGGCGGTCAGCCACGCCGACGTGGTCTGCCCGGTCGGCATGTACTGGGACGTCTACACGGCGCAGTGTCTGTACTACGACGTCAACGTCTACGTGAACCCCCCGAACCCGATCGTCGGTCCCGCCGGCCCCATCGGAGTCGGGGGAGTGGTGGGTCCCGTCGGACCTGGCCCGGTCGGGCCCGGCCCGGTTGGTCCCGGGCCGGTCGGCCCTGGTCGACGCTGAGACCTGCTCGGAGCGTTCCAACAGCCGCCGACCGCAGGTACCCGGTCGAAGGCGGGTACGTTGGTTGCGGACGGTTCCCGGAGCGATAACGGCGGCGACACGCCAGAGACACGGTGTTGTGTTCGCGGCCGTCTGGGACGGATCAGGCGATATGTTGACGCAACCACTCGTGAATACCACCGGCGCTATTCGGCTTTATCGGTCGCACGGCGCCGGAACATGCGGGTAGCGTCGGGGAGAAGTCCTCGAGGGTGCCTGACAGTACCCGCCGAACAGTTCGAACATCGTTGCCGACAGGAAGTGGGACCCCAGCACCATGGCACGCATTGGAGACGGTGGTGACCTGCTGAAGTGCTCTTTCTGCGGCAAGAGCCAGAAGCAGGTCAAGAAACTCATCGCGGGTCCGGGTGTGTACATCTGCGACGAGTGCATCGACCTGTGCAACGAGATCATCGAAGAGGAACTCGCCGACGCTGACGACGTCAAGCTAGACGAGCTGCCCAAACCCGCGGAGATCCGCGACTTCCTCGAGGGTTATGTGATCGGCCAAGACACCGCCAAGCGCACGCTGGCCGTGGCCGTCTACAACCACTACAAGCGCATCCAGGCGGGCGAGAAGATGCGCGACTCACGCGCCGAGCCGGTCGAGCTGTCGAAGTCCAACATCCTGATGCTGGGACCCACCGGCTGCGGCAAGACCTACCTGGCGCAGACGCTGGCGAAGATGCTCAACGTCCCGTTCGCCATCGCCGACGCCACCGCACTGACCGAGGCCGGTTACGTCGGTGAGGACGTCGAGAACATCCTGCTCAAGCTGATCCAGGCTGCCGACTACGACGTCAAGCGCGCCGAGACGGGCATCATCTACATCGACGAGGTCGACAAGATCGCCCGCAAGAGCGAGAACCCGTCGATCACCCGCGACGTCTCCGGCGAGGGCGTGCAGCAGGCGCTGCTGAAGATCCTCGAGGGAACGCAGGCGTCGGTTCCCCCGCAGGGCGGCCGCAAGCACCCGCATCAGGAGTTCATCCAGATCGACACCACCAACGTGCTGTTCATCGTGGCGGGTGCGTTCGCAGGCCTGGAGAAGATCGTCTCCGACCGCGTCGGCAAACGCGGCCTGGGCTTCGGCGCCGAGGTGCACTCCAAGGCCGAGATCGACACCCAGGATCACTTCGCCGAGGTGATGCCCGAGGACCTGATCAAGTTCGGTCTCATCCCCGAGTTCATCGGCCGGCTGCCCGTGGTGGCCTCGGTGACCAACCTCGACAAGGAATCCCTCGTCACGATCCTGTCCGAGCCGAAGAACGCTCTGGTCAAGCAGTACACGCGGTTGTTCGAGATGGACGGCGTCGAGCTGGAGTTCAACGAGGACGCTCTCGAGGCGATCGCCGATCAAGCCATACACCGCGGAACCGGTGCCCGCGGCCTGCGCGCGATCATGGAGGAAGTCCTGCTGCCGGTGATGTACGACATCCCCAGCCGCGACGACGTCGCCAAGGTGGTTGTCACCAAGGAGACCGTGGAAGACAACGTGCTTCCGACGATCGTGCCGCGCAAACCCCCCCGCAACGAACGCCGCGAGAAGAGCGCCTAGCTTCGACACGCGGAGTCACTGCCGCAGCGCTGACGTGCTCTCGTTGACGACCTCGTCGATCAGCGCCGCGATCTCGGCGATTCCATCACGGCGGGCAAAGGCCGACTGCAGCCCGCGGGCTGAGTCGCGGAATGCGGGCGTGTCCAGCACCTCCCGCACCGCGTGACGCACCTCTGAGGCGGTCGGTGTCCCGGTGCGCAGGTTGACTCCGGCGCCGAAATATTCGACCCGTGCGGCCACCTCGGGCTTGTCCTCGGTGTCGCCCGCCACCACGAGTGGGACGCCACTCGAAAGGGCGCGCTGGACAGCCCCGTACCCACCGTTGGTGACCATCACATCGACCACCGGGAGCAGCACGTCGTGCGGCAGGTATTCGGCCACATAGGTGTTGGCGGGCAGCGGCATCCGGATCTGAGAGACCAGGCGGCCGCCCGTGGTGGCCACGACGGTGACGTCCTCGTGGGCCAGCGCTTTGATGGTCGGTTCGATCAATCGGGTGAGGTCGGCATTGTCGACGGTTCCCTGGGTGACGTGCACGACGGGCCGGCCGCTGTACAGAGCGTCCCACCACGGGGGCGGCACGAAGTTGTCGCTCGGCAGCGGGTGCACCGCGCCGACGAACCTGACATGGGCGGGCAGGTCGCTTCGGTGATACTCGAATTCGGGGATGGTCGGGCTGATCACCCGATCCGCAAGCACCGCTGAGTCGAAGACGAAGACCGGCAACGTCGGTAGGCCCAGTGCGTCGAGCATGCGGTCGGCGGCGCGCTGCGACGGTCGCAGCAGGATGTTCTGGGTGACCAGCGCGAGGACCCGGTTGCGTAGCCGGCCGACTATGCCCGGCATCGGCGTGATGCCGGGTCCGCCGGGCGCGGTGTCGCGGCTCGACAGCAGCAGCGGCATGGTGGAGTAGGCCAGAATCGGCGGCCGGGAGATGTTGCGGTTCAACAACAGTGGCAGTACGCCCAGGAAGAACGCGTCGGTGAGGACGGCGTCGTAGCGGTTGCCGGCCAGCAGTTCCTGCAGCGCGCTGAACTGGTAGGGCAGCGGCCGGACGAAGACGTTCTCGACGTCGAAGTTGATCCGCGCGATGCCCGATGTCTCGGCGCGGCCGGGCAATTCGTCGAACGCGGAATCGTCGTAGTCCGCGCCGAGTGGCAGCGGACGGGGTTCGGCGCCGACCGCCCGGATCCTGTCGGCATGGCGGGCACTGGTGAGGACGGTGACGCGGTCACCTCGCGCCACCAGACCCCGCGCGACGTTCAGCAGCGGCGAGATGTGTCCGACGGGAGGGCAGGAGGCGATGAGGATCTCTGGCATGTCGTCGATGCTCGGCGATCACCGGGCAGGCACGCTTGGAGGTTGTGTGGAGAACAGATGGAGATTGCAGGCGAGGGCTACTGCTCAGCTCTTCACGCGGTCCGGGCGGGTGTAGATGTTCATCGAATCGCCGCGCAGGAAAGCCACCAGCGTGAGCCCGGACTGGCTGGCCAGATCCACGGCCAGAGACGACGGCGCCGAGACCGCGGCGAGCACCGGGATGCCGGCCATCACGGCTTTCTGGGTGAGCTCGAAGGACGCCCGCCCGCTCACCAGCAGCACGGTGCCGCTCAGTGGAATCCGGCGCTGTTCGAGCGCCCACCCGACCACCTTGTCGACGGCGTTGTGTCGACCGATGTCCTCGCGCACCACCAGGACGGTGCCATCGGAGGCAAAAAGCGCGGCGCCGTGGAGTCCTCCGGTGGCGGCGAACACCTTCTGCCCGTCGCGCAGCTTGCCGGGAAGCGCGGACAACGTCTCGGCGCTGACCGTGGTGGGGTCGTCACCCGGGCAGTGCTTGCTGATCAGCCGGACCGCATCCAATGACGCCTTGCCGCAGACTCCGCACGACGACGTCGTGTAGAAGTTGCGGGTGGGATCGACGTCGGGTGCCGGCACGTCGGGGGCCAGCGTCACGTCGAGGACGTTGTACGAGTTCTGTGAAAAGCCCGAGCCATCGTCGGTGGCGCCGCGGCAGTACCGCACCGACAGGATGTCGTCGCGCCGGGCGATGAGGCCCTCGGTGAGCAGAAACCCCTGCGCCAGTTCGATGTCCGAGCCTGGGGTGCGCATGGTGACGGTCAGCGGCACCGCGTTGACGCGGATCTCCAACGGCTCCTCGACGACCAGTGTCTCGGGCCGGGCGACCGTGTCGTCCGCTGTCACGTGCCGCACCCGCCGCCGCGCCGTCACCCTGCCCACTTAGCGGCGCTCCAGTCTGACGACGATTGCCTTCGACACCGGGGTGTTCGACCGGGCAGCAGTGTGATCAAGGGGGACAAGGGGATTGGTCTCGGGGTAGTAGGCTGCGGCATTGCCCACCGGCGTCGAGTACGCCACCACCGCGAAGTCCTCCGCGCGCCGCTCCTGGAGCACGCCGTCGGCGCCGGTGTACTCGGAGACCAGATCCACCCGGTCTCCGCCGGAGAGTCCGAAGGCCTCCAGGTCGGCGGGATTGACGAACACGACGCGGCGGCCGTTCTTGACGCCACGGTAGCGGTCGTCGAGGCCGTAGATCGTGGTGTTGTACTGGTCATGGCTGCGCAGTGTCTGCAGCACCAGGCGCCCCGGCGGCACCCGAACCCACTCAAGCGGGTTGGTCGCGAAGTTCGCTTTGCCTGTGGTGGTGTGGAATTCGCGGGAGTCACGCGGGGGATGGGGAAGCTGGAAACCGTCCGGGGCACGCACTTTGTGGTTGTAGTCCCCGCAGCCGGGGACGACGGCGGCGATCGCGTCGCGGATGGTGTCGTAGTCGCCGTTGAACGTCTCCCACGGCACCGGGTGATCGGGCCCGAGGACCGCGCGAGCCAGCCGGCAGATGATCGACACCTCGCTGAGCACGTCGTCGCTCGGCGGATGCAGGCTGCCGCGGGACAGGTGCACCATCGACATCGAATCCTCGACCGACACCTGCTGCTTGCCGCCTGCCTGGACATCGCGGTCGGTGCGGCCCAGCGACGGCAGGATCAACGCGGTGGTTCCATGCACCAGATGACTTCGATTGAGTTTGGTCGAAACCTGAACGGTCAGTGAGCACTTGCGCAGCGCAGCCTCGGTGACCTCGGTGTCCGGTGTCGCCGAAGCGAAGTTGCCGCCCATCGCCAGGAACACCTTGGCCTTGCCGTCGCGCATCGCCCGGATCGCGTCGACGGTGTCGTAACCGTGCTCGCGGGGCGACTCGATTCCGAACCGGGTGTCCAGGGCGGACAGGAAAGCTTCGGGCATCTTCTCCCAGATCCCCATGGTGCGGTCACCCTGCACGTTGGAGTGCCCGCGCACCGGGCACAGCCCGGCGCCGGGCTTGCCGATCATGCCGCGCATCAACAGCACGTTGGTGATCTCGGCGATGCTGGGGACAGCGTGTTTCTGCTGGGTCAGTCCCATCGCCCAGCACACGACGATGCGCTCCGCGCCCGCCATCATGCCGGCGACCCGATCGAGCTGTTCGCGGTCGATTCCGGTTGCCTCGAGCACTGTGTCGAGATCGACGGTGCGCGTCTGACTCTCGTAGGCGTCGAAGCCCGCGGTGTGTTTCGCGACGAAGTCGCGGTCGACCACACTGCCCGGGGACCGATCGTCGGCGTCCAACAGCAGCTTGCCGACGCCGGCGAACAGCGCCATGTCACCGCCGAGACGGATCTGGACGAACTCGTCGGCGATGGACACCCCGTCGCTGATGACCCCGTGCACCTTCTGCGGATCCTTGAAGCGGATCAGGCCGGCCTCGGGAAGGGGGTTCACCGCGATGATGTTGGCGCCGTTGGCCTTAGCCTTCTCCAGGACGGACAGCATTCGTGGGTGATTCGTGCCGGGGTTCTGTCCGGCGATGACGATCAGGTCGGCGAGGACGAGGTCCTCCACGGTGACCGAACCCTTGCCGATGCCGATGGCGTCGGTCAGTGCGGTGCCCGAGGATTCGTGGCACATGTTCGAACAGTCCGGCAGGTTGTTGGTGCCGAAACTGCGGACCAGCAACTGGTAGAGGAACGCCGCTTCGTTGCTGGTTCGCCCCGAGGTGTAGAACACGGCCTGATGCGGGCTGTCGAGGGCGCGCAGTTCGTCGGCGATCAGCTCGAAGGCCTCACTCCAACCGATCGGGCGATAGTGATCGTCGCCGGGTCGCAGCACCATCGGCTCTGTGAGGCGGCCCTGCTGAGACAGCCAGTACTCGGGTTGCGCCTCGAGGTCGGCGATCGAGTGCCGCGCGAAGAACTCGGCGGTGACGACGCGTTTGGTGGCCTCCTCGGCGACGGCCTTGGCGCCGTTCTCGCAGAACTCGGCGATCTTGCGGCCACCGTGTTCCTCGGGCCACGCGCATCCCGGGCAATCGAATCCGTGACGTTGGTTGAGCTTGGCCAGCGTCGCGGCGGTGCGCACCGCACCCATCGATTCCACGCTGCGCTGCAACGACACCAGCACTGCTTTGACTCCGGCGGCCTCGTGTTCCGGGCCGGTGACGGTGAGTGCGCGTTCGTCGACGTCGGCTTCAACGTCTCGGTCGGGGTGGCGGCGCGAGAACATGCCTCCAGGGTAGGCCTGCCGCGAGCCAGGCCCGCGGATGCACCGTGGCGCCGAGAGCGCGGCCGCCATTCACCGCCGGTGCGGGGAGGGCGGCTGCGCGGTGTGCTGGACGGTCGATTGCCTGGTCGGTAGAGCACTCGCCCGCCGCGAGTGTGCGCTACGGCCCGCGGACTCCCTTACCTCCACCGGCTTGGTCGTCGCCGGCGCAAGGCCAGGGGTCGAAGGGTTCGTGATCGGCGTTCGTGTTCTGGTTCGGCTCGCTCGGTGGGGGCTCATCGGCCTCGATCGGTGACAGCGGGGCAGACATATCGGGAACGGCAGCGCTTTCCGCATCACAAACAGCCGTGGCGATGGCGTCGTCCCACAGGGATTGTGCCGGTTCGGGTTCGGGGTCGGTGTTGTCGGCGCCTGGTTGGGCGTCCGAATCGTCTTCTGGTGGGCGGAGGAGGGCTTCGGGGCGGTGGTAGTAGTTGATCCGTGTTTGGCCGGTGTCCAGTCCCGGTGGTGGGATCCATTCGACCTCGTGGCGGTCGTTCATCCGGGTGGTCCAGCCGCCGTGGGTGTTGACGAGGCGGTTGTCGGGTCCACAGGCGAGGCTGAGGTCGTCGATGTTGGTGTTGCCGCCGTGGGCCCAGTCGGCGGTGACGTGGTGGACTTGGGTGCCGTAGGCGCCGACGGTGCAGCACGGTTTGGTGCAGCCGTTGTCGCGGGCGATGAGCATGAGTCGCTGGGCGGGGGAGGCGATGCGTTTGGTGCGGAACAGGTCCAGCGCTGATCCGGTGGCGCGGTCGAACACTGCGAGGCTGTGGTGGGCGTGGGCGCCGAGGCGGATCACGTCTTTGATCGGGATGATGGTGCCACCGCCGGTGACACCGACCCCGGCTCTGCTTTCGAGGTCTTGGAGGGTGGTGCGGATGATGATCGACACCGGGAGCCCGTTGAGGTCGCCCAGGCCGCTCATCAACGCGATCCGCCCGACCACCACCAGCGCATCATGTTGGCGTTGAGCCAGCGACCGGTGGTCGTTGTCGATCTGGGCCTGACTCGGTGTGCCCGAGGTGCAGGGCTCAGGGTCATCGGGGTTGCACATCCCGGGGGCGGCGTATTTGGCGAAGATCGCCTCCAGAGTCGCCCACGCTTCGGGGGTCAACTCCCCTCGTACGGGGATGTTCCCGTTGCGTTGTTGTTTCCCTTTGGACAGGCCACGGGTGCGGGCGCGTTCGGTGTCGTCGGGTTCGGGTCCGTCCTGGTCGAGCAGGAACAACCTCAGCGCGGCGGTCTCTTTGAGTTCCTTCGGTCCCACTCCGACCGCGACGCGCACCAAATCGACTTCGAACTGCCCACGGGTTGTCGCGTCGACCCATGCCGGCAGGGCCTTGATCGCCTTGCGGAGCACCGTGACGTGTTCGCCGTTGATCAGCCCGCCGGCCTGCGCGGCGGCCGCCGCGGGCAGCAGCGGTGCCAACGGCTCGCCGGTCAACGCTTGTCGCGGCCCCATCTCGGCGGCTTCGTTGAGTCGGCGGTGGGCCTCGCTCGTAGTGATGCGCCACCGGATCGCCAGCACGTCTTTCCATGACTTGGCGCCGAGTTTCTGCGGCGTGGTCTCAGCCTGCAGCCTGGCCAGAGCGCGGCGGGACTGAGTGGGCAGCTGACAGGTCAGAGTTTCGAGTCCGTCCATGAAATCCAGAAGCCCTGACGCGGTCAGGGCGCCGAGATCACAGTCGGCCACCGCGTCGTACGCAGTCAACAATGCGCTCATCGCTTCCTGTGCGGCCACCCCGGACATGATTCGAACATACATTCGACCACCGACAAATCCGCCTGGATGTGGCTCCTGAAACCACAGTGACGCAATGGTTTACGGAGAATCGGGCTGGCGGCGGGAAGTCCTGCGTCAGCGGCGATCCCCGGTTCGGCCGGAGCGCATCGCCGGTTCACAGGCGTGGGTCACGTGGAGGTTGACGGACAACCGACCGGAGATACAGCTCGCCGTCGACGCGCCGGGCGGCACGAATTCGTGAGTCCGAACCCCAACCAGCTGAATCACCGCGTTGACGCGGACGTAACAGTCCCGGAACGCGGCCTCCCTACTGTGGGCCGGTCAATGTCCGTCAAGAAATTCGCGGACACCAGCAGTGATAGGAACTCCATTGAGCGGAAATTCAGTACGCATCCAGGCGATCAACAGCGTCGAGGCGTATGTGCCTCCACCCATCAGTTTCGATCCAGGCGAGGCCCCCGGCGAGATCTTCGGTGCCAACGTCTTCACGCTGGCCGAGATGCGGCTGCGCCTGCCCAAGTCGGTCTACAAGTCCATGGTCGCGACGATGGAGAAGGGCGCCAAGCTGGATCCGGCGATCGCCGACTCGGTCGCCTCGGTGATGAAGGACTGGGCGCTGTCGAAGGGTGCCACCCACTACGCGCACGTCTTCTACCCGATGACGGGACTGACCGCCGAGAAGCACGACAGCTTCCTCGATCCCGTGGGCGACGGCACCACGCTCGCCGAATTCGCCGGCAAGACCCTGATCCAGGGTGAGCCCGATGCCTCGAGCTTCCCCTCCGGCGGCCTGCGCAGCACCTTCGAGGCCCGCGGTTACACCGGCTGGGATGTCACCAGCCCGGCCTACATCCTGGAGAACCCGAACGGCAATACGCTGTGCATCCCGACGGTCTTCGTCTCGATGACCGGTGAGGCGCTGGACTACAAGACGCCGCTGCTGCGCAGCCAGCAGGCCATGGGCGCTCAGGCGGAACGTATCCTGAAGTTGTTCGGCCACAAGGACTTTGACAACATCGTGTCGTTCTGCGGTCCCGAGCAGGAGTACTTCCTGGTCGACCGGCACTTCTTCCTGGCCCGTCCGGATCTGATCAACGCCGGTCGCACCCTGTTCGGCTGCAAGCCGCCCAAGGGCCAGGAGTTCGACGACCACTACTTCGGCGCCATCCCCGACCGGGTGCTGGCCTTCATGATGGACACCGAGCGTGAGCTGTTCAAGCTCGGCATCCCGGCCAAGACCCGGCACAACGAGGTCGCCCCCGGGCAGTTCGAGATCGCCCCGATGTTCGAGCGTGCCAACATCGCCGCCGACCATCAGCAGCTGTTGATGACCACGTTCAAGACCATCGCCAAGAAGCACGGCATGGAATGCCTGTTCCACGAGAAGCCCTTCGCGGGAGTCAACGGATCGGGCAAGCACGTCAACTTCTCGCTCGGCAACGCGCAGTTCGGCAGCCTGCTGGTGCCCGGTGACACCCCGCATGAGAACGCCCAGTTCCTGGTCTTCTGCGCGGCCGTCATCCGCGCGGTGCACAAGTTCTCCGGTCTGCTGCGGGTGTCGGTGGCCTCGGCCACCAACGACCACCGCCTCGGCGCCAACGAGGCCCCGCCGGCCATCATCTCGATCTTCCTCGGCGACCAGCTGGCCGATGTGTTCGAGCAGATCGCCAAGGGTGCTGCGACGTCCTCCAAGGGCAAGGGCAGCATGATGATCGGTGTCGACACGCTTCCGGTGCTGCCGACCGACCCGGGCGACCGCAACCGCACCAGCCCGTTCGCGTTCACCGGCAATCGTTTCGAGTTCCGCGCGCCGGGATCCGGGCAGACGATCAACGTGCCGATGATCATCCTGAACACGATCATGGCCGACTCGCTCGACTACATGGCCACGGTGCTGGAAAACGCCGTCGGCGAGGGCGACGACTTCGACATGGCTGTGCAGAAGCTGCTCACCGAGATCATCACCGAGCACGGCGCCGTGGTGTTCAACGGTGACGGCTACTCGGAGAACTGGCAGATCGAAGCAGCCGAACGCGGCTTGCCGAACCTCAAGACCACCATCGACTGCATCCCGGAGCTGGTGAAGCCCGAGGCGGTCGAGGTGTTCGAGAAGTACGGCGTCTTCAGTGCGCGCGAGCTGGAGAGTCGCGTCGAGGTCCGGTACGAGATGTATGCCCTGACGGTGGCCGTCGAGGCCAAGCTGACGCTGGAGGTGGGCTCCACGGTGGTGCTGCCTGCGGCGGTCCGCTACCAGACCGAGCTGGCTCAGAACGTGGCGACGTTGAAGGCGGCCGGCCTGGAGCCGGACATGACGCTGCTGTCGACGGTTTCCGGCCCGATCGCTGAGCTGACGGCGGCACTGTCGGCGCTCAAGACGGCGATGGGTGTGCACGGTGGCGACTCGGCGGGCGAGGAAGCTGCCCATGCGCAGAGCCTGCTGCCGCTGATGGACGCAGTGCGTGAGGCGGCCGACACGCTGGAAGGTGTTGTCGCCGACGACCTGTGGCCGCTGCCGACCTACCAGGAGATGCTGTACATCCTCTGACCGCAGTCCCGCGAGCGTGCGTGTTTGCACGTCGGCACCCGGTGTGTCGCGTACAAATGCGCACGCTCGCGGTCGGCGACCGCGACGTCAGCGTCAGTCCGGGTCGACGATCTGCACGACGCCGCCGGTCACGCCGGCGATGAACAGCCGTCCCGTCGTCGCGTCCACACCCACGGTGTAGGGGTTCTGCACAGTCGGGATCCGCTGAACCTCACGAGGCATCGGGTCGGTCATGTCGTACCCGATCACCTCGTTGATCCCCGACGAAGCCACCCAGAGCAGGTCCCTGGTGGGGTCGTAGGTGATGCCGTAAGGCCCTCCAGCTTGCGCGATTTCCGCGATCTGACGCGGCTGGGTGTCGAAGACCCGGATGGCGTCGCCGCGGGTGTCGGTGGCGATCATCCGACCGTGTCTGTCGGCGACGAGGTGCGTCGGACCCTCACCGGCGGGCGTCGACCCGACGATGGTGAGGTCGTCGCTGTCATAGATGGTCAGGTCGTTCTTGCGGACGTCGATAAGTCCCATCGCGGAGCCGACCGGAGCGAGCCCCGCCGGCTGCACGCTGTCGGTGAACACCTTGACGATCTCCTCACCACGGACTGCGGAGACGGTGCCACCCAGTTCGTTGGCGACGAACACGGTGCCGTTGGGGGCTTGTGAGGCGTCATGGGGAAAAGTTCCTGTGAGGATCTGTGATTCGGAGCGTCCGCCCGGCAGTTCCACCCGCACCAGGGCGTCCGCACTCTCCACCGGGACCAGCACCGGGCCGCCAGGTGCGGCGAGTTGCAGGTGACGGACGAAGCCCGGCAGAGCTGTGCGTCCGGTGATCTCGCCGGTGTCCGCGTTGATCAAGACGAGTTCGTCGGGGTCGCGTTTGGCCACCGCGACGGTGCGGGTCACCGGGTCGACGACGATGCCTTCAGGTGACGCACCGACAGGCACGATCCGGCCCGGCACCTGCCCGTTCTGCGGCGGCGCCTGCTGCGGTTCGGCCGGCGGCGGCAGGTCGTCGGCGGGTGGGCGGCTGCCCTCGGTCGGCACTCCGGACGGCAGGAGTCCCGTCGTGGTCGGTGTCGTGGCGGCGGCCGTCGACGATGATTCCGGGGGGTCGGAGCTGCTGTCCTGACTGCCGCAGCCGGCGACGACGAGTACCAGGGTGAGGAGCAGCATCCTGAGAGTCATGTACCGGGTTTACCCCTGCCGTCGCTCTCGAGACCCGCTCGGCTCGGGCCGTCAGAATTCGGACATCACGGTCGGGGTGCAGCGGCTCGTGGTGGCGAACTTCTGGCGGTGGGTGAGGTAGCGCACAATCGGAGCATGCAACTGAATGGCTACGAGGTGCCGCAGGTGGACGTCAACGCGGTGCCGGGACTTGTCGGAGTGCTGAGCTGGGCGGAGGCCAATGCCCGCCGCACCGCGCAGCGCGCCGGGGCGTTGGCGTCGCTGATAGACCGGGCCGGTTCGGCGCTCGACGACATCGCCGAGTTGCGACACTCCGCCAAGATCATCGCCGACAGCCTGTCCGAGCTGAGCGCCAGCGCGGCGGGCATCGACCGCAACGCGGGCCTGATCGCCGAGGAGATCTCCGGCCTGAGCGTGGCGGCGCAGGGCATCGACACTCACGCCGAGAAGCTGTCCACGGGCATCGACGAACTCGTGGCGATCCTGCCCACTTTGCAGCGACTGACCCAGATCGTCGATCCCCTCGACAACACGGTCGTCCGACTCGGCCGATTCGTCGATCGACTGCCGGGCTCCGGCCGACGCCGGACACCCTCGGGGGACTGAAGCCGAGTCCTGAGCGCGGACGAAGGCCTGCTGCTAGAGAACCTTCCGTGCGGTATCGGCGGCAAGCTGCAGTGCCTCGGCCACCGGCAGCCTGCGGAAGGATTCCGACAGGATCTCCACACCCCACGGTCCGTCGAAGTCCTTGTCGCGCAACACCTCGACCAATCCGCCGAGGTCGAAGGAGCCGTCACCGCACAGCAATCTGCGTTGCACCGTGTCCTCGAACAGTGTGCCGACGACCTCGGGTGCGGCGTCATCGAGCTCCACACCGAAGACCATCCATGGCTGCAGGACGGCCTCGAGCTCGGACAGCGAGGTGCCGGCGCGGAAGACATGCCACGCATCGACCAGTAGACCGACCGCGGAATGCCCGGCAGCAGCCACGATTTCGGCTCCCATGGGAACGGTGGCGATGATCGAGAAGGGCATGGTCTCGATCGCGATCCGCGTGCCGTGGGCGACGGCCTGATCGGCGAGCTCACACAACGGCGCCACCAGGGTCTCCGGGTGCGGTGTGCGGGGGCCGTTCTCCGAGCCGATCTTGATGAACGCGGGCTCGAGGACGTCGGCGGCGTCGAACAACAGGTCACGGACGGCATAGCTGTTACCGGCGTCGCCTCTCGGAATCCACCAGCGTTCGATCAGCTCGATCTCGACGTGGATCAGTCCGTGATCGGACAGCAGATCGCGCAGACCTTCAAAGCCGATGGAGTCCCGGATGACGGCGAGGTCATCGGCCATAAGGCCCATGCCGCAGTAGCCCGCGTCCGCCACCGCCGCGACCCGTTCGGTGATGGGTACCGAACTCACCGGAGGCGTGTGCATCGGAGATGTGTCGCCGGCGCTGGTCCATGCCGTGGCGACGAGACCAGACATGCGTCCCTTTCTCTGTGCGCCGGCTAGGCGTTTTGGGGGAATCCGAGGTTGATGCCGCCGTGGCTGGGGTCGAGCCAGCGGCTGGTGATGGCTTTTTGGCGGGTGAAGAACTGGACGCCGTCCATGCCGTGGGCGTGGCTGTCGCCGAACAGCGAGGCCTTCCAGCCGCCGAAGCTGTAGTAGGCCATCGGCACGGGGATGGGGACGTTGATGCCGATCATGCCGACCTGGACTTCGTTCTGGAATCGTCGGGCGGCGCCGCCGTCGTTGGTGAAGATCGCGGTGCCGTTGCCGTAGGGGTTGGCGTTGATCAGGTCCAGGGCTTCGTCGTAGGTCTCGACGCGCACGACCGACAGGACGGGGCCGAAGATTTCGTCGGTGTAGACGCTCATCTCGGGGGTCACCTGGTCGATCAGGGTGGGGCCGAGCCAGAAACCCTCAGCGCCGCCGTTGGGTATGACGGTGCGGCCGTCGACGACGATCTTGGCGCCGTCGTTCTCGCCGGCGTCGATGTAGGAGGCGACCTTGTCGCGGTGGGCCTTGGTCACCAGCGGTCCCATGTCGGAGTCTTGGGTGCCGTCGCCGATCTTCAGCGGTGTGGTGCGCTCGGCGATCTTGGCGACGAGGTCATCGGCGATGGGGCCGACCGCGACGCAGGCCGAGATGGCCATGCAGCGTTCACCGGCGGAGCCGAAGCCGGCGTTGACCATGGCGTCGGCGGCCAGGTCCAGGTCGGCGTCGGGCAGGATCACGGCGTGGTTCTTGGCGCCGCCGAGGGCTTGGACGCGTTTCCCGGCGGCGGTGCCGGTGGCGTAGACGTACTGGGCGATCGGGGTGGACCCGACGAAGCTGACCGACTTGACCTTGGGGTTGGTCAGCAGTTCGTCGACGGCGGTTTTGTCGCCCTGCAGGACGTTGAAGACGCCTGCGGGCAGGCCGGCTTCGGCCCACAGTTTGGCGATCCACAGCGAGGCGGTGGGGTCTTTTTCCGAGGGTTTGAGGACGACGGTGTTGCCGGTGGCGATCGCGATGGGGAAGAACCACATGGGCACCATGGCGGGGAAGTTGAACGGGGAGATGACGCCGACGACGCCGAGCGGTTGGCGGATCGAGTAGACGTCGACTTTGGTGGAGGCGTTCTCGGTGAAGCCGCCTTTCAAGAGGTGGGGGATGCCGCAGGCGAATTCGACGACTTCCTGGCCGCGGGAGACTTCGCCGAGGGCGTCGGAGACGACTTTGCCGTGTTCGGCGGTGATGATCTCGGCGAGTTCGCCTTTGCGTTCGTTGAGCAGCTCGCGGAACTTGAACAGCACCTGGGTGCGTTTGGCCAGGCTGGTGTCGCGCCAGGCGGGGAACGCCGCCGCGGCGGCGTCGATCACCGTCTGCGCGTCGGCGACGGTGGCCAACGCCACCTGCCCGGTGGTCTCACCGGTCGCCGGGTTCGTCACCGGAGCAGTCGCGCTGCTCGTTCCCGCGAACTCTTTGTTGTTCACCCAATGAGAAATGGTGTTGGTCATCGGATTCTCGTTTCTTCTTGTGATGGTCTAGGGGCGTTCAGCGAGCTGCACGTCGACGGGCAGGCCGGTGTGGAGCGATTCGACGCCGGCAGCACACACCGCCGCTGCCGCATAGCCGTCCCAGGC
Organism: Mycobacterium sp. DL; assembly: GCF_039729195.1. Classification (NCBI taxonomy): domain Bacteria; kingdom Bacillati; phylum Actinomycetota; class Actinomycetes; order Mycobacteriales; family Mycobacteriaceae; genus Mycobacterium; species Mycobacterium sp. DL. Next base: position 5,640,685 of record NZ_CP155796.1, read on the forward strand.
GGAGGGGCCGTCGATGTTGATGCCCGCCCGGACGGCGTCCACCCAGCGTTGGATCTCGGTGTCGTAGGCGCGGCCGAAACGCTCACGGAAACCCGGGGTGATGTGGCCACCCCACGTTCCCGGGGCGGACTTGCGGATCAGGCTGACGTCGAGGCCGATCATCGCGCTCCCGAGCTCGCCGACCACTTCGGTGCGAACTTCGTAAGCCACGCCCGTGGTGACGAAGAGTTCGACGTCGACGTGCTTTCCCGAGACGGTCCTCAGGATGGCGATCTGAGGATCGATGACGCCTTCCGGCGCTGCGGGATTCGATAGCGGTGTAACGATCTGGACGCTCGCGATCTCCTCGTCGAACAGGAACCGCGTCACGTCGACCTCATGGACGAGGGAGTCCTTGACGATCAACGAGCTGTCGAAGTACGACGGCACACCGGCGTTGCGGTGCACGCAGTGCATCACCAGCGGACGGCCCAGCTCACCGCCGTCCAGCAGTGCCTTCAGGCGCATGTATTCGTCGTCGAAGCGACGCATGAAGCCGACCTGGATCAGCGGACGATCCAGCGCGGCTTCCCGCCGGACGATGTCCAGCGAGGTGGCGACGTCGGTGGTCAGCGGCTTTTCGCACATGACGGGCTTGCCGTGTTCGAGGCAGGCGAGCAGTTGCTTTTCGTGAGTGCTTCCCGGCGTGGCCAGCACCACCGCGTCGACATCGGCGTCGGCGATCGCGTCGAGCGGATCAACGATTGCGCGGCAGCCGTCGATCTGCGACGCGATCTGCTCGGCTTTCTCGGTGACGTAGTCGTTGACGACGGTGACCCGGGCCCCCGAGATCCGCGACGTGATGCGGGTGACGTGATCGGCGCCCATCACGCCGACACCGAGAACGGCGACCCGCAACTCATTGCTGTCAGACATCGCGGGCCTCAGCGATCGGACGGATTGATCAGTGGCCGTTGCACTTTCTTCCAATCCGAATAGCGTTCATAGGCGGTCTGTGTCGAGGCCAGCGTCGACACCTGGCTGACCGGGACGTCCCACCAGGACTGGCTGTCGGGGGCGAAGATCAACGGGTCGGTCTCGACATAGATCACGGTGGTGCGTTCGCCGGCCTTGGCGACCTTCACCGCATCCGAGAATTCCGCCGCCGTCGTCACCCGGATCACGTCGGCGCCCAGACTCGCGGCGTTGGCCGCCAGATCCACCGGAAGCGTGTTGCCGTCGAGGCGCCCGTCTTCGCCGCGGTACCGGTAGGCCGTGCCGAATCGCTGCGATCCCAACGACTCTGACAGGCCGCCGATGGAGGCGAAGCCGTGATTCTGCACCAGCACCGGGATGACCTTGACGCCCTCCTGCACGGCGGTCACCAGTTCGGTGGCCATCATCAGGTAGGAACCGTCGCCGACCATGATGAACACGTCCCGGTCCGGGGCAGCCATCCGCACGCCGATGCCGCCGGCGATTTCGTAGCCCATGCAGGAGTAGCCGTACTCGACGTGATAGCCCTTGCGGTCGCGCAGGCGCCACAGCTTGTGCAGGTCGCCGGGCATGGACCCGGCCGCGCACACCACGACGTCACGAGGATCGGAGAGGGTGTTGACGAGGCCGATCACCTGATTCTGATTCAGTGCGGCGCCGTCGTCGGTGCGATACACCTCTGACACTGTGCTGTTCCAGTCGCTCATCAGTTCAGCTGTGCGAGCGCGATAGTCGTCGCTGACGGTGTAGTCACCCACGACGACGCTCAACGCCTCGAGTGCTTCGCGCGCGTCGGCGACAACGCTGATGCCACCTTGTTTGACCGAATCCAGGGACGCCACGTTGATGTTGACGAACCGGACGTCGGGGTTGTTGAACGCGGTGCGCGAGGCTGAGGTGAAATCGCTGTACCGGGTGCCGATACCGATGATCACGTCGGCGTCGCCGGCCAGCGCGTTGGCGGCCGTGGTGCCCGTGGAGCCGACAGCACCGACACTCTGTGGATGCTCGTGCAGCAGCGATCCTTTGCCGGCCTGGCTCTCACACACCGGAATGCCGGTCTGACTGGCGAACTCGGCCAGCGTGGTGTCGGCGCCGGAGTAGATGACGCCGCCACCGGCGACGATCAACGGTTTGGTGGCCGCGCGGATCACCTCGGCGGCGCGGGCGATCACCGAGCGCTCGGGCATCGGCCGGGCGATGTGCCACGTCCGTTCGGCGAACATCGACTGTGGCCAGTCGAACGCCTCGGCCTGGACGTCCTGGGGCAGCGAGATCGTCGCCGCACCGGTCTCGGCGGGGTCGGTCAGCACCCGCATCGCACCGAGCAGTGCGGCCGGCAACTGCTCGGGACGCCACACCCGGTCGAAGTACCGAGACAGCGGCTTGAAGGCATCGTTGACGGTGACATCGCCGCTGGACGGCAGTTCCAGCTCCTGCAGCACCGGCGAGCTCACACGAGTGGCGAAAGTGTCTGAGGCCAACAGCAATACCGGCAGCCGGTTGATGGTGGCCAGTGCCGCGCCGGTGAGCATGTTGGTCGAACCGGGACCGACGCTTGCTGTGACCGCCCAGGCTTGCAGGCGATCCTGCTGCCGGGCGTAGGCCACCGCGGTGTGCACCATGGCCTGCTCGTTGCGGCCCAGCACATACTTCAGGCCGGGTTCCTGCCCCGCCTCGGCTGCCTCGATCTCGTCCTGCAGCAGCGCCTGGCCGATGCCCGCGACGTTGCCGTGGCCGAAGATGCCCAGGCACCCGGCGAAGAACTTGTGGCGTTCGCCGTCACGTTCGACGTACTGATTGGCTAGGAACCGCACCGTGGCTTGAGCCACCGTGAGCTGGACGGTCGGTTCGGTGTCGGCGAGCTTGTCGGTCGACTTCGGCGCGGTGGAAACCACGGGTCATTCTCCTTTGGATGCGGAGGAGGTCTCGGAAAACGCAGTGAACGGGAGGCGGGGGTCGATCTCCTGGTGCTCCCAACTGCCACGCAACCAGGTGTGGTTGGGATCGTCACAGATGAGCCATGCGCGGTCGGGACCTGAACCGGCCATCACGTTCAGGTAGTACATGTGGTGGCCGGGAGCGGCGATGGACGGACCGTGGTAGCCGTGCGGCACCAGCACGACGTCGCCGGTGCGGACCTCCTCGAGCACCTCGATCGGACGCTCCGGGGTGCCGTACACCCGGTGATATCCGAATCCCGTTGTGCCGGCCGGGCTGTCGTCGACCTCGAAGTAGTAGATCTCTTCGAGTTGGGTCTCGACCTCGGTGTTCTCGTCATGCTTGTGGGCGGGGTAACTGGACCAGTTCCCGCCCGGGGTGATCACCTCGCAGGCGATCAACGAGTCGGCCTCGAACGTGGTGGCGGTTCCGAAGTTGTGTACCTGGCGACTGCAGTTGCCCGCGCCACGGAGCTCAACGGCAACGTCGGCCGCGGCGACCCGGCGGTTGGGGTACGAACTCGTCGCACGTGCACCGCAGATGGCGATCCGCCCACGGCCCTGAAGGCTGTACGCCTGGTCGATGCCGAGATACACCATGTCGGCGGGACCGTCAAAAACCGAAGCGCGCGGGGACAATTCGAAGGACTCGCCGCCACAGTGCACCGTGCCCGCACCGGCCAGAGGCAGGATCATCACCTCGGTGTCGCCGGTCTGCAGCGACACCTCGTGCCCCTCGCCGAGGTCGACGACATGCAGGGAGGATTCCGACCATCCGGCGTCCTCGGGGGTGATGGCGACGGCGAACGGTGCGGAACCACTGTTGGCGGGGATGTACAGCTTGCTGTGCATGATCACCGCACCAGCGCCACCGCGGTGGCGACCGCAGTGCTCACATCGTCGTCGGCGGGGTAGAGCAGCGTGCGGCCCACGATCAGGCCGCGCACCGACGGAAGCGCCAGCGCTTTCTCCCAGCTCGCGAACGCCTCGTCGGGATCGGTCGGATCTCCGCCGAGCAGCAGGGTCGGCATGGTGGTGGAATCCATCACCCGGTCCATTTCGTCGACGACCGGGAGCTTCATCCAGGTGTAGGCCGACGTGGCGCCCAGGCCCTGGCTGATGTGCACGGACTTGATCACCGCGTCGGGGCTCAGGTCGTTACAGACCTTGCCGTTGACCCGAGAGGACATGAACGGTTCCAGCATGGCGATCAGGCCGTGCGCGGCGAGTTCGTCGACCGCCTGCGCGCACGACGCCAGCGTGGCCACCGTGCCCTGATCTTCGAGATCGATACGGCACAGCATCTTTCCGCCGTTCATCTTCGCGGCCGCCGTCGACGCCGCGGTGGCGCCGGTCATCCGGTCGTCGAGTTCGAACGACGAACCCGCGAGTCCGCCCCGATTGAACGAGGAGAACACCACCTTGTCGTCGAGCGCGCCCAGGAGCACGAGGTCGTCGAGGATGTCAGCGGTGGCCAGCACGCCGTCGACGCCCGGATCGGCGAGCGCTGCGCGCAACCGATCCAGCAGATCGGTGCGGCTGTTCATCGCGGTGGGGCGCGCGCCGACTGCCAGGGCGCCGCGGGCCGGGTGATCGGCGGCGACGATCATCAGTTTTCCGTTGTCGCGCAACGTCGGTCGGGTCGACCGCTGCTGCCAGGCGCGGGCTACCGCCGCGGGGTCCGTGGCTCGGATCTCGGTGACGGCCGGGTAATCGACGCACACTGGTGAATCAGACATTGACGGCTCCTACTGCGGTCTGCTCAGCCAACTCGGCCACTTCCGCGGCGGTGGGCATGGCGGTCGAGCACTCCAGTCGGCCGGCGACGATGGCACCGGCGGCGTTGGCATAACGCAGGGTTTTCTCCAGCGGCCATCCGTTGAGCAGGCCGTGGCACAGGCTCCCGCCGAAGGAATCGCCGGCGCCGAGACCGTTGACGACGTCAACCTCGTTGGGTGCCACGGTGACCGAGGAGTGACGGCTCTTTCCCAGCACGCCGCGAGGCCCCTGTTTGACGATGGCCAACTCGACGCCCAGGTCGAGTAGGGCGTCGGCCGCCCTGTGGGGATTGGACTCGCCGACCGCGATCTCGCACTCTTCGCGGTTGCCGACGGCGACGGTGACGTGAGCCAGCGCGCGCTGAACCTGCTCGGTGGCGTCCGCCGCCGAAGCCCAGAACATCGGTCGGTAGTCGAGGTCGAGCACGGTGAGCGGCGCACGGCGTCCGCTATCCCCGGAGCGGGCCGCCCAGGCCTCGAAATGCGCGCTGCGACTTGGCTCTTCGGACAGCCCGGTGACCGTCGCCCAGAACAGCCGTGCCGAGCTGACCGCGTCGGCGTCGATGTCCTGCGAATCGATCTGAAGGTCCGGAGCGCTCGGCTTGCGGTAGAAGTAGAGCGGAAAGTCGTCCGGCGGGAAGATCTCGCAGAACGTCACCGGCGTCGGGAACTCGCCGTGGGTGGCCACGTAACGGTTGTCGACACCGAGACGCGCGAGTTCCGCGCGGACGAACCGACCGAACGGATCGTCGCCGACCCCGGAGATCAGGGCCGCACGATTGCCGAGCCGCGAGGCGGCGACCGCGACGTTGGCGGCGCTTCCGCCCAGGAACTTTCCGAACGTCTCGACGTCCTCCAGGCCGACACCGACCTGGAGTGGATATACGTCGACGCCGGATCGCCCGATGGCGAGAACGTCAAATGGCTGATTGGTCATCAAAGTCACTCCGACGAGTAGGTGGGTGGCTGGATACGACTGTGCCCCGCATCACGGTGCTGTGTCAATAGTTTGTCCTGACATTCTTACTTGCAATCATGGACTGTTAGTATGCAGCTACCCTTGGCCGGATTACCCGAGATCGGAGCCCGACGTGCCCCTGACAGTGGAGCTCGACAGGTCAAGCCCTGTTCCCCTCTACTATCAGCTCGCCCAGGCGATCGAGACCGCTATCCGTGATGGCGAACTCTCCCCGGGCGATCGATTCGAAAACGAGCTTGCCCTTGCCAAGCGACTGGCACTGTCACGCCCGACAACGCGACGCGCGATCCAGGAGCTCGTGGACAAGGGCATGCTGGTGCGCAAGCGCGGCGTCGGCACGCAGGTCGTCCAGAATCCGGTGCACCGGCGGGTGGAACTGACAAGCCTTTTCGAGGATCTGGCACGAGCCGGCCAGGAGCCCACCACCCGATTGCTCGAGTACCGGGTGGGTCCGCCCGACGAGGAGGTGGCGCGCGAGCTGAACCTGGGTGAAGGTCGCGAGGTCGCCTGCATCCGGCGTCTGCGCAGCGCCAACGGCGAGCCGTTGGCGGTGATGGTCAATCATCTGCCGGTCGAGATCGCGCCCGATCCGGACGAACTGGAGAGCAACGGGCTGTATCAGTCGATGCGGGCCCGTGGCGTGCACATCCGGTTGGCACGCCAGCGGATCGGTGCCCGAGGTGCCACTCGTGCCGAGGCGCAGCTTCTCGACGAGAAACTCAATGCACCGCTGCTGACGATGACGCGCACCGCGTTCGACGACTCCGGAGCCGCGGTCGAGTTCGGCAATCACTGCTACCGGGCGGCGCGCTACTACTTCGACACCACGCTCGTCGACCGCTGAGCCTGCGGGCCCCCGCCGACGCCGAAACTGTATTCCACGTGGTCTTTTCACCAATAGTGGCGCGCGGAATACAGTTTCGGCGGAGCTCAGGTGAAGGCGTGCCGGAAGGCGGCCAGTGCGGCCTCGCTGTCGCCTGACGCCCACGCCTCCAGCCCGACGGTGCCCGTGTACCCCATGGCGCGCAGCGCCGCGGCGATCGCGGCGTAGTTGATCTCGCCGGTGCCCGGTTCGCAGCGTCCCGGCACGTCTGCCACCTGGATCTCGCCGATGGCGTCCCCGCAGCGGCGCACCAACCCGATCAGGTTTCCCTCGCCGATCTGGGCGTGGTAGAGGTCGAGCATCATCTTCACGTTCGGGTGACCGACGCCCTCGACGAGGGCGAGGGTGTCCTTGGCGCGGGCCAGCGGCACGCCGGGATGGTCGACGATGGTGTTGAGGTTCTCCACGCAGAAGGTCACGCCGGCGGCCGCGCCCAGCTCGCCGATGCGTTCGAGCGCGTGGGCCGCCGTCAGCCACATCTGACCGGTGGCCCGCTGACGCGGGCGGGCGGCCTGGCCTTCGACGAGTTCGGCGGTGTGCAGGTTCAGCCGCGTCACCCCCAGCGTCTCGGCGGCCTTGATGCTCAGTTCGGCAGTGCGGACCACCTCATCGGCGCTCGCGGGGTCGATGAGATCGCCGTGCAGGTAACCGGTCATCGACGTGAACGTAGCACCGGTGGCGGCCAGCGCCTTCAGGTCCTTGTCGTGCCAACTCCAGATCTCGACGGCGAAACCGAGTTCGTCGATCCGCCGGACGCGGTCGAGGATCGGCAGGTCGGTGAACACCATCTCCGACGACACGGCGAGCTGGAAGCTGCTCATCTTGGTTCTCCCACTTCAACTAGAACGTTCTAGTGACGGTAAGCGCCGGTCCGCAAAATAGTCAATGCCAGGGCTAGAACGATCTAGGCTGGATGAGTGACGCGCAGACCGACGCTCGAGGACGTGGCCCAACGCGCCGGGTGTTCAAGGGCATTGGTGTCGATCGTGATGCGCGACGCGGTCGGCGCGAGTGATCTCACCCGCGAGCGCGTGAAACAGGTGGCCGACGAGATCGGTTACCGGCCGGACCCGCATGCCCAGCGGTTGCGTCGGCATCGCTCGAAGCTCGTCGGAGTGACATTCGCCGCGGGGCAGGAATTCCACGCCGATGTCGTCGACAGCCTCTACGTCGCCACCGAAGCGCTCGGATACGACGTTGTGCTCAGCGCCGTCACGCCGCATCACGACGAAGCCCGTGCCGTCCGGACGCTGGTCGACGATCGATGCGAAGGTCTGGTGCTGATCGGTCCGCAGATCTCGACGCGCCGACTCTCCGAGCTGGCATCGCGGATCCCGGTGGTGGTGGTGGCGCGTCGAACGCGCGGTGTTGATGCTGTGCGCAGTGACGACGTGGCCGGTGCTGTCCTGGGTGTGGACCATCTGGTGGGCCTGGGGCACCGCCGGATCGTCTACCTGGACGGGGGTCGGGCGCCCGGTGCCGCCGAGAGGTTGCGCGGCTACCGGCGGGCGGTCCGGGCCGCGGGCCTACCCGAACTGGTCGCGACGGGCGGCCTGACGGAACGGGACGGGGCCGACGCGGCATCGTCCCTGCTCGCGGCCGACGAGCTTCCGGACGCGGTCTTCGCCTTCAACGACCGCTGCGCGCTCGGCGTGATGGACGTCTTGATTCGATCGGGTGTGTCTGTACCGCAACAGGTCTCGGTCATGGGCTTCGACGACAGCCCGCTGGCGGGGCTGACCCACATCAGCCTCACGACGATCCGTCAGGACTGTGTCGCTCTGGCCCGCGCGGCGGTGGCGAGGCTGATGGAGCGCCTGGAGGGCACTGTCGAGGCGGCGGATGCCGTCGACGTCGTGTGCGAACCGGCCCTCGTGGTGCGTGGCTCGACCATCCCGCGTCTCTGAACAGCACAAATCCGAAGCACATATGACTTGCAGTCCTAATGTCAGGACAAAGTCTTGACTTTCAGGTGTGAGCCGTATTACATCACTTAGGAGGCGTGTCGCCCGGCACAGGCCCGCGGGGGTCGATGAGGGCGTCGCGGCGGTCTCGAAGACAAGGAGAAGCAATGACGTTCAAGCGACTCGCGGCGTTCGCCGGGGCAGGCGTGCTGGCGTTGGGGATTGTGTCGTGCTCGTCGACAGGAGGAGCACCCGAGGGGTCCGGAGAGGGCTCTGGTGGCGGCACCGTCGACACCCCCCGAATGACCATCGCGATGATCACCCATGAAGTACCCGGTGACTCGTTCTGGGATCTGATCCGCAAAGGCGCAGAGGCCGCGGCGCAGAAGGACAACATCGAGCTGCGGTATTCCAACGACCCGGAGGCCCCCAACCAGGCGAACCTGGTGCAGAGCGCGGTGGACAGCGGCGTTGACGGTATTGCCGTCACGCTCGCCAAGCCTGACGCGATGGCGCCCGCGGTCGCAGCGGCGCAGGCGGCCGACATTCCGGTTGTGGCGTTCAACTCCGGTTTCGACAACTTCAAGCAGATGGGTGTGCAGGGTTACTTCGGGCAGGACGAGAGGCTCGCCGGAATCGCTGCCGGGGAGAGGCTCACCGCCGACGGCGCTCAGAAGGTGCTCTGTGTGATCCAGGAGCAGGGCCAGGTCGCACTCGAATCTCGCTGCGCAGGAGTCACGGAAGGATTTCAGGGGCAGACCGAAATTCTGAACGTCAACAGCCGAGACATGCCGTCGGTGGAGTCCACGATGACCGCGAAGCTGCAGCAGGACCCCGAGGTCAGCCATGTTGTCGCGTTGGGCGCGCCGATCGCACTGACCGCCGTTCAGTCGAAGAGCAATGCCGGTAGCGACGCCACGATCGTCACCTTCGACACCAACGCCGCACTGGTCGACGCGATCGAGAGCGGCGATGTCGAGTGGGCGGTCGATCAGCAGCCCTACCTCCAGGGTTACCTCGCCATCGATGCGCTGTGGCTGTACCTGAGCAACAAGAACCTGATCGGCGGCGGTGAGCCGACACTCACCGGACCGTCCTTCATCGACTCATCCAACATCGACGCCGTGGCCGAACTGGCCAGGGGCGGAACTCGATAGCGGCCCGGGAGAGAGAATCATGACTACCCAATCAGAAACGGACGTCGCCGCCCACAAGGTGGTCCGCGACGAACGTGTCAAAGAGCGAAACCGGCTGCAACGCCTCCTGATCCGGCCCGAAGTAGGCGCCGCGATAGGTGCGATCGGCATCTTCGTGCTGTTCCTCGTGGTCGCGGAACCGTTCCGCGAGGCCGGCTCACTGGCCACCGTGCTCTACGCCAGTTCCACCATCGGCATCATGGCCTGCGGTGTCGCGGTGCTGATGATCGGCGGCGAGTTCGACCTGTCGACCGGTGTGGCGGTGACGTTCAGCTCGCTGGCCGCGTCGATGCTCGCCTACAACCTGCACCTCAACCTGTGGGTCGGTGCGGCACTGGCACTCATCCTGGCGCTGGCAGTCGGCTTCTTCAACGGCTTCCTGGTGATGAAGACCAAGATCCCCAGCTTCCTGATCACGCTGAGCACGTTTTTCATGTTGGCAGGCATCAACCTCGCCGTCACGAAACTTGTTGCCGGCCAGGTGGCCACCCAGAGTGTCAGCGACATGCAGGGCTGGGATTCCGCGCAAGCGGTGTTCGCCTCGTCGTTCACGGTGTTCGGCGTCAGCATCCGCATCACCGTGGTGTGGTGGCTGATCTTCACCGCGGTGGCGACGTGGGTGCTGTTCAAGACCAAGATCGGCAACTGGATCTTCGCAGTCGGCGGGGACGCGGAAAGCGCTCGCGCCGTGGGTGTTCCGGTCACCGCGGTCAAGATCGGGCTGTTCATGTTCGTCGGGTTCTGCGCCTGGTTCGTCGGCATGCACCTGCTGTTCTCGTTCAACACCGTGCAGTCCGGCCAGGGCATCGGCAACGAGTTCTTCTACATCATCGCCGCGGTCATCGGCGGATGCCTTCTGACGGGTGGCTACGGCACTGCGATCGGCGCCGCCATCGGTGCATTCATCTTCGGTATGACAAACCAGGGCATCGTCTACGCGGGTTGGGACCCGGACTGGTTCAAGTTCTTCCTGGGCGCGATGCTGCTGTTCGCGGTGATCGCCAACAGTGCCTTCCGTAACTATGCAGCGAAGAGGTGACCCGATGACCGCAACAGTCGAAAGGCCAAGCAGCGACGCACCTTCGGGCGGCAAGGTGCCGTTGGTCGAGCTGAAGAACGTCGGCAAGTCCTACGGCAACATCACCGCGCTCAAGGACATCTGCCTTCGGGTGCACGCCGGTGAGGTGACGGGCATCCTCGGTGACAACGGAGCGGGGAAGTCGACGCTGATCAAGATCATCTCGGGGTTGCACCAGCAGACCGAGGGGGAGTTGCTCGTCGACGGCGAGGCGACCACCTTCGGTTCGCCGGCCGATGCGCTCGACAAGGGCATCGCGACGGTGTACCAGAACCTGGCGGTCGTGCCGCTGATGCCGGTGTGGCGGAACTTCTTCCTCGGCCAGGAACTGCGGAAGAAGTCGTTCCCGTTCTCCCTTGATGCCAATGCGATGCGCGCCACCACCCTGACCGAGCTGGCGAAGATGGGCATCGAACTGCCCGACGTCGATGTGCCCATCGGCTCGTTGTCAGGCGGCCAGAAGCAGTGTGTGGCGATCGCGCGCGCAGTGTTCTTCGGGGCGCGGGTGCTGATCCTCGACGAGCCGACTGCCGCGCTGGGTGTCAAGCAGTCCGGTGTGGTGCTGAAGTACATCACTGCGGCCAAGGAAGCTGGCTTCGGCGTGGTGTTCATCACGCACAACCCACACCATGCGCACATGGTGGGTGATCACTTCGTCCTGCTCAATCGTGGCCGGCAGAAGCTGGACTGCACATATGACGAGATCACCTTGGAGCATCTGACACAGCAGATGGCCGGAGGCGACGAGCTCGAGGCGCTGTCGCACGAGTTGCGATCCGCGAAGAACTGACAAGCGCGCCCGAGGACCCCGTCGACCGATTGGTCGGCGGGGTCCTCGGGTATAGCCCCGCCATGACTACGTCAACTCTGAAGACAGAAGATGCCGGCCCGCGCACCGTCAGCCGCAGCGTGCAGGTGGGGGCGCCGGTCGCAGAGATCTTCGCGATGGTCGTCGATCCGCACCGCCATTCCGACATCGACGGATCGGGCACCGTGCGGGACATCGAGGTCAAGGGTCCGCATCGGCTCAGCGAGGGCGACAAGTTCACGGTGGGGATGACGCAGTACGGGTTGCCGTACAAGATCACCTCGACCGCCACGACGATCGAGGAGAATCGGGTCGTGGAGTGGCAGCACCCCCTCGGACACCGCTGGCGCTGGGAGTTGGCCGAGGTCAGCCCGGGCACGACGAAGGTGACCGAGACATTCGACTACTCGACGGCGAAGCTGCCGTTCATGATCGAGCTGCTGGGGATGCAGAAGCAGAACGCCAAGGGCATCGAATCGACGCTGACCTCCCTGGTTGACCGGTACGTCAAGCACTAGGCGACATCTCGCTCACGCAACGTTCACGGTCTCGACATGGTGTCGCTGTTCACGTCGACGGGCCGATCGCCGATCTTCGCTGCACAATGGTGGTCATGGACAGTGATCTCGAATCACACGCGGTCATGCCCGCCTGGCGTGACCCGCTGTCGGCGGGGTGGCGCGCCCACCGCGGCCTGCTGTTGTTGCGGCTGCGCTGGCACGAGCGCCGGGTCAGCATCCGCCGCGGGTAGCCCCTAGCCGCGGAGCTTCACCACCCGAGAACGCAGCAGATGGTGCCTGAAGTGCACCGATAGGTTCGCTGTGCCTCGTACGGGAGACGCATATACCCCTTTCTGGAAGCAGCTAGGGATGCGGTCGATCGATAGCGTTCACATCATGCCGTCCCACGCCAGGTGTGCGCAGCGTTGCGGCCCCCGCGCCGACGCGATCGGGGCGTTCGTGTGCTGACGGCAGCAAAACCCTTCCGGGCACTCGGCGGTTTCTTCGCGATGTCGCTGGATACCTTCGTGCTGATGTTCCAACGGCCATTCGCGTGGCGCGAGTACGTCATCCAGACGTGGTTCGTCGCGCGAGTCTCCGTACTCCCCGCGCTGATGCTGACCATGCCCTATTCAGTGCTGCTGGTATTCACCTTCAACATCCTGCTCAATGAGTTTGGTGCGTCCGACTTTTCGGGAACCGGCGCCGCAATCGGCACCGTCAATCAGATCGGACCGATCGTCACGGTGCTGGTGGTTTCCGGGGCCGGCGCCACCGCGATGTGCGCAGACCTGGGCGCCCGCACCATCCGTGACGAACTCGACGCGCTGAGAGTGATGGGCATCAATCCGGTGCAGGCGTTGGTGGTGCCGCGCGTCCTCGCGGCCACCACCGTTGCTCTCGCATTGTCCGCATCGGTGATCATCGTCGGGCTCGCCGGCGCGTTCTTCTTCTGCGTCTACATCCAGAATGTGTCTGCAGGAGCGTTCATCTCGGGCCTGACGCTGCTCACCGGAGCCGGAGACGTGATCGTCTCACTGATCAAGGCAACCCTTTTCGGCTTGGCTGCAGGCCTGATCGCCTGCTACAAGGGGGTTTATGTCGGGGGTGGCCCCGCAGGAGTCGGCAACGCCGTCAACGAGACCGTGGTGTTCACCTTCATGGTGCTGTTCGCGATCAACGTCATCGTGACGGCGGTCGGTATCCAGTTCACGGTGTCCTGAGGTGATCAGATGAGCGCCGGCGTCCCGAGCAAGCCACTCGGTCGACTCCACCATGCAGTTGACGACTTCGCCGCGGGCTGGAACCGCATCGGTGGGCAGGTGCGTTTCTACGCCGAGACGGTGGCAGCGATTCCGGACGCGGTCGTTCATTACCGCACCGAGTTGTTGCGGCTGATCGCTCAAATGGGGCTCGGCAGTGGAGCGCTGGTCGTGGTCGGCGGCACCGTGGCGATCGTCGGCTTCCTGACCATGACGACAGGCGCTCTTGTTGCGGTGCAGGGATACAACCAGCTGGCGTCGGTGGGATTCGAGGCGCTCACCGGATTCGCCTCCGCCTTCTTCAACGTGCGGCTGATCGTCCCGGGCACCACGTCGGTGGCGCTGTCCGCCACGATCGGCGCTGCGGCGACTGCTCAGCTGGGTGCCATGCGGATCAACGAGGAGATCGACGCACTCGAGGTGATCGGCATCCGCAGCGTCACCTACCTTGCCGCCACCCGCGTGCTGGCGGGAGTGATCGTGGTGATCCCGCTGTACTGCGTCGCGGTGATGATGGCTTTCCTCGCAGCCCGATTCGGCACCACGGTGATCTACGGACAAGGTGCCGGTGTCTACGATCACTATTTCGGGACCTTCCTCAGCCCCACCGACCTCATCTGGTCCTTCTTCCAGTGTGTGGCGATGACGGTGGTCATCATGCTGGTGCACACGTACTACGGTTTCACCGCCTCCGGCGGACCGGCAGGTGTCGGGGAGGCAGTCGGTCGCGCGGTGCGTACCTCGATGGTTGTTGCCGCAGTGGAGATCGTGATGATCTCGCTGGCGGTCTACGGCCAGTCCGGCAACTTCAACCTGGCGGGTTAGCGTGCAGCCCCGTGCGGGAGGGCCCCGCCTCCACAACGCTTGGTGGACCGCGATTCTGCTCGTGATTATCGCGGCGTTCCTCCTCGTCACCACCGGAATCTACAACGGGACATTCCGCTCCTACGTACCAGTGACTTTGACGTCAGAGCGCTCCGGGTTGGTGATGGAGACCGGAGCGAAGGTCAAATTGCGCGGTGTCGAGGTCGGTCGGGTCCGCGCCATCGGTGGCGCGGACGCCGGGGCCAGCCTGGAACTGGATATCTACCCCGACCAGATCCAGTTCATCCCGGCCAATGTGCAGGCCCAGATCCAGGCTACGACCGCCTTCGGGGCAAAGTTTGTCGACCTGGTGTACCCGGCCGACCCGAGCACGGAAAGACTTGCCGCCGGTGCGGTGTTGCGCTCCATCAACATCAGCACCGAGGTCAACACGATCTTCGAGAACCTGTCCGATTTCCTGAAGATGGTTGATCCGGCGAAACTCAACGCGGTGCTCAGCGCCGTAGCGGAAGGCGTACGCGGCCGCGGCGAGAAGATGGGGCAGGCGACCACTGATCTGAACGTGGTCCTGACCGCGCTCAACGAGCGCAACGAAACCATCCGTCAGGACTGGCGGTCTTTCAAGAGCTTCAACGACACCTACGCCGCGGTCGCCTCCGACATCGTCACGATCCTGGATGGAGCAAGCACGACCAGCACGACCGTTGTGGATCATGCCGCCGGGCTGGACGCCCTGCTGCTCAACACCATTGGTATGTCGAGGGCCGGCACCGAACTCCTCGGTTCCAGCAAGGACAGTCTCGTCGGCTTGGTCGGGGCGCTGCAACCGACGACCAGCCTGCTCCACAAGTACAGCCCGGTGTACACCTGCTTCCTGCAAGGGGCGACGTGGTTTCTCGACAACGGCGGGTACGACGCCTGGGGCGGGGGCAACGGCCGGTCCATCCAACTCGATGTCGGCCTGCTCTTCGGCAACGACGCATACAAATACCCGGAGAATCTGCCCGTCATAGCCGCGAAGGGCGGACCGGGGGGCCGACCCGGGTGTGGTTCGCTGCCCGACGCCACCAAGAACTTCCCGGTTCGCCAGCTCATCACCAACACCGGCTGGGGTACGGGATTGGACATCCGGCCGAATCCTGGTATCGGCCATCCGTGTTGGGCCAATTACCTACCGGTGACACGCGCCAATCCCGAGCCGCCGAGCATCAGGCAGTGCCTGCCCGGGCCTGCGCCGGGCCCGGCGCCCACCCCGTCAGCGCCCGCCCCGTGACGCGACTGCACCGAGTTCAGGAGGAGATACCGTGAAGGACGACTTCAAGGGCGCGGCGTGGCGCCTGTCGGTGTTTCTGACAGTGTGCGCGTTGGCCACCTTTGCGCTGCTCACAGTCTTCGCCCAGTTTCGATTCGGTAGCGGCAAAAGCTATTTCGCCGAGTTCACGAACGTCTCCGGGCTCAAGGGCGATGACCTGGTACGGATCGCGGGGGTCGAGGTGGGCATTATCCAGGACATCTCGTTCAATCCCGACTCGACGGTCCGCGTGGAGTTTTCCGCCGACGATTCGGTCATGGTCACCGATGGCACGCGTGCGGCGGTCCGATACGACAACGTCATCGGCGGCCGGTATCTGGCGCTCGAGGAGGGGCCCGGAGGACTCCCGGCCCTGCCATCCGGTGGGACCATCCCGGTGACACGAACGCACCCCGCTCTCGATCTGGATTCGGTGATCGGCGGCTTCAAGCCGTTGTTCCGGGCGCTGGACCCCGGTCAGGTCAATGCTCTGAGCGGCCAGCTGATCTCGGCACTCGAGGGTCAGGGTGCCACGATCGGGTCTTTTCTCGAACAGGCGGCGATAGTGACCAACACCCTGGCCGATCGGGACGATCTGATCGGACAGGTCGTGGACAACCTCAGCGTGGTGCTCGGATCGCTGGGTAGCCAAACCGATCGCCTCGACATCGCGGTGGTGTCGCTGTCGGAACTGGTGCACGGGCTCGCGGAACGCCGCGTCGACATCTCCCACAGCGTGGCCTACATCGATGCCGCCGCGGGATCGCTGGCCGACCTGTTGGCCCAGTCTCGTCGGCCGTTCTCCACTGTGGTGCAGCAGACCGACCGCTCTGCCGCGATCGCCGTGGCTGACCACGAGTATCTCGACAGACTGTTCAACACCTTGCCGGACAAATATCGGGCGCTCGGGCGCCAGGGCATGTACGGCGACTTCTTCAGCTTCTACCTCTGCGAGCTCGTGTTGAAGGTCAACGGGAAGGGCGGCCAGCCGGTGTATGTGAAGATCGCCGGGCAGGACTCGGGGCGGTGCGCACCGAGATGAAATCCTTCGCCGAGCGCAACCCGTTGGTGATCGGGATCGTCGGTGCCGCAGTCGTTTCCCTGGCGGTGGTGGGAGCGCTGCAGTACCAGAACCTGCCCGTGGTCAACCAGGTCAATACGTACTCCGCCTACTTTGCCGATGCTGGAGGGCTCTTCACCGGTGCGACGGTCGAGGTTTCCGGCTATCCGGCGGGCAGGGTGTCGGGCATCGAGCTCGACGGTGCCGCGGTGCTGGTGCGCTTTACCGTCGACAAGAACATCGCCATGGGTGAGGCGACGCACGCCGGCATCAAGACGAAGAGTCTGCTGGGAACCAAGATGCTCGCCGTCGTGCCGCAGGGCGGCGGCCGCCTCGAGGGGCCCATCCCGATGAACCGGACGGTGTCGCCCTACCAATTGCCCGACGCCCTCGGCGATCTGGCCGAGACGATCAGTGGACTCGACACCGACCAACTGTCGGACTCTCTGTCGACGGTGTCGGAGGCGTTCGCCCACACCCCTGAGGAGCTCAGCGATGCGGTCCAGGGAATTGCGCGATTCGCCCAGACACTCAACAAACGAGACACCGAGTTACGCAGCCTGCTCGACAACGCAGCCAAGGCGACGGGAGTCCTGGCGCACCGCAGCGATCAGGTGGCCCGGCTCATCTCCGACACCAACGCGCTGCTTGCGCAGCTGCGCACCCAAAGTGATGCAGTCAGCCGCATCTGGACCAATATTTCCGCTGCGGCACAACAGCTCAAGGCGTTCATCGCCGAGAACCGCGAGCAGCTGCGGCCGGCGCTGGACAAACTCAACGGGGTGCTGACCATCGTCGACAACCGCAAGGAACGCCTTCAGGAGGCGATCACACTGCTCAACAAATACGCGATGTCGCTGGGGGAGTCGCTGTCCTCCGGGCCGTTTTTCAAGGCCTATGTGGCGAACCTGCTGCCCGGCCAGTTCGTGCAGCCGTTCGTCGACGCCGCCTTCTCCGATCTCGGGCTGGACCCGAGCGTGTTACCGCCGTCGCAGCTGACCGACCCCCAGACCGGTCAGCCCGGTACGCCGGCACTGCCGGTGCCCTACCCGCGCACGGGCCAGGGCGGTGAGCCCAGGCTGCACCTTCCCGACGCCATCACCGGCAACCCGGTTGATGGGCGTTACCCGTACCTCGAACCACTGCCCGCGCCGCCACCTGGCGGACCGCCGCCGGGGCCACCCGCGCTCGAACCGGTGGGACAGCGATGAGGGGGAGGCTGCGGCAAGCGCGCAAGGCGTTGGCTGCGGTGTTGGTGCTGACCCTGGCCGCCGGGGTGGTGGTCGCCGCCAGATCCGCAGACATGGTCGAAAGAACCTGGGTGACAGCCTATTTTGAGAACAGCAATGGCATCTTCGCCGGTGACGACGTGCGGATCCTCGGGGTGCCCGTGGGCCGTGTCGACAGGATCGAGCCGGAACCCACCCGTGCCAGGATCACCTTCTGGGTGGATCACCGCTACCCCGTCCCGGCCGACGCCAAAGCGGTGATCCTGTCTCCCCAGTTGGTGACAGGTCGGGCCATCCAGCTGACACCGGCCTACACCGAGGGGCCGGTCATGCAGACAGGTACGGTCGTCGGGCAGGAGCGGACCGCGGTTCCGGTCGAATGGGACGACGTCCGAGTTCAGTTGCAGCGCTTGACCAAACTTCTCGAGCCGACCGAACCCGGCGGAGTCAGCACCCTCGGCTCGTTCATCAACAGCGCCGCCGACAATCTCCGCGGCCAGGGCGCGAACATCCGTGAGACGGTCGTCAAGCTGTCCCAGGCGCTGACGACTCTCGGTGATCACAGCGACGACATCTTCGTCACCTTCCGCAATTTGTCGACCCTGGTCTCTGCGCTCCACGACAGTGCCGACCTCCTCGAACAGCTCAATCAGAACATGGCAGCGGTGACGTCGCTCGTGGCCGACGATCCGCAGAGGGTCGCGCGCACAGTGCAGGATCTGGCCGGGGTGATCGGCGACGTCAAGATGTTCGCAGACGACAACAGGGAGGCGATCGGCACCACGACCGACAAGCTGGCGTCCATCAGCACGGTGTTGGTCGACAGCCTCGACGATCTCAAGCAGACACTGCACATCGCTCCCGGCACGGTGGCGAACTTCCACAACATCTTCGAGCCGGCCAACGGATCGCTGACGGGTGCGCTGGCGGTGAACAACTTCGCGAACCCCGTCAGCTTCATCTGCGGAGCGATCCAGGCGGCGTCGCGGCACGGCGCCGAGCAGTCGGCGAAACTGTGTGCGCAGTATCTGGCACCCATCGTCAAGAACCGGCAGTACAACTTGCCGCCGATCGGGGAGAACCTGCTCGTCGGGGCGCAGGCCAGGCCCAACGAGGTCACCTACAGCGAGGATTGGATGCGCCCCGATCCTGTACCGCCCGCTGCTCCTGCCGAACTGCTGCCCGCAGAAGCGACCGATCCCGACTCCGGCCTGCACGGGATGATGGTGCCCGCCGACGGAGAGGGCTCATGAACCGCGCGTGCTGGCGTCGCATCGTCGTTGCGTCTGTGACGGTCGCTGTGGTGATGGCGTCCGCCGGTTGCGCCGGCTGGCAGGGTCTGAACTCGCTGCCGATGCCCGGCACGCAGGGCGGTGGGCCCGGGTCGTTCGTGATTCGGGCGCAGCTTCCCGACGTGAACAACATCCAGCCGAATTCTCGGGTCCGGGTCGCCGACGTGGACGTCGGCACGGTGACCGGGATCGAGCGCCAGGGCTGGCACGCACTGTTGACCATGCGGCTCAACGGCGATGTGGTCCTGCCCGAGAACTCCATGGTGACAATCGGTTTGACCAGTCTGCTGGGGTCCCTGCACATCGAGTTGTCGCCACCGACGGGTGTTGCGCCGCACGGGCGTCTGCGTGACGGGTCGCTGATCCCGCTGTCGAGTGGCGGCGCGTTCCCGAGCACTGAACAGACCCTGGCGGCGCTGTCGATGGTCCTCAACGGAGGCGGACTCGGCCACGTGCAGGACATCACCGAGGCGTTCTCGACCGCGTTCCGCGGCCGGGAGCAGGACGTGCGCAGCCTGGTCGGCCAGTTGGAGACCTTCACGCGCAACGTCAGCGGCCAAACCGGCGACATCATCGCCGCCACCGAGAGTCTCGACGATCTGGTCGGGCAGTTCGCCGCGCAGCGACCGGTGCTCGACCACGCACTGGACACCATTCCCGACGCGCTGGCCGTGCTCAACGGTGAGCGAGACGATCTCATCGACACCGCCGACCGATTCGGCACATTCAGCGCGCTGACCGTTGACACCGTCAACAAGACGAAGGACAACCTGGTTAGGGAACTCGAGGACATCGGCCCGGTGTTGACGGAACTGGCCGACGCCGGTCCCAGCATGACCCGGGCGCTCTCCTACATCCTGACCTTTCCGTTCCCGAACGAGACGATCGAGAAGTGGCAGCGCGGTGACTACGCCAACCTGACCGCGATCGCCGACCTCACACTCAGCCGGATCGATGCGGGCATGTTCACCGGAACTCGCTGGGAAGGCGATCTGACCGAGCTCGAACTGCAATGGGGCCGCACCATCGGGCAGTTCCCCAGCCCCTACACCCGCGCCAATCCGTTGACCGTTGCCTACCGCTGGGATCAGGGGCCCTAGATGCGACTCGACAGGCGAATGCAGATCCAGCTCGTGCTGTTCACGATCGTCGCTGTGGTCGCGATGAGCGTGATGGCGCTGCACTTCATGAAGCTGCCCGCCAAGCTCTTCGGTGTCGGCCGGTACACGGTCACGATGCAGCTGGCCCAAACAGGCGGTCTCTACAGCGGCGGCAATGTGACCTACCGCGGTACCGAGGTGGGACGGGTCGAAGCGGTGCGTTTGACCCCGGTGGGCGTGGAGGCCGTGCTGTCGCTGAAGTCCGGTATCGACGTTCCGTCCGACCTGCAGGCCGAGGTGCACAGCCAGTCGGCGATCGGTGAGCAGTACGTTGCGCTGTTGCCGCGCAACGGCGATGCCCGGCCACTGCGCGACGGCGACGTCATCACACTCGCGGACACGTCGGTGCCGCCCAACGTCAACACGCTGCTCGCCGACGCGAACGCCGGACTCAGGGCGATACCGCGGGACAATCTGAAGGTCGTCATCGACGAGTCTTACACGGCGGTCGGTGGGCTCGGCTCGGAACTGTCCCGGATCGTCGACAGTTCCACCGATCTCGCCATCGAGGCACGCGAGCACCTCGACCCGCTGATCACCTTGATCGACCAGGCGCAGCCCGTTCTGGATTCGCAGACCCGCACCTCGGAAGCGATCCAGGCCTGGGCCTCGCAGGTGGCCACGGTGACCACACAGCTTCAGGAGCAGGACCAGACCGTAGCCCGGGTCATCGACGACGGCGGCGCGACAGCAGATTCGGTGCGCCAACTCGTCGACCGGATCACGCCGACGCTGCCCCTCATGCTGGCCAACCTGGTCAGCGTGGGGGAGGTGGCGGTGACCTACCACGACAACATCGAACAGCTTCTCGTGCTGTTCCCGGCCGTCGTGTCGGCTGCTCAGGCCGGGCTGGTGGCCAACGTCGACACCAAACAGGATTACCGGGGCCAATACCTCAGCTTCAACCTGAACATCAACCTGCCGCCGCCGTGCACCACCGGCTTTCTGCCTGCGCAGCAGCAACGTTCGGCGGTGTTCGAGGATGCGCCCGAACGTCCTGCTGGCGACCTGTACTGCCGGGTACCGCAGGATTCGTCACTCAATGTCCGTGGAGCACACAACATCCCGTGTGCAACGCGGCCGGGGAAGCGCGCTCCCACGGCGGCGATGTGCGAGAGCGACGAGACCTATGTGCCGCTCAACGACGGGTACAACTGGAAGGGTGATCCGAACGCGACGGCGTCGGGGCAGCCGGTTCCGCAGCTTCCGCCGGGAACCGGGTCGGGTCCTGCGCTGCCTGCGGCCGCGTACGACCCGGCGACCGGTGGGTACATCGGGCCCGACGGTCGGCCCTACATCCAGGCAGACCTGGTCCCCGGCACTGCAGGGAACCAGACATGGCAGACGATGCTGCTACCGCCGGGGAGCTGATCAGTCAGCGAGTATCTGAAGCGCACCGGACGGGCACATCCTCACCGCGTTGCGGGCGATGTTCTCACTCTGATGCGGCACCTGCTCGGCGAGGAGCACCACGATGCCGTCCTCGTCCTGGTCGAAGACCACATCGGCGGTCATCACACAAACGCCTGCGGCCATGCAGATCTCCCGATCACCGGCGATCCTCAACGGGTGAACGCCTGCAGCGTGAGCGCGGAGTTCATGAAGTCCCGGAAGTGAAGCCAGCGACCGTCACGCAGCGTGATGATGTGTGCGAACTCCGATTCCCACTCGAAACCCGTGGCAAGTCGGCGGAACCGCTGGCGGCCCCAGGCCGCCAGGTCGTCACCCTGTGCGATGAACTTCCACGCCTCCATCTCGGTGATGGCGATCGTTTCACCCACCTTTGTGAAGAACGCCACGGCTTCGTCGATGCCGCGATAGTCACCCGCGTAGGGGATCGCGTCGACGCCGTAGTAGGTGATGCGCACGTCGGGGTCCATCAGATCGAGCGCAGCCGGGAGGTCACCCGCCGGCACCGCGGCGTAAATCGCCTTCGTCGCTTCGATATTGCGCGACTCAGTGACCGACGCGGTCATGACAGGTGCAGGGGGAGACGGACGAACGCGTGGGTCAGCAGGCTGGCCGTCTGCTTGGTGCCCGGATCGTCGGTCAGCGCGATCGTCTGATACCGGTCGAGAACCGCGTTGACCACGGCCACGACTTCCAGGCGCGCCAGGGAGGCGCCGAGGCAGAAGTGCAGGCCGTGCCCCATCGACAGCTGCTGGCGGATGTTGGGCCGGTCGATGTCGAGCACATCGGGGTCGGCGAACACCTCGGGGTCACGATTGGCGGAACCGAAGAACAGCGCCACCCACTCGCCCTTGCGGATCATCTTGCCGCCGACCTCGACGTCGCGGGTGGCGATGCGAAACAGCCGCTGTGGCGGTCCGTCCACCCGCATCGCTTCCTCGACGAACACGTTCACCAACGTTCGGTCGGCGCGCAACCGCGCGGTGATCTCAGGTCGTCGTGCCATCGCGTGCAGCAGGTTGCCGATCAGGAACGTCGTGGTCTCGCTGCCGGCGACCACCAGCGTGACGCAGAACCGGACGATCTCCTCCGGGGTGAGCCGTTGACCGTCGATCTCCGCGCGCAGCAGCGCCGAAATGAGATCCTGGGCATCGTCGACGTCGCCGGTCGGCGGGCGTTCGGCCAGCTGGGCGGTGTGCTCGGCAAGCCGGGTCGCGAACGTTGTCACCATCTCCTCGTTGCTGGCCATGCGTTCTTCCGGTGTCAGCGACGACGAGAGCATGAACGCGTTCGCCCACTGCTTGAACCGCACGTGGTCACCGTCGGGCAGTCCGAGCAGACGCACCATCGCGCGGGTGGGAATCTCGGCGGCGAACTCCATCACCTCGACGTCACCGTCACCCAGATCGTCGAGTAGCCGGGGTACCAGCTCGCCGAGCCATCCCTCGAGGCGCTTGACCCGTCGCGGCGAGAACGCCTGGCTCACCAGCTTCCGCTCCACCTCGTGTTTCGGCGGGTCGGTGTTGACGAGCATCAGGCTCGGCGCCGACGAGGCCTCCTGGAGCGGATCGCGTGAGGAGAACGTCGCGGTGTCCCGGGCTGCCTCGAAGATCTGGTCGTATCGGAAGAGCGCCCACGCCGTGACGGCCTCATCGGCACCGGGCACCGTTCCCGGCGGCCAGTCGCGATAGCCCGCCACGGGTGACAGCGGCCGTAGTTGCTCGTACAGCGGGTACGGGTTGGCGATGCCCTGCGCGGTGGACAGCAGATCCAGAGCCGAGACAGTGGTGGATGACATGGTCTTCAGCCTCTGTCAGCACAGGCGGCAAAACGATCCCCCGTAGGAGAGGACTCATGCCCCCGTACGAGGCCAATTGTGGTCTTGTCGCCCAAACCCACCGCAACCGCACGCCGGTCGGAGGACAGTCGATGGGGTGAACGGCATCTCCGAGACCCCCTCCGTCGCCGATCTGGCCGAGGGGGATCACCCCGGTTGGGCATCGCGTGAAGTGACCGAATCCCACGCGGCCCGCCGTTATCGCGAGACGTTCGAGAGCTCGGACGTCGGCCCGATCGACGATCCGAGGACGGTGGTGGCCGAGGCGGTCGACGCGAAGGCGACCGTGGTGCGTAATGCGCTCGAGGAACTGGGCGACGAGCACGCGCTCAACGCGCTCGAGGCGGTGCTCGACCTGGCCTCGCTGGAGCGCGAACTGATCGAGGACGGTGCCCGCCGGCGCACGTTCGCGCTACTGCAGGTGCAGGAAGCGCTCAGCAAGCTGCGGGTCGTCGACGACGTGGCGACGATCGTCGACCGCGCGCCGCGCGAACTGGTCGAGTCGTGCGGCTTCGACCGCGCCGTGCTGTTCCGCGTGCACGAAGGCCGGATGATGATGGAGTCGGCGTACTTCGGTGATGACAGTGACGGTGCGGAGAAGATGGTGGCCTTCGCGCAGTCGGTGGCGCCGCCACTGAACCACATGCTGCTCGAGACGGAGATGATCCGCCGCCATGCCCCCGCGATCGTGCGTGATGCCCGCAACGACCCGCGCGTGAACCGTCCCATCGTCGACTTCTCGATGACGCACTCCTATGTGGCCGCGCCCGTGATGCCGACGGGAAAGGTGATCGGGTTCCTACACGCCGACCGGCTCTACTCGGGCCGCCTGGTCGACGAGATCGACCGGGACACGGTGTGGGCGTTCGCAGAAGGATTCGGCTACGCCTACGAACGCACGGTCCTGCTGGAGAGGACCCGCCGTCAGCACGCCGAGGTCCGGCGCGCGTTGAACTTCGCCGATGAAGCCGTGCGCGCGCTGCAGGACGCCGATCTGGATCTACGCAAGATCGAACCGGTCGAACGCAGTCCGGCCGCTCAGTCGTTGGCGGAGGTCCAGACCCGCGTGCTGTCTATTCTCACGCGCCGCGAGGTCGAAGTGCTCCGACTGATGGCTGCCGGCCGCACGAACCAACAAATCGCCGACGAACTCGTGATCTCCGCGGGCACAGTGAAATCCCATGTCAAGCGAGTTCTGCGAAAGCTGAACGCCACCAACCGGGCCGAGGCCGCGTCGGCCTACGTGCGATTGGCCAGTGTCCCGGCCAAGAGCTAGCGCGGACTCATCCCCGCTGCGCGGTAGGCA
The DNA here is from genome assembly GCF_039729195.1 of Mycobacterium sp. DL. Lineage (NCBI taxonomy): Bacteria > Bacillati > Actinomycetota > Actinomycetes > Mycobacteriales > Mycobacteriaceae > Mycobacterium > Mycobacterium sp. DL. The sequence goes on from NZ_CP155796.1 coordinate 5,665,398, forward strand.
TCGTCGATGAGGGCCATGTTCGCGACCGCATCGGCATTGTTCAGCGGCAGCGGTGCGCCGTGCAGGACATGGGCGGCAAACGCTTCGAGCTGATAGGTGTAACTCGCGCGTCGACCGAGGTGCTCGACCGTCGTTCCGGTGTCCGTGCGGATGGTGATCCTGTCGTCCTCCGCCGGTTTGATGAAGTTGTGCGCGAAGGCATCTCCGCGGGTGCCGATCACCTTCAGGGTGAAGAAGTGCTCGCCGGCGACCATCGAGTTGGTGGACAACCCCGTCACGCCGGAGTCGAACTCGACATCGACGTCGCACCAGGCATCCACGTCGACATCGGTCGGGTCGCGATGCCCGGCCGTTGCCCGCACGATGGTCGGCGTCCCGAACCGGCGCAGGAGATGCAGTCCGTAACATCCGAGATCCATCAGGGCGCCGCCGGCCAGCTCCAGTGACCACCGCGGGTCGTCGGGCTGTGGTGCGGGCATACCCATTCGGACCTCGATGCGCCTGAGTTCGCCCAGGGTGCCGTCGTCGGCCAACTCGAGGCAACGTCGGGTGACGGGATGGAAGAGATAGTGAAATCCCTCCATCACCGTCACGCCGGCGGAATCAGCCGCGTCCGCAACACGCTGCGCCTCGTCGCGGTCGCGCGCGAACGGTTTCTCGGTCAACACCGGTTTGCCCGCCGCCACCGCGGCGAGGTTCCACGGCGCGTGCAGCGAGTTGGCCAACGGGTTGTAGACGACGTCGACTTCCGGGTCGCTCACCACGTCCTGATACGACGAAAGCACTCGTTCCACGCCGTACTTCTCGGCGAACACGGTGGCGCGCTGCGGGTCACGGGCCGCCACCGCAACCAGTCGGTGGCCCAGTTCCCGGGCGGGGACGACGATCGCGGACTCGGCGATGCGGGAGGCGCCGAGCACCCCGATCCGCAGGCGCTCGCTCACACTCCTACCGTGCGGCACACGTCCTGCAGGAACGCCACACTGGCGCGGACATCGCGGATGGGACCCTCGTCTGTGGGTTCACCATCGAGGATGGTGTCCTGCTCCATGACGAACCAGCCGTCGTAACCGTTGGTGCGCAACGCCGTAACCAGGCCGGCGATGTCCACATCACCGCTGCCCAGCGGTGTGTAGATCCCCGCCCGAACGGCTTCGGTGTACGTCATCTCGCCGGCCTGCACCCGCGCGGCCATCGCGGCGTCGACATCCTTGAGGTGGGCGTGGGCGATCCTGCTCGGCACATCGCGCGCCAACTGGACCGGGTCCGTCCCGCCGATCAGCAGATGCCCGGTGTCCAGGCACAGCTGGATCGACGAGCCGTCCAGCACGCGCTGCACCTCGGTGTGATTCTCCACCATCGTGCCGACGTGTGGATGCAGCACGGCGAGAATGCCGCGCTCGGCGGCGATCTCGGAGAGCCGGTCCAGGTTGCCGAGCAGGGTCGACCACTGGGCGTCGTCGAGCGTCGGGCGCGAGTCGTATCCCTCCGACCCGGTCGCTGCGGCGAGTACCAGGACGTCGGCGCGGCCCGCCACCAACGCGTCCAGTGGCCCAGCGATGTCGGTGGCCGGATCGTGCGCGGCGTCGTGCAGGACCGTCGGCACGAACGATCCGACACAGCTCAACCCGTAGGAATCCAGCAGTGCGGTCATCTCTTCGGGCTCCGACGGCAGGAATCCCTGCGGGCCCGTTTCGGTGGCTGACAGGCCGACGTCGCGCATCTCGGCGAGCACCAGTTCCGGCGGCAACTGATGGCCCCAGCCCGGCACCTCGCATACGCCCCACGAGATCGGTGCACCTGCGAACTTCACTTTTTTACCTCCTCGATGCGCACCGGGACACCCCGGCGCAGGGATTCCGTGGCAGCCTCCGCCATCCACGCGACCTCGACCGCATCGGCAACGGTCGCGCCTCGAACTGGGCCGCCCTCAACGACTTTCACGAACTCACTCAGCTCGGTGCGGAACGCCTCGGTGAACCGGTCCATGAAGAAGTGGTGGGGCTGGCCGCTCGGGAAATCATTCGCGGGATCGCCGTTGCGCACCGGAACGCCCTGATCCCAGCCGGCGACGACGGTGTCGTCGAACCCGTGTACCTCCAACCGGCAGTCGTAGCCGCGGCCGTTGTAGCGCGCGGCCGACACCACGCCGAGCGCACCGCCGTCGAAGCGCACCACGATGGCAGCGGTGTCGACATCGCCGTACTCGGTGAACAACGGATCGCCCTGCACGCTGCCCGTCGCATAGACCTCGACGGCCTCCTGTCCGGTGACCCAGCGCAGCACGTCGAAATCATGAACCGCGCAGTCGCGGAAGATGCCGCCGGAGCCCTTGATGTAGTCCATCGGCGGGGGTGCCGGGTCCATCGTGGTGCTGCGCACCGTGTGCAACGCGCCCAGCGAGCCGCCGTCGACGGCGCGCTTGACGGCCGCGAACGCCGTGTCGTACCGGCGTTGGTACCCCACCTGGACCGGAACGCCTGAGCGAGCGATGATGTCAGCCACCCGGGCACTTTCGGCTGCGGTTGATGCGATCGGCTTCTCACAGAACGTGGGCAGGCCGCGCTCGACGGCGGCCAGGGTCAGCTCCGCGTGCGCCGGTGTGGCCGCCGCGACCACCACCCCGTCGATGCCCGAGGACAGCAGCTTCTCCACCGAGTCAACCGGTGTGGCACCGTATTTCGCCGCCACCTCCTTGACGACATCCAGGCGTTCGTCGGTGATCACCAGGCCGGACAGTTCCGGCATGTTGCTCAGCGTCTCGGTGTGGAAGGCACCGATCCGCCCGAGCCCGATGAGGCCGAGAGTGGTCATGGGTTTCTCCGTTCGTTCTGATCGCGAAGTGCGATGTCGAGGTCTTCATCAGTGAGCCTGTTGGTCAGTGCGTCGAGCACGATGTCCACCTGACTGGGCGGTACCAGGCTGCCGATCGGCTGATCGCTGTCCAGGTTGGTGGGGAATGCGTAGCCCTCGGCGGTGGCGACCACCACGTTCTCGAGGTCGCGGTGCGGCCGGCCGGCGGCCGCCATGGCGCGCAGCGCCGGATAGACCGCCCGCACCATCGCCGTGCGGTCCAGCGCCTCCATCGCCCGCCCGAACGGCGACGAGATCTGCATCAGGTTCGCGATGCGACGGATGTCGGACGAGACGTTGGAGCCCGCACCGTGATAGAGCGCCGGGTTGAAGAACACGGCGTCACCCTTGCTCAACGGCAACTGGACGTGGTGGTCGGCGAAGTAGTCGACGAACTCGGGACGGTTGAAGGCGACATACCCGCCGGCGAAACGCTGGGAGTGCGGCAGCAGCATCGTCGGGCCGGTCTCGGTCGGCATGTCGCAGTGGGCCACCGCGCCCTGAAGCGTCAGCACCGGAGATGTCCGGTGAAGATGCGCGGGGTAGGAGGCGAGGTGCTCGTCGGGGACGAAGCCGAGGTGATAGTCCCGATGCGGAACTTGTGCTTTGCCACCGGGATTGACGACATTTACCTGTGAGGTCACCTGGTAGCGCGGGCCGAGCCAGGCCTGGCAGACCACGGCGAGCGTGTCGTTGGCGTAGTAGTCGGCGAACACCTGCGGGTCGTGCAGGGCCAGTTTCTGGGCGGCGTTCCAGATCCGGTCGTTGGCGCCGGGCTTGCCGAAGTGGTCGCCGGCGGCCACCCCGGCTTCGCGCTGCGCCTCGATGATCGCGAAGAACGCTGCGCTGGCACGGTCGACGATGTCGGCGTCGAACGCTTCGGTGAAGACCACGACACCGGGACCGTCGGCGAGTGCGTGGATCAGTTCGGACTGCAGCGCGCGCCGATCTGCGCGTGCCGCGGATTGCGCGGAGTAGACAAGAACGTTGCTGCGAACGCCCTCGGCGAGGGGATAGTCGGCGAGGTCGGTGTCGCATTCGGCTTGAGCGCGGAACTGATCGAGATCGCAGTCGGACTCGCTGATCCACGGCGACGATGCGGTGTTCACAGGTGCGGCCATGGCAGTTAGTCTTGCTGTGATCGAGGCCGCAATCAACCGCATCAATCCATCAAAAACACCTCAGGAAGTTCGGCATGTCGCACCGCTACAAGGTTCGTGAGATCGCCCAGCAGGCGGGTCTGAGCGAAGCGACCGTCGATCGGGTGCTGCACCACCGGCCCGGGGTGCGGGAGAACACTGTCGCCGAGGTGAATCAGGCGATCGCCGACCTGGACAAACAGCGCGCCCAACTGCGCCTGAACGGGCGTCGCTATCTCATCGACATCGTCATGCAGACCCCGCAGCGGTTCTCCGACGCGTTCCGCGCCGCGGTCGAAGCCGAACTGCCCGCGTTCGCCCCGGCGATGCTGCGGGCCCGGTTCCATCTGTGGGAGTCCGGCTCGACCGAGCAGATGGTCGAGGCACTCAGCCGGATCCGGGGCAGCCACGGGGTGGTGCTCAAGGCACAGGATCAGCCCGAGGTGGCCGACGCGGTCGACCGCCTCACCGAAGCCGGCGTCCCGGTCGTGACGTACGCGACCGACGTGCCGACGAGCTCGCGCTGCGGCTATGTCGGCATCGACAACCATGGCGCCGGCGTGACGGCTGCCTATCTGGTGGACCAGTGGCTGGGGCGGGCACCGTCCGACGTGCTGATCACCCTCAGCCGCACGGTGTTCCGTGGTGAGGGCGAGCGTGAAGTCGGTTTCCGGTCGGCGCTGCGCAGTTCGGGCCGCGCCGTCGTCGAGGTCAGTGGCAGCGACGGGATCGACGCGACCAACGAGCGCCTGGTGCTCGACGCCCTCGAGCGCCACCCCGCGGTGGAGGCGGTCTACTCCGTCGGCGGCGGGAACGTGGCCACTGTCGCCGCGTTCGAGAAACTGGGTCGCCCGTGCAGAGTGTTCATAGCCCATGACCTCGACGCCGACAACCGGCGGCTGCTCCGGGAGGGCCGCATCTCGGTGGTGCTGCACAACGATCTTCGCGCCGACGCCCGGCTCGCGTTGAGGCTGATCCTCCAGGAGCGCGGCGCGCTTCCGGTGGAGCCCGCCCGGCCGGCTCCCATCCAGGTCGTCACCCCCTTCAACGTGCCCGTCTGAGCGGTGAATCGTCGAAACCCGGCGATGCCGGATACCATTTCGCCCCAACGGTGTCGAAAACGCGCCGACGTAGACCAGGAAACGATCGGTGCCACAAGTGTTCGTCGAGGGTGTGACCGTGCTGGGCAACCTGGCCATCGATGTGATCAACGGTGCGCCCAGGAGCCCCGGCGGCTGCGCGTCGTTCGCCGGCGTGGCGCTGGAAGCGTCCGGAGGTGCCGGTCGGATCGTGGCCATGGGCGCCGAGCAGGACCACGCACTGTTCGATGCGCTGCTCGAACGCTTCGGTGACATCGTCCGTGTTCTGCCCTCGAACGCCACGAGTGCGTTCCGCCTGGACTACGACGACGTCGACCATCGCCACATGTCAGTGGACGCGATCGGCCCATCCTGGAGTGCGGCCGACGTCGAGGCCGCCGATCCGCAGACCACCTGGGTGCACCTGGCGCCGCTGCTGCGCACCGACTTCCCGGCGGAGACGCTGGCCCTGCTGTCCGCCCGCGGCCATCACATCGCCTACGACGGGCAGGGGCTGGTTCGAGCCGATCGACTGGGACCGCTGGTCGAGGACCGTCACTTCCCGGCCGACCTGTTGACCCACCTCGATGTTCTGAAGCTGGCGGAGGACGAAGCGGTCGTCGTCGCGGACGGACCCTTCGACGCGGCGGTGGCCGAGCGACTCGGCGTGCCGGAGATCGTGGTGACCTACGGCTCGGAGGGCTGCCACATCTACACCGAGGCCGGCATCACCCGCGTTCCCGCCGCGTGGCGCGTGCTCGATGTGCAGACCACCGGCGCCGGGGACATGTTCACGGCCTGTTACGTGGCCGGCCGCGCGGCGGGCGCCGATCCACGGCAGGCAGCCGAACTGGCGAGTGAGCTCGTCGCCGGAGAACTCGAGAAGCGACGCCAGGTCCGACCGGAGCCACTCTCGGCCGACCTGGCTCCGGGTAGGTAGCAGGGGTCTCCTCGGGTGCTAGCTGCCAGCTACTGACGAGTAACCCGAGTCTTAGAGAATGGCATTCTCCAAAACGTGACGAAAACCACAAATTTGTCTTACGTAGCCGGGCTGCGCGCGCCTGAACTCGCCTTTTGGTCCTTCTTTACCTGCTGGTAACCGCAGCGTCCCGGTCAGGTCAGCCTAAGAGAAGTGCAATAATCGGTACTCCCAGTGACAGAAACATTGGGTGGAACTCGGTTCGATGGCCCGCCGTGCTCTCGCATCTCCGAACTGCGAGCGGAAACGGCGCGGCGTGACTAGATCTGAAAGGCAGGGTCGTGGGTCAAAACGGCACAGTCAATGGCGACAGCGCCGCGACGGAATCCGCCCCGCGGCAGAAGCTCGAAAAGGTTGTCATCCGATTCGCCGGGGACTCCGGAGACGGCATGCAGCTCACGGGTGACCGGTTCACCACCGAAGCCGCGCTTTTCGGCAATGACCTTGCCACGCAACCGAATTACCCCGCCGAGATCCGGGCGCCACAGGGCACGCTGCCTGGCGTCTCGTCCTTCCAGATCCAGATCGCCGATTTTGACATCCTGACCGCGGGCGACCGGCCCGACGTTCTCGTGGCGATGAACCCCGCCGCACTCAAGGCCAACGTCTCCGATCTGCCCCCCGGCGGCCTGATCATCGCCAACTCCGACGAGTTCACCAAGCGCAACCTCGCGAAGGTCGGCTACGACGCCAACCCGCTGGAGGGCGACGAGCTGTCCGACTACGTCGTGCAGGCGGTCGCGATGACGACGCTGACCCTCGGTGCGGTCGAGGCGATCGGTGCGACCAAGAAAGACGGCCAGCGCGCCAAGAACATGTTCGCGCTCGGCCTGCTGTCGTGGATGTACGGCCGCGAGCTCGAGCACAGTGAAGTGTTCATCCGGGAGAAGTTCGCCCGCAAGCCCGATGTCGCCGAGGCGAACGTGCTCGCGCTGAAGGCCGGCTGGAACTACGGCGAGACCACCGAGGCGTTCGCCACCACCTACGAGGTGGCGCCGGCGAAGCTCAAGACCGGTGAATACCGGCAGATCTCCGGTAACACCGCTCTGTCCTACGGACTGGTGGCCGCGGGGCATCTCGGTGACATCCAGCTGGTCCTCGGCACCTACCCGATCACGCCGGCATCCGACATCCTCCACGAGCTGTCGAAGTACAAGCACTTCAACGTGTTGACCTTCCAGGCCGAAGACGAGATCGCCGGCATCGGCGCTGCGATCGGCGCGTCCTACGGCGGCTCGCTGGGGATCACCAGTACATCGGGGCCCGGCATCTCGCTGAAGTCGGAGGCGATCGGTCTCGCCGTGATGACCGAGTTGCCGCTCATCGTCATCGACGTGCAGCGCGGCGGGCCGTCGACCGGTCTGCCCACCAAGACCGAGCAGGCCGACCTGCTGCAGGTGTTGTACGGACGCAACGGCGAATCTCCGGTTGCGGTGATTGCCCCACGATCGCCCTCGGACTGCTTCGACGTCGCCGTCGAGGCCGCGCGTATTGCGATCAAGTACCACACACCGGTGGTCATCCTGTCCGACGGCGCCATCGCCAACGGCTCCGAGCCGTGGCAGATCCCCGACGTGAGCTCGTATCCGGCGATCAATCACACCTTCGCCAAGTCCGGCGAACCGTTCGCACCGTACGCCCGCGACCCCGAGACCCTGGCCCGCCAGTTCGCAATCCCGGGCACCCCGGGTCTTGAGCACCGCATCGGTGGGCTCGAAGCCGCCAACGGCTCGGGCAACATCTCCTACGAGCCCAAGAACCACGACCTGATGGTCCGCTTGCGCCAGGAGAAGGTGCAGGGCATCGCGGTGCCCGACCTCGAGGTCGACGACCCCAGCGGTGAGGCCGAACTTCTGCTGATCGGCTGGGGCAGCAGTTACGGCCCCATCGGCGAGGCCTGCCGGCGGGCGCGCCGCAAGGGCATCAATGTCGCCCACGCGCAGCTACGCAATCTCAATCCGTTCCCGGCTAATCTGGGCGAGGTGCTGAACAAGTACTCCACCGTGGTCCTGCCCGAGATGAACCTCGGCCAGCTGGCTCTGTTGCTGCGCGGGAAGTTCCTCGTCGACATCCAGTCGGTGACCAAGGTGGAGGGCATGGCGTTCCTGGCCGACGAAGTGGAGAGCATCATCGATTCCGCGCTGGACGGAACACTGGGCGAGAAGGAACTCGAGAAGGCCAAGTTCGCCCGGTTGGCCGCGGCCACCATCGACGACAATGCTGTGGGAGCGAGCGCATGACTGACCTGATAGGAAGCGATCTGGGTCTGAGCCCGGCTGGGCTGACCAAGACCAGCCTGGTTCCGACGACGGACCAGCCGCAGAAGTCGAAGGACTTCACCAGCGACCAGGAGGTCCGTTGGTGCCCGGGGTGCGGTGACTACGTCATCCTCAACACCATCCGCAACTTTCTGCCGGAACTGGGGCTGCGTCGCGAGAACATCGCCTTCGTCAGCGGCATCGGCTGCTCGAGCCGGTTCCCGTACTACCTGGAGACCTACGGCTTCCACTCCATTCACGGTCGCGCGCCGACCATCGCGACCGGCCTCGCTCTGGCGCGTGAGGACCTGTCCGTATGGGTGGTCACCGGTGACGGCGACGCACTGTCGATCGGTGGCAACCACCTGATCCACGCGCTGCGACGCAACATCAACCTGACGATCCTGCTGTTCAACAACCGGATCTACGGCCTGACCAAGGGGCAGTATTCACCCACGTCCGAGGTCGGCAAGGTCACCAAGTCCACCCCGATGGGATCGCTGGACTACCCGTTCAACCCGGTGTCGTTGGCCCTGGGCGCCGAAGCGACGTTCGTCGGCCGCGCTCTGGACTCCGACCGCAAGGGTCTGAGCGAGGTGTTGCGGGGTGCCGCCGCGCATCGCGGCGCCGCACTCGTGGAGATCATGCAGGACTGCCCGATCTTCAACGACGGTTCGTTCGACGCACTGCGCAAGGAAGGTGCCGAGGAGCGGCTGATCAACCTCAGCCACGGCGAGCCGATCACGTTCGGCGCCGACGGCGAGTACTGCGTGGTCAAGTCCGGATTCGGGCTCGAGGTCGCCAAGACCGCCGACGTGTCGGCCGATGAGATCGTCGTCCATGACGCCCAGCTCGAGGATCCGGCGTATGCGTTCGCGCTGTCGCGGCTGTCCGAGCAGAATCTCGACCACATGGTGATGGGCATCTTCCGGCAGGTGAGCAGGCCGACGTACGACGACGCCGCTCGGCAACAGCTCGTCACCGCGCGGGAAGCCAAGGCGCACGACACGGATGCGTTGCAGTCGCTGCTTCGTGGCAAGGACACGTGGACCGTCGCCTGATTGCGCTAACGTCTGCGGTGTGACGCCGTCCCTGCCGTTGGCCGCTGTGGTGCTGGCGGGCGGCGCGTCCCGGCGGATGGGCCGGGACAAGGCCACGGTGGTCATCGACACACCAGACGGTCCGACGACGCTGGTCGAACGAACGGTGTCGACGGTCGTCGGCCGGTGTGCGCCCGTTTTTGTCATCGCTGCTCCCGGTCAGGCGCTTCCCGATCTGCCGGCGTCCGTTCTGCGCGACGAGGTCCGCGGGGTCGGACCGCTGCTGGCGACCGGTCGCGGGCTGCGGGCAGCCGCCGAGGCAGGGGTCGAGCACGCCTTCGTCTGTGCTGTGGACATGCCGGAGCTGACCACCGAGCTGATCGAGACCCTGACCGGACCCGCCGGACGACTCGGAGTCGACGTCGTCCTGCCCTGGGACGGCCGAGACCACTATCTCGCCGGCATCTACCGCACCGCGCTGCACGCCACCATCGCCGACCTCGTGCACTCCGGTGCCCGAAGCATGCGCGCGCTGGTGGACACCGTCGACACCCAGCGGATCGTGATGCCCGAGCAAGCGGCTCTGGCGAACGTCAACACACCCGCCGAACTCGAAGCCGTCATACCGCCACGTTTGACCTAGCAAACTCAGTGAATGGCTGATATTGAGTTAGAACAGCTAGCGAAACAATTCGGTGCAGCCAATTATTCAAATACATTTCGTGATAAACGACGTTATCTGAGCGCGCTCTTTCCGGATATCGCCCGTTATGTCCCTGAGATAGTCTGATGCCCAGTGGTTTTGAGGGCCGCCCATCTCGAAAAGCAGCCAATTCGAACACTCTTCGCGCCTCGGGTGCCTGAATGACCAGGTGGCGATCGACTGCCGTGGTGCGATAGGCATCCCTCGGGGGAGTCGGACAATCGGTTCGCCACTGGCCTTGGCAGGTTGCCAACCGAAAGTGTTTGTCCGACAACGACTGTGAGTGTCTCGGCCGTTGGAAGTTCGCGGTATCGGGAGCGGGGGCGCAGCCATGCGCAACTGAGGTGAGCCGCTGGAAGCGTTCTCCTGCAGCGTTTTTGACGACCGTCGCAGCTGTCGACCAAGCGGCGGGCTCAGCGAAGGCGAACTCCCCTGAACCTGTGACTCCGGGCGCCGAACCGGCCCAGAATCGCAGTGTGGACGCTCATTTCGCCGCGGTGCGGCACTGCCGACTCCGTCGGGGGTGTCCCAGCTCACAAAGGACCCGTGATTTGGCTCACGCTCATCGCTGTGGGCTGGGATTTCGGCGGTGGCTCAAAACCCGCTGCTGACCTGCGTGGACGGCGCCGGCGATGGGTCGTGATCATTCCGTGATCTGTTCGCGACACGTTCTACACCGATATGACATCAGGCGAACGGGTTTGTACGGTCCCAATCAGCTTCAAACGAAGCAAATAATTCAAAACCCACGAAACCTGTGTGCGTGGGGTCTGCGGGAGGCCGATCGGTCTCCGGCGGTCGTCGGGTGCAGAACCCGGCGAGGTGTATTGCCGCCTCCCCTGTCGTGTCCGACCGAAACGGGACGACCCAACCATCCGGCCTGAGTTCAGGCAGTGCCCGCGTATCCGCGCGGGCGGCGTTGGCGTGCGCTTGGCGAAAGGATCGAAGTTGAAGAACATCCGGAAGACGCTCGGTTTGGCCTCCATCGCCGGAGCACTCGCAGTAGCGCCGATGGTCCTGGCGACCGGTACCGCCAACGCGGACAGCGTCAACTGGGATGCCGTGGCTGCCTGCGAGTCGGGCGGCAACTGGTCGATCAACACCGGTAACGGTTACTACGGCGGCCTGCAGTTCGCGATGGGCACCTGGCAGTCCCACGGTGGCAACGGGTCGCCCCACAACGCCAGCCGCGAGGAGCAGATCCGAGTGGCGGAGAACGTGCTGCAGACGCAGGGCATCGGCGCATGGCCGACCTGCGGTGGACGCGGCTAGAACACCCAGACGCACCCGACAGAGGCGGGGCCGGCAGATGCCGGCACCGCCTCTGCGTGTCTGGGACCGCTCTCGCCCCGCGTCTCTCAGGAGTCTCTTACGTCAGATAAGCAACTACTAAAACTTTCGCACCCTCCGTAACAGGTGATGTGGGTCACCCGACAGACCGGATAACCGCAGCGGAGAGCGCACCACCACTTCACTCGCGGGCCTTGAGTCACAACGGTCGGGGAAGGACCGCAGAGATGAACATTCGTAAGGTTGTCACCAAAGGCCTGATGGCCACCGCGATCTCCGGAGCGCTCGCCGTCGTGCCGATGGCACTCGACGGCGGCACCGCCACCGCGCATGCCGACACCGTCAACTGGGACGCGATCGCGCAGTGCGAATCGGGCGGGAACTGGTCGATCAACACCGGCAACGGCCACTACGGCGGCCTGCAGTTCAAGCCGGCCACCTGGGCCTCCAACGGCGGGGTGGGCAGCCCGGCGACCGCATCACGCTCCGAGCAGATCCGCGTCGCCGAGAACGTGCTGCGGACCCAGGGGATCAAGGCGTGGCCGAAGTGCGGCGCCAAGGGCATGGCTGCTCAGGTGTGGGGCAACGCGCCCGCCGCACCTGCCACACCGGCCACGGTTCCCGCGAAGGCGACGGGGTGCGCAGCGATGCCCACCTCGGTCTTCGGCGGAATCCTCGACCTGCGCAAGATGTGCACCGCGCTGACGACGCCCCGCGCGGCGCGCTGACGGGTTGCCGACTCAGCCGGCGGCGTCCGCCGCAGTGGGCAGCACGAATGCCGAGGTGGCTGCGATCGAGGCCAGGTGTGACGTCACCACGCGCTCCGGGATCAGACCGCTGGCCCGACTCGCGGCACCGCTGAGGAACGATGGCCGCAGGTTGACGAGCCTGCCGATCATCGCCGATTCCGCCACCAGCGGGCGGACCCGTCGTCGACGGAACTCACCGAAGCGATCGAAGGCGGTGGACAGGTCGGGCGACAGTTCGACGAAACGGGCCAGAATCGCGGCGTCCTCGAGTCCCTGGCAGCCACCCTGCCCGAGGTGAGGACGCATCGGATGGGCGGCGTCCCCGACGATCACCGCGGGTCCCCGGGACCATCGCCGGGGTTGCGCTCGGTCGTACAGGTCGTTGCGCAACAGATCGGCCGGGTCGGTCGAGGCGATCAACTGCGGTATCGGATCAGCCCAGGTCGCGAGCCGTGCCATGAGGTAGGCGTGCTCGCCCCCTGGGGCAACACTTCCTTCCCGGGCGCGTTCGGTGGCGAACCAGTAGGTGTGATCGGGGCCCAGCGGCACGTGTCCCACTTCGGCACCCGCTGCCATGGTCTCGCCGGCCAGGGCGGGGTCGAGTGAATATGCGGCGACTCCCCGCCAGGCGGTGTATCCGACGTACCGGCTGGACAGCGGGCCGTTGAGGGTGCGCGCCACCATGGAGTTGACGCCGTCGGCGCCGACCACTGCGTCGACGTCTCTGACCTTCCCGTCGGCCTGGGTGATCCGAACGGCGGAATCGGCGAGGACCAGTCCGGTCGCGGTGGTCCCGGTTTCGACGCTGCCGGCGGGCAGCGCACCGCGCAGGATGTCGGTCAACGTGGACCGACGCACCACCACCAGGGGTTCGCCGAGTGCATCGACGATGCGCTGGGCCGACGGACGGCGAAGCGATGTGCCGTCGCGCCAGCGGATCGCCCCGCCCGTCACCCGGCCACCGGCGCTTCGCACCGCGTCGCCCAGTCCGATCTCGTCGAGCGCGGCCAGTGCGTTGGGCCAGATGCTGATGCCCGCACCCGTCGCGGTGTCGGTGCGCTGTTCGATCACCGTCACGTCGAGGCCGGTGCCGCGCAGGGCGACCGCGGTGGCCAAACCGGCGATGCCGGCGCCGATCACGGCGATGTGCGCGGACATGGGCAGACCCTATCCGGCGCTCACCGGTCATCCGGGCTCCGGCGGGGCACTCGTCAAACAGACGAGACAGCCAAGTCACATCGGCGAAACGCGAGGCTGGTTTCCTGAAGGGTAACCATGTCAACCACAGGTGTACCCCGGAAGGTTTCATGAGACCTGCCCTCGAGCTGACCAGCGTGCCCACCTGGGCGACCGCCCCCGCCCGCCCCGCTGCCGACTCCTCCGGCCGATCCTGGACTGTCATCGGCTTCGGAGCTGCCGGGTCCGAGATCGCCCGGGCGTGGAGCGCCGAGCTCACCGCCGCCGGCCGATCCGCAGTGCGGCTGCACGAGATCGACGCGATCGATGGTGATGAGCAGGCGCGGGCCGCCCTGGTCGCCGACCTCGCCGAAGCGCGGGTCGGATGGCGACTGATGATGGCCGGCCCGGCCCACACGTGCCTGAGACTGCGCGCCGCGGCCGTGCAGCTGGATGTCGCCGACGACGAGATCACGGTGGCGTCGACCGACGTGGACACCCGCGCCGTGCAGTGTGTGCACTGCCGAACGATCACCTGCGCCCCCGTCGAACTCGAGGACGTGGTGCCGTGCCGCGGGTGCGGACGCAACCTGCTGGTCCACTACCACGTATCCCGCCGGCTGGGCGCGCACCTCGGCTACATGGTCGACGCCGAGCAGCAGGTGGCCCGGTGAGCACGGACGGCACCCTCAAACTGGTCGTCACCCGAATCGACGACACGATCGAGGGTATCCGCACGGTGACGCTCGCCCGTCCCGACGGCGAAGCCCTGCCGTCGTTCACCCCCGGCAGCCACATCGTCGTCGAATGTGGTGGATCCGGTCGGAACGCCAACGCGTATTCACTGACAGGCGAGGCGATCACGCCCGACGAGTACGTGATCTCGGTACTGCGATGTGATGACGGATCCGGCGGCTCGCGCTGGATCCACGACGAGCTGGCGGCGGGTGACACCGTGGTCACCCGCCTGCCTCGAAGTGCGTTCGCCCCCGTGCTGCGCGCCCGCAGGCATCTGATGGTCGCCGCGGGAATCGGGATCACCCCGATTGTGTCGCATCTGCGGGCTGCGCGTCTGTGGGGGAGGGACACCCGGGTGCTCTACATCCATCGTGCCGGCCGCGATACCTCCGTCGACACGGTGCGCGCGCTGGCCGGGCACGCCTCGATCCACACCCGCCGCGACGAATTCCTCGCCGAGCTGTCGACGAGCCTGGCCGACCAACCGTTCGGCGCACACCTCTACATCTGTGGACCCAGTCTGTTCATCGCCGCCGTCGAAGCGGCCGCCACCGAGCTGGGCTGGCCGGGGAGCCGGATCCATGTGGAGCACTTCGGATCTGACGCACTCGATCCCGGAGAACCGTTCGCCGTCCACGTCACTTCCACCGGTGAGGAGTTCACCGTCGAGTCCGGGGTGTCACTGCTGGAAGCGCTCGAGAGCCGCGGGTACGACGTGGCCAGCCTGTGCCGACGCGGGGTGTGCGGTGAGTGCCGGATCCCGGTGGCACGCGGGGCCATCACGCACCGCGACCTGTTCCTGAATGACGCCGAGAAGCACGCGGGGGATTCGTTGATGGCCTGCGTGTCCCGCGCCGACGGCCAGACCCTGGAGTTGACCCTGTGATTGGAGAAGCGACGTGAGCGTAGAACACCTGTTGTCGGCACCGGACCTGATCGAGACGTTCCCGTTCCCGTTCGCCGCCGACACCTACCGGTACTCCACCAACGTCGAGCCGGCGGGTTCGGCAGTTCATACCCCGGCCGGGCGCTGGGGAGAGCGGGTTGTCGACATCGACAGCGAGTACGAGCACGAAATCGCCGAGCGCGCCGCTGTTCTCGCCGCGGACCCGACCCGGTACGCGGTGCTGCCTCATATGAGGCCCGCGTGCTGGGACACGATGTTGACGTTGATGCAGGAGATGGCGGCCGCATATCCGGAGACCATGTCGTTGCAGCGGCGTGACGCCGGATGGCATTGGCGCAACGACAGACTCGGTGTGTCGCAGGATTTTGTGATCGGCGACGAGGCGACCTTGCCCGCCGAACCACTGGCCTACATCGCCGGCCAGGTGCAGGAGGACATCGTCCTGCTCGACCAGCGTGACGGCGACCTCTTCGGTGACGCCGGTGTGGTGACCTTCGCCGCGGACTGGTCCTTCGGGTTCGACGTCGGGATGACGTTCCTGGAGATCCACGGCCCGGTTCCGCGACTCCGCGCGTCGGGTGTCATCACCCGTGCACGCGAGTTCCTGATGCGACTGCAGCCCGGTGAGACCTACCGGCGCACCAATTGGACGCTGACCATCGGTCGTCGCCTTGACATCTCGACGGAGCGCTATCACGAATGGGGCCCTGACCGAACCATGATCCAGTCCGCGTCCGACGACGACTTCGGGCGTCTCGTTCACCTGAGGGTCGAGGTTCAGCACCTCATCCGGTTGCCCGAATCCGGGGCGATCTGCTTTCTGATCCGCTCCTACATGCTGCCGTTGGCCGACGTCGCGACCGTCGAACCGTGGCGCGAGCGGGCGGCCACCGTGCTTGCCGAGTTACCGGACGACATGGCCGACTACAAGGGCATCATCGCCTACCGCGATCATGCGGTGCGCTGGTTGCGCAACGCAGGCTGAGCAGACGACGAAGTCGCACGGATCCGAATGGATCCGTGCGACTTCGTCTCTGCCTGCGTGAGTGTCAGTACGCCGGCGGTTCGCCTTCCGCGACCGGCCCCTTCTCGACCGGGGTGTGGTCGATGATCGCCTTGTACGCGTGGTTCTCGTGCTGGATCATCCGGACGAAGAATCCGACGAAGAGCACCACCGCGAGGATGAAGAACAACCACGTGCCGAAGCTGTTGCCGCCGAAGGTGAATACCACGCCGGGCACGTCATAGCTGTCGATCGGACTGAACATTTATTTCACCTCCTCACCGAGGACGAGCACTGCTGTGCCGCTGCTGGCACGCATCTCGGTCACCGGGATTCCCTCGGGGTAGGGCGTGGCCGGCACCTCGGAGAGGTCCAGGCCCTGCAACTCGACCTCGGGCGGAATCCGCAGCAGGCCGGCCTTCTTCAGGCCCAGCGACAGCAGGTACGCGGGGAAGAACCCCAGAGCGGCGAAGGTGACCGCACCGATCAGCTGACCCCAGAACGAGATCGACGGGTTGCCGTCGGTGTTGGGGTAGCCGGCGAGGAAGATGCCCGCCATGATCAGCGAGTAGAAGCCCATTCCGCCGTGCACGGCGACCGCGCCCACCACGTCGTCGATCTTCATCTTGTCGAGCAGCTTGCCGATGAACGGGATCAGGCCGCCGCCCACCAACGCGATGACGAACGTCAGTGCCGGATGGTAGAGATCCATTCCCGCTGCGACGGCGATGACACCCGCGAGCCCGCCGGAGATCGTCCAGAAAGGCTCACCGCGGGAGGTCAGGTAGGCGCCGATGATGCCGCCGGCCAGACCCATCAACGTGTTGAAGGCGAAGGCGCTCAACGTCGTCGGGCTTCCGTAGATCGTGGCGTAGCCGCCCGGACCGTAGATGACACAGCCCATCAGGAAGCCGAAGAACCCGGTGAAGATCAGGAACAGTCCGACCATCGTCAACGGCAGGTTGTGCGGTCGGATGGTCACCGCTGTGCCGTCGGGCAGGAACCGGCCGATCCGCGGCCCCAGGTTGATCAGGATGCCCAGCGCGGCGAAGCCCGCGATCATGTGCACACAACCGGCCGCACCGACGTCGTGGAAACCGAGTTCGGTCAGCATCCAGCCGGCGCCGTGCCACCCCCATGACGCACCGATGATCCACACCACCGAGCCGACGAACACGGTCAGGACCAGGAAGCCGCTGGTGCGGATGCGTTCGAGCACCGCCCCGGACATGATCGAACCGGTGGTCGCCGCGAAAAGGGCGAACGCGCCCCAGAAGATGCCGCTGGCGGGATCGTCGGTATTCGGGCCCATGTTGTCGCTCCACGGCAGGGCTGCCTTGGCCGCGTCGTTGAACTCGATGAATCCGGTGGGCATCGCGTTGTACAGGAACCAGCCGACGAAGAAGAA
The DNA here is from genome assembly GCF_039729195.1 of Mycobacterium sp. DL. Lineage (NCBI taxonomy): Bacteria > Bacillati > Actinomycetota > Actinomycetes > Mycobacteriales > Mycobacteriaceae > Mycobacterium > Mycobacterium sp. DL. The sequence continues at coordinate 5,682,720 of NZ_CP155796.1, forward strand.
CGACGCCACGATCGTGGCGAAGGCCAGCAGGTTCTTCATCGCCGTTGCCAGAACGTTCTTCGAGCGCGACGCGCCGATCTCGTAGGCGAGGAAGCCTGCGTGGATGAGCATCATCAAGGCGATGGACATCCAGTAGAAGAACTCGTTGTTGACTGCGGCCATGGACGCAATCGCGTCCTCGACTTCGGGTGTCAAGGGGGGACCTCCGCCGGGATAAGGGGGCTAGGGAATGGCTTTTCGGACCACTGCGTTTATCCGCAGTGTTCGCGAGGTACTGACGGTGTACGAGGCTTGACGCTAACTGTGTGAATGTGTCCCACCTGTCAAGGCGAGTTAATTCCACGTGAAGTCATGCCGTGGCGTGTGTTACGAAATCCGTATGTCTTCTGCTCCCAGCGCCCGGGATTGCCCGACGCCGTTCGGCGATCTCGACACATTCCTGGCCCTACCCAGGGTTTCTGGGCTTGCGGTGTCCCACGACGGATCTCGCATCGTCACCACGGTGAGCGAACTCGACCACAAGAGAACCGAGTTCGTCAGCTCGCTGTGGGAACTCGATCCAGCCGGACGACAGCCTGCGCGCCGGATCACCCACGGCGCCGCGGGGGAGTCGGCGCCGGAGTTCACGGCCGACGGCGATCTGCTCTTCCTGGCCGCCCGGCCCAACGACGAGGACGACAAACCGCCGAAGTCGCTGTGGCGGCTTCCCGCCGCCGGAGGTGAAGCCCACGAGGCCGTGGCGTTCCCCGGTGGTGTCGGCGCCGTGGTGTCAGCCGCTGCGGCGGACACCACCGTGGTCTCCTCGTCGCGGCTTCCGTCGGCCACCGACGTCGACGAGGATCGTCGACTGAGGAGCGTGCGCAAGGACAGCAAGGTGTCGGCGGTGCTGCACGCGGGCTACCCGGTCCGGTACTGGGACCACGACCTGGGCCCCGACCTCACGCACCTGTTCGGCGCCGACGGCCGCGACCTCACACCCGACCCCGGCCCGGCGCTGCGCGAGGCGCACTTCGATCTGAGCCGCGACGGCACCTTCGTGGTAACGACGTGGCAGGTCCCGGTGCCCGGCGCGGCCGTTCGCAGCGTCCTGGTGCGGATCGACGTCGCCACGGCGGACCGATCGGTCATCGCCGACGATCCCGACGCCGATCTGGGGCACCCGGCCATCTCGCCCGATGGGCGGTCGGTGGCGTTCACCCGCGAGACCATCTCCACACCCCGGCAGGCGCCGCGAATCACGCTGTGCATCATGCATTTCGGCGCGGACCCTGTGGAACTGACCGGAGAGTGGGACAGATGGCCGAATTCGGTGACGTGGTCTGCCGACGGTTCGTCGCTGATCGTGACTGCCGACGACCACGGCCGAGGTCCCGTTTCTGCCGTCGACCCCCGGTCGGGCGCCGTGCACCCGATCGTCTCCGACGACTTCACCTACTCCGATGTGCGCACCGCGCCCGGCGGCGTGCTGTTCGCGCTTCGCAGTTCCTACGCGACACCACAGCATCCCGTGCGTATCGATGCCGACGGATCAGTGACCGTGCTGCCGTGTGTGCCGCTACCCGACCTGCCCGGCACGCTGACCGAGGTGACCGCGACCGCCGATGACGGTCAGGCTGTCCGGTCCTGGCTGGCGCTTCCGCACGGCTGCGACGACGACGCGCCTGCTCCACTGCTTCTGTGGGTCCACGGCGGCCCGCTGGCGAGTTGGAACGCGTGGCACTGGCGGTGGAATCCGTGGCTGATGGTCGCCCAGGGATATGCGGTGCTGCTTCCCGACCCGGCCCTGTCGACCGGCTACGGCCAGCACTTCATTCAACGGGGCTGGGGCGCATGGGGATTCGCGCCGTACTCCGATCTGATGGCGGCGACCGACGCCGCGTGCGCGCACCCGGGGGTCGACCAGACCCGCACCGCGGTGATGGGCGGCTCTTTCGGCGGGTACATGGCCAATTGGATCGCCGGGCACACCGACCGCTTCGCCGCGATCGTCACCCACGCGAGCCTGTGGGCGCTGGACCAGTTCGGCCCTACCACCGACGGTGCCTACTGGTGGGCCAGGGAGATGACCCCGGAGATGGCGGCGGCGAACTCACCGCACCGGTTCGTCACCGAGATCGCCACACCCATGCTCGTCATCCACGGCGACAAGGACTATCGGGTGCCGATCGGCGAGGCGCTGAGATTGTGGTACGAGCTGCTGAGCCGGTCGGCTCTGCCCGCCGCCGACGACGGTTCCACCGCGCATCGCTTCCTGTACTTCCCGTCCGAGAACCACTGGGTGCTCAGTCCGCAGCACGCCAAGATCTGGTATCAGGTGGTGAGCGCCTTCCTGTCCCGGCACGTGCTCGGAAGGGACGTCGAACTGCCCGACACGCTCGGGTAGCGTCGGGATTCATGAACGCACCCGAACGCGAGTACGACATCGTCCTGTACGGCGCCACCGGGTTCGTCGGCAAGCTCACCGCCGAGTATCTCGCCGCTGCGGGTGGCAGCGCGCGCATCGCCCTCGCCGGTCGGTCCACCGACCGATTGCTGGCAGTGCGCGACTCGCTCGGCGAGGCCGCGCAGGCCTGGCCGCTGATCGCCGCCGACGCGTCGCAGCCGTCGACACTGAACGCGATGGCGGCCAGCACCCGGGTCGTGATCAGCACGGTCGGGCCCTACCTGCGCTACGGCCTTCCCCTGGTCGCGGCGTGTGCGGCCGCCGGCACCGACTACGCCGACCTGACCGGCGAACCGCTGTTCGTCCGCGAATGCATCGACCTGCACCACAAGCAGGCCGCCGACACCGGTGCGCGCATCGTGCACGCGTGCGGGTTCGACTCCATCCCTTCGGATCTGACCGTGTTCGCACTGCACCGCCGGGCCGAACAGGACGGTGCCGGACAGCTCGGTGACACCAACTATGTGGTCCGGCGTTTCGCCGGCGGACTCTCCGGCGGCACGATCGCGTCGATGACGAACCTGTTCCGGGAGGCCTCCAAAGATCCCGAGGCGCGCCGACTGCTCAACGACCCGTACACACTGACACCCGACCGCTCCGCGGAACCCGAACTCGGCGGCCAACCCGACGCCCGGTGGCGACGCGGCCGCGACATCGCCCCCGAACTCGACGGTTACTGGGTCGGTGCGTTCGCGATGGCGCTTCCCAACACCCGCATCGTCCGGCGCAGCAATGCGCTGCTCGACTACGCCTACGGCAAGCGGTTCGAGTACGCCGAGCAGATGAGCCTGGGCAGATCGGTGGTCGCGCCGCTGGCCGCGGCGATGGCGACCGGGGGCAACGTCGCAACGATCGCACTCGGCGGCCGATTCCTCGACCGGGTGCCGGAACGTCTGCTCGAGCGGGTCCTGCCCAAGGCCGGTAGCGGGCCCAGCGAGCAGGCCCGGGAGCAGGGGCATTACACCGTCGAGACCTACACGACCACGACGACGGGTGCACGCTACATGGCCCGGATGTCGCAGCGGGGCGACCCGGGCTACAAGGCGACCTCGGTGCTGCTGGGGGAGAGCGGTCTGGCGCTCGCGATGGACCGCGACACGCTCTCCGATCTGCACGGAGTGCTGACGCCCGCTGCGGCGATGGGTGACGCGCTGCTCGCCCGGTTCCCCGCGGCGGGGGTGTCGCTGGACGTGTCGGCGCTGGCCTGACCGAACGCCCGCCACGGCACGCGATCGGGTTTAGTGTCAGGCACGACATGCGTTTCCAGCGATGAAGGTGGATGTGATGGCCGGGCTCGACGAACTCTTCGCTCAGATTCCCACTCAGCAGATCGCCAGCAGGTTCGGCGTCGACGAGGCGGAGGTGAATAACGCGGTCAAGACGCTGGTACCGGTCCTGGTCGGTGGCCTCCAGCAGAACGCACATGATCCCGCCGCCGCGAACAACATCGCCTCGGCGGCCAACAACCACGCGGCCAGCGGGCTCCTCGACGGTGGGGTGAGCGTCGATCAGGTCGACGAGGCGGACGGCTCCAAGGCGATCTCGAAGATCTTCGGTGGCAACGACACCGGCCAGGTCGCATCGGCGTTGGCCGGTGGCGGCGCCGGCAACAGCGACCTGATTCAGAAGCTGCTGCCGATCCTGGCCCCGATCGTGCTCGCCTACATCGGCAAGCAACTCACCGGGGGCAAGGCGGCGGCCGAACCTCAGGCGCAGGGCGGCGGCGGAATCGGCGACATCCTCGGCAGCATCCTGGGTGGCGGAGGCGGTGGCGCAGCTGGTGGCGGCGGTGACAATCCGCTGGGCAGCATCCTGGGCAGCGTTCTCGGCGGCAACAAGAGCGGTGGCCTCGGCGACATCCTGGGCGGACTGCTCGGCGGGAAGAAGTAGCGCCGCGTCGGGCGGCGGTGAGCCGCTCGCGGCGTCTTCCTAGAATGGCTCGGTGACCGCCGATTCCCAACCCACTGCCCGCAGCGGCCTCGACGGGTCCCCGAGCCTCCAAGCCCTGCCCAAATCGTGGGACCCCGGGGCGGTGGAGAGCACCCTGTACGAGGGGTGGGTCGACGCCGGCTACTTCGGTGCCGATCCCCGCAGCGACAAGCCTCCCTACTCGATCGTGTTGCCGCCGCCCAACGTCACCGGAAACCTGCACATGGGGCACGCGCTCGACCACACGCTGATGGACGCACTGACCCGGCGCAAGCGCATGCAGGGCTACGAGGTTCTCTGGCTGCCGGGGATGGACCACGCAGGCATCGCCACGCAGTCGGTGGTGGAGAAGCAGCTGGTGGCCGACGGCAAGACCAAGGAGGACCTCGGCCGAGAGCAGTTCATCGACAGGGTCTGGCAGTGGAAGCGGGAATCCGGCGGGACCATCGGCGGGCAGATGCGCGCCCTCGGCGACGGCGTCGACTGGAGCCGTGACCGGTTCACCATGGACGACGGCCTGTCGCGTGCTGTGCGGACGATCTTCAAACGGCTCTTCGACGCCGGGCTGATCTACCAGGCCGAGCGGCTGGTCAACTGGTCACCGGTGCTGGAGACGGCGATCTCGGACCTCGAGGTCAAGTACGAGGACGTCGAGGGCGAACTGGTGTCGTTCCGGTACGGCTCGATGGAGGATGGCGAGCCGCACATCGTGGTGGCGACCACCCGCCTGGAGACGATGCTCGCCGACACCGCGATCGCCGTGCACCCCGACGACGAGCGCTACCGCCACCTCGTCGGCCAGACGCTGCCGCACCCGTTTTTGAATCGTCACATCATTGTTGTCGCCGACGCCCACGTCGATCCCGAGTTCGGCACCGGCGCAGTGAAAGTCACACCCGCCCACGACCCCAACGACTTCGAGATCGGGATGCGCCACCAGCTGCCGATGCCCTCGATGCTGGACACCAGGGGTCGGATCGTCGACACCGGAACCCGATTCGACGGAATGGACCGGTTCGAAGGTCGCGTGGCGGTCCGTGAGGCGCTGGCCGAGCAGGGCCGCATCGTCGCCGAGAAGCGGCCCTATCTGCACAGTGTGGGGCACTCCGAACGCAGCGGCGAGCCGATCGAACCGCGGCTGAGCCTGCAGTGGTGGGTCAAGGTCGAATCCCTGGCCGAGGCGGCCGGCGACGCAGTCCGCAACGGCGACACCGTGATCCACCCGGCCAGCCTGGAACCCCGCTGGTTCGGCTGGGTCGACAACATGCACGACTGGTGCATCTCGCGTCAGTTGTGGTGGGGTCACCGAATCCCGATCTGGCACGGGCCCAACGGTGAAACCGTGTGTGTCGGACCGGACGAGACGCCGCCGGAGGGCTGGGAGCAGGATCCCGACGTCCTCGACACCTGGTTCAGTTCGGCACTGTGGCCGTTCTCCACGATGGGCTGGCCGGATCACACCGACGACCTGGCCAAGTTCTATCCGACGACGGTCCTGGTGACCGGCTACGACATCCTGTTCTTCTGGGTGGCCCGGATGATGATGTTCGGCACCTTCGTGGCCGACGATCCTGCGATCACCGGAGATGGCGCCCGTGAACCGCAGGTTCCCTTCAAGAATGTGTTCCTGCACGGGCTGATCCGCGACGAGTTCGGCCGCAAGATGAGCAAGTCGAAGGGCAACGGGATCGACCCGCTCGACTGGGTGGAGCAGTTCGGTGCGGATGCACTGCGGTTCACCCTGGCCCGCGGGGCGAGCCCCGGTGGTGACCTGTCCATCGGCGAGGACCACGCCCGGGCATCGCGGAACTTCGCCACCAAACTGTTCAACGCGACCCGGTTCGCGCTACTGAACGGGGCTGCCCCGGCGCCGCTGCCGCCCGCCGGCGAGCTCACCGACGCCGACCGCTGGATACTGGGCCGGCTCGAAGAGGTTCGTGCCGAGGTGGATTCGGCACTGGACAGCTACGAGTTCAGCAGGGCATGTGAAGCGCTCTACCACTTCGCGTGGGACGAGTTCTGCGACTGGTACGTCGAACTCGCCAAAGTCCAACTGGGCGAGGGCATCTCACATACCACAGCGGTGCTCGCCGCCGTCCTGGACACACTGCTCAAGGTGCTGCACCCGGTGATGCCGTTCGTGACCGAGGTGTTGTGGAAGACGCTGACCGGTGGCGAGTCGCTCGTCATCGCCGACTGGCCGACCGCCTCGGGATTCGACGTGGATCATGCTGCCGCACAACGGGTCGCCGATATGCAGAAGCTCATCACCGAGGTGCGTCGGTTCCGAAGCGACCAGGGCCTCGGTGACCGGCAGAAGGTGCCTGCCCGGCTCGCCGACGTCACCGCCGCGGGACTCGATGCGCACGTTCCGGCGGTGACGGCGCTGGCGTGGTTGACCCCGCCGGGTGACGGCTTCGCCCCGTCGGCCTCCCTCGAGGTCCGACTGTCGTCCGGCACCGTGGTCGTCGAACTCGACACGTCGGGCACCGTCGACGTGGCTGCCGAACGACGTCGGCTGGAGAAGGACCTGGCCGCTGCACGCAAGGAACTCGCAGGCACCGCGGGCAAGCTCGGCAACGAGGGGTTCCTGGCGAAGGCACCCGCGGAGGTCGTCGACAAGATCCGGGCCCGCCAGAAGTTGGCGGGCGAAGAGGTGGAGCGCATCACCGCCAGGCTCGAGTCGCTGCAGCGATGAGCGCCTGCGCGAAGAGCCGAGGGCACAGATGACCGTCGAGCCCGAACCCACCCCGGACGAGATCGCGTCGCTGCTTCAGGTCGAGCACCTGCTCGACCAGCGCTGGCCGGAGACCAAACTCGAACCCAGCACGGCAAGGATCTCGTCGCTGATGGAGATGCTGGGTTCGCCTCAACTCGGTTATCCGTCGATTCACATCGGGGGCACCAACGGCAAGACGTCGGTGGCCAGGATGGTCGACGCGCTGCTGACCGCACTCGCCCGGCGCACCGGCCGCACCACCAGCCCGCACCTGCAGTCGGCGGTGGAACGCATCTCCATCGACGGCAGGCCGGTGAGCCCGGCCACCTACGTCGACACGTACCGGGAGATCGAGCCGTTCGTGGAACTGGTCGACCAGCAGTCGCAGGCAGCCGGCGGTCCGGCGATGAGCAAGTTCGAGGTCGTCACCGCCATGGCGTTCGCCGCCTTCGCCGACGCCCCCATCGACGTGGCGGTCGTCGAAGTCGGCCTCGGTGGCCGATGGGACGCCACCAACGTGATCAACGCGCCGGTCGTGGTGATCACCCCGATCGGCATCGATCACGTCGACTACCTCGGCGAGACCATCACCGACATCGCGGGGGAGAAGGCGGGGATCATCACCAGGCAGTCCGATGATCTCGTCCCCACCGACACCGTCGCCGTGCTCGGCCGCCAGCCGCAGGAAGCCATGGAGGTGCTCCTGGCGCAGGCAGTGCGCGCCGACGCCGCGGTGGCCCGCGAGGACTCGGAGTTCGCGGTGCTCGGCAGGCAGGTGGCTGTCGGTGGGCAGCTGCTCGAACTCCAGGGGCTCGCCGGGGTGTACTCCGATGTCTTCCTGCCGCTGCACGGCGAGCATCAGGCCCACAACGCCGTGCTCGCCCTCGCCGCCGTCGAGGCCTTCTTCGGGGCCGGAGCGGATCGCCAACTCGACATCGACGCGGTACGGGCCGGCTTCGCGGCCGTCACCTCGCCCGGCCGGCTGGAGCGGATGCGCAGTGCGCCCACGGTTTTCATCGATGCGGCACACAACCCGGCGGGGGCCGCCGCGTTGGCCCAGGCGCTGGGAGAGGAGTTCGACTTCCGGTTCGTCGTCGGCGTCGTCTCCGTCATGGCCGACAAGGACACCGACGGAATCCTGGCCGCGCTCGAACCGGTGCTCGACCAGATCATCGTCACGCACAACGGATCACCCCGGGCGTTGGACGTGCCGTCGTTGGCGCTGAAGGCCGAGGAACGGTTCGGCCCGGAGCGTGTCATCACCACGAACACGTTGGCCGATGCCATCGAGACCGCTACTGCGCTCGTCGAGGAATCCGGCAACGAGGGTGACGGCGGTATGGGCGGGGTCGGCGTCGTGATCACCGGATCGGTCGTCACCGCCGGCGCGGCCCGAACGTTGTTCGGAAAGGACCCGGCGTGACCGAGCCGACGCAGCCTCCCGACCCGTGGAAGAGCTTCCGCGGGGTGATGGCGGGCACGCTGATTCTGGAAGCCATCGTCGTGTTGCTCGCGCTGCCGGTCGTGAACGCCGTCGGCGGTGGGTTGTCGCTCGGGTCGACGGTCTTTGTCGTGGGTTTCGCGGTGCTGCTGGTGCTGATGGCCGGTATCCAGGGGCGACCCTGGGCGATCTGGGCCAATCTGGGCGTCCAGGTGGTGTTGATCGCCGGATGGGTGATCTATCCCGGCGTCGGCTTCATCGGCCTTCTGTTCACCGTGGTCTGGCTGCTCATCGCGTATCTGCGCGCGGAGGTGCTCCGCCGGCAGAAGCGCGGTCTTCTTCCCGGGCAGCAGCCGCAGGGCGACGAGACCTGATCGCCGCGCGGTCGTCGGACAGATAGGCTGTCGGCCGTGACTGAGCGAACCCTCGTATTGATCAAGCCCGACGGTGTCGAGCGCCGCCTCATCGGAGAGATCCTCAGCCGAATCGAGGGCAAAGGCCTCACCGTGGCGGCCCTGGAGCTGAAGGACGTCAGCGACGAGCTGGCCCGTGCGCATTACGCCGAGCATGAGGGCAAGCCGTTCTTCCCGTCGCTGCTGGAGTTCATCACCTCGGGACCGGTGGTGGCGGCGATCCTCGAAGGTCCCCGGGCCGTCGCGGCGTTCCGGCAGCTGGCCGGCGGGACCGACCCGGTGGAGAAGGCGACGCCCGGCACCATCCGCGGTGACCTGGGGTTGGAGACCCAGTACAACCTCGTCCACGGCTCCGATTCGCCCGACTCGGCGGTCCGTGAGATCGAGCTCTGGTTCCCCGGCCGGTAGGACGCCGCGAAGCCGTTCGACCCAGCCTGATCGGTCCGCCCGTCGGGATGTGGGATACTGGGCGCGGGTGACCTGCCTTACAACCCAAGGTTGGCTACCCGGATGAAGACTTCGACGAGTGCGACCTCCGCAACCTGCGGCGTGGCGCCGACCGTCCAGCCATCATTCAGACCGGCACCGAGACCGTTCCCTCGTGGATCACTCGGGGCGAGACCATAACAAGTCCGGGAGTAGTTGACCCGGACACAAAAACGAAGCCCTCGCGTGGCCGCGTCAGCAACATGACGCGCCCGGGGGCTTGAGGAGAATACGTGGCCGACAATGAGAACTTGCAAGCTTCGACCCACGACCTCCCGGAAGGGACCGAGCATGTCGCGGACCCCTCCGGTGAAGCGAAGGCTGCACCGTCGCCTGAGCGACTGAGGGTGCATTCGCTGGCCAGAGTCCTGGGCACCACCAGCAAGCGGATCATCGAAGCCCTGGTCGAGCTCGACGGCCGGACCCGCAGCGCGCACTCCACGCTGGGTCGCGACGAAGCCGATCGGGTCCGCGAAGCCCTGGCCGAGCCGGAGGCCGCCGAACCCCAGTCCGAGCCTGAGCCCGTCGCCGCGGAGCCGGAGACGACTGCCGAACCTGACGCGCCCGCCGAGCCCGAGGCCACCGTCCAGCCCGAGCCGAGCGTCCAGGCAGCACCGGAGGCCGAATACGTCGCCGAGGAGGAGCCGGAGTCGCGGCTGATCCTGGAGACGCCGACCTCGAGCCCCGCCGAGCCGGCCGACTACCTGCCGCTGTTCGTCGCTCCGCAACCTGTGCGCGCGGAAGCAGTCACCAGCAGCAGCGACGAGGACGACAGCGACGAGGACGACGACTCCGACGACGACGGCTCGGACTCCGATGACGACGCCGATCGCCCGGCCGCCAAGCGCCGCAGGCGTGGACGCCGGGGTCGTGGCCGTGGCCGCGGGGAGCAGAACGGGGACGATTCCGGTTCCGACGCCGAGGGCGACCCGTCAGCGGACGGGGACCAGGCCGAGTCCGACGACGACAGTGACGGCGACGACGACAACGGTGACGACGGTTCGGGTGCCGACGGCGGCAAGACCCGCCGACGCAGGCGCCGGCGCCGCAAGTCCGGATCGGGTGACGACAACGAGGGCGGCACCGCGCCCGACGATCCGCCCAACACGGTGGTGCACGAACGTCCGCCCCGGCGTGCCAAGGGCGGCGGCGATGGTTCCTCGTCGAACAACGAGATCCAGGGGATCAGCGGGTCCACCCGGTTGGAGGCCAAGCGGCAGCGGCGCAGAGACGGCCGCGACGCCGGCCGCCGTCGGCCCCCCATCCTGAGCGAGGCCGAGTTCCTGGCTCGCCGCGAGGCCGTCGAGCGGACCATGATCGTGCGCGACAAGGTGCGCACCGAACCGCCGCACGAAGGGGCCCGCTACACGCAGATCGCCGTCCTCGAGGACGGTGTCGTCGTCGAACACTTCGTCACCTCAGCGGCCTCGGCGTCGCTGGTGGGCAACATCTACCTCGGCATCGTGCAGAACGTGCTGCCGTCGATGGAAGCCGCGTTCGTCGACATCGGTCGCGGTCGCAACGGTGTGCTGTACGCAGGTGAGGTGAACTGGGAGGCCGCCGGCCTCGGCGGCGCGCAGCGCAAGATCGAGCAGGCGCTCAAGCCCGGGGACTATGTCGTCGTCCAGGTCAGCAAGGATCCCGTGGGCCACAAGGGCGCCCGGCTGACCACGCAGATCTCGCTGGCCGGCCGCTACCTCGTGTACGTGCCCGGCGCGTCGTCCACAGGCATCAGCCGAAAGCTGCCCGACACCGAACGTCAGCGGCTCAAGGAGATCCTGCGCGAAGTGGTTCCCTCGGATGCGGGCGTCATCATCCGCACCGCCTCCGAAGGGGTCAAGGAAGAGGACATCCGGACCGACGTCGACCGGCTGCAGGAGCGCTGGAATCAGATCGACGCCCGGGCGACCGAGACCAAGAACAAAGCCGCAGGTGCCGCCGTCGCGCTCTACGAAGAGCCCGACGTGCTGGTCAAGGTCATTCGTGACCTGTTCAACGAGGACTTCACCGGGCTGATCGTCGCCGGCGAGGATTCGTGGAAGACGATCACCGATTACGTCAACGCGGTGGCCCCGGAGCTGCTGCCGCGGATGACGAGGTACGAGCCCGCGTCGGCCGACGGCCCTGATGTCTTCGCCGTGCACCGGATCGACGAACAGCTCGCCAAGGCGCTGGACCGCAAGGTGTGGCTGCCGTCGGGCGGCACGCTGGTGATCGACCGCACCGAGGCGATGACGGTCGTCGACGTCAACACCGGCAAGTTCACCGGATCGGGCGGCAACCTGGAGCAGACCGTCACCCGCAACAACCTCGAAGCAGCCGAGGAGATCGTCCGGCAGCTGCGACTGCGTGACATCGGCGGCATCATCGTCATCGACTTCATCGACATGGTGTTGGAGAACAACCGGGACCTGGTGCTGCGCAGGCTGACCGAAGCGTTGGCCCGTGATCGCACTCGCCACCAGGTGTCGGAAGTGACGTCATTGGGGCTGGTGCAGCTGACCCGCAAGAAGCTCGGCACCGGGCTGATCGAGGCGTTCTCGACCACCTGCTCGCACTGCGCCGGTCGCGGCATCATGCTGCACGGTGATCCCGTCGACTCCGGATCGACCGCGGGACGCAAGTCCGATTCCGCAGGTGGCGGTAACGGCGGTGGAGGCGGCGGAGGCGGTCGCCGCAGCAAGCGCGGCAAACGTGGTGCACGAGATGCGCAGGAAGTGCCGGTCGTCAAGGTGCCGGCGCACTCTCCCGGTGAGCACCCGATGTTCAAGGCGATGGCCGCGGCGAACGGCAAGCACGACGACGACAAGGGCGACGAGGACGTCACCGAGGGCGTCGAAGAGGTCGCCGAATTCGATCCCGAAGCGATCCGCGACGCCGTCATCGACGACGCCGACGAGGACGATGACTCGGACGACGAGGACGATGACTCGGACGACGACGACTCGGACGACGAGGACTCGGACGACGAGGACTCGGACGAAGACGACGACGAGGACAGCGATGAGATCGACCTCGACGATGACGACGACGAAGACGAGGACGACGACATCGAGGTCCTCGACGGGTCGGACGACGATGACGACGACGACGATGACGACGATGACGACGATGACGACGATTCAGACGAGGACGACGAGCCTGAGCAGCCTGTCGCCGCCGCTCCCAGCGGCAGGCACCGACGGCGCGCCGCGGCGCGACCCGCGGGCCCGCCGGCGGTTTGACCCTCTACCCGCTGGTCACGTAACCTTGAGCAGTTGTCTCCAGGGCCTACCCATGGCCGGCGGGAGACAGCAGGAAGTCCCGAGACTGTGTTCGCGCAGGTACTCGGTTCACCTGCGCCCCAGACCCGCACGCACACCCCAGGTGCTGCGCGCCCGCACGCGAAGTAGAGGATGACCATCGATGGCAGCCGAATCAGCCACGTACGCGATCGTGAAGACCGGTGGCAAGCAGTACAAGGTCGCCGCCGGTGACATCGTCAAGGTGGAGAAGCTCGACGTCGAGCCCGGCGGCACGGTGTCGCTGCCGGTCGCACTGGTCGTCGAAGGTTCGAAGGTGACCACTGACGCCAAGGCGTTGGAGAAGGTCGCGGTTACCGGCGAGATCCTCGAGCACACCAAGGGCCCGAAGATCCGGATCCACAAGTTCAAGAACAAGACCGGTTATCACAAGCGCCAAGGCCACCGTCAGCAGCTGACGGTGCTCAAGGTCACCGGCATCAAGTAACGACGGGAGCGGCAGACATGGCACACAAGAAGGGCGCTTCCAGCTCACGCAACGGTCGCGACTCCAACGCGCAGCGTCTGGGAGTCAAGCGATTCGGCGGGCAGGTCGTCAAGGCCGGCGAGATCCTGGTCCGGCAGCGCGGCACTCACTTCCACCCCGGCGACAACGTCGGTCGTGGTGGTGACGACACGCTGTTCGCCACGGCGCCCGGCGCCGTGGAGTTCGGCAAGAAGCGCGGACGCAAGTTCGTCAACGTCGTCCGGGTCGCACGCGTCGACGCGTAGGTTCCTCTCCACCGTCGAGATCGACGTTTTGCAGAGGGGCTCTGGCGCTTCGTAGGCAAAACGTAGGTTTCGTGATGGAAAGGAAGTCCGATGACCCGGTTCATCGACCGCGTCGTCGTTCACGCGCGGGCAGGCAACGGCGGAAACGGCTGCGCCTCGGTCCACCGTGAGAAGTTCAAGCCGCTCGGTGGCCCCGACGGTGGCAACGGCGGACGTGGCGGCAGCATCGTGTTCGTCGTCGATCCGCAGGTCCACACCTTGCTGGACTTCCACTTCCACCCCCACGTGGTCGCCCCGTCGGGAAAACAGGGCGCGGGCAACAATCGCGACGGAGCCGCGGGTGCCGACCTGGAGGTGATGGTGCCCGACGGCACCGTCGTCCTCGACGAGCGCGGCCGCATGCTGGCCGATCTGGTCGGCGCAGGAACACGGTTCGACGCCGCCACCGGAGGCCGGGGCGGTCTGGGCAACGCAGCGCTGGCGTCGCGTGCGCGTAAGGCCCCCGGCTTCGCACTCCTCGGCGAGAAGGGTGAGATCCGCGATCTGACCCTGGAACTCAAGACCGTGGCCGATGTCGGCCTGGTCGGTTTCCCATCGGCGGGCAAGTCGTCGCTGGTGTCGGCCATCTCGGCGGCGAAGCCGAAGATCGCCGACTACCCGTTCACGACGTTGGCGCCGAACCTCGGCGTGGTTTCCGCGGGAGATCACACCTTCACCGTCGCTGATGTTCCCGGGCTCATTCCCGGCGCTTCCGAGGGGCGCGGGCTGGGACTGGACTTCCTTCGTCACCTCGAGCGGTGCGCGGTCCTGGTGCACGTCGTGGATTGTGCGACGCTCGAACCCGGCCGCGACCCCGTCTCCGACATCGAGGCGCTCGAGGCCGAACTCGCGGCGTACACCCCGACATTGCAAGGGGATTCGACGCTGGGTGATCTCGCCGAACGTCCGCGGGCCGTGGTGCTCAACAAGATCGACGTTCCCGAGGCACGCGAACTCGCCGACTTCGTCCGCGAGGATGTCTCCGGCAAGTTCGGCTGGCCCGTCTACGAGGTGTCGACAGTAGCCCGGGAGGGTCTGCGGCCCCTGACTTTTGCGCTGTGGGAGATGGTGTCTGCCTACCGCGCTTCCCAACCCGAGGTGGTCCCTCGCCGCCCGGTGATCCGGCCGGTGGCCGTCGACGACAGCGGGTTCACCGTCGAGGCGGACGGTATGGGCGGGTTCGTCGTGCGCGGCACCCGGCCGCAACGGTGGGTGGCGCAGACCAACTTCGACAACGACGAGGCGGTCGGCTACCTGGGGGACCGACTTGCGCGCCTCGGTGTCGAAGACCAGTTGCTGAAGCTCGGCGCCCGGCCCGGGTGTGCTGTGACCATCGGCGACATGACGTTCGACTGGGAGCCCCAGACCCCGGCGGGCGTGGACATGCAGATGTCCGGTCGCGGCACCGATATCCGGCTCGAGCAGACCGACCGGGTGTCGGCCGACGAGCGCAAGGCAGCACGCAAGGCGCGACGGGAAACCGGAGAAGACGGAAGCGATGAGCGCTAGCGCGAAGAGCAGACTGCCGTGAGTACCGACCGAGCCGAATGGGCGGACTCCGTTCATCGAGAAGCTGTTCGCTCCGCACGTTCGGTCGTCGTCAAGATCGGCACCACGGCGCTGACCACCCCGTCAGGCGAGTTCGATGCGAGCCGATTGCAGATCCTCGCCGACGCGATCGAGGCGCGAATGCAATCCGGATCCGACGTGGTGATCGTGTCGTCCGGCGCGATCGCCGCGGGCATCGAGCCACTGGGGTTGAGCAGGCGGCCGACAGATCTGGCCACCAAGCAGGCGGCGGCCAGCGTCGGACAGGTCGCTCTGGTCAACTCCTGGAGCGCGGCATTCGGGCGCTACAACCGCACGGTGGGGCAGGTGCTGCTGACAGCGCACGACATCTCGTTGCGTGTGCAGCACACCAACGCTCAACGCACCCTGGATCGGCTTCGGGCGCTGCACGCGGTGGGCATCGTCAACGAGAACGACACCGTGGCCACCAACGAGATCAGATTCGGTGACAATGACCGACTCTCGGCGCTGGTGGCCCACCTGGTGGGCGCGGATGCGCTGGTACTGCTCAGTGATATCGACGGACTCTACGACGGCGATCCGCGCAAAGCGTCCCCCGACAATCCGGCGCGCTTCATCCCGGAGGTCGACGGTCCCGCCGACCTGGCTGGGGTGACGGCCGGACGTGGCAGCCACCTGGGTACCGGTGGCATGGTGTCGAAGCTCTCGTCAGCCCTGTTGGCCGCCGATGCCGGCGTGCCGGTGCTGCTGGCCGCCGCGGCGGATGCGGAGACCGCGCTGGCCGACGCGTCCGTGGGCACGGTCTTCGCGCCGCGCGCCACACGTATGTCGGCGCGCAGGTTCTGGGTGCGCTACGCCGCGGAGGTCGCCGGGACATTGACACTCGACGACGGCGCGGTCAACGCCGTGGTCCGGCAACGACGTTCACTGCTCGCCGCAGGCATCACGGCGCTCTCCGGTCGGTTCTACGGCGGCGATGTCGTCGAGCTGCGGGCACAGGATTCAACGGTGGTGGCGCGCGGCGTGGTCGCCTACGACGCAGCCGAGCTGGCGACCATACTGGGCCGGTCCACGTCGGATCTACCCACCGAGATGCGTCGTCCTGCCGTGCACGCCGACGACCTCGTCGCTGTCTAGCGTGGAATCGGCGTCAGATACAGTGCGCCCCAGGCTATTTCGGTCAGCACGTCCGCGAGCTCGGCATCAAAGGTTGCGGGTTTGACAGGCAGATTCTGGTGGCAGGTCCGCTCGACCATCCACACGAGGGCGCTCGCTGTCGTTTCCGGTGGCAGCTGCGACCGAATCGTGCCCGCCGCCTGACCGCCGGCGACAACAGCCGTGAAACTCTCGATCACCCCGGCCAGCAGTTCGCGGTAGGTATCGCCGACCGCTGCGTCGTAAGCCGCCATCTCGTTGAGTGCGACCAGGACGGGTTGGTGTTGCCGGTAGATGGCGATGATGCCGGACATCGCCGCGTGTACGTCGGCGGGATCGCGGCGGTCCGACACCGACCACCAGCGTTGTGCTCCGCGGGTGAGGTCGTCGAAGACCTGGGTGGCAAGTCGGCGAAGCAGATCGCCCTTGTCCTCGAAGTAGATGTAGAAACTCGCCCGGGAGATGCCGGCTTCGGTGGCCAGTCGGTCGACGCTGAGTTCGGTGAAGCTCGCGCCCTCACCCATCAATCGCTCGGTGGCCTCGAGCAGCCGATGTTCGATCTGCGCGCGCCGCTCCTGTCGACCGACCGGGGGCTTTCGGGTAACTGACGGCATCGCTGCAGCTTATCGGAGCAATCGGCATATTGACTAGACATGGTGTCTAGTCGTAGTGTCGGGACTATGACTGTGACGTCTCCCACATCCACGAATGGCCGACCAACCCGCGATCACGACCCGATCGACCTGTCCTCGCGGGCGTTCTGGTCCACCACAGCAGAAGCAAGGGAGCAGTCGTTCGCCGAACTCCGACGGGATCGACCGGTGAGTTGGCACCCGCCGGTCGAAGACGCGCTGATGCCCGATCCCGGCGATCTCGGCTATTGGGCTGTGACGCGGCACGCCGACATCGTGGCGGTCAGTCGCAACAGCGAGGTCTTCCTGTCGGGCAAGGGTGTGCTGTTCGAAAATGTCCCCGAAGAACTGCTCGAAGCATCCCAGTCTTTCCTGGCGATGGACCCGCCGCGGCATACCCTGCTCCGCAAGGTGGTTCACGCCGCTTTCACTCCCCGGCAGGTTCGCCGTATCGAGGATTCGATCAAAGCGAACGCCCGCGACATCGTGTCCGAACTGCGAACCGCGGGCAGTGGGGTCGATTTCGTGAGCCACTGTGCGAAAGAGCTACCGGTGCGCACCCTGTCGGACATGGTCGGCATCCCCGATTCGGAGCGCCACCAGGTGGCCGACGCGGCCGATGCGATGGTGAGTTGGGGCGACCCGGAGTATCTCGACGGCCGAAACCCGTTGGAGGTGTTGGTCGGCAGCCAGATGTACCTGCACCAGGTGGCGTTGGCACTGGCCGCCGAACGCCGCAGCACACCGGGCGACGATCTCTTCACAGCACTGGTGCACGCAGAAGTGGAAGGGGCGCGGCTCACCGATCAGGAGATCGCGGCATTTTTTGTGCTGTTGGCGGTGGCCGGCAATGACACCACCCGTCAGACGACCAGTCATGCGGTGAAAGCGCTGACCGACTACCCGGAGCAGCGGGCGTGGCTGACGACGGCATTCGACGATCGCATCGGCGGCGCGGTGGATGAGTTCATCCGCTGGGCGAGCCCGGTGATGACCTTCCGACGCACGGCCGCAACGGATTACGAACTCGGTGGAAAGCAGATCTCGGCGGGTGAGAAGGTCGTGATGTTCTACTCCTCGGGAAACCAGGACACCGAAGTATTCGACCGCCCCGATCGCTTGGATCTGAGCAGAGACCCGAATCCGCACCTCGGTTTCGGCGGCGGGGGCCGACACTTCTGCCTCGGCGCACACATGGCGCGTGCGCAGTTGCGCGCGATCATCGGCGAACTGATGACCCAGCTTCCCGATCTCGAGGCCGGTGAGCCATCCTACGTAGCAGGCAATTTCATCCACGCCGTGCGGAGGATGCCCGTCACGTGGAGATGACGGCGCCCGGCGCGGGGAGTTCGTCGGCGAGCAGCGCCAGCATCGGTGAGCAACCGTTGTCGATCTTGACCGTGGCGAGATCGTCGCCGCGGGTCGGCCCCCTGTTGATGATCGCGACGGGCATGCCTTTCGCGGCGGCGTGGCGGACGAACCTGTAGCCGGAGTAGACGGTCAACGACGATCCGGCGACCAGCAATGCATCCGCGCCGTCGACGACCGAATAAGCTTGCTCGACAATCTCTTTGGGCACGCTTTCCCCGAAGTAGACGATATTGGGTTTGAGCATGCCCGAGCAGCGGGGGCAGTCGAGGAAGCGGAAGGACGCCGTCTCGGTGACCATCGCGTCGGCGTCGGGCGCGACGGCGATCCCGCCGACGGCTTCGGCGCGCTCGGTGAATCCCGGGTTGAGTCGTTCCAGCTCGTCGGCAAGGTGCTCACGGGTCATCACGTGGCCGCACGCCAGGCACACCACCTGCGCGTAGGTGCCGTGGAGGTTCACCACCGCCCGGCTGCCCGCTTTGGTGTGCAGCAGATCGACGTTCTGGGTGATCAGTCCGGCGACCACGCCGGACCGTTCCAACTCGGCGAGCGCCCGGTGCCCGCCGTTGGGCCTTGTCGCGTGCATGTGCCGCCAGCCGACGTGGTTGCGCGCCCAGTAGCGCTGCCGGAACTCCGGATCAGTGGTGAACTGGCGGATCGTCATCGGGTTGCTGGGCGGGGAATCCGGTCCCCGGTAGTCGGGTATGCCCGAATCGGTGGACATCCCGGCGCCGGTGAGCACCGCCAGACGTCTGCCCCGGAGAAGGTCGACCAGTTCGGGTGCTTCCACGCATTCGAATGTAGGCGATCAGCCTTGTTCGGAGGATATGTGCTGGTCAGCGCTCTCTTCGTTGGCGTCGTCGTGATCACTGTCGGCGTCGGCATGGAGGTCGTCCTCGTCGATGCTGACGATCTCGACCACCTCGATGTGCTTCTCCATCCGGTGTTCGTCGGCCAGTGGCACCGACACGGTGAGGATGCCGCGGTCGTAGGTGGCATTGACGTCGTCCTGGTCCGCGCCATCGGGTAGGACGAGGGTTCTGGTCAAGGACCCGTAGGTGAACTCCGCGCGGCCACAGTTCTCGCTGGGTCGGGCCCGCTCTGCGGTTATCGTCAGCCGGCCGTCGCAGACGGTCACTTCGATGTCTTCGTCGGGGTCCACCCCGGGCAGTTCGGCGCGAATCTCATAGACGTCGTCGTGCAGTTCGTCCTCGACGCGGATCGCTCGGGTGTCGAACAGTGGACGAAGTGCTGCAAACGTCGGGAAAGTGTCGAGCAGGCCGGCCAGATCCGTGAGTAGCGGACGTGACTGGCGTTGAGTGGCAACCTTATTCACGCGTTCAGCATGCGCGCCGCAGGAGAAATCGACGGATCGGGCGTGATGCGGCCCGGCGAACGACAGGCCAACACCGACCCCCTGCCCGAATTCGGGGTGCCGGCGGGCGACAATGGAGGAGATGGACTTCTACTCGGCCTACCACCAGGGGTTCGCCCGCGTCGCCGCGTGCACGCACCACACGGCGATCGGTGACCCGGCGGCCAACGCCGAGTCGGTGCTGGCGGTGGCGCGGGACTGCGATGCCGACAGTGTCGCTCTGGCGGTTTTCCCGGAGCTCACCCTGTCGGGATACTCGCTCGAGGACATCCTGATGCAGGATGCGCTCCTCGAAGCCGTGCACGAGGCGCTGCTCGAGGTGGTCGCCGGATCGGCGGACCTGATGCCGGTGCTGGTGGTCGGCGCCCCTCTTCGCTTCGGGCACCGGATCTACAACTGTGCGGTCGTCATCCATCGGGGCCGGGTGCTCGGGGTGGTGCCGAAGTCCTACCTGCCGACCTACCGCGAGTTCTACGAGCGGCGCCAGATGGCTGCCGGCGACGACGTGCGTGGTGTGCTGCGGATCGGCGATGTCGACGCGCCTTTCGGTCCCGACCTGCTGTTCGCCGCGGCGGACCTGCCCGGCTTCGTGCTGCACGTCGAGATCTGCGAGGACATGTTCGTGCCGATTCCGCCCAGCGCGCAGGCCGCTCTGGCGGGGGCGACGGTGCTGGCGAATCTGTCGGGAAGCCCCATCACGATCGGCCGCGCCGAGGACCGTGCGCTGCTCGCCCGGTCGGCCTCGGCCCGCTGCCTGGCCGCCTACGTCTACGCCGCCGCGGGGGAGGGCGAGTCCACTACCGATCTGGCCTGGGACGGACAGACGATGATCTGGGAGAACGGGGAGTGTCTGGCCTCCTCGGAGCGCTTCCCCGCCGGCGTGCGCCGCTCGACCGCCGACGTCGACCTCGAACTGCTGCGTTCGGAGCGGCTGCGGATGGGCACGTTCGACGACAACCGGGTCCATCACGGCATCACCGCTGAGCGATACCGCCGAGTCGAGTTCCTGCTCGATCCGCCGCCCGGGGACATCGGCCTGGTGCGCAAGGTCGAGCGGTTCCCGTTCGTGCCCGCGGATCCCTCACGGCTGCAACAGGATTGTTACGAGGCCTACAACATCCAGGTGTCCGGGCTGGAGCAGCGGATACGTGCACTCGGCGCCCCGAAGCTCGTCATCGGCGTCTCCGGCGGACTGGACTCGACCCACGCGCTGATCGTGGCCGCCAAGGCGATGGACCGGCTGGGCCGGCCGCGCAGCGACATCCTCGCCTTCACACTCCCCGGGTTCGCGACCGGAGAACGCACCAAGGGCAACGCCATCCGGTTGGGCGAGACGCTGGAGGTGACCTTCTCCGAGATCGACATCCGGTCCACCGCGGAGCTGATGCTCAACGAGATCGGACACCCGTTCGCCCGCGGTGAGAAGATCTACGACATCACCTTCGAGAACGTCCAGGCCGGATTGCGCACCGATTACCTGTTCCGCCTGGCCAATCAGCGCGGCGGGATCGTGCTGGGCACCGGGGATCTGTCCGAGCTGGCGCTGGGCTGGTCCACCTACGGGGTCGGTGACCAGATGTCGCACTACAACGTCAACTCCGGGGTGCCCAAAACGCTGATCCAGCACCTGATCCGCTGGGCCATCTCGTCCAACCAGTTCGATGCGGCGGTCGACGAGGTTCTGCAGTCGGTGCTCGACACCGAGATCACCCCCGAACTCGTCCCCACCGGAGAGGACGAGGAGATCCAGAGCAGCGAGGCCAAGGTCGGTCCTTATGCGCTGCAGGACTTCTCGTTGTTCCAGGTGCTGCGCTACGGGTTCCGGCCGTCGAAGGTCGCGTTTCTGGCCTGGCATGCGTGGAGCGATCCCTCCCGTGGCCAGTGGCCGCCGGGTTTCCCCGACGACAAGCGCCCGTCGTACAGCCTCGGCGAGATCCGGCACTGGTTGCAGGTCTTCGCGCAGCGCTTCTACTCGTTCTCGCAGTTCAAACGGTCGGCGATGCCCAACGGCCCCAAGGTGTCTCATGGCGGCTCACTGTCGCCCAGAGGCGATTGGCGTGCACCGTCGGACATGTCGGCGCGCACGTGGCTCGACGAGATCGAACGGGCGATTCCTCAGGACTGAGGCGTCGGGAACCTCAGCGACGGCGACGCGGGCGCGGGCGGCGCCGCCGCGGGCGACGGCGGCGACGTCCGGGGCCCGGCCCCTCGGCGCGAGGTGGTCCGGTGCGGCGCCGCCCGGCGCGGGGGACGAAGCGGCCGACCGTCGAGGCGTAGTCGCGGTAGGCGTCGCCGTGTACCGCTTCCAGATAGGGCTCCTCGACAGCGCGGACCTGCAGTTCGATGCTTGCGAACAGCATTGCGAACCCGATGAATGCGAGCACATTCGGGGTCATCAGCGTGATGCCGAACGCGAGGACGAGCATCGCGGTGAACACCGGGTTGCGGGCCACCGCGAATGCGCCGGTGTTGACCAACGTCGTGGTTTCGGTGTGGTCGACCCCGATTCGCCACGAGTCACCCATCCCCAGCTGTGCGTAGAGCGTGCCTGCAATGCCGAACAGTGCGCTGACGACACCGAGCGTCTGGATCCACATGGAGAGGAACACGGGCACAGGCGTGAGGACGTCGAGCAACTGCAGGGTCGGGGCGAGGATGATCCCCGCGACAGCAACAGCGAATCCGACACCGGCGAGCCACTCGACCGATCCCGTTCCTCCACTGATCCCGTTGAAACCCATCGACCCCGTGTGTCGCCGTTGCAGCCAACTGCGCCAACCGAATCCCAGCGCTGCGTAGACCGCCAGGAAGGAGAGCGCGACAACCGGCATGCCGCAGACTATCCCGCGGTCGAGACTGCACTCATGGCGCGGCGAACCGGCGTGTCGTCACCGCGGTCGCAGTCTCGGCGCAGAGTCGTCAGAGCCGGCCGTCGATGCGCAGATCCGGATGCACCCACTCCGGCGAGCGGCGCTCCTTGAACGCCATGAACCCCTCGATGGATTCGGGTGCGCCCAGGCTCGACTGCATACCGATTCGGTCATAGAGACCGATGTAGTTGTCCAGGCTCGACTTGATGGCGGCCCGCGCTCCCGGGGCCGTGCGGCAACACTGGGCGAGCACTTCGCGCGCCGCGTCGTGAAGGTCCTCATGCGGAACCATCCGGGCCACCATGCCCCAGTCGAGCGCCTCGGCCGCCGACAGGGTGCGGCCGGTGAACATCAGATCGCGGGTTCGCACCGGGCCGATCAACCGGGCCAGCATGTGGCTGTAGTACGTGTCGGCGATCCCGCGGTACAACTCGGGCACCCGGAATGTCGCCCGGTCGCTGACCACCGCCATGTCGGCGCACAGCGCGATCTGCAACCCGCCGCCCTGACACAGCCCGTTCACGGCGGCGACCACGGGCTTCGAGGACTGGCGCAGCGTGTCGAACGGCAGTGCGTCCATGCCCAGCGCCGAACCGAACGTCAGCCAGTTGTCGGCTCCACCGCCGCCCATGTCGCCGCCGGGGGCGAAGACGTCGCCGGTGCCGGTGAGCAGCAAACCGGCCAGGTCGGGATCGGAGTCGACGTGTTTGACGGCGTACTTGATGCCGAAGTACATCGCCGGGGTCATCGCGTTGCGGGCCTCGGGACGGTCCAGCGTGCAGACCCCGAATGCGCCCTCCCGGTCGAAGTGCAGATACGGCGTGCCGAGCCAGTCGCCCTCCGGGGGGCGAGGTGGCGTGGTTGCGGTCATGAAGCCTCCAGGATGTCCTCGATAGCCTCACTGTAAGGGGCACAGTCCCCGGCTCCAGCCACCAGCGTCGCCAACGCCCCGGCCGCGCACGCCCGCCGCAGTGCGTACTCCAGGCCGTCCGGCCAGGTGGCCGCCAGCACGCCGGCGAACACATCGCCGGCTCCCGTGGTGTCGATCGCTTCCACGGCGGGCGCCGGCACGTCGATCTGTGCGCCGTCGACGGTGACGCTTGCGCCGCGCGAACCGCGCGTGATGACCAGATGCGTTACCGGAGGGCACCCTTCGGTCAGCCAATCGCTCGCTTCGGTTTCGTTGACCACGACGACGTCGGCGAGTTCGGCCAGCGCTGCGACGTCGTCGGGGTGAGGAGCGGGCGAGGCGTTGACGACGACGACCGCGCCCGCCTCTCGACCGACCCGGGCGGCGGTCGCAGCGGTGTCGAGCGGGATCTCCAGCTGGATCAACACGACGTCGCTGTCGGCGATGGCGGACCGGATCGCCGCTGAGCTGATGGCGAGATGCGTGTTGGCGCCCGGCGCCACCACGATGCAGTTCTCGGCGCCGGAGTCGACGATGATCGCCGCCGATCCGCTGGGGCCCGGTACCGCGGCGATCCCAGCCAGTCCGACCCCGTTGACGTCGAGGTGGCTACGCAGTTGTTCGGCCGCCGCATCGGTGCCCAGAGCGGCGACGAGTTGCACGGATGCACCGGCCCGTGCGGCGGCGACCGCCTGATTGGCTCCTTTTCCGCCCGGCGAACTCGACAACCCCGACGCGAGCACAGTCTGGCCGGGCCGCGGCAGCGCATCCACGGTGAAGGTGAGGTCGGTGTTGACACTGCCCACCACACAAACCCGCGCTGCCATGGCGTCAACGCTAGTTCCCGACACGAACGTGGGGGGGCAGGTCCGATAAGCTGCGCTAATGAGTCTGCACGCCCCCGAGCGCAGTGAGGCGACAGACAGCCTCCGCGAGCAGGTGCACGGTGCCGCCCGGAGATCGCGTGTCGCGGCCCGCGGGTTGGCGACGCTGAGCACCGAGGACAAGAACCGGGCGCTTCACACGGCGGCCGATCATGTACTGATCCACACCCGGGCGATCATGGAGGCCAACGAGGCCGATCTCGAGGTAGCCCGCGCCGCCGGGACCGCGGCGGCGATGCTCGACCGGCTGGCGTTGACCCCGACCCGCATCGAGAGCATCGCCGACGGCCTGCGGCAGGTTGCCGCGCTGCCGGATCCGATCGGTGAGGTCTTGCGGGGCCGCACGCTGCCCAACGGCCTCCAACTGCGCCAGCAGCGGGTACCGCTCGGCGTGATCGGCATCGTCTACGAAGGTCGCCCCAATGTCACCGTCGATGCCTTCGGGTTGACCCTGAAGTCGGGGAACGCCGTGCTGCTCCGCGGGAGTTCGTCGGCGGCGAAGTCCAACGCCGCGTTGGTCACTGCGCTGCGCGCGGCGCTGGCGGTCGAGGGTCTCGACAGTGACGCCGTGCAGTTGCTGCCCAGCGCCGACCGGGCCAGTGTCACGCACCTGATCCAGGCCCGCGGACTGGTCGATGTGGTGATTCCGCGCGGAGGTGCGGGTCTGATCGACGCAGTGGTCCGCGACGCCCAGGTGCCGACCATCGAGACGGGCGTCGGCAATTGCCATGTCTACGTTCATGAATCGGCTGACCTCGAGATGGCCGAACGGATCGTCCTCAACGCCAAGACCCGCCGGCCCAGTGTGTGCAACGCCGCGGAGTCGCTGTTGATCGATTCCGCAATCGCCGGTGTCGCCGTGCCCAGGTTGGTCGCAGCTCTTCAGGACGCGGGTGTGACGGTGCACGTCGACCCGTCCGAGGAGGAGCTGCGCGCGGAGTTCCTCTCGATGGACATCGCGCTGGCGATCGTCGATGGTGTCGATGCCGCCATCGCACACGTCAACGAGTACGGCACAGGCCACTCCGAGGCCATCGTGACCGCCGATCTTGCCGCTGCCCAACGGTTCACCGAACGGGTGGACGCCGCAGCGGTGATGGTGAACGCGTCAACCGCATTCACCGACGGAGAGCAGTTCGGTTTCGGCGACGAGATCGGAATCTCCACCCAGAAGCTGCATGCCAGAGGCCCGATGGGCCTGCCAGAACTGACGTCGACCAAGTGGATCGTGTGGGGCTCGCCCGTGACCGGCCACACCCGCCCCGCCTGATTCAGGAGACCACATGAGCGTCCCCGCACGCCCGGTGCCGATGTTCGCCGACATCGACGATGTCGCGCGGCGGTTGGCCGAGACCGGCTACCTGCCTGACACCGCGACAGCCACCGCGGTGTTCCTCGCCGACCGGCTGGGAAAGCCGCTGCTGGTGGAGGGCCCCGCGGGGGTCGGCAAGACCGAACTTGCCCGGGCCGTCGCCCAGGCCACCGGCGCGGAACTGGTGCGTCTGCAGTGCTACGAGGGTGTCGACGAGGCCCGGGCACTCTACGAGTGGAACCACGCCAAGCAGATCCTGCGCATCCAGGCGGGGCACGGGGACTGGGAGCAGACGAAGACGGATGTCTTCTCCGAGGAGTTTTTGCTCACCCGCCCACTGCTGACCGCGATCAAACGCACCGAGCCCACGGTGTTGCTGATCGACGAGACCGACAAAGCCGACATCGAGATCGAAGGCCTGCTGCTGGAGGTGCTCAGCGACTTTGCAGTGACGGTGCCGGAACTGGGGACCATCACCGCCACCCGTAAGCCGCTGGTCGTTCTCACCTCCAACGCGACCCGGGAACTGTCCGAAGCGCTCAAACGGCGCTGCCTGTTCCTGCACATCGACTTCCCCGATCCGGACCTCGAGCGCCGGATCCTGCTCTCCCGGGTGCCCGAGTTGCCGGTGCACCTCGCGGAGGAGTTGGTGCGCATCATCGGCGTGCTTCGCGGTATGCAACTCAAGAAGGTGCCGTCGGTCGCCGAGACGATCGACTGGGGACGCACCGTGCTGGCTCTGGGATTCGACACCATCGACGACGAGTTGATCGCGGCGACGATGGGTGTCGTGCTCAAGCACCAGTCCGATCAGGTGAAGGCCTCGGGGGAGCTGAGGCTCAACTGATGGCGGTCCGACGCACCCGCCCGCCACAGCCGCTGGCGCCCCACGGAATCCCCGGCCACCTGGTGGAGTTCGTGGAAGCGCTACGCGGGCAGGGGATTTCGGTGGGCCCGTCGGAGACGGTCGACGCCGGTCTGGTGATGTCGACGTTGGGCCTCGGTGACCGCAAGGTGCTGCGCGAGGGCATCGCCTGCGCGGTGCTGCGGCGTCCGGATCATCGCGAGACCTACGATGCGCTGTTCGATCTGTACTTCCCCGCGGCGCTCGGTGCCAGGACCGTGCTCGACGACGACGCCGACGAGCAGGGTCTGCCCCCGGAGGACATCGAGGCGCTGCGCAGCGCGTTGGTCGACATGCTGACCGAGAACGAGGAGCTTGCCAACCTCGACGAACGGCTGGCGGCGATGATCGCCCAGATCGTCGAGGCGTACGGCCGATACAACTCCAGTCGTGGCCCGTCCTATTCGTCGTACCAGGCGCTCAAGGCGATGAGCCTCGACGATCTGGAGGGCCGGCTGCTGGCCGGGTTGCTGGCGCCCTACGGCGAGGAACCCACACCGACCCAGGAGCAGATCGCCAAAGCCCTTGCCGCGCAACGTGTCGCCCAGCTGCGCCGGATGGTGGAATCGGAGACCAAACGACGCACCGCCGAGCAGTTGGGTCGCGACCACGTGCAGATGTACGGAGTGCCGCAGCTCGCCGAGAACGTCGAGTTCCTCCGGGCCTCAGGTGAGCAGCTGCGGCAGATGCGCCGGGTCGTGCAACCCTTGGCGCGCACGCTGGCCACCCGGCTGGCCGCACGCCGGCGACGGTCCCGCTCCGGGGAGATCGACCTGCGCAAGACGCTGCGCAAGTCCATGTCCACCGGGGGCGTGCCGATCGACGTGGTGCTCAAGAAGCCGCACCCGGCCCGCCCCGAGCTGGTGGTGCTGTGCGATGTGTCGGGTTCGGTCGCCGGCTTCAGCCACTTCACCCTGCTGCTGGTGCACGCGCTGCGCCAGCAGTTCAGTAGAGTCCGCGTCTTTGCCTTCATAGACACCACCGATGAGGTCACCCAGCTGTTCGGACCCGACTCCGACCTCGCGGTCGCCGTGCAGCGGATCACCCGCGAGGCGGGGGTGTACACCCGCGACGGGCACTCCGACTACGGCCACGCGTTCGTGTCGTTCCTGGACAAGTACCCGAACGTGCTCTCGCCGCGCAGCGCGCTGCTGGTCCTCGGCGACGGCCGCAACAACTACCGCAACCCCGAGACCGACCTGCTCGCCCACATGGTCAACGCGAGCAGGCATGCGCACTGGCTCAACCCGGAGCCCAGGCACCTCTGGGGCAGCGGCGATTCGGCAGTGCCCCGCTACGAGGACGTCATCACGATGCACGAATGCCGATCGGCCAAGCAGTTGGCCACCGTGATCGACGCACTGCTTCCCGTCTAGCCCGGCGGGTGCGAAGTCGGCCCGCGATTTCGGCGTGCGCGGCATCACCCCCGGCTACTCTCCACGGATGCCGCCCGGCACGCCGCTGTACATGACCATCGCGGCTGATGTCCGCGACCGGATCGCCACCGAGCAGCTGGCGCCGCACACCCTGTTGCCGTCCGAACGAGAGATGGCGGAAGTGCACGGCGTCAGCAGGATGACTGCGCGGATGGCGTTGTCGCTGCTGGAAAGCGAAGGACTGGTGTACCGGAATCCGCCGCGCGGCACGTTCGTCGCAGAACCCAGGGTGCGCTTCCGTGTCGGTAGCTTCTCCGAGGAGGTCACCCGGATGGGCCGTCGGCCGTCCGCCAGGCAATTGTGGGCCGACCGCCAGCTCGCGACGCCGGCGGTGGCGCTCGCGCTCGGGCTACCCGATGCCGCCTCGGTGCACGTCTTCCACCGGTTGCGCACCGTGGACGAGGTGCCGTTCGTCCTGGAGACGACGTACCTGCCGGCGGACCTGACACCGAGGATCCTCGACGAGCCCGAGCAGGGGTCGTTGTGGGCGGCCCTGCGCACCCGGTATGGGATCGAACTGGCGCGCTCGACGGCGGTGCTGGAGTCGATCGTGCTCGACGACGTGACCAGCGTGCAGTTGGGTGTGCGTGCGGGATCGGCGGGAACCCTGCTCACCCGCCGCACCGAGGATGCCGGCGGGCGGTGCGTGGAGTACGGCCACGACTTCTATCGCGCCGACCGCGCCGCGTTCGAGGTCACCGAATATCTCGCATCGCCCCGGCTGTCGGGCGTTTGAGCGATCTCGGCGTCATCCAGTCTGTAGCGAGCGACGCGCTTTTTCTTCGATGACCTACGCAGAGGTATTCGTAATGGTTCTGCAGGTTCTCGGGTGCTGCGCCGCGACCACATGGTTCCGCCGGGTCTTGGCGCAGTACAGTGCGCCGTCCGCATCAGCCATCAGCTCATCCAAGGTCACGTCCGAGGTCGCCGCGCAGGCCAACCCGATGCTGACCGTGGATCCCCATTCGCCGAACTCGTCGGCAGTGTTCTTCTGGTGTCGTCGGATCTCTTCGGCGAGGGCCCTGGACGCTGCAAGGTCCTGCCCGATGACCAGCAGCGCGAACTCCTCGCCGCCGAGACGGGCGAATACGTCGTGCGCGTTCGCCAACCGGCGGACAACGTCGGCGAAGGCGACCAACGCGCGGTCGCCGGCCTGGTGACCGCAATTGTCGTTGAGCTTCTTGAACCGGTCCAGGTCCATCATGAGCAGTGACGTGGGCTGTCCATCGCGGGCGGCGGTCGCGAGTGCCGAATCAGCGCGGCGGACGAACTCCTGGCGCCGGAACGCCCGGGTGAGGTCGTCCTGAGTCATTGCAAGCCGCAGTGCCTCGGATACCTGCTCGCGTTCCGAAATCGTGCTGGCGATCGCGAGAGGTCCCACGGCGAGCAATGCGAGGCCGATCATGGTCGACGGCGCCAAGGGGATGCCTGCGGCGTCGATCACGCTGGCCCGCTCGGTGACGATGAGCACCAGTGCCCACGTCGTCGAGGCGGCGACGAAGACTGCGGTGGTGAACACGTCGGTGAGCAGGGCAGCGGCGATCAATGCCGGCGTCGTGAACACCAGCGCGCCCAACCCGCCGAGGTACCAGGACGGCAGCAACACGATGAGAAGCAGGACGCCTGGCACAGCGAGTCGGCGCCACTGGATATCCAGAGAGCGGCGAACGCCGGACAGTGAGCGGTGAGAAACCGCCGAGGAGATGCAGTCGACAGGGAATGCCAGCACCAGGGGGAGGATCACCGCGTAGTTGAAGAGTTCGATGGCAAACCAACTCAGTGCTCCGCCCGCCCAGTCACCATCGAACATGACCACCTCGACGATGCCCCCGAGCAGGGCCGCGGTGGCCGAAGCCACAACGGCCAGCGCCGACAGCCAGGCCACGGATCGTGCCTGCCGTAGCGTCAGCTCGACCGGTCGGAAGCGACGGAAGGCGTAGAAACCGGCGAGTACGCCCATCAAGTTGGCCGAGTTGAGCAACGCGGCCGACAGCCACTCCCCACCGGTGAGGATGTCGGCAGTGAGATAACCGGTGCCGGCCGCCAGCCAAGTGAGGGCGCCGGCGATCTGGGGATTGCGAAGCAGCAGACCCAACAGCAATGCGTTGGACAGCCAGAACGTCGCCAACGTGCCCGGCATTCGGCTGTAGATTCCGACGAGGCTCGCGACCAAGACCACTGCCCAGATTGCGGCACCGGCTGCTATCCGGGCTTGCCAGCGCATCTTAGTGATGTTGCCAGTGTGATTCGAGTGTGCTCCGTTGCCTACTTGGTCGGTCACGTTTTCTCTGTCTCAGTATCAGGAATCTAGTCGTATGAGCTGCTTATTTGTAATCCGGTTTAAGCGGAAGGGCTTAGTTTTCTGGTCGCCCGCTGCGCCGACCTGAATGCCTGTCGAGTTTGCTTGAAGTACCTGCAGCATACCTGATATTGATTGGGTGCCATTGCGAGGCGACGGTGTTGTACCTGTGACTCGGTGCGCTGTTGTAGCTGTACGGAGTTCGATGCGACGCTCCCGTAAGCTGGCTGCTCATGCAATCGCGACGGCGGCTGGGCGTGATGGGTGGGACATTCGACCCCATCCACAACGGGCACCTCGTCGCGGCCAGTGAGGTCGCCGACCTGTTCGACCTCGACGAGGTGGTGTTCGTTCCCACTGGTCAGCCGTGGCAGAAGCGCACCCGTCACGTGACGGCTGCCGAGGATCGATACCTGATGACGGTGATCGCCACGGCGTCCAACGCGAGGTTCTCGGTCAGCCGAGTGGACATCGACCGCGGCGGGGCGACCTACACCAAGGACACGCTGCGAGACCTGCGCGCGCTCAACCCCGACGCGGACCTGTACTTCATCACCGGCGCCGATGCGCTGGCGTCCATCCTGTCGTGGCAGAACTGGGAGGAGTTGTTCGCCATCGCCAGGTTCGTCGGCGTCAGCCGCCCCGGGTACGAACTCGATGCCAAACACATCTCGGCCGCGATGGCGGAACTCCCAGCCGACGCGTTGCAGCTTGTGGAGGTGCCCGCTCT
Organism: Mycobacterium sp. DL; assembly: GCF_039729195.1. Taxonomy (NCBI): domain Bacteria; kingdom Bacillati; phylum Actinomycetota; class Actinomycetes; order Mycobacteriales; family Mycobacteriaceae; genus Mycobacterium; species Mycobacterium sp. DL. Next base: position 5,713,608 of record NZ_CP155796.1, read on the forward strand.
GGCGATCTCGTCCAGCGACTGCCGGATCCGTGCGCAGGAGTCGCGACCCATCTGGTATCTCGTCCCCGACGGCGTCGTGCAGTATGTCGCGAAACGTAATCTGTACCAGCCTCCCAGCAGCCCCCTCGAAGTCGAAGGAGACCGTCTCTGACCGCCACACAGGAAGCCATCGACATGGCTGGAGTCGCCGCTCGGGCGGCGGCCGCCAAACTCGCCGACGATGTCGTCGTCATCGACGTCTCCGGCCAACTCGTCATCACCGACTGCTTTGTCATCGCCTCGGCATCCAACGAGCGGCAGGTGAACGCCATCGTCGACGAGGTCGAGGAGAAGATGCGCGCTGCCGGATACAAGCCCGCTCGCCGCGAGGGCACCCGCGAGGGCCGCTGGACGCTGCTCGACTACGTCGACATCGTGGTGCACATCCAGCACCAGGACGAGCGCAATTTCTACGCACTGGACCGGTTGTGGCGTGACTGCCCCACGGTGCCGGTCGACTTGGACGACACCGGGGAGACCCAGTGACGATCCGTCGACTCGTCATGCTGCGGCACGGGCAGACCGACTACAACGCCGGCAGTCGGATGCAGGGCCAGTTGGACACCGACCTGAGCGACCTCGGGCGTGAACAGGCCTTCGCGGCAGCAGCGGTGCTCGCCAAACGTCAACCGCTGCTGATCGTTTCGTCAGATCTGCGGCGCGCGCTCGACACTGCCGTCGCCCTCGGTGACCGCAGTGGGCAACCGGTGAGCATCGACACCCGACTGCGTGAAACCCACCTCGGCGATTGGCAGGGGATGACCCATCTCGAGGTCGATGCCGTCGCCCCCGGTGCGAGGCTGGCCTGGCGCGACGACGCGCGCTGGGCTCCGCACGGCGGAGAGAGCCGCGTCGACGTCGCCGATCGCAGCATCCCGCTCGTGAGGGAGTTGGTGCAGCAACAGTGTGAGTGGGGCGTCGAGGAACCCGATCGCCCGGTGGTGCTGGTGGCCCACGGTGGGTTGATCGCCGCCCTGACCGGAGCACTGCTGGGGTTGCCCGTCGACAACTGGCCGGTGCTGGGTGGCATGGGCAACGCCAGCTGGGTGCAGCTGGCCGGTCACACCCGCACCGACGGGGAACTCGATTCCTTCGACGACATCCGGTGGCGTCTGGACGTCTGGAACGCCTCGGCGCAGGTCGCCAACGATGTCCTCTGAGGAGTCCGCTGCGGATCCGGCCCGCCGGACCCTGCTGCTCTTCTGCGACTCGCTGTCCTATTACGGACCGACCGGGGGATTGCCGTCAGACGATCCCCGAATCTGGCCCAATATCGTGGCCGAACAACTGGGTTGGGATCTGGAGCTGATCGGCCGGATCGGCTGGACCAGCCGCGACGTGTGGTGGGCGGCGACGCAGGATCCGCGCGCGTGGGCGGCGCTGCCGCGGGCCGGCGCGGTGATCTTCGCGACGTCGGGGATGGACTCGCTGCCGTCGCCGCTGCCGACGGCGCTACGCGAAATGATCCGTTACGTCCGGCCGCCGTGGCTGCGCCGCTGGGTGCGCGACGGCTACGGCTGGGCGCAGCCGAGATTCTCACCGGTCGCGCGAGCCGCGCTGCCGCCCCACCTGACCGTCGAATACCTCGAGATGACCAGAGCGGCAATCGACTTCAACCGTCCCGGCATTCCGGTGGTGGCGTCCCTGCCGTCAGTACACATCGCGCCGACCTATGGAATGGCCCACCACGGAAGACCCGGAACAGTCGAGGCGATCACCCGGTGGGCGTCCGAGCACGAGATACCCCTGGTCGATCTCAAGGCGGCGGTGGGGGAGCAGGTGATGAGCGGCCGGGCCAACCCGGACGGCATCCACTGGAACTTCGAGGCGCACCGGGCGGTGGCGGAACTGATGATCAAGGGCCTTTCCGAAGCGGGCGTGCCCCTGTCCGATTCGCGCGGATAGCTCAACGTCATGTCCGTGGTGGTGGTCAGCGACTCGTCTTCGCGTTTGCAGCCCGAGGAGCTCAAGCGGTGGAACATCCGCGAGGTGCCGTTGCATGTGTTGGTCGACGGCATGGATCTGCGCGACGGCATCGATGAGATCCCGTACGACATCCACGACCGGCCCAAGGTGACGACCGCCGGTGCGACGCCTGCCGAACTGGTCGACACCTACCGCCAAGCCCTGCTCGACAGTGATGGTGACGGCGTGGTGGCGGTGCATCTGTCGGCGGCGTTGTCGAGCACCTACAGCGCGGCGGTGACGGCGGCGCGTGAGTTCGGCCCGTCGGTGCGGGTCGTCAACTCGCGGTCGGCGGCGATGGGTGTCGGATTCGTCGCGTTGGCCGCAGCTCGGTGTGCCGCCGACGGTGGCGACATCGAGGCTGTCGAAGCCGCGGCACGCTCCGCCATGAGCCGGGCTCATGTGTTCCTTGTCGTGCACCGCCTGGACAACCTGAGGCGCAGCGGTCGCATCCGTACCGCCGCGTCCTGGCTGGGTACTGCGTTGTCCCTAAAACCCCTGCTGTGTCTCGACGTCGACGGGCGACTGGTGCTCGACCAACGGATCCGCACCGTCACCAAGGCCCATGCAGCCATGGTGGATCGGGTAGTCGAGGTGGTGGGGGAGAACGCCGCCGACGTCGTGGTGCACCATGTGGACAACCATGACGCCGCAGACTCGCTGGGTGCCGCGCTGACACAACGACTTCCGCAGTTGTCGTCGCTCACCGTCGCCGACATGGGACCGGTCCTGTCCGTGCACGTGGGTGGCGGCGCGGTCGGAGTTGCGGTCGTGGTGGCCCCGTCTTAGGTGCTGTAGTTGTAGACAGACAAAAGGGGCACCTCCCGGAGGAGGTGCCCCTTTTGGTGGGGGGTTAGTTGACGTCGACGAAGTAGACGTGGCCGGTGATTTCGCGGACCTGGTCGTCGCCCTGGGCGTCCCAGACGTATTCGCGGATCGGCTGGCCCTGGCGGACCGAGGTGACGCCGGCTTCGGACAGCGGGGTGGAGCTTTGGCGGTTGACGATGACGCGGTTGCCGTCGGCTTCCAGTGAGCTGATGGTGTCGGCGGCGGAGCCTCCGGCGGGGGCGGCGGCGGCGGGTGCGGCCAGACCGATGAGGGTGGCGGCGAATCCTGCGACGGCGGCGGTGGTGGCGGTGATGATGGTGGTGTTCTTCATTGTTCTGCTCTTCCCTATGTGTCGGGCCGGAGCCGTGGAGCGAGTCACGCGGTTTCGACTTCTTTGTGGTGATCTTGTTGGTTCTGATGGCTTAAACCGGCAGGTCAGGGGTTTCATTCCACTGGCAGAAATTGAACGGCCGATGGCAGAAACGTGCCGGTGACCGAGCCGCGTTCGCGACTTTCACCAGCGGTATCCACAACCTTCGGTTCGCGGCCGCGGTTATCCACAAGCTGCGCCCGCCAACCACTCCGAGTCGGTGGAGTCCGCTAAAATCGAACACATGTTCGATACCAGGTTGGCGGAGGCCTCCGAGCTCGCCGGGCTCAGCGACGCCGAGCTGATCGACACCGCCCGCGGGTGGGCGCGGGCGGAGAACGCCGCGTGCGCGCGCAAGTTGGCGGTGATGGCCGAGATCTTCACCCGCCGCACCGGGCTACCCGCCGGCGACCGCGAGCTGTGGTGGCTCGACCCCGAGGCCGCAGTGGCCGCCGAGCTGGCCGCCGCGCAGAACATCACCCACGGTTTGGCGTTGCACCAAACCCACCGCGGGGTCGCGCTGCGCGACCGGCTGCCGAAGGTCGCGGCGCTGTTCGACGCCGGGTTGGTCAGCGAAATGCTGGTCCGCGCCATCGTCTGGCGCACCTACCTGATCGGTGACCAGGCGGCGATGGCCGCCGTCGACGCCGACCTGGCCGCCGAGATCACCTCCTGGGGGGCGCTGTCGATCAAGAAGACCGAACGCGCCATCGACGCTCTGGTCGAACGCCACGACCCCGGCGCGTTGCGGCGCTCCCAGGAATCGGCGAGCAACCGCAACGTGCAATTCGGCTCGCCCGCCGACGCGCCCGGACTGACCAGCCTGTGGGCCCGGCTGCACAGCGCTGATGCCGCGATCGGTGAGAAGAACGTCCAGGACATGGCCTACAGCGTGTGCGACCGCGACCCCCGCGACGCTGAGGAACGCCGCGCCGACTCCCTGAGCGCGCTGCTGGCCCGAACCACCCTGGCCTGTCGATGCGGCGACCCCGACTGCGAGGCCGCCGACCGTCCGACCCCCACCCGCAACACCATCGTCTACGTCCTCACCGACCCCGCCGCCCCGACCAACGGGAGCGACGACAGCCGCGGCGGCGGCGACAGCGGCGGAGGGGACGGGCCTGACGGCGGCGACGGCGACGGCGACGACGGCGACGACGGCGACGACGGCGATGCTGAGGAGCCGGCCGAGCCGCCCGATCCGGACGCAACAACCTCGCACGACACCAGACCACCCGGCGCCTCAGCACCCGCCCCACCGGCGACACCGTCTGCTGCTCCCACAGGGCCTGCGTCCGCAGCGGGCTGTCCGGCAGTGGCGGGGTTCGTGTTCGGCGCCGGGATCGTGCCCGCACCGCTGCTGACCCCGCTCCTGGACGGCGCCCTCATCCGCCCCATCACTCACCCCGGCCACACCGGCCCCGAGAACCGCTACACCCCCTCACGCGCGCTCGCCGAGTTCATCCGCTGCCGCGACCTGACATGCCGCTTCCCCGGCTGCGACAAACCCGCCACCGACACCGACATCGACCACACCGTGCCCTACCCGGTCGGTCCCACCCACGCCTCAAACCTGAAGTGCCTGTGCCGTTTTCACCACTTACTGAAAACTTTCTGGACCGGACCCAACGGCTGGCACGACCGCCAGTACCCCGACGGAACCATCACCTGGACCAGCCCCACCGGCCACACCTACACCACCCGACCCGCCGGCGCGGCACTATTCCCCGCCCTGAGCCCACCCACCGCCACCCTGTGGAACAGCGACCCACCCCAAGCCCCCACCAACCCCGACACCCGCGCCACCAAAATGCCCCGCCGCCGACACACCCGCGCCGCAAACCGCGCCCACGCCATCACCACCGAACGAAAACTCAACGACGACCTCGTCACCGAACACAACAAACCACCACCCTTCTGAACCGGGCCACCCCGTAAGCTGCCCGGGTGGCCGAGCCTCCCATGTCACCCCAGCTGAGCCTCGGGACACAGATCTGGCGTTTCATCCTGACCGGCGGACTCGCGGCCGTCGTCGATTTCGGCCTCTACGTTGCGCTGCTGGCCGCCGGCCTACACGTCAACCTCGCCAAGACCCTGAGCTTCATCGCGGGCACCACCACCGCCTATCTGATCAACCGGCGGTGGACCTTCCAGGCACCGCCGAGCAAAAAACGGTTCGTCGCCGTGGTGGTGCTCTACGCAGTGACCTACGCCGTGCAGATCGGCATCAACTACTACTTCTACATGGAGTTCGAGGACCAGCCGTGGCGGGTGCCGGTCGCGTTCGTCATCGCCCAGGGCACCGCGACGGTCATCAACTTCATCGTGCAGCGCCTGGTCATCTTCCGCCTGCGCTAGGGAGCAACGCGAATGACGGCAACCGATGTCCCGGCAGTGCGGGCGTGTGAGGAATGGTTTCTCGCCCGGGGAATGCCCGCGGTGCTCACCCGCCAGGGTCGACTCCACGCGATCGTCCGTCGCTCAGCACCGGCGCTCGCCGCCTGGGCCGTGTTGATGGTGCTGAACCTCTATGTCTTGATCGCTTCCGGTGATCAGGACATCGACATCGCGGACGCCCCGACACTGGCCGACTGGTCGGTGCTTGTTGTTCTCGCGGTGATGCTGCCGGCCATGGCGGCCGCCGCCTATGCGGTCGCACGGGTCCCGAGCGCGCGTGCGCGCCAACTCATCGCCTACGCCTGCATCGTTGCCGGGTTGGGCTCCGACACCTACGAGGACGGCGTGTGGGACCTGCTGGCGATCGAGGCCACCGATGTCGTGGTTGTGCTGCTCATCCTCGCCGGAACCGCCTCGGGCCTCGGGGCGCTGCTCAGCTGGGCGCTGCGCGTCACCTTCGACCACCTCCGCTCTGCCGGCCAGTTGATGGCCCGCGCCCTGCCGGTCGTGCTGCTCACGTTCCTGGTGTTCTTCAACAGCACCGTGTGGTTCATCGCAGCCAACCTCGAGACCTTCCGTATCTGGCAGTTGGCCGGTTGCCTGGCGGCGATCGCGATAGCGTTCGTCGGCACCGAATCCGTCCACGTCACCCGGTCACTTCTCGCCCGACCCGCCGAAGCCGGTGATCAGCCGCCCACCGTCGAAACCACACCTCTGGCAGGGATCCCGGAACCTCAGCAGTTGGAACCTCTGCGACGCTCCGAGCGGGTCAACGTCGTTGCCGTAGCGGTTCTGGCTCAGAGCATCCAGGTGCTCGTCATCTCGTTGGTCACCGGCTTCCTGTTCTTCGTGATGGGTCTTGTCATCCTCAACGGCGCCGTCCTCAACCACCTGACGGACGCCAGTCCGACGCAGAGCCGTTGGCTCGACATCCCACTCCCGATCGATCAGGCCCTGGTGCACATGACGATCATCCTGGTCGCCATGACCTTCATGTATCTCAGCGCCCGCGTGGCAGCCGATCCGGCGCATCGAACCGACTTCGTCGACCCGATGCTCGATGACCTTCGCCTCACGCTCGCCGCTCGCGACCGTTACCGCTCCCTCGTGTGACGTTGCACCGGCCCGCCTGGCGCAAGCGGTACCCTCTGTGACGATGTTGAGCACCGAGTTCTCGACCACTACGAAACGGCTCACCGGCTGGGGTCGCACCGCCCCGTCCGTGGCCCAGGTGTTGTCGACCCCGGATCCCGACGTCATCGTCAAGGCGGTGACGCAGGCCGCCGACGGGGGCGGCAGAGGAATGCTCGCCCGCGGGCTGGGGCGCTCCTACGGCGACAACGCGCAGAACGGCGGCGGTCTCGTCGTCGACATGAGCGTGGTCAATCGCATCCATTCGATGGATGCCGACACCCACCTCGTCGACCTGGACGCCGGGGTGAACCTCGACCAGTTGATGCGGGCCGCGCTGCCGCTGGGTCTGTGGGTACCGGTGCTGCCCGGCACCCGTCAGGTCACCATCGGTGGGGCGATCGCCTGCGACATCCACGGCAAGAACCACCACAGCGCGGGCAGCTTCGGCAACCATGTGCGCTCATTGGACCTCCTCACCGCAGACGGCAACGTCCGCCGCCTGACTCCCGCGGGACCCGACAGCGACCTGTTCTGGGCGACCGTCGGAGGCAACGGGCTGACCGGCATCATCCTGCGCGCTGTCATCGAGATGACACCGACGGAGACCGCGTACTTCATCGCCGACGGTGACGTCACCGCCGGACTGGACGAGACGATCGCCTTCCACAGCGACGGCACCGAGGACAACTACACCTACTCCAGCGCGTGGTTCGACGCGATCAGCGCACCACCTCGGCTGGGCCGGGCGGTGATCTCCCGAGGCTCCCTGGCCACCGTCGACCAACTCCCGAAGAAATTGCAGCGCGACCCACTCAAATTCGATGCGCCGCAGTACTTCACCGCACCCGACGTCTTCCCCAGCGGATTGGGCAACAAGCCGATCTTCGGCGCGATGACGGCGCTGTGGTACCGGATGGGCAAGACCTATCGCGGCAAGCCGCAGAACCTGACGCAGTTCTACCACCCGCTCGACATGGTCGGTGAATGGAATCGCGCCTACGGCGCAGCAGGTTTCAGCCAGTACCAGTTCGTGGTGCCACTCGAGGCGGTCGACGAGTTCAAGCGCATCATGGTCGACATCCAGCGGTCGGGACACTACTCGTTCCTCAACGTGTTCAAGCTCTTCGGCGCCGGCAACGATGCGCCACTGAGCTTCCCGATCCCGGGCTGGAACGTCTGCGTCGACTTCCAGATCAAGCCCGGCCTGAACGAGTTCCTCAACGGCCTCGACAAGCGGGTGCTCGAGTTCGGCGGACGTCTCTACACTGCCAAGGACTCACGCACCACCGCTGAAACCTTCCACGCCATGTACCCGCGCATCGACGAGTGGATCCTGTTGCGCCGCAAGGTCGATCCCGACGGGGTCTTCGTTTCGGACATGGCCCGACGACTGGAGCTGCTCTAGATGGTGTTCGACGCAACCGGTAATCCGCAGACGATCCTGCTGCTGGGCGGTACTTCCGAGATCGCTCTCGCGATCGCCGAGCGCTATCTGCGCGACGCGCGCGCCCGGGTGGTGCTCGCAGATCTCCCGGGACACCCGCGTAAGGACGCTGCCATCGAGCAGATGCGGGCTGCGGGCGCCAAGGCCGTCGACTGGGTCGACTTCGACGCGCTGGACACCGAGAGTCACCCGAAGGTGATCGACTCGGCCTGTCGCGTGGGCGATGCCCAGACCGACATAGACGTCGCGGTCGTCGCCTTCGGCCTGCTCGGTGATGCTGAAGAGCTCTGGCAGGACCAGCGCAAGGCCGTCCAGATCGCCGGGATCAACTACACCGCGGCTGTTTCCGTCGGTGTCCTGCTCGGCGAGAAGATGCGTGCGCAGGGCTCGGGCCGCATCATCGCGATGAGCTCCGCGGCCGGCGAGCGCGTCCGCCGTTCCAACTTCGTGTACGGCTCCACCAAGGCCGGCCTGGACGGCTTCTATCTCGGACTCGGGGAAGCTCTGCGGGAGTTCGGCGTTCGGGTTCTGGTCATCCGGCCCGGCCAGGTACGCACGACGACGACGATCGAGCACTGGAAGGCCACCGGCGCCAAAGAGGCGCCGTTCACCGTCGACAAGGAAGACGTCGCCGAGATGGCGGTGGCGGCGTCGAACAAAGGTACGGACCTGATCTGGGCACCGGGCGCGTTCCGCTACGTGATGATGGTGCTGCGTCACATCCCTCGCCCCGTCTTCCGCAAGCTGCCTATCTGATGGGTGGCGCACTGGCCGCGCCGATCAGAGTGGCCGGCCAGATGGTCCTGGCGATCGCCGTCACGGTGGTGATCGCCGTCGTCGCACTGTTCGCGATCGCACGCGTCGACTGGCCCGCCTACAACTCGTCGAACCAGCTGCACGCGCTGACCACCGTCGGCCAAGTGGTCTGCCTGGCAGGGCTGTTGGCGTGCGGACTGCTGTGGCGACGAGGCCGACAGGTACTGGCCCGCCTCGGCGCGGTCACCATGCTGTCGGCGTTCTCGCTCGTCACGCTCGCGATGCCACTCGGCGCCACCAAGCTGTACCTCTTCGGAATCTCGGTCGACCAGCAGTTCCGCACCGAGTACATGACCCGCCTCGCCGATTCGCCCGGCCTGCACGACATGACCTACATCGGACTGCCACCGTTCTACCCGCCAGGGTGGTTCTGGATCGGCGGCCGCCTGGCAGACCTCACCGGGACGCCGGCATGGGAGATGTTCAAGCCCTGGTCGATCATCTCGATCACGATCGCGATCGTGCTGGCTTTTGTGCTGTGGGCCAACATGATCCGTTTCGAGTACGCGCTGGTGGTCTCGACCGCCACTGCCGCGGCCGCGCTGGCATACGCCCCGGCCGAGCCCTACGCGGCCGTCATCGCGGTGATGCTGCCGCCGATTTTTGTCCTCGGCTGGTCGGGTCTGCGTGCGGCGGACAGACGAGGCGGCTGGGCCGCGGTTGTCGGCGTCGGCATCTTCCTGGGCGTCGCCGCGCTGTCCTACACCCTGCTGCTCGGGTACGCCGCGTTCACGCTGACGGTCATGGCGGTCCTGGTCAGCGTCAGCCGCAGACACTGGGAACCACTGCTGCGACTGCTCGTGATCGCGGTCATCTCGGGCCTGCTCGCCCTCATCGGTTGGGCGCCCTACCTGCTCGCCGCCGCCCGCGGGACACCGGCCGACTCGGGCACCGCCCAGCACTATCTGCCCGCCGACGGCGCCCAGCTGTCCTTCCCGATGCTGCAGTTCACCCTGCTGGGCGCGCTGTGCATGCTCGGCACCCTGTGGCTGGTGATCTACGCCTGCACCTCCACCCGCGCGGGGGCGCTGGCCGTGGCGGTGCTGACGGTCTACGCCTGGTCCCTGCTGTCGATGCTGACCACGCTGGTGGGGACCACGCTGCTGTCCTTCCGGCTGCAGCCGACCCTGACCATCCTGCTGACGGCCGCCGGTGCCTTCGGTTTCCTCGAGGCGGCCCGCGCAGTCGCCGCCCGCGTGCAGACACCCAATGCGAGCCGGGTCGTCGCGGTCGCCACCGCGATCGGCGCCCTCGGCGCGGTGACCTTCAGCCAGGACATCCCCGACGTGCTGCGCTCCGACATCGTCGTCGCCTACACCGACACCGACGGCTACGGCCAGCGCGCCGACCGGCGTCCGCCCGGCGCGGAGCAGTACTACCGGGAGATCGATGACCGGATCCTGGAGGTGACGGGCCGGCCGCGCAACGAGACCGTCGTCATGACCGCCGACTATAGCTTCCTGTCCTACTACCCGTACTACGGTTTCCAAGGCCTGACCTCGCATTACGCCAACCCGCTGGCGCAGTTCGAGCAGCGTGCCGAGGCCATCGAGGGGTGGGCCAGGCTGACCGACGCCGACCAGTTCATCAGCGCGCTCGACACGATGCCGTGGGAGCCGCCGACGGTGTTCCTGATGCGCCGAGGCGCCAACGACACCTACACCCTGCGGCTGGCGTCGGACGTCTACCCCAACCAGCCCAACGTGCGCCGCTACCACGTCGCGCTCGACGACGCGCTGTTCGACGATCCCCGCTTCGACGTGTCCACGGTCGGGCCGTTCGTGCTGGCCATCCGCAAGCCAATTACCATCTAGCCCCGTGGTCCGAGAGCCGAGCAACCACCGCACTGCGCGGCTCATCGCGATCGTCGCCGGGTTGCTGGGGACACTTCTGGCGATCGCTACCCCGCTGCTCCCGGTCAACCAGACCACCGCCGAGCTGAACTGGCCGCAGGACGGCGTGCTCGGCAGCGTCAACGCCCCGCTGATCGGCTACGTCGCCACCGACCTCGAGATCAGCGTGCCGTGCAGCGCCGCCGCCGGCCTCGACGGACCCGGACGCACCGTGCTGCTGTCGACCGTGCCCAAGCAGGCGACCAACGCGATCGACCGCGGTCTGCTCATCGAACGGGTGAACGACGACCTGCTCGTCATCGTCCGCAACACCCCGGTGGTCAGTGCGCCGCTCGACGAGGTGCTCAGCCCCGCCTGCCAGGAGTTGACGTTCACCGCCCACGCCGACTCGGTGACCGGTGAGTTCGTCGGCCTCACCCAGGGACCCGACAGCCCCGACCCGGGCGAACCGCTGCGGGGTGAGCGTGGCGGCTACGACTTCAGACCCCAGATCGTGGGGGTGTTCACCGATCTGTCCGGCCCCGCTCCTCCTGGTCTGCAGTTCTCCGCGACGATCGACTCGCGCTACAGCACCTCACCCACGCTGCTCAAGGTGCTCGCGATGATCATCGGCGTGGCGATGACGATCATCGCCCTGGGTGCGCTGCACGTGCTCGACAACGCCGACGGCATGCGGCACCGGCGCTTCCTGCCGCAGCGGTGGTGGTCGCTGTCCCCGCTGGACGGGGTGGTGACGGCGGCTCTGGTGTGGTGGCACTTCGTCGGCGCCAACACTGCCGACGACGGCTACATCCTGACGATGGCCCGGGTATCCGAGAAGGCCGGATACATGGCCAACTACTACCGCTGGTTCGGCACCCCCGAGGCCCCCTTCGGTTGGTACTACGACCTGCTGGCGGTGTGGGCCCAGATCAGCACCACCAGCGTGTGGATGCGGCTGCCGACGCTGCTGATGGGGCTGGCCTGCTGGTGGGTGATCAGCCGTGAGGTCATCCCGCGCCTGGGTTCGGCGGTCAAACACAGCAGGGCCGCGGTGTGGACGGCCGCCGGACTGTTCCTCGCCTTCTGGCTGCCGCTGAACAACGGGCTGCGCCCCGAACCGATCATCGCGCTCGGCATCCTGCTCACCTGGTGTTCGGTCGAGCGCGGGGTGGCGACCAGCAGGCTGCTGCCAGTGGCGGTCGCGATCATCATCGGAGCGCTGACAGTGTTCTCCGGCCCCACCGGTGTCGCCGCGATCGGCGCCCTGCTCGTCGCCATCGGGCCGCTGAAAACCATTGTGGCCGCTCATACCTCACGGTTCGGATACCTGGCGCTGCTGGCGCCGATCGCCGCGGCCGGCACCGTCACCATCTTCCTGATCTTCCGCGACCAGACGCTGGCCGCGGAGCTCCAGGCCAGCAGCTTCAAGTCCTCCGTCGGACCCAGCCTGGCCTGGTTCGACGAGCACATCCGCTACTCGCGGCTGTTCACCACGAGCCCCGACGGCTCCGTCGCGCGCCGGTTCGCGGTGCTCACACTGCTGCTCGCCCTGGCGGTCTCGGTGGCGATGTCGTTGCGAAGAGGCAGGATTCCCGGCACGGCCCTGGGGCCGAGTCGCCGAATCATCGGGATCACCATCATCGCGTTCCTGGCGATGATGTTCACCCCCACCAAATGGACCCACCACTTCGGTGTGTTCGCCGGGTTGGCCGGCTCGCTGGGCGCTCTGGCCGCGGTCGCCGTCTCCGCGGCGGCGATGCGGTCGCGCCGCAACCGCACGCTGTTCGCCGCGGCGGTGCTGTTCATCACCGCGCTGTCGTTCGCCACGGTGAACGGCTGGTGGTACGTCTCCAACTTCGGGGTGCCGTGGTCAAATGACTTCCCGCAGTACGAGATCGGCTTCACCACCCTGCTTCTCGGCTGCTCGATCCTCGCGCTGCTGCTGGCCGCCTGGTTCCACTTCTCGGGTCGCGACGGTGCACCGTCCAACGGTGGCGCGCGACGGTGGCGGTCGATCGCGCAGGCCCCACTGGCCATCGCGACCTGGGCCCTGGTGACGTTCCAGATCGTGTCGCTCACCCTGGCGATGACCGGGCAGTACCCGGCGTGGACCGTCGGGCGATCCAATCTCGAGGCCCTCACCGGGAAAACATGCGGCATGGCCGAGGACGTCCTGGTCGAGCAGGACCCCAACCAGGGTCTGCTCACACCCATCGGGGTACCGGTCGGTGACGCACTCGGCGCGGTCGCCGACGGAAACGCAATAGGGTTCAGCCCCAACGGAATTCCGTCAGATCTGTCAGCCGATCCGGTGACGGAGGAGTCCGGCGCCGGCAACTTCGCCGACACCGAGAACGGTGCGGACACCGCAGATGAAGCCGGCACCGAAGGCGGAACCACCTCCGCGGCAGGGGTGAACGGATCACGCGCCCGCCTGCCGTTCGGCCTCGACCCCGCCAGCACACCGGTGATGGGCAGCTGGCGCGCCGGCACGCAGCAGCCCGCGAACCTGCAATCGGCCTGGTACCAGCTGCCCGACGGGTGGCGCGACGATGCGGACGAATCACTGCTCGTGGTGTCCGCGGCCGGACGGTTCGACAACAGTGAAGTGGTCCTGCAGTGGGCCCGCGAGGGGGACCCGGCGGACGAGTCCGCAGGCACCATCACCCTCGGCGACGTCGGCGCCGCCCCCGCGTGGCGCAACCTGCGCGCGCCGCTGTCCGCTCTGCCCGCCGACGCCACCCGGATCAGGCTCGTCGCCACCGACGACGATCTCAGCCCCGAACACTGGATAGCCCTCACCCCGCCCCGGATCCCCACCCTGCGGACCCTCCAGGACGTCGTCGGCTCGACCGATCCCGTGCTGCTCGACTGGCTGGTTGGGCTGGCCTTCCCCTGTCAACGCCCGTTCGACCATCAGAACGGTGTCATCGAGGTGCCGAAGTGGCGCATCCTGCCCGACCGGTTCGGCGCCGAGGCCAACTCGCCGGTGATGGACTACCTCGGCGGAGGACCGCTGGGCATCACCGAGCTGCTGCTGCGCTCCACCACCGTCCCCACCTACCTGAAGAACGACTGGTTGCGGGACTGGGGTGCGCTGCAGCGGCTCACACCCTTCTATCCCGACGCCGAGCCGGCCCGGCTGGATCTCGGTTCGGCGACGCGCAGCGGTCTGTGGAGCCCGGCGCCGCTGCGTCTGAGCTAGCGTCGCCTACCCTTGAGCCTCGTGCCAGACCGGACTACCCGCCTCATCGCGATCGTCGCGGGCGTGTTGGGAATGCTGCTGTGCGCGCTGGCACCGTTGCTGCCGGTCACCCAGATGACCGCGACGATCCAGTGGCCGCAGGCCGTCGACAGCGACGGCAACATCGAGAGCGTCACCGCACCGCTGGTCTCCGGTGCCCCCAAGTCGCTCGACGTCGTGATCCCGTGCCGGACGGTGGCCACCCTCCCCGCCGACGGCGGTCTGGTGTTCTCCACGATCCCGCCCGGCGGCATCGAAGCGGGGCGCAACGGCCTGTTCATCCGCGCCTTCGAGGACAGCGTCACCGTCGCGTTCCGGGACTCGGTGGCCGCGGTGGCGCCCCGCGACGCCGTGGAGTCCGGGGCATGCAGCGACATCCGGGTGTGGGCCGATGTCGGCGCGGTCGGCGCCGACTTCGTCGGCATCCCCGGCGCCACCGGCACGCTCGGAGCCGAGAACCGGCCCCAGGTGGCGGGCATGTTCTCCGAACTGGAGGTGCCTGCAGATAGCGGCGTGTCGGCCACCGTGGACGTCGACACCCGTTTCATCACGACTCCGACCACGCTCAAGCTCGCCGTGATGGTGCTCGGGGTGCTCTGTGTGGTGGCCTCGTTCGTCGCACTGATGCTGCTGGACCGGGTGTCGGGCAGGCGGGCCCCGCCGACCCGCCGGCGTGCCGGGGTGTCGACGTGGCTCACCGACACCGGCGTGATCGCTGTGCTGCTGGTGTGGCACCTGGTCGGGCCGCAGTCCTCCGACGACGGCTACAACCTGACCATCGCGCGGATTTCCGGCGAGGCCGGCTACACCGCCAACTACTACCGGTTCTTCGGCGCCTCCGAAGCGCCCTTCGACTGGTACCAGAGCGTGTTGACGCACCTGGCGTCGATCAGCACCGCCGGAATCTGGATGCGACTGCCGGCCACCGCGGCCGCCATCGGCACCTGGCTGATCCTCAGCCGCTGCGTGCTGCCGCGCCTAGGCCGGCGACTGGCGATCAACCGGGTCGCGGTGTGGACCGCCGCCGCGGTGTTCCTCGCGGCGTGGCTGCCGTTCAACAACAGCCTGCGCCCCGAACCGCTGATCGCGTTCGGCGTGGTCGCCGTATGGATGCTGGTGGAACTGGCGATCGGGAAGCGGACGCTGTGGCCGGTCGCGCTGGCGATCGTCGTGGCGGTGTTCTGCGTGACGCTCGCTCCGCAGGGCATGGTCGCGCTGGCGCCGCTGCTGGTCGGCGCCCGCGCCATCACCCGCATCGTCAGCGATCGCCGCGCCACAGACGGACTCGCCGCCCAACTCGCGCCTCTGGCCGCCGCGGCGTCTCTCGTCTTCGTCGTCGTCTTCCGCGACCAGACCCTGGCCACCGTCGCCGAGTCGGCCCGCATCAAGTACGTCGTCGGCCCGACGATCCCGTGGTACCAGGAGTTCCTGCGCTACTACTTCGTGATGGTCGAGGACAGCGTCGACGCGTCGCTGACCCGGCGCTTCGCCGTTCTGGTGCTGCTGCTGTGCGTGTTCGGTCTGCTCGTGGTGCTGCTGCGCCGGGGCACGTTGCCGGGTGTGATGAACGGGCCCGTGTGGCGGCTGACGGGAGCGACGGCGATCGGCCTGGTTCTGCTGATGCTCACCCCCACCAAGTGGTCGGCGCAGTTCGGGGTGTTCGCCGGTCTGGCCGGCGCGCTGGGCGCGCTGACCGCGTTCGCCTTCGCCCGCGTCGGCCTGCACAGTCGCCGGAACCTCGCCCTGTACGCGGCCGCCCTGCTGTTCGTCCTGGCGTGGGCGAACGCGGGCATCAACGGCTGGTTCTACGTCGGCAACTACGGGGTGCCGTGGTTCGACCGGCAACCCGTTCTCCTCGGCCAGCCCGTCACGTCGATGTTCCTGGTGCTGGCGATCGCGTGCGGACTACTCGCCGGATGGCTGCACTTCCGGATGGACTACGCCGGGCACACCGAGGTCGCCGACACCGGGCGCAACCGGGCCGTCGCGTCGACCCCGCTGCTGATCGTGGCCGCCATCATGGTGGTGCTCTCGGTCGGGTCGATGCTCAAGGCCACCGCAGGCCGCTACCCCGTCTACACCACGGGCGCGGCCAACGTCTCGGCGCTGGCCGCATTCCTGCCCGGATCGTCGCCGAGCTGCGCGATGGCCGACGCGGTCCTGGTCGAAGAGGACCCCAATGCCGGGATGCTGCAACCGGTTCCGGGCCAGAGTTTCGGGGAGTACGGACCGCTGGGCGGCGAGGATCCCGTGGGCTTCACGCCCAACGGTGTCAGCGACACCCTCGAGCCCGCCGAACCCGTGGCGGCCAACCCCGGCCTGGTGAACTCCGACGGGGCCGTCGACAAGCCGAACATCGGCATCGGTTACGCGGCGGGCACCGGCGGTGGTTACGGCCCCGAAGGTGTCAATGGCTCGCGGGTCTTCCTGCCGTTCGGACTGGATCCGGACAGCACCCCGGTGATGGGCAGTTTCGACGAGAACACCGTGGCCGCCGAGGCCACCTCGGCGTGGTACCAGTTGCCGCCCCCCACCCCGGAGCGGCCGCTGGTGACGATCGCCGCCGCGGGCGCGATCTGGTACTACGAAGAGGACGGCGAGTTCAGCTACGGCCAGTCGCTGAAGCTGCAGTGGGGTGTGCACCGGCCCGACGGGTCGTACGAGGCGCTCAGCGAGGTGCAGCCGATCGACATCTTCCCGCAGAAGGCCTGGCGCAATCTGCGGTTCCCGATGACCTCAGCACCGCCGGAGGCGAACGTGGCCCGCATCGTGGCCGACGACCCGAACCTGTCCGACGATCAGTGGTTTGCGTTCACCCCACCCCGGGTGCCGGTGCTGCAGACCGCACAGGAGTTCCTCGGCACCGAGACGCCCGTGCTGATGGACATCGCCACCGCGGCGAACTTCCCGTGCCAGCGGCCGTTCTCCGAGCACCTCGGGGTCGCCGAACTGCCGGACTACCGGGTTCTGCCCAACTTCGAGCAGATGGTGTCCTCGTCGAACCAGTGGCAGTCCGCCGACGACGGCGGCCCGTTCCTGTTCATCCAGGCGCTGCTGCGCACCGAGGCGATCCCGACGTACCTCAGCGGCGACTGGTACCGCGACTGGGGAGCGATCGAGCGCTACATCCGGGTGGTACCGAGTGAGAGGGCGCCGCAGGCCGCCATCGAGGAAGGGTCGACGCGAGTGTTCGGCTGGAGTCGCGGCGGACCGATCAGGGCGCTGCCGTGAGTGACGTCAGGGTGGCGCGCTGGGTCGCGACGATCGCCGGCCTGCTCGGCTTTGTGATGGCGGTCGCCACGCCGCTGCTGCCCGTCACCCAGACGACCGCGACGCTGAACTGGCCTCAGCAGGGGCAGCTGGAGAACGTCACGGCGCCGCTGATCTCGCAGGCCCCGGTGGACCTGACCGCGACGGTGCCCTGCGAGGTCATCGAGACGTTGCCGGCCGACGGCGGACTGGTCCTCGGCACCGCGCCGGCAGAGGGCAGGGACGCGGCGCTGAACGCGATGCTGGTCAACGTCACCGAGACCCGGGTCGACGTGATCGTCCGCAACGTCGTGGTGGCCAGCGTGAACCGGGACCGGGTGGCCGGCGCCGGGGCCGCCCCGGGCTGCTCCACGATCGACATCACCTCGTCGCTGGACGGCACTTTCGCCGAGTTCGTCGGGCTGCGCAAAGCCGACGGGTCGCCTCAGCGCACCGGCTTCGCCGACCCCAACCTGCGGCCCGCCATCGTCGGCGTGTTCACCGACCTGACCGGGCCGGCACCCCCGGGCATGGAGTTCTCGGCGACGATCGACACCCGGTTCACCACGAACCCGACACCGTTGAAGTTGACGGCGATCCTGTTGGCGATCATCTCGACCGTCGTCGCCCTGTTCGCGCTGTGGCAGCTGGACCGCACCGACGGACGGCGCATGCACCGGCTGATCCCGACCCGCTGGCGGACCTTCTCCGCCGTGGACGTCTTCGTGGTCGGTGTGTTCGCGCTCTGGTACATCATCGGCGCCAACTCCTCCGACGACGGCTATCAGATGCAGATGGCCCGTACCGCCGAGCACTCCGGCTACATGGCCAACTACTTCCGCTGGTTCGGCGTTCCCGAGGACCCGTTCGGCTGGTACTACAACGTGCTGGCGCTGATGTCGCAGGTGAGCACCGCGGGCATCTGGATGCGTCTGCCCGACCTGATCTGTTCGCTGGTGTGCTGGCTGCTGCTGTCCCGCGAGGTGCTGCCTCGACTGGGGCCCGCCGTGATCGCCAGCCGGCCTGCGCTGTGGGCGGCGGGTCTGGTCCTGATCGGCGCCTGGATGCCGTTCAACAACGGCCTGCGCCCCGAGGGGCAGATCGCCACCGGGGCGCTGATCACCTACGTGCTGATCGAACGGGCCATCACGTCGGGCCGGTTGACGCCCGCCGCGCTGGCCATCTTCTCGGCGGCGTTCACCCTCGGTATCCAGCCGACCGGGCTGATCGCGGTGGCCGCGCTGGTGGCAGGCGGCCGACCCATCCTGCGGATCATCATGCGCAGGCGTCTCGTTGTCGGCACCTGGCCGCTCCTGGCCCCGATGCTGGCTGCGGGCACCGTGATCCTGGCTGTGGTGTTCGCCGACCAGACATTCGCTACGGTGCTGGAAGCCACCAGGATCCGGACCTCCATCGGCCCGAGCCAGGAGTGGTTCACCGAGATCCTGCGCTACTACTACCTGATCCTGCCGACCACCGACGCCGCGATCTCACGCCGCTTCGCGTTTATGTTCACCGTGCTGTGCCTGTTCCCGTCGCTGTTCATGATGTTGCGGCGCAAGCGCATTCCCGGGGTGGCGCGCGGCCCGGCCTGGCGGCTGATGGGCGTCATCTTCGCGACGATCTTCTTCCTGATCTTCACCCCCACCAAGTGGATCCACCACTTCGGTCTGTTCGCCGCAGTCGGCGGAGCGATGGCGGCGCTGGCGACGGTGATGGTGTCGCCTGTGGTACTACGCTCGGCGCGCAACCGGATGGCGTTCCTGTCCCTGGTGTTCTTCGTGCTGGCGTTCTGCTTCGCCTCGACCAACGGCTGGTGGTACGTCTCGAACTTCGGTGTGCCCTACAACAACTCGGTGCCCCAGCTCGGCGGCGTGACTGTCAGCACGGTGTTCTTCGTGCTGTTCGCCATCGCGGGGTTGTGGGCGTTCTGGCTGCACGTGACGGCGCGCCAGGATTCGAAGATCGTCGACAAGCTGACCGCTGCACCCATTCCCATCGCGGCCGGGTTGATGGTCGTGGTGTTCGTCGCCTCGATGGCGGTGGGCGTGGTGCGCCAGTACCCGACCTACTCCAACGGCTGGGCCAATATGCGCGCGTTCGTCGGCGGCTGCGGGATGGCCGACGACGTACTCGTCGAGCCTGATTCCAACGACGGCTTCCTTCGCGCCCTGCCCGGCGAGGACGGGCCGCTGGGCCCGCTCGGCGGCGCCGATCCGGTGGGCTTCTCGCCCAACGGTGTTCCCGACCGGATCATCGCCGAAGCGATCCGGCTGAACAATCCGCAGCCGGGCACCGACTACGACTGGGTTCGTCCACGGCAACTGCCCCGTGCCGGCGTCAACGGATCGAGGGTGCCGCTGCCCTACGGTCTGGACCCCGCGCGGGTGCCGGTGGCGGGTACGTATTCCACTGAGGCGCAACAGGAGAGCCGACTGGCCTCGTCCTGGTACGAGCTCCCCCCGGCAGAGGACGCGCACCCCCTGGTGGTGATCACCGCAGCCGGGACCATCGCCGGGAGCAGCGTTGCGGAAGGCGAGAGCTCAGGTCAGACAGTCGAACTCGAGTACGCGCTGCCGGGGCCCGACGGGAGCCCGGCACCCGCCGGCCGGATCAGTCCGTACGACATCGGCCCGACACCGTCGTGGCGCAATCTCCGCTACCCACGTGATCAGATCCCCGCCGAAGCCATCGCGGTTCGGGTGGTCGCCGAGGACCTGTCGCTGAGCCAGGGCGACTGGGTCGCGGTCACGCCGCCGCGGATACCGGAGCTGCGTTCGGTGCAGGAGTACGTCGGTTCCGAGCAACCGGTCCTGCTGGACTGGGCGGTCGGGATGGCGTTCCCCTGCCAGCAGCCGATGCTGCACGCCAACGGTGTCACCGAGGTGCCCAAGTTCCGCATCTCGCCCGACTATTTCGCCAAGCTGCAGAGCACCGACACGTGGCAGGACGGCGTCAACGGCGGCCTGCTCGGGATCACCGACCTGCTGCTGCGAGCCTCGGTGATGTCGAGTTACCTGTCGCAGGACTGGGGCCAGGACTGGGGGTCGCTGCGCCGATTCGACACCATCGTCGACGCCGTACCGGCCGAGCTCGAACTGGGTTCGGCCACCCGCTCGGGACTGTGGTCACCCGGCGAGATCCGGATCGGGCCCTGACCGTTCTAGGTTGACGGCTCGTTCGCGCCGGGATCGGTGTTCTCCCGCAGGATGTCGTCATGGCAGTCGACGCGGGTCTGGCCGGTCTGCTCCATGCAGACCAGCACAGGCGTCGCGGTATTCGGATCACCCGCGGGGCGTTTGATCTCACCGGGGTACTGCGACCACAGCGGGGCACCCGTCGATGTCAGGCGCGCGCAGTAGGCGGGCTGACCGCCTTCGGTCACCCCGGCCGCGCCCAGCGTCGCGCAGTCCGCGCCCACGACGACGACCGGTAACGTCACGTCCCCCGCTGCGGCGGAAGACGGCCGCTCGGGCCTGTCGTAGATCGCGAGGAACACCACCGCTGCGACCGCGATCACGCTCAACACCAGCGCCAGCCCCAGAACCACCGGTACGCGGCCCCGGGCGCGCGTCGGCGCCGCTCGTTTCGCGTGCCGGGGTCCGGCCGCCGCGGGCGCCGCCGCCGTGGCATCGGCATCGTCGGCCCCGACGCCGGCGCGGTTGGCGAGGGCCCGCGCGAAGTCCACACACCGCTCGTAGCGGTCGGCAGGCGACTTCGCCAGCGCTTTGTCGAAAACCTTTCCCACACTAGAGAGTTCGGGACGGTGCGCGCCGATCGACGGCGGCTGAGCAGTCAGATGCGCACTGATGACGATGGCGGGGTTGGAATGCTGGAACGGCGGTGAACCGGTGAGCAGCTGGAAGGCGGTGGCCGCCAGCGCGTACTGATCGGCACGGCCGTCGATCCGTTTGTCGGCGGTCAACTGCTCGGGCGCGGAGTACGCGACGGTGCCCACCGTCATGTCGGTACCCGTCAGCGAGCTGATCTCTCCGACGCGGCGGGCGATGCCGAAGTCCGCCAGCATGATCCGCTCATTGTCGGTCTCCGGATCGGCGATCAGGATGTTCGCGGGCTTGACGTCACGGTGCAGCAGGCCGCGCTGGTGTGCGTAGTCGAGCGCGTCCCCGACCGCGGTGACGATGCGGATCACCAGAGCCGGCGGCATCCCCTTCGGATACCGCTCGGCGAGCAGGCGGGCGGCGTCGGTGCCCTCGACGTGATCCATCGAGATCCACAGCCGGCCGTCGTGCTCACCGCGGTCGTGCACCTCGACGATGTGCGGATGCCACAGGGTGGCCGCGATGTCGGCTTCCCTGCTGAACCGCTCCCGATACTCGCTGTCGGCACAGACGGTTGCCGACAACACCTTCAGCGCGTCGTGGCGCGGCAGCCGGGGATGCCTGGCCAGATAGACCTCACCCATGCCGCCCGCGCCCAGCAATCGCAGAATGGTGTAATCCGCGATCACCTCACCTTCGGTCAGCATGGCCGGACGTAGATGACTCGGCTGCCGAACACGATGTCCTGCAACGATCTTCGGTGCCGATCCAGCGCCACCCACAGCAGTCCCACCGGGAAGACCACACACGCGACCCCACGCAGCAGCGCGGTCAGTGGCTTCAGCCGGCCCGAGCGGCGCCCGACGACCCGCAGGCCCATCGCCACCGAACCGACGGTACAGCCCGAGACCGACCAGCAGCCGGCGAGATAGAGCACCGCGACCACGAACCCGACGGCACCCGAGAACACCAGATCCAGCGCCGGGAACCGGAACGAGCCGGGATTGAGCGCCAGCAGGCTCAGCACCAGACCGGAGTAGAGCAGCCCCAGCAGCGCTCCGACGACACACAGGTCGATCAGCGCGGCCACGCACCGGCTGACCACGCCCGCGGCGCGGGCCGTCGTCTCATCGCGGACGGTCACGGTGGTAGCCCTGTCTGCGGCCCAGGACCCGGTCGACGAATCCGGACACCGCGTCGTCGGCCCGCTCCCCCTGGGTGCGCACGTCGGTCATCACCTCGGCGGTCACCGAACTGGTGGACTCCCGGATGATGGCGGGCAGGTCGACGGCGTCGATCACCTCGTTGGCCAGACCCACGAGATCGATGCGGGCGATCACCGCCTCGATCGCCTCGGCCGGCAGACGGTCGCGCACGATCGCGGTGAGGTCGAGTTCGTCGATCACCGCGGCCACGATCAGCGACAGTACCGCCTGCACCTCGTGCCTGCCGCGCGTGAACAGCCCTCCCACCAGCGGTAGCGCCTCACAGGTCCGGTAGGCATCCACCAGCATGGACGACGGCGGCGGCGGCTCAGGCACTACACGTCCTCAGTGCGGCGTTCCGAGGTACGGGAACTCGGGCAGGATGTCGGTGTGCGGGTGCAGGCCCGACGACGGCCGGGCCCCGTTGGTCAGGAATGCGCGCCGATGGGCCATCACGTCGTCGGACAACGTCCGACCGTTCGGATACTTCGCCGGCCGGGACGGGTTGTAGGTCAGTACGTCGGGCAGGGTGCCCTCGGCGTTGATCGCGGCGATCGCCTCGTCCCTGCTGTACCCGCCTGTGCGGGCCATCGTGTCGATGAGCGGCCCGATCCACAGTTCCCGGTCGCGGTTGGGTTCGCCGGCGTTGTACTCGTCCCTGGTGTCCTCGGTGGTGATGATGTTGCCCAGCCACGGCTGACCGGCCCGGTCCACGTGGACCCAGTCGTTGTCCTTCAGCAGAGTGCAGCGCGCCCAGATCCGGACATCGGGAGCGGCGCTCAGATAGCTGGTGGGCAGTTCGATCACCATCGCGATCACGTTGGATTCGGCGTAGGAGTCGGCGCCGGTGCCGTCGAGATCAACAAACGTCGGGTCGCTGCGCGCACCTGCGAAGAAGGTGAACCCGCCCGACTCGACGATCGTGGTGGTCTCGCCGAACGACACGTCGACGTCGCCGAAGATCCGGGAACCGACCGCCGCGACCGCGGAGGACTGGTTGCCGACGGCGAGGAAGGCGTCCACGCGCTGGCGTCCGTCGACCGGTGGCGAGAACGAGAAGCTGAACGCGAAGTCGTTGCGCAGGTCCCCCGTGTGGTCGATGGCCAGCCGGTACACGGCATCCGGGTGCAGCGGCCCGGCATCGGGGTTGGCGGTCAGCACGATCGCGGTCCGCAGCGGATCGTTCGGCGACGGGAACACGAAGAGATCTCGCAGATCCAGCCGGGGATCTCCGAACGGGGCGCCGGCGCTCAGGTCCGGAAAGTGACTCGACGCTGGTTTGTTCGTTCCTGACATGTTCGACACTGCTCCATCCAACCGCACCCGACGCCTAGATCGGAGTCAGGCCGTGTTTGCGTTGCACACGGTTGATCTGCTTGTCACGCAGCAGGTGCATCGACTTGCGCAGCAACAGCCGGGTCTGGTGCGGTTCGATGACGCCGTCGATGAAGCCGCGCTCGGCCGCCACCCAGGGCACGGCCATGTTGGCGTTGTAGCCCTCGATGAAGTCGGCCTTGATCTTCTGCACCTCGGGCGCGGTCGGATCCGGGAAGCGCTTCACCAGCAGCTGCGCGGCACCTTCGGCGCCGATCACGGCGATGCGCGCGGTCGGCCAGGCGAAGTTCAGGTCGGCGGTGAGCTGCTTGGAACCCATCACCGCGTAGGCGCCGCCGTAGGACTTGCGCACCGTGATGGTGACCTTCGGGATGTCGGCCTCGACGACCGCGTTGAGGAACCGGCCACCACGCTTGATGATGCCGCCCTTCTCCTGCTGGACGCCGGGCATGAAGCCCGGGGTGTCCACCACGAAGACCAGCGGGGTGTTGAACGAGTCGCAGAACCGGACGAACCGGGCGGCCTTGTCGGAGGCCTCGATGTCGATCGCTCCCGACATGTACATCGGCTGGTTGGCGATCACCCCGACCGGGCGGCCGTCGACTCGGGCGAACGCGGTGATGATCGCCGGGCCGGACTGCTCACCGACCGGGAACACGTCACCGTCGTCGAAGATCCTCAGCAGGATCTCCATCATGTCGTAGGCCTGGTTGTCCGAGTCCGGCACGATCGCGTCCAGCTCGAGGTCGTGCGGCGTGATTTCCGGTTCGAGGCCCGGGTTGATGATCGGCGGGTCGTCGAAGGTGTTGGCGGGCAGGAAGCTCAGGTAGTTGCGGACGTATTCGAACGCCGCGGCCTCGGACTCGACGACCTGATGGATGTTGCCGTAGCTGGCCTGCGCGTCGGCGCCACCCAGTTCGTCGAGCGTGACGTCCTCGCCGGTGACGTCCTTGATGACGTCGGGGCCGGTGACGAACATGTAGCCCTGGTCACGCACCGCGACCACCAGATCGGTCTGGATAGGCGAGTACACCGCGCCGCCCGCGCACTTGCCGAAGATCAGCGAGATCTCCGGCACCAGTCCGCGCAGCAGCTCGTGGCGGCGGCCGAGTTCGGCATACCAGGCCAGCGACGTCGCCGCGTCCTGGATGCGGGCGCCACCGGAGTCGTTGATGCCGATGATCGGGCAGCCGACCATCGCCACCCACTCCATCAGGCGGGCGACCTTGCGGCCGAACATCTCCCCCACCGAACCCTGGAAGACGGTCTGGTCGTGGCTGAACACCCCGACGGGCCGGCCGTTGATGGTGCCGTGGCCGGTGACGACGCCGTCGCCGAAGAGCGCGTTGGGGTCACCGGGTGTCTTGGCCAGCGCGCCGATCTCGAGGAAGCTGCCCGGATCCAGTAGCGAGTAGATGCGGGCCCGCGCGCTCGGGATGCCCTTCTTCTCCCGTTTGGCGACGGCTTTCTCTCCGCCCGGTTCCTTGGCGAGCTCGAGCTTTTCGCGCAGCTCGGCGAGCTTCTCGGCGGTGGTCACCGCTGTCTTCGGGATGGTCTCGGCGGGAGATTCAGCTGTCACCGTGGGTCGCCTCCTCGCTTTGAATCCGACTGATCGCCTCGCTCATGTGCGCGCCGACCTTTGCAATGTACGGCTCATCGATGGCCTGGATGTGCTCGCCCCCGATGGCTATCACCTCGAGGTCGCTGACGAATTCGCCCCAGCCACCGTCCGGTTGCCTGGTGGCGTAGCGCGGCTCGAACATGATCGCGTCATCGTGGTAACGGTCTGCCATGTACAGCGTGACGTGGCCGTCGTAATTCTCGATGACGGCGGTGTCCAGCGCCCGGTTGTCGAGGTAGGACGTCCGCTGGTGCTCGATGATGCCGCCCGGGATGTCGACGCCCGCCTCCTTGACCGCGTCGAGAATGAACCTGACCTGTCCGTCGTCGTCGAGTTCCTCGAGCTGCTCGTACGGGATCTCCGGGATCTCGACGTTGAACGTGCGCTGCGCGAACAGGGCATAACGATCCCAGCGGGCGCGGATCTCCGCCTTGGTCTGCGGCACTTCCTCGCCGGCGCGCACGGTGTCGATCAGGCCGACGAATCGGACGTCGGCACCGTGGCGCTTGAGGCCCACCGCGCAGGCGTAGGCCAGCGCGCCACCCAGTGACCAACCGGTCAGGATGTAGGGCCCATCGCCCTGGATCTCCATCAGCTTGGGCACGTACTCGGCTGCCCGCTCCTCGATGGAGCCTTCGACGCGCTCGAGCCCGTACACCGGGGTGTCTGCCGGCAACCGCTTCAGCAGCGGGTCGTAGACGACGGTCGATCCGCCGGCTGGATGGAACACGAAGACCGGGACCCGGGTCGACCCCTCGGGCCGGGCCCGGATCGTGCGGACGAACCCGTCGAGTTCACCGGCGTCCATCTCGTCACGGACAACCGACGACAGGTCCTGGATGGTGCGAGCCGCCGTGACCTGCTCGGCGGTGACCGTTCCCTCGGCACGCTCGGAAAGACGTTGCGCCATCTTCTCCGCCGTCGCGGCGTCAACCGCCGGAAGCTCGTTGAAGATGCCGCCCGGTGACTTGCCGGTGACGATCGCCCACGTGGCGAAGGTGACGCGCTCGGCCGCGTCGCGAGGCGGGACGTCGGCGCCGAGCGCCTCGGTGACCGCCTCCTGGGTGAGCACTTTGGCGGCGATTCCCGCCGCCGACGGCTTCCCGGCGGCCGCCGGTCCGGAGGGGTCGGTCGGGGGCGGTGGGACAGCCGGACCCGACGGGTCGGTCGGCGGAGCAGGGACGCCCGCGACATCAGACGACGGCTCGGCGATCGGGTGCCCGGCCTCGGCCAGCTTCGCCTCGAGTTCGGCGACGGTCGTCGCCCCACCCATCAGCTCGGCCTGGGCCGCGGCGATCTCCTCGGCAGTGCGCCCCTTCTGCTGCTCGGCGAGATCGTCGACCTCGTCGCGGTGTTCGACCGCGTACGCGATGAGCTTCTCGACGGCATAGAGGTTGGCGTCACGCACCGCGGTCAACTGGATCGGCGGCAGGTCGAAGTCGTACTCGACACGGTTCTTGATCCGAACCGCCATCAGCGAGTCGAGGCCGAGTTCGATCAGCGGCACCTCCCAGGGCAGATCCTCGGGCTCGTAACCCATCGCGGCGCCGACGATGGTGCCGAGGCGCTCGCTGATGGTCTCTCCGGTGTCCGGCGACCACTTGGCGAAGCCCGCCGCGATGCCTGCGCCCGCGGTGAGGTTGTCGTGCAGGATCGCCGCGTCTTCCTCGGGTTCCTCTTCGACCGGGGCCTGGCCGACCACCGTCCCCGTCTCGGCGATCGTGCCGGCACCCACCGCGGTGGGCAGCGC
The DNA here is from genome assembly GCF_039729195.1 of Mycobacterium sp. DL. Taxonomy (NCBI): domain Bacteria; kingdom Bacillati; phylum Actinomycetota; class Actinomycetes; order Mycobacteriales; family Mycobacteriaceae; genus Mycobacterium; species Mycobacterium sp. DL. The sequence continues at coordinate 5,740,622 of NZ_CP155796.1, forward strand.
CGTCTGCGCGCCGGCCCGGGCCACGATCGCGTCGTAGACGAGGGTGAAGGACTCGTCGATGCGGGCGTGCACCTGCACACTCGCCCCTCCCGGGTGCCGGGTCAGCGTGGTCACCAGCCGTGAGTCGTCGCCGGGGACCGCACGCTGCTCGGAGGCGACCAGCTTGGCGTCCGGAAGGACCGCAGCCGCAGCGGCTTTCACCAGCGCGGCCAGATCTGTCGCACCGCGCGGCGAGTACTCGAAGACATGCCTGCCGTCAGGTGTCGCGACGTGGTTGCCGGGGACGACCGCCGAGCTGTCGCCGGTGAAATGCGCGTCGAGCCAGTGCGGCTTGCGGCGGAACTTGGTCGGCGGGATGTCGGCGAAGTCCAGCGCTCCGGCCAGCCCCCGCGAGCGCCGCGGGAACAGCGTCCGGAAATCGAGATCGTGACCGTGCACGAACAGGGTGGCCATCGCGGTGGTCATCGAATCCACCTCGTCCTGCTTGCGCGCCAGCGTCGCGATCAGCTGCGCATCGTGAAGGCCAGCGGCGGCCGTGGTCAGACCAACCTGCATGAGGGCCACCGGATTCGGCGCCAACTCCAGGAACGTGGTGTGGCCGTTGTCGACCGCGTTGCGGATGCCGTGGGTGAAGTAGACGGAGTGCCGCAACCCCTTCTTCCAGTAGTCCACGTCGTGGATGGCGTCCGCACCCGGCCGGATCAGGCTGCCCTCGTGCACAGTCGAGTAGTACGGCACCTGCAGCGACTGGGCTTCGATGCCCTGCAGTTCGGCGGCCAGTTCACCCAGCAGCGGGTCCATCTGGGAGGTGTGGCTGGCACCCTTGGTCTGGAACTTGCGGGCGAACTTGCCCTCCGACTCGGCGCGCGCGATGATCGCGTCCACCTGATCCGGCGGGCCGCCGATGACCGTCTGTGACGGTGCGGCGTACACACAGACTTCGAGACCGGTGAAAGCTTCATCTTCCTTGAAGACAGATACGATCTCCTCGGCGGAATACTCCACCAGGGCCATCAACCTGATGTACTCACCGAACAGCATCGCCTCGCCCTCACCCATCAGGTGCGAGCGCGAGCAGATCGTGCGGGTGGCGTCGCCCAGCGACAGGCCACCGGCGAAGTAGGCCGCGGCGGCCTCACCCAGTGACTGACCCACCAGCGCACCGGGTTTCGCACCGTGGGACTTGAGCAGCTCTCCGAGAGCGACCTGGATCGCGAAGATCGTGACCTGCGTGGTCTCGATTCCGTAGTCCTGCGAGTCGTCGAGGATCAACTCCACCACGGAGTAGCCGAGCTCGTCCTGGACCAGGGAATCGACCTTGTTGATCCACTCGGCGAACACCTCGTCGCGCAGATACAGGCTTTTGGCCATCTTCCGGTGCTGGGCACCGAATCCGGCAAGCACCCACACCGGCCCGTTGGTGACCGGGCCGTCTGCGCTGAGCACGATGGGGTTCGGCTTGCCGTCGGCGAGGGCCCGCAGCCCCTTGACCGCCTCGTCGTGGTCATGTGCCAGCACCACCGCGCGGGACCGCCCGTGGTTGCGGCGCGACAGCGACCGCCCGATCGACTCCAACGACGACTCCCGGCCTTCGGGGCTGTCGATCCAGTCCGCGAGCTCAGCGGCCGAGGCCCTCTTGCGGGAGGTCAGGAATCCCGAAACTGCCAGCGGCACAAGCTTCGCCGTGGGCTCTTCGGCCGCGAGCTCCTCGCGGGCGACCTCGATGAGGCGCAACGCCTCGTCGGTCAGACCCGGCAGTTCGGGTTCGTCGTCGAGCGATGCGGCCGGCGCGTCCAGAGCGTCGTCGTCATCGTCTATGAACTCGCCGTACTCGTCCATCCGCACCCCACCGACGTACACGGCCTTGGCGTCGTCGTTGGCCGGGCTGACCACGGCCACATCGGGTTCGGGAGCAGGCTCGACCAGGTCGCTGGGCAGTACCTCCCGCAGCACCAGATGCGCGTTGGCGCCACCGAAACCGAAGCCGGACACCCCGGCGATCGCCTTGCCGCTGTAGCGCGGCCAGTCGGTGACGGTGTCGGCGACCTTGAGGTGTTCCTTGTCGAAGTCGATGTACGGGTTGGGACCGGAGTAGTTGATCGACGGCGGGATCTTGTCGTTCTTGAGCGCCAGCGCCACTTTGGCCAGGCTGGCCGCACCGGCCGCCGATTCCAGATGTCCCACATTGGATTTCACTGCACCCAGCAACGCCGGCCGGTCGTCGGCGCGGCCCCTGCCGATGACCCGGCCCAGCGCGTCGGCCTCGATCGGGTCGCCGAGGATGGTGCCCGTGCCGTGCGCTTCGACGTAGTCGACCGTCCGCGGGTCGATGCCGGCGTCCTTGTACGCCTTGCGCAGCACCGCTTCCTGCGCATCGGGATTGGGGGCCAGCAGACCGTTGGAGCGTCCGTCGTGGTTGACCGCACCGCCGGCGACGACCGCCAAGATGTCGTCACCGTCGCGGCGGGCGTCTTCGAGACGCTTGAACACCAGCATGCCGCCGCCCTCTGAGCGGGCGTAACCGTCGGCGTCGGCGGAGAACGACTTGATCCGGCCGTCCGGTGCGAGCACGCCGCCCACCTCGTCGAAACCGACGGTCACCATCGGTGTGACCAGCGCGTTGACCCCGCCGGCGACCACGACGTCGGCATCGCCGGAACGCAGCGCCTTGATGCCCTCGTGCACGGCGACCAGCGACGACGAACACGCCGTGTCGATGGCCATCGACGGGCCGCGGAAATCGAAGAAGTAGGACACCCGGTTGGCGATGATCGCACTGGAGTTACCGGTGATCGCGTACGGATGCGCGACGGACGGATCGGACAGCGCCATGATCATGTAGTCGTTGGTCGAACTGCCGACGAACACGCCGACGTTCTCGCCGCGCAGGCTTGACGCCGGAATCCTGGCGTACTCCAACGCTTCCCACGTGAGTTCCAGTGCCATTCGCTGCTGTGGATCGACGTTGTCGGCTTCCATCTTGGACAGCGCGAAGAACTCGGCGTCGAAGCCCTTGATGTCGGACAGGTAGCCGCCGCGGGTGTGCGCCTTGGCGACCCGCTCGGCGACGCGCGGCTCGGAGAGGAACTCCGACCACCGCCCCTCCGGCAGGTCGGTGATCGCGTCGCGGCCTTCCAGCAGCGCGGTCCACATCTCGTCGGGGGTGTTCATGTCGCCCGGGAAACGGGTGGCCACACCGACGATCGCGATGTTCATGACGCCCTCGTCGGCGTCGCGCGACCAGTCCTCGGCGTCGAGAGCCGCGGTGTCCACCTCGGGCTCACCCTCGACGATGACGGTGGCCAGCGCTTCGATGGTCGGGTGCCGGAACGCGACGGTGGCGGTCAGCGTGACGCCGGTGAGGTCCTCGATGTCACTGGCCATCGCGACCGCGTCCCGCGACGAAAGTCCGAGTTCGACCATCGGCGTCGATTCGTTGATCGAGTCGGGCGCCTGGCCGGTGGCGTTGCCGATCCAGTTGCGCAGCCACTCGCGCATCTCGTTGACGGTCATGCCGAAATCTTCGCCATCACCCGGCGCCGGCACGTTGCCCGAATCATCTTGTGCTTCAGCCATGTTCACATAACCTCACGATCGACACGCGGCCGTGGCCGCCGTTGCCGTTGCTGTAGTTGAGCGTCAGTCCAACTCGTCCGGGAAGGCGTTGGCCACCTTGCCGCTGCGCAGGCTGCCGTCCAGGTAGGCGGCCCGGCAGGCCCGCCGACCGATCTTGCCGCTCGACGTCCTCGGAATCGCCCCGGCCGGGGTCAGCAGCACGTCGCGCACCGTCACGCCGTGGCGCACCGCGATCGCGGCGCGGATGTCGTCGGCGATCGGACCCATGTCGAGCTTGTGCGCGCCCGGCGCCCGCTCTCCGACGATCACCAGTTGTTCGGAGCTGTCGTCGGGGTCGCGCTTGAGACCGGCGTGGGCATCGGCGAACACCTCGTCGGGGAGCTGGTTGGCGGGCACCGAGAAGGCGGCGACGAAGCCGGTCCGCAGCGCCTTGGTGGACTCCTGCGCGGAGTACTCGAGGTCCTGCGGGTAGTGGTTGCGGCCGTCGATGATCACCAGATCCTTGACGCGGCCGGTGATGTAGAGCTCGCCGTCGTGGAACGCGCCGTAGTCCCCGGTGCGCACCCAGGTCGCGTCGTCGGCGGCCCCCTGGGCGTGGGACGGGCTGGTGCGCGACTTGAGGATGTTCTGGAACGTGGAGACCGTCTCCTCGGGCTTGCCCCAGTAGCCGGTGCCCATGTTCTGACCGCTGATCCAGATCTCACCGATCTGACCGTCGGGCAGTTCGGACGCCGACTCGGCGTCGACGATGACCGCCCACTCCGCCACCCCGACCACGCCGGCCGAAGCCTGGGCCACGGCCTTCTCCGAGTCCGGCGGCACCTCGACGAAGCGGTGGTTGTTGAGCTGTTCGCGGTCGACGGAGATGATCTTCGGGGAGTCGTCGATATGGGTCGAGGACACGAACAGCGTCGCCTCGGCCAGACCGTAGGACGGCTTGATCGCCTGCGGACGGAATCCGTAGGGGCCGAACGCATCGTTGAAGTTGCGGACCGTTGCCGCCGAAATCGGCTCACTGCCGTTGAGCAGCGCCTTGACGTTGGACAGGTCCAGCGGCGGCTCACCCTCCTTGGGCAGCCCGCGCACCGCGGCGTGGTCGAACGCGAAGTTCGGCGCCACGGAGATGACGCCGCCGGTGTCGTCGGGTTTGCGCGCCATCTCGCGAATCCAACGCCCGGGGCGCCGAACGAAGGCGGCCGGCGTCATGAACGAGATGTAGTGACCGATCACCGTGGGCAGCAGCACCGTGATCAGACCCATGTCATGGAAGAACGGCAGCCACGAGACCCCGCGGTCCCCCTCTTCGGCGGACAGCGCCTCGATGACCTGCACGACGTTCGTCGCCAGGTTCAGGTGGGTGATCTGCACGCCAGTCGGGATCCGCGTCGAACCGGAGGTGTACTGCAGGTAGGCGATGGTGTCGTGCTGAACGTCGACCGGCTCCCAGGTGGCGCCCACCTCGTCGGGAACTGCGTCGACGGCGATGACGCGAGGACGCTCGTTGGCCGGGCGGCTCCGGAAGAACTTCCGCACCCCTTCGGCGGCCTCGGTGGTGGTCAGGATCGCGGTCGGCTTGCAGTCGTCGAGCACCGCGTGCAGGCGACCGACGTGGCCGGGTTCGGACGGATCGAAGAGCGGCACCGCGATGCGCCCGGAGTACAGCGTGCCGAAGAACGCGACGAGGTATTCGAGGTTCTGCGGGCAGAGGATGGCAACCCGGTCACCGGGCTGGGTGACCTGCTGCAACCGCGCCCCGACGGCCTTGTTGCGCTTGCCGAAGACGGCCCAGCTCAGGTCCCGGACGACACCGTCGCGCTCGGTGGAGAAGTCGACGAAGCGGTAGGCGACCTTGTCCCCACGAACTCGCGCCCATCGCTCGACGTGCTTGACCAGGTTCCCGTTCTCCGGGAACTTGATCAGTCCGTCCTTGATGAACGGGTTATGGAAGGCCATGTCACACTCTCCAATCGAACGGGATCGGCGACCCCACTCCATCCATGTCGGGATTGCATCCCAGCCCGGAGATCGTACCGGGAAGAGGGCCCCCCAACCCTCAGGCGCAGCACAACGCTCTTAGATTTTCCTTAATGTTAGGCCATGGTAGGTCCGGGCCGTCACGCAGGACAAATCAACCCGATCACGTATCAGCCATGTTTTGGCTGCGGAGCGTTATTGATCAAGCCCTGCGCCCAGTTCAGTGTCCACTGCGTCGCCGGCAGGCCGTCGAGATTCCAGAAATCGGGTGTGGCGTACATCGCGTGCACGGGCTGGCCCGCACCGCCACTGAGCACCTCCAGCGTCTTCGGAAGCTGGGTGATGTTGAACGCCGACTCCGGAGCGGCGCAGATCAGGTCCCCCCGCGCGCAGATCTCGTAGGTGCGGTCGTTCAGTGCCCCGAACCCGCCGGGACGCGGACCCGACATCGTGAGCCCGAGCGCCGAGAGCGTCGGCACCTCGTGCAGCGTGATCTCCGCGCCCTGGCCTTCGGCGTTCGGCCCGATCTCCTGACCGACGCCTGCCTGACGGCGGCCGTCGGCGATCAGCATCGCGCCGAGGACCAGGTCCTGGTCGACGGGTCCGCGGCCGTTGCCGATGTCGCTGGCGATGTCACCGGCGATCACCGCGCCCTGCGAGAAGCCGACCAGGACGTAACTGGTCAACGGGCAGCGGTTGTTCATGTCCGTCATCGCGGCGACGGCGGCGCGGGTTCCTTCGGCGCGGCTGTCGTTGTAGGACATCTGCCTGTCGGCCGACAGCGGATTGTGGAACTGCGCGGTGTACGGCACGGTGAACACCTCGAGGCGGTCCGAACCGAACTGCGCACGAATCGGATTGGTGACGTTGAGAAGCAACGCCGCCGGGAACTGCACCGGGTTGAAGGGGTCGAGCGCCACCGAGGACTCCCAGGTGCCCGGAATCGAGATCAGCTGAACATCCGGGCAGCTGGCGTCCTGGAACTCCGGGCGCGGCTTGCTGCCCGTCGGCGGTACGGCCGTCGGTGGGACCGCGCTGGGCGGGATCGCGGTCGGCGGGGCGTCGGGCCTTCTCAGGACGACCACCACGATCGCCACGATCAGCACCACGACAAGGCCTACCGCGCCGGCTGCGAACAGCGCGAGAAGTCGATGGCGTTTCCGCCGGTTGGTCTTCGCCATTGAGTATTCGTGCTCCTGCTAGCAGAGTCGTTCTGTCGCGATGCGAATGTAATCGGACGTCGCGGCGTCGACCTCACCCACCGATGGCACCATCCCGTCCGCGTCGTCGCGGTTGTCCGGGTCGGTGACCTCGTTGCGCACCAGCGGCGCCACGAAATCCCACACCGCCTGGTCGGTCTGTTTGGCTGCGCGCGCCTGACAGACGTAGGAGCCGATGCTCAGCGCGGTCAGGTCGGTGGACGTGTTCACCCCGGCCGCTTCGAGCGCGTCCAGGTAGGACTGCTGCCGCGGGGTGACGACCAGGGCATTGGACTGGGCGCCGGCCTGTGGCGGTCCGGGCAGTTGGGCCGACGTCCGGGCGTGCGCCGGGGGGGATTCCGTCTCAGAGCCCAGACCGACCATCATGTCCTCGCCGAACGAGCACCCGGTCAGCCACGCCGCCGACGAAGCCACCACTAGCGACATACCCGCCAACGCTGACCTGGACCCGTGCTGCACTCCTCCAAGGTACCGGCTGCCCGAAGGGCGACCGGGTTACCGGATCGTCGCGACGAGTTCGCCCGACATCGCGGCGAGTTGGCCGCTCCACGAACCCCAGTCGTGATTACCGCCGGTCGGGAAGTCGAAATGGGCGTTGCTCCCGCCGATCCCCCGGTAGTGCTGATAGAAGCTACGGTTGCTGCCCTGAGCCTGGTCACAGTAGTTGATCATCGCGGCCGGGTCGCTGCACGTGGTGGTAGCGGGGCTGAACACCCACAGCCGCGTGTTGTTGTCCACCAGCAACTGCGAGTGCACGTCCGGGTCGTGCCACTTCCAGCGGCCCAACTGTGCCGCACCCCACATCGCCTGGGTGTTCACGCCCCCGAACGACGCGAGCCCCGCGGTGATCGCACCGTTCATCGCCGTGGCCGACGGCGTCAGGAAGCCCGACAGCGATCCGGCGAACCGGTACCGGTTGGGATGGAAGGTTGCCATCGTCAGCGCTCCGGTGCCGCCCATCGCCGCGCCGACGATGCCGTGACCGCCGGGAGCCAGTCCCTTGTTGGCGGCCAGCCAGTTCGGCAGCTCATCGGCCAGGAACGTCTCCCACTGCTTGCTGCCGTCCTGCTCCCAGTTGGTGTACATGCTCCAGGCGCCACCGGCGGGGGCGACGACCGAGATGCCGGAGCCGGCCAACGTGTTCATCGCATTGCCCGCGGTCACCCAGTTGCTGACGTCGGGTGCGGCGTTGAACGCGTCGAGCAGGACCACCGCGTGCGGGCCGCCGCCCTGGAAAGCGACCGGGATGTCCCGGCCCATCGCCGCCGACGGCACCATCAACATCTCGACGCCCTGCGCGCCCGCGGTCGGCGGTGCGGGCGCCCAGGTCTGCGAGGACACGGTGCCCACCGACATGGTCGCCACGGCCAGCGCCGCAGCCGCGATCATTCGAGTCAACGCACGCATCGGCCCCACCTTTTCTCTGGCAATCTCTCGCGTCCCTCTGCCGACACCCGTCCGGCCTACCGCAAAGTAGTGAATCACATCACTGCGACGGGCCGGGGGCTAAAGCGACTGACGGCGGTGACCCTGGAAAGGATCACCGCCGTCAATATCTGTTGTTGTCAGGTCAAGCCCGGGAAGGCTCAGCCACCGATCTCGGCAGCGGGAGCTTCCACCGGTGCCGGCGGAGCCGACGGCTGCGGGATCGCACCGAGTGACCGCTGGATGTCAGGCATCATCTGCTGAAGCTGCTGACCCCAGTAGCCCCAGCTGTGGGTGCCGTTGGCCGGGAAGTTGAACACACCGTTGCGACCACCCGCGGCGATGTACTCCTCCTGGAAGGTCTTGTTGGTGCGCAGCGTGAAGCCCTCGAGGAACTTCGCGTTGAACAGGTTGCCCGAGCTGGAACCGGCGTCGAGTTCCGAAGGCTTGCCGTTGCCGCAGAACACCCAGATCCGGGTGTTGTTGGCCACCAGGCTGGAGATGTTGACCATTGGGTCGTTGCGCTTCCAGGCCGGGTCGCTGGACGGGCCCCACATGTCCTCGGCCTCGTAGCCGCCCGCGTCGCCCATCGAGATGCCGACGAGCATGGGCCACCAGCCCTCGGAGAGGTTCAGGAAGCCGGACAGCGAGCCCGCGTACTGGAACTGGTTCGGGTGGTAGATCGCCAGCGTCATCGCGGCAGAACCGGCCATCGACAGACCCACTGCCGCGTTGCGGCCCGGATCGACACCCTTGTTGGCGGCCAGGTAGGCCGGCAGCTCGCTGGTGAGGAAGGTCTCCCACTTGTAGGTGCTGCAACCCGCTTTGCCACACGCCTGCTTGTACCAGTCGCTGTAGAAGCTGGACTGGCCGCCGACGGGCATGACCACCGCGAGGCCGGAATCGAGGTACCACTCGAATGCCGCGGTGTTGATGTCCCAGCCGTTGAAGTCGTTCTGCGCGCGCAGCCCGTCGAGCAGGTAAACGCCGGGAGCGTTGGGCCCACCGCTCTGGAACTGGATCTTGATGTCCTGGCCCATCGCTGCCGACGGCACCGACAGGTATTCCACCGGCAGACCGGGACGAGAGAAAGCCCCTGCAGTCGCCGAACCGCCGACGGCGCTGATCAGGCCTGGCAACACGGCTGCCGCTGCGGCTACCACCGTGAGCCGACGGCCCCATGCGCCGAGCTTCTTCGGAACGAGCTTCATCCTTGTGTCTTTCCCATCTGTCGTAAAAACGGCAACGGACCGGCTGGACTCAAACGGTCACCACACCGGCCACGTTGCCTTCGTAGTCAACCACAACTCTGTGGTGTTCTCTCATTGCCGCGAACGGCGCGAAGAGGTCCGACATATGCCTTATCTGACCGACATGGCTGCAGCGTTACGAAAGCAGAAAACTCCGGGTGCCGCCAAATCGCCTGCCGCTCAAGGCCCTGTCGCGGGCAGCCCGGTGTAGGGCGGGTTCACCGGCTCCGGCACCGGCAGACCGCACCGTTCGAGCTCGTACAGCGGCACCCTGTCTATCCGGTAGCGGGTCAGCTCCACGGCGTTGACCAGGTTCGACAAGAACCGACGGGGCCCCATCGGCGCCCGGATCGCATCCAGCGCGGCCTCGGTCTCGGGGCACTTCAACGCCGCCTCCGCCTGCCTGATCCAGTCCTCGTCCAGGTACACGGGGATGTAGGGCCGTTCCTTCAGGAAGGGGCCCTCGGCGACCGCCCAGTCGGGGAACAGGTTCTTGTCGTGACCGATGCGACCGTCCTCGATGCGCGCGGTACGCGCCGCCAGCGGGTTTGCCAGACCGATCTGGTCGATCACCCTGACATCAAGGCCGACGTTCATGCCCAACATACCGAGGTTGGTGAAAAATACTGTGTGAGGCCCTCTTCGGTCCACAGAGGGATCCGGAGGAGCATCCGGTGGCGGTGGTATCGCCGGCACGACCTCCCACATGTCATAGTTGCCGGCGGGGAGCAGGAGCGCGCCGTCCGGGGTGTTTTCGATGGCGGTCACCACCGCACGCATCCGCGGATAGTCGAGGTAGTCGGCCGCCGTCAACGGATGCGGGTTACCGGTCGCCTGCGCGTAGAACCGACGTTCGTCGACGATGCCCGTGTAGGTCACGCGGGTGGCGTCGGCGCCCATGCCCGGCGAATTCGCCGCCCACAGCGCCCAACCCGCCACCGCAAGCCACAGCACGCTGGTGGCCCCGGCATAGAGGTAGCCCGCCCCGCGTGCCATTCGCGACCTGTCCGGCAACATCAGCGGGATCACCGCGACGGGCGCCAGCAGACAGAACATGGGCGTCAACAACACGCGCCCGTGCATGAAGTCGCCGCCTTGCCGGATCCAGTACACCGCCTGCAGAGCGCCGCTGACAAGCATGAACGCGACCACCGCCTGCGGGCTCTGCACCGTGCGCGCAAGCAATCTGGAACCCGCAGGGGCCTGGCGGTTGACCGACGACGGCCGACCGCGCAGCAGCATCACCATGAGCGCCAGTCCGACCAACAGGATCGCCGGAGCCCACAGCAGATAGGGCTGGTTGAAGTTGGCGAGATAGGTGAAGCCCTGCTGCCACTTGGCACCGGACGCGTCCTTGGCCACCGCGGTACCGGGAACGATCAGCCCGTAGTACCCCATCCGGAAGATCTGGTACGCCACAGGGAGAAGCCCGCCCACCGCGACGATCAGCGCGCGCCGTCGCCAGTCCGGCGCGGCGATCAGCATCATGACCAGTGCCAGGCCACCGATGAGCGCCAGTTCGGGGCGAACCAGCACGCTGAGGCCGGCGACCACCGCCAGCACCACGTCGAAGGTCTGCGACGTGCTCGGGTTCTCGGCCCGGCGCAGGCCTTGGGACCAGCAGACCATCATCCACCAGAGCAGGCCCAGATACGCCAGCACCAGGCCGTTCTCCAGACCGGACGTGGCGAAGTCGCGGGCCGGCGGCACCGCGATGTAGACCAGCGCACCGGCGGGAAGCAGCAGCGCGCGCCGGCCCGCGAGCGTCGGCGCGTACAGCCGCGCCGTGCCCAGCATCACCAGTGCCACCCCGAGAACGCTGAGCAGCAGCGCGAATGTCAGCGCCACATACTCCAGCCGCGCCGACCCGGAGACCAGCCCGCCGAAGTACATCAGGTACGACCACACCGTCGAGGTGTTGGCCTCGACCCGTTCACCGGCATTGAAGACAGGGCCGTTGCCCGCCAACATGTTTCGTGTGGTCCGCAGCACGATCAGGCCGTCGTCGGCGATCCACCGACGTTGCCAGGCGCCCCATCCGAAGAGCAGGCACACCAGCGTCACGCTGACCCAGAGACTGATCCGAACCGAGACGTCGTAGGGGAAGGCCGGCCAGCGGGCCAGCCGGTCCGCCGCAGCTGTCGTCAGACGACCCGCCGGAGTGGTGTCCTGGCGGCCCGCCGGAATGCTGCGCTGGCGCTCAGCTGAGGAAGATTGCGGCACCGATGGTTCCGATCCAGGCCAGCGCCAGCAGCTGGAGCACTCGGTCCCCGAGGGCGATCTCCTCGGGTTCACCCGCCGCACCGCCGTCGACGTCGACCGCGTAGCGAAGGATCGCAATCGTGAACGGCACCATCGAGATCACGAACCACGACGTGCCGCCGGTCGCATCGCGCTCGAAGGCCCACAGCCCGTAACACAGCACCAGCGCCGTCGCCGACAGAGTCCACACGAACCGCAGATACGAGCTGGTGTAGCTCTCCAACGACTTTCGGATCTTGGCGCCGGTCCGTTCGGCCAACTGCAGTTCGGCGTACCGCTTCCCGGCCGCCATGAACAACGACCCGAAGGCCATCATCAACAGGAACCACTGCGACAGCGGCACGTCCGCCGCGACACCACCGGCGATCGCCCGGATCAGGAACCCGGACGACACGATGCAGATGTCGATCACGGGCTGATGCTTGAGCCCGAAACAGTAGGCCAGCTGGATCCCGATGTAGACCGCCATCACCACGGCCAGGTTCGGAGTGACCAGCCACGAAATCGCCAGTGACGCAACGCCCAACACAGCGGCCATCCAGTAGGCCAGCCACTGCGGCACCACCCCGGCGGCGATCGGGCGGAACCTCTTGGTCGGATGCGCGCGGTCGGCCTCGACGTCACGCGCATCGTTGACCAGGTACACCGACGATGCCGCCAGGCTGAACACGACGAACGCCAGAAGTACGCTGACCAGCACTTCTCGGTAGTCGTAGGCGTAGCGGTCGTCGCCGAGCGCGGCCACCGGGGCGGCGAACACCAGAACGTTCTTCACCCACTGCCGGGGTCGAAGCGCCTTGACGATGCCCGCGGGGAGATTCTTCGGCGGTCCGGCGGTCGAGCCGGTGTCCTGACCCACCTGGGATGAGCTCATGGCTACTCGAGGCCTCCTTCGACCCGGTCCGACACTGCGCCGACCACCTTCGCGACTGCGGCCCCGACTGCGATGCCGGTGAGCACATCACTGGGGTAGTGGACACCGAGAACCAAGCGGGACAGCGCCATCGGCGGTACCAGCAGGGCCGGCAGCGGCAGTCCGGTGGGCCGGGCCAGCAGCATCGCCGCCGCGGTGGTCGAGGTGGCGTGCGCGGACGGAAAGCTCAACCTGCTCGGCGTGCTCACATTGACGGCGATCGCCGGGTGGTGCGGGCGCTTGCGGCGCACCAACCGTTTGACGACCACCGCGCAGGCGTGGGCGAGGAACGCACCCGCCCCCGCCGCGAGGTAGTCGCGGCGGCGATTCGGGGCGACCAGCGCCCCGGCGGCGGCGAGCGCCAGCCACCCGATGCTGTGCTCGCCGAAATGCGAGAGCCCGCGGGCGACGGGAAGCACCCCGGGCCGGTCGGCCAACGCCGACTGGACAGCTACCAGCGCGAGGTCCTCACCCGCAGGCGGGACGACCGGATCAGCCATCACGGGAGGCCACGACCCCCTGCTCGCCGGAGTTCAGCACACTCTCCCACTTCTGCTGACTGGTCAGCATCGGCAGCGCATTGCGGTACACCTTGCGCATCCGGTTGAACTTGCGGGCCAGCAGCGCCTGTCGCTTCAGCGATTCCCGGAGCAACTCGAGCATCTTCTCCCGGTCGCGCTGCCGGTACACCACCCCGCGGCCGTCGGCGGTGGTCACCGTGACACCGTCGACCCGGCTCAGCGAGAACCACCGGGCGTCCTGGGTGGCGACGTTGATCTGCGGGCGCCGGTGATGTTCGGGATCGTGCGGCCGAAGCTGATGGACCACCCCGCCGGCCAGCCGCGTCGAGATCGCCAGCGGGTTGGTCGGGATGCTCACCCGCTTGCGCCACCGCTTCTCCGACGGCGGTGGCAGGGCTGTCGCGCCGGGCAGCACCACCGCGTCGGGGAACTCCGCGCGCATCCTGCGCACATCGGGAAGCGCGGACTCCAGGATCGTGAACAGGTTCTCGGGTCCGGCGAGGAAGTCGTCCATCGCCTTGTTCTGGATGGCGACGGTCGAATACTCAAGGCACAGAAGGTGTTTGAGCGTCGCCTTCAGGTGGCTCGCGATCAGCCCACGCACGTTGCCGTCCCAGTGCAGGGCCGCGACCACCAGCCGGTTGCGCAGATGGAAGTACGCCTGCCAGTCGATCGCGTCGTCCTTGTCGCTCCACGCCATGTGCCAGATCGCGCAACCGGGAAGCGTGACGGTCGGATATCCGTGCTCGCCCGCCCGCAGGCCGTAGTCCGCGTCGTCCCACTTGATGAACAACGGCAGCGGCTGACCCAGCTCCTCGGCGATCTGCCGCGGGATCATGCACATCCACCACCCGTTGTAGTCGACGTCGATGCGACGGTGCAGCAGCCTGCTGCGTTCGTGCTCCTCGTCATTGAGCGGGAACTTGGCGAAGTTGTGGTCGTACTCGGTGTTGACCGCGTTGGTCCACATGAAGTTCGCGGAATCGACCATCTCACCCATCACGTGCAGGTGCGAGGGCTCCTGCAGGTTGAGCATCTGGCCACCGACGAGAGTCGGTGTCTTCGCGAACCGGTTCAGCGCCAGCGCCCTCAGGATCGAGTCCGGCTCGATGCGGATGTCGTCGTCCATGAACAGGATCTGCTCACAGTCGGTGTTCTTCAGCGCCTCGTACATCACCCGGCTGTAGCCGCCGGAGCCGCCGAGGTTGGGCTGGTTGTGCAGCGACAGCCGGGTTCCGAGCGCCGCTGCCGCCGCGTCGAATCCGGGATGGTCCTTGGCCTTGCTGGTTCCCTGGTCGGACACGATGACCGAAGTGATCACCTTGTCCACCAACGGATCCGACGTCAGTGCGGCGAGCGCGTTGACGCAGTCCGACGGCCGGTTGAACGTCGGGATGCCGACGGCGACACTGGCCCGGCCGGGCGCCTCGACCGGTGCGTACCAGCCTGCGCTGTGCAGCGTCGAGTTGGCGTCGGTGGTGATGTCGAACCAGATCCAGCCACCGTCCTCGAACGGGGTGAGGTCGACCTCGAACTCCACGGAGGCGCTCGCGCCGACATCAGATCCCGAGGCGCTTGCGCCGACATCAGATCCCGAGGCGCTTGCGCCGACATCAGATCCCGAGGCGCTTGCGCCGCCATCAGATCCCGAGGCGCTCGCGCCGACATTTTCGCTGGAGATCGGCGCCCCGCCGACGGTTATCCGGGACCCGGTGGCCTTGGACCGGTAGACGTCGACGCGCGCGCTGCCGGTGAGTTCGACACGCAACACCACTGATTCCAGCGTCGACCAGCGGCGCCAGTAACTGGCCGGGAAGGCGTTGAAGTAGGTCGCGAAGGAGACCTCGGATTCGGCGCCGATCTCGAGCGCGGTCCGCGTCGGTGCGTGGGCGCGCCTGGCGTTGGTGTCCGACTCCTCTATGTAGAGCTTGCGGACGTCGAGCGGTTCACCGGGGCGCGGGAGGATGACGCGGGCCAGCAGGCTGACTGCCCGTGACTGTCCGGCCTCGAGCGCGCCGGACGGGATGTCACTCATTGTCGACTGCTTTCTGTTTCGGGGGCGACCAGCGCGACACCGTCACGTAGGTGCGGCGCCAGGGTGTTGTCGTACATGTTCAGCGCGCTGGCGATCGCCATGTGCATGTCCAGATACTGGTAGGTGCCCAGGCGGCCGCCGAAGAGCACCTGCGAGGACGCCGTCTCCGCCTGCGCCAGCTCGCGGTAGGCCGTGACCATCAGGCGGTCCTCACGGGTGTTGATCGGGTAGTAGGGCTCGTCGTCGTCCTTGGCGAAACGACCGAACTCCCGCATGATGACGGTCTTGTCGGTCGGGTAGTCCCGCTCCGGGTGGAAGTGCCGGAACTCGTGGATGCGGGTGAAGGGCACGTCGGCGTCGTTGTAGTTCATCACGGGCGTGCCTTGGAAATCACCGGTGTCGAGGACCTCGGTCTCGAAGTCCAGGGTGCGCCAGCCGAGCCGGCCCGCCGAGTAGTCGAAGTAACGGTCCAGCGGGCCCGTGTAGACGATCGGAGCGTTCGGACTCTGGGTCCGCAACTCGTCGCGGACGTCGAACCAGTCGGTGTCCAGTCGCACCTCGATGCGATCGTCGGCGGCCATGTTCTGCAGCCACGTGGTGTACCCGTCGACCGGCAGACCCTCATAGGTGTCGTTGAAGTAGCGATTGTCGAAGGTGTAGCGGACCGGCAGCCGGGTGATGTTGGACGCCGGCAGGTTCGTCGGGTCGGTCTCCCACTGCTTGGCGGTGTAGTGCTTCATGAACGCTTCGTAGAGCGGGCGGCCGATCAGACTGATCGCCTTCTCCTCGAAGTTCCGGGCGTCCTTGGTGTCGAACTCCGCGGCCTGTTCGGCGATCAGCGCGCGGGCCTCGTCCGGGGTGAAGTACCTGCCGAAGAACTGCGACACCAGGCCGAGCCCCATCGGGAACTGATAGGCCTGCCCGTTGTGCATCGCGAACACCCGGTGCTGATAGCCGGTGAACTCGGTGAACTGGTTGACGTAGTCCCACACCCGCTGATTGCTCGTGTGGAACAGGTGCGCGCCGTAGCGGTGCACCTCGATGCCGGTCGCGGGTTCGGGCTCCGAGTAGGCGTTCCCGCCGATGTGGGGGCGCCTGTCGAGGACCAGGACCCGCTTGTCCAGCTGGGTGGCCACCCGTTCGGCGATCGTCAGGCCGAAGAACCCGGAGCCGACGACGATGAGGTCGAAAGCGTCGGTGGGAGGGCGGGGAGCAGGAGAGATCATCGGCAGCAAGGGTATCCGACCACACGCGCAGGCCCTGCAATGGCCGAGCCGCGCAGGTCGCAATTAGCTCACAATTCCGCATCGTCACTCTAGTCCCAGTAGTCACATCAGTAACATCGACCGCGTACGAAGAATCACGCACAGGTAGCCGATTCAGGCAGCCGATTTTCTACGTCCATGTATTGAGGAGACTTCCGTGCCGAACCGACGTCGACGCCGGCTCTCGACAGCCTTGAGCACAGTCGCCGCTCTGGCAGTCGCGAGTCCAGTTGCCATTGTTGCCGTTTCCGAGCTGTCCGCAGCCCCCGAGGGCACCCCGCAGCACCGCGAGTTCGTGCAGGCCGCGACCATCACCGACCTACCCGGTGAGCTGATCACCGCGTTGTCCCAGGGCCTTTCCCAGTTCGGCATCAACCTGCCGCCGATGCCGACAGGTCTGCTCACCGGATCGGGTGCCACCGCGCCCACGACGCTGTCCCCCGGGCTGGGAGTGCCCGGCCTGGGAACCACGGGCCTGACCGGGATGCCGTCTCTGACCGACCCCGGACTCGCCAACCCCGCGCTGACCAACCCGTCGCTCACCAGCCCGACCGGCGCGGTCCCGGGCCTGACCACTCCGGGGCTGACCACACCGTCATTGACCGATCCGGCACTGGCGGCCACTCCGGGACTCACGGTGCCGGGAGTCAGTACACCCGGCCTGACCACGCCGTCGTTGACCGATCCGACGCTGACCACACCGGGTCTGTCGACGCCGCCGGCACTGACCGACCCGGTCCTGGGCGCTGCGCCGATCTCGACCTCGGGACTGCCGCTGACCGGCGAGATCCCGATCTCGGCTCCGATCGGCCTGGATCCGGCGCTGGGCGGCTACCCGATCCTGGCTGATCCCTCACTGGCCGCGCCGGTGGCCTCGAGCAGCGGCGGCATCATGGGCGACCTCACCAGCGCCGCGAACCAACTCGGCGCAGGCGAGGCGATCGACCTGCTCAAGGGCATCCTGATGCCCGCGATCATGTCGGCAGTCAAGCCTCCGGCCGCCGCAGCCGCCGCAGCTGCGCCTGCCGCCGAGGCAGCAGCAGCCGCACCCCTGGACGCTGCGTCGGGCGCACTGGCGGCCGAGGCACCGCTCGCCCCGGGCGCGTAGCCCGGGCCACACCAGTCCTGCCACCGAACGGCACCGCAGAAGCGCCAGCACGCTCTGCGGTGCCGTTGCAGGTGCGCAGTGTGCGGAATGCGACCGGATTGAGTCCCCAAACAACCGTGTCGTAACACGAGCAACATCTGGCACATACGTAACATCAGCCCGTGCCGTGTCGTCGTCCCGTGCCATCGATACTGTTCACCGCGCTCGCGGCGACAGTGGTGCTGCTGCCCTGGGCGCTCAACGGCGCCCCCGGTGACGACAAGTCCCCGGCGGCGGACGCCCCTCGAATGGTCCAGCAACCCCTGGCCGATCTGCCCGGTGGCGAGACCATCCGCGAGATCCATCAGGACGAGCCGTTCTCGATGGTCGCGCTGACATCGGAAGATCTCACCGGGACGAGCGCACGGATGCGCGCCAAGAAGGGCGACGGGTCCTGGGGCCCCTGGTACGAGGCCGAGCAACTCGGAGGGGTCGGCGCCGACCTGCCGGGCCCCCGTGGCACCGAGCCGGTGTTCATCGGCCGCACCAACACCGTGCAGATCGCCGTGACCCGACCTGCCGACGCCCCCGCCACCGGCAACGCGCCCGAACCGCATCGCGACGACGCCGGCCCGGAGTTGGGCTACGTGCCCGCCAACGTCGAACAACCCTTCGGGCAGAACATCAACGCGGTGCTGATCAGTCCTCCGCAGACGCCGGCGGACATGCTTCCGTTGCCGAACGCGGCCACCCCGCCGGGGCAACCACCGAACATCATCAACCGGGCGCAGTGGGGCGCCGACGAGGGCATGCGCTGCGGAGAACCCCGGTACGACAGAGGAATCCAGGCGGGCGTGGTGCACCACACCGCGGGCAGCAACGAGTACACGCCCGGCGACTCAGCAGGCATCATCAGATCGATCTACGAGTACCACACCCGCACCCTGGGCTGGTGCGACATCGCCTACAACGCGATGGTCGACAAGTACGGCCAGGTCTTCGAAGGCCGCGCGGGCGGCATGAACCGACCCGTGGAGGGCGCCCACACCGGTGGCTTCAACCACAACACGTGGGGCGTCGCGATGCTCGGCAATTTCGACGTGGTGCCGCCGACACCGATTCAATTGCGCACCACGGCAAGGCTGCTCGGCTGGGTTCTGGGTCAGGCACGAGTCGATCCGCGGGGTGCGGTCGTGCTTCCGTCGGAAGGCGGTTCGTTCACCAAGTTCCCGTTCGGCGCCGCGCCGACGCTGCCCACGATCTTCACGCACCGCGACGTCGGCAACACCGAGTGCCCGGGCAACGCCGCGTACGCGCTGATGCCTCAGATCCGCGACATCGCGGCCCGATTCAACGACCCGCCCGGTCCCGAGGAGTTGGCCGAATCCCTGCGCGGCGGCGCGATCTTCGCCAAGTGGGACGCGCTCGGCGGCATGAACAGCTACCTCGGGAAGCCCACCTCGCCGGAGGCCCAGGGCCTGGGCGGGACCCGCTACGTCACCTTCGAACGCGGCGCGGTCTACTGGTCTCCCGAGAGCGGCGCCGAACCCGTCACCGGCGAACTCTACAAATCCTGGGGCGCACTGGGATTCGAGCGGGGTGCGCTGGGCCTGCCGACGAGCGCCGAGATCCCCACACCGCTGTGGATCGTGCAGAACTTCCAGCACGGCACCCTCAACTTCGACCGCGAGAAGGGCACGGTGACGCGCGTGGTCGACGGTGTCCCGGTCGAATTGCCGCCACCGCCGGCCGATCTCGCCCCGATCCAGCTGGAGCGGTTCACCCCGCCGAGCAACCCCGTCTGAGCTCGACCCGCGCTACAGCCACCACCGTTCGAGAACCCGGGCCACCCCGTCCTTGACGTTGGTGGCCGTCACCTCGTCGGCGGCGGCAACGGCGTCGGGATGCGCGTTGCCCATGGCCACGCCCAGCCCTGCCCACCTCAGCATCGGCACGTCGTTGGGCATGTCACCGAACGTCACCACCTCCGAGGCGGTGATCCCCCGGGGTCGGGCCACCTCCTCGATACCGGTCGCCTTGCTGACCCCGAGCGGCATGATCTCCACCAGACCGTTGTTCGTGGAGTAGGTGATGTCACCTTCGAGACCGATGTGCCGCGCGAGTTCAGCCGCCATGTCCGCGCTGCGCGCGCCGGCCTTGCGGATCAGCAGTTTGACCGCGGGGGCACTGAGCAGGTCGTCGATCGAGACTTCGGTGTTGTCGGGGTTGAGCCACGCGTGCTCGTAGCCCGGTGAGCTGACGAACTGCGGGGTTGCCGCGTCGTGCGCGCTGCGGCCCACCCGTTCGACGGCCAGACCGGCACCGGGGATCACCCGGGTGGCGATCTCGGCGAGTTCGCCCAGCACATCCGCCGACAACGTTCGGGCCGAGATGATCTGGTCCGTCGACGGGTCGTAGACCACCGCCCCGTTGGCGCACACCGCCATCGGCGCGAAGCCCAGCTGGTCGACGATGGGACCGACCCAGCGCGGCGGTCGGCCGGTGGCGAGGACGAACTGGGCACCCCCGTCGACCGCCGCACGCACCGCCGCCCGGGTTCTCGGGCTGACGTTCTCGTCGTCGTCGAGCAGTGTGCCGTCCACGTCGGTGGCGATCAGCACCGGCTTCTGATCGCGTCCCCGCAACGGCTGGGTCATGTGTCGCCCGTCCGGCGTCGGGCCCGCTCCGCGAGTTCCGCCTCGTCGAGAGCCGCGGCCTCGACAGGTGTGGGCGCGGTGCCACCCAACCGTCGCGGTAGCCAGTACGCACCCTGCGGCCGCGGATAGTCAGCCTGCGTCGCAGTCAGCAACTGCGTCATCTCCGAACGCATGGTCGTCGTGATCTCCTCTACGCTGCCGACAGGTTCGATGGGTTCGCCCACGGCGACTGCCACCGGAAATTTGGTTCGCCCCAATGCTTTCGGATGATCCTTGGTCCATATGCGGTGCGCGCCCCAGACGATCAGCGGCACGATCGGCGCCCGCGCATCCCGGGCCATCCGGACCGCACCGCTCTTGAACTCCTTGAGCTCGAAGCTTCGACTGATCGTGGCTTCCGGATACACCCCGACGAGTTCGCCGCGCCGCAGCGACGCCACCGCGGCTGCGTAGGCACCACGACCTGCCTGACGATCGACGGTGATCGTGCCCGTGTGCCCGATCAACCAACCGACGACCTTGACCCCACCCATCTCCGCCTTGATCATGAACCGCATCCGCCGCCCCCGTTTGTTGGCCGCCAACGCAGCGGGAAGGAAGTCGACGTAGCCGGTGTGGTTGATGGCAACGACCGCGGCGCCGGAGGCGGGGATGTTCTCCAGTCCCTGATAGGTGATCCGTGTCCCGGTGACCCTCACCGCCAGTTTCGCCGCGATCTCGAGGGTGCGGAAAACCGGTTCCATCGGGCTTATCCCGGCGCCTCGGTGGATCCGTTGTGCTGCGCCCGGCGCGCCGCCTTAGCCGCGGCTTCCTCGGCGTCCAGTCGATTGGCGTCCGCGATCGTCGGCGCGCCGCCGCCCAACCGGTGCGGCACCCAGAACTCACCGGGCGGATGTGAACCGTAGGCGTCCTGCACCTGCTCGAGCAGGTGCTGCATACGCGAATGCAGCAACGAGGTCAGTTCGGTGGCGGGCAATGTGGGTTCGATGGGCTTACCCACCGCGATCGAGATGGGGACCTTGGGACGCCACAGCTTCTTCGGGTGGTCCTTGGTCCAGATGCGCTGTGCACCCCACACGATGTGCGGCACGATCGGCACGCCGGCGGCGATGGCCATCCGGGCCGCTCCGGACTTGAAATCCTTGATCTCGAAGCTGCGGCTGATCGTGGCTTCGGGGTACACGCCGACGAACTCGCCGTCGCGCAGCTTCTGGACCGCCTGCTCGAACGAGGCCGCGCCGCTGTTCCTGTCGACCTCGATGTGCCGCATGCCCCGCATCAGCGGGCCGGTCTTCTTGTTGTCGAAGACCTCCTTTTTGGCCATGAACCGAACCTTGCGCCCGAGGTGCTGCTGATAGGCAGGAAGGCCCGCGAAGGTGAAGTCGAAGTAGCTGGTGTGATTGATCGCGATCACCGCACCGCCGGTACGCGGCAGGTTCTCCACCCCGGTGACGGTGAACGTGAGGCCCTGCACCCGCCACACCAGTCGGGCGAGCTGGATGGCTGTGCCGTATACGGGTTCCACGCCGGCCAGCCTAGTCGCCGGGATCATCCGTGCGAAGCCTGTGCCGGTTGCGCAGAGTTGCCATAGACGCTGGGATGTAGGGGTTTGCGACGCGCTGTGGCTCAGCTCATACCGGATCGGCCGCGGGGGGCGCCGCCACGCCGACGAGTGAGGAGCACCGATGACGACACCCGAGCCGGACGTCCACGACGAGGCAGAGGCGCCACCCCCGCGGTGGCGGGTCATCGGCCCCGGACTGGTGGTCGCGGCCACCGGCGTCGGTGCGGCCGACCTGGTCGCGACCCTGGTCGCCGGGTCCCGCTACGGCTACGCCCTGCTGTGGGTGGTGGTCGTCGGCGTGGTGATGAAGGTCGTGCTGGTCGAGGGCGCCGGCCGCTACACCCTCGCCACAGGGCGGACCATCTTCCAGGGCTGGCGGTCCCTCGGGAAGTGGACCACCATCTACTTCGCGCCCTACATCGTCATCTGGGGGTTCGTCTACGGCGCGGCCGCGATGTCCTCGAGCGCACTGCCGATCGTGGCGCTCTACCCGTCGCTGGACATCAAGCTCGTCGCGATCGTGTCCGGCATCGTCGGCTTCCTGCTGGTCTGGATGGGCAGCTACCGGTTCTTCGAGAAGATCATCGCCGTGCTGGTCGGCATCATGTTCGTGACTGTGGTGGGCGCAGCGATCGTGGCCTCCCCGAACGTCCTCGAGATCGTCAAAGGCCTGCGGCCGATCATCCCCGACGGCTCGATCGTCTACGTGCTGGGTCTCGCAGGCGGCGTCGGTGGAACGATCACGCTGGCCGCGTACGGCTACTGGCTACGGGAAAAGCAGTGGACCACACCCCGGTTCATGCGCGTGATGCGTATCGACAACACCGCGGCCTATGCGCTCACCGGCGTGTTCGTCGTCGCGATGCTGATCGTCGGCGCCGAACTGCTGTACTCGACGAACATCGCCATCAGCACCGGCGAACGCGGACTGGTCGACCTCTCCGCCGTTCTCGACGAGCGCTACGGCGTCGTGTTCGGGCATGTGTTCCTGATCGGATTCTGGGCGGCGTCCTTCTCCTCGCTGATCGGGGTCTGGAACGGGGTCAGCCTGATGTTCGCCGACTTCGTCGGCCAGTTGAAGGGCCTGCCGGACGGCCACGAGGACACCCGCGTCGGAGGCCGCTACTTCAGGTGGTACGTCATCTGGCTCACGTTCCCGCCGATGGCGCTGCTCTGGCTCGGTCAACCGGTCGGCCTGGTCCTGGCCTACGGCGTGCTGGGCGCGTTGTTCATGCCGTTCCTGGCCGTCACGCTGCTGCTGCTGCTGAACTCGAAGAAGATCCCCGACGGATGGCGCAACCGCTGGCACACCAACACTGCGCTGGCCATCTGCACAGTGGTGTTCGCGTGGCTCGGAGTCGACCAGGCCATCGGGGCGCTGAGCAACGTGTTCTGAGTTCGGCGGACAGCCGTGACCGCTCCCACCGGACCGGTGCCGGTACCTGCCGTTGTCGCCGACATCGCCGGTACCCGATCCGTGACCGCCGTGTGGGTCAACGAGCTCGGCGGGGTGACGTTCGCCGTGGGCACCTCTCCTGCCGTCGAGTACGTGAAGGTCTACCCCGACGACGCCGCGCATCTGCTGGCCGACGAGGTACCGCGGCTGCGCTGGGCGCGCGCGCATGCCGCGGTCCCCATCGTTCTCGGCTCCGGAAACGGCTGGCTGCACACCGCGGCGCTGCCCGGACGCTCGGCAGTCGACCCGTACTGGTCGAGGCGTCCCGAGACCGCGGCTCGGGCCATCGGGCGCGGCCTACGGATACTGCACGACGCGCTCCCGGCCGATGACTGCCCATTCGGCCCGCCCTCCTGGGTGGGAGGCGCCGCATCGTCGCCCGACCGGCTGGTGGTGTGTCACGGCGATGCCTGCGCACCCAACACGCTGATCGCCGACGACGGCAACTACAGCGGGCACGTCGATCTGGGCGATCTCGGGGTCGCCGATCGTTGGGCGGATCTGGCCGTGGCGACCCTGTCGCTGGACTGGAACTATGCGAGCGACGAAGACCGGGGCTGGGAAGCCGTGCTGCTGGATGCCTACGGGGTGGCGCCCGACCGCGACCGCATCGCGTACTACCGGGCTCGCTGGAACGACGAGCCCGTCCCGTCCGGTTAAGCTGGGCCCCGAACCAAGTGTCACCAGAAGGGGTATCTGTGCAGGTCACGAGCGTCGGACACGCCGGCTTCCGTATCGACACCAAGGCCGGGAGCATCCTGTGTGACCCGTGGGTCAACCCGGCGTACTTCGCCTCCTGGTTCCCCTTCCCCGACAACAGCGGTCTGGACTGGGCGGCGCTCGGCGACGTGGACTACCTCTACGTCTCCCACCTGCACAAGGACCACTTCGATCCGCGGAACCTGACCGAGCACGTCAACAAGGACGCCGTCGTGCTGCTGCCGGACTTCCCCGTGCCCGATCTGCGGCGCGAGCTCGAGAAGCTGGGATTCCACCGCTTCTTCGAGACGACGGATTCGGTCAAGCACCGGGTCAGCGGGCCCAAGGGTGATCTGGACGTGATGGTCATCGCGCTGCGAGCTCCCGCCGACGGGCCCATCGGCGACTCGGGCCTCGTGGTCGATGACGGCGAGACGGTCGCATTCAACATGAACGACGCCCGGCCCGTGGATCTCGACGTCCTGAATGCCGACTTCGGGCAGATCGATGTGCACATGCTGCAGTACTCCGGGGCGATCTGGTACCCGATGGTCTACGACATGCCCGCCCGGGCCAAGGAGTCGTTCGGCATCCAGAAGCGCCAGCGCCAGATGGACCGCTGCCGGCAGTACATCACCCAGGTCGGTGCGACCTGGGTGATCCCGTCGGCGGGTCCCCCGTGCTTCCTCGACGACGAGCTTCGTGACCTCAACGACGACCACGGCGATCCGGCCAACATCTTTCCCGACCAGGTGGTCTTCCTGGACCAGATGCAGCTCCACGGCCACGACGGTGGCCTGCTGATGATGCCCGGCACCACCGCGGATTTCACCGGCTCCCAACTCGATTCGCTCGCCCACCCGATCCCCGACGACGACGTGCGCGCCATCTTCACCACCGGCAAGGCCGACTACATCGCGGCGTACGCCGACCGGATGGCGCCGGTGATCGCCGCGGAGAAGGCGGCTTGGGCGGGCGCAGCCGGAGAGCCCCTGCTGGAACCGCTGCGGGATCTGTTCGAACCGATCATGCTCGCCGGCGATCAGATCTGTGACGGCATCGGCTACCCGGTCGAGCTCCGACTCGGGGACGAGACCGTGGTCTTGGATTTCCCGAAACGAGCTGTGCGCGAGGCGATCCCGGACGAGAAGTTCCGTTACGGCTTCGCGATCGCACCGGAGCTGGTGCGTACCGTCGTCCGTGATCGGGAGCCCGACTGGGTGAACACGATCTTCCTGTCCACCCGTTTCAAGGCGTGGCGGGTCGGCGGGTACAACGAGTACCTGTACACGTTCTTCAAGTGTCTGACCGACGAGCGGATCGCCTACGCCGACGGCTGGTTCGCCGAGACACACGATGACAGCGCATCGATCACGTTGGACGGCTGGGAGATCCAGCGTCGCTGCCCGCATCTGAAGGCCGATCTCTCGAAGTTCGGCGTCGTGGAGGGCACGACGCTGACCTGCAACCTGCACGGCTGGCAGTGGAACCTGCAGAACGGCAGGTGCCTGACCACCAGAGGCCACGAACTCCGGTCCGCGAAGCTGTGACCACCACGCCGAGGTTCTACGACGACGGCCTGATCCAGCTGGATCAGGAGGCGCTGACGCTGCGCCGCTATCACTTCCCGTCGGGAACGTCGAAGATCATCCGGTTGCGTGACATCCGCGGCTACCGCACCAGCCCGCTCGGACTGTTCCTGGATCGGTTCCGCATCTGGGGCACCTCTGATCTGAAGCGGTGGCTGCCCCTGGACGTCCGGCGGCCACTGAAGTCCACGCTGGTGACCCTCGATGTACCCGGGTCCTTCCCGGATCCGGCGTGCACCCCCATGCGGCCGACAGAGTTCGTCGACCTCCTGGAGGACCTGTTGACGCAGTCGCGGTAGCCGGGCTCACCGCTCCCGCAGGACGGTGGCCTCCAGCGCCCGCTGGACCTGACGCATCGCTGTGCGGCCTGCGACGCTCGCCGCTCGCCGGACCGCGTTCGGCGGATCGGGCGTGCGCACCCGCACCGCGTCGCCGACGCGTACCACCCCGGGTGTGGCGACGTCGGCGTAGACGCCGAGGAATCGCTGCGTGGCCTCGGCCAGCCTGCGGGTCAGTGCACGATCGAGTTCGAGCCCGGGCTGCGGACGGGTGGGCACCACACATCTGATGGTCGGGTTGGTGATCCGCAGTGCCGCCGAACCGAATTCGACGTCGCCGCCGACCCAGCCCGCTTCGGGATACCCGTCTCCCGCCTCGTCGAGTGCCACCAGCACGTTGGGCCGGAACCGGCGCACGTCATAAGGCACACCGTCGGCGGAGAGAGTCGCCAGGCTGGTGGTGCTGACGACGTGCACCGGGCTCAGATCCACGAAGGTGCCCGGCGGGGTGGCGAATCGGGCCAGGGTCAGCATCTGCCTGGTCGTGAACACCGACGTGTCGGGCAGCGCTTCCTGATCGGACAGGCCGAAGTCCCGGCGCACCTCGGTCGGCGAGTAGTTGGCGCGGGTCTGCTGCACCGACAACCGGTGCAGGCTGGTGTCGGAGCTCGGCGGAAGGGCCGTCAGCCGTACCTCGCGTCCCACCAGATCCGACAGTGCTTGATCGATTTCGCCACCGCCACTGGCTAATTCGGTGCCGTCCGGCATGGTGACGATCACCTCGGGCACATTGCCCGGGCCGGCGTCAGGACCGGGAGCGAGCGCATAGCGGGCCGAACAGCCGAGCAGCTTGGGGAGCCTGCGCGCGGAGGCCGTGATGTTCTGCTCGAGGTCGCGGACCGCCCACAGCCTGTCGGCGTGCACCCCGCGTCGATCGATGCGTACCTCGTCGACCGGCGAGCCGCCCATCGACTTGACCGGGAACCGCCAGAGCTGCACCACCGAACCGCTCATGACGACTTCATCCCGAAACCGTCTGCCGCAGCTCGGAGTACGCATCGCTTGCGGTGTCGTACACCCGCACGACGGCCTGATCGCCGGGCTGCAGATAGGTGGATTCGCCCAGTGGCGTGTACCGGGTGGCGCCGATGCCGATCAACAGCTTCGTCGGGTGACCGCTGGCGACCATCAGGGCCCCGACATCCTCCAGAGGAGTGTCGGCGGAACCCTTCTGGTGGGCCAGCCGGTCGACGATCCAGTCCAGCAGTACCTCGCCGTAGTACGAGTAGCCCAGCAGCGGGCTGTCCACCCCGTACTCGTGCTGCTGACCGTCGGCGGTGAGCAGATGGCAGACCAGCCGCAGCGTGGCGGTGGGACCGTCGGGGGTGAGGTCGCTGACGTCGAAGAACTGCCGCGCAACACCTTTCGACGCCGGACCCCAGTTCTTCTTGTGGCTGATCTTGGGCGCGTTCGGCCGCCGTATGGAGCAGTCGTTGAACGCACCGAGGGCAAACGGCTGCAACGACGCCACGGTGTCACCGGCCCACTTGACCTCGCACGCCAGCCCGACCTCGGGTTCGATCTGCAGGTTCAGCGGAGTGTCGCTGGCGGGCAGCCTGATCGTGTCGTGCGACAGCGGGAACTCCCCGAGGAAGCTGTCGTGTCCCGGTGCGTACCACGGGAAGATGCCCTTGGGAGCCGACCCCTCGGAGCTGACGTTCACAAAATCGGCGGCCTCGCCGGCCTGCTCGAGGTGCCCGGCGAAGTTGCCCGCGACACCGAAACCGAACCACGTCCGCAGCTCGTCGTCGTCCAGTTCGATCACATCGATCATGTTGTCCTCCCGGGTTCGAGCACGGCGGTTCCGACGTAGGGCACCAGCGCTTCGGGTACCCGCACGCTGCCGTCGGGCTGCTGGTGGTTCTCGAGGATCGCCACCAGCCACCGCGTGGTGGCCAGGGTTCCGTTCAGCGTCGCTGCGGTCTGCGGTTTGCCGTTCTCGTCGCGGTAGCGCACCGCCAGCCGCCGCGCCTGGAACGTGGTGCAGTTCGAGGTCGACGTCAGCTCGCGGTAGGTGCCCTGCGTCGGCACCCAGGCCTCGCAGTCGAACTTCCGCGCCGCCGACGATCCGAGGTCGCCTGCCGCGATGTCGATGACGCGGTACGGCACCTCGATGTGGGCGAGCATCTGGCGCTGCCAGCCGAGCAGACGCTGGTGCTCGGCTTCGGCGTCCTCCGGTCGGCAGTAGACGAAGCCCTCGACCTTGTCGAACTGGTGCACGCGGATGATGCCCCTGGTGTCCTTGCCGTAGCTGCCCGCCTCGCGCCGGAAGCAGGTCGACCAGCCGGCGTAGCGCTTCGGCGCCTGCGACAGGTCGAGGATCTCGTCGGCGTGGAAGCCGGCCAGCGGCACCTCGGAGGTGCCGACGAGGTACAGGTCGTCCTCCTCGAGGTGATACACCTCGTCGGCGTGGGCGCCCAGGAAGCCGGTGCCCTGCATCACCTCGGGCCGCACCAGCACCGGCGGGATGACGAGGGTGAATCCGTTGTCCACGGCGACGCGCACCGCGAGCTGGAACAGCCCCAGCTGGAGCAGCGCACCGGCGCCGGTGAGGAAGTAGAACCGGGAGCCGGACACCTTCGCGCCGCGTTCCATGTCGATGAGCCCCAGCGACTCGCCCAGCTCGAGGTGGTCCTTCGGGTTCTCGAGCGTAGGCGGCTCCCCGACGGTGTCCAGCACCACGAAGTCGTCTTCGCCACCGGCGGGCACGCCGTCGATGATGACGTTCGAGATCGCCATATGGGCTGCGGTGTAGGACTTCTCGGCCTCGGCCTGGGCCGCCTCGGCGGCCTTGACCCGCTCGGCGAGGTCCTTTGCGGTGGCCAGCAGTGCCGGTCGCTCGTCGGGCGCTGCCTTGCCGACCAGCTTGCTGGCCGCCTTCTGTTCGGCGCGCAGGTTGTCGGCGGCAGAGATGGCGGAGCGTCGCGCAGCGTCGGCCTCGGCCAGCACGTCGACGAGGCCCGGATCTTCACCGCGGGCCTGTTGTGATGCACGCACCGCAGCGGGGTTTTCTCGCAGCACCTTCAGGTCGATCACGGGCAAAACCCTACGTGGTGGTCGGAGCGTCCGGCACAGGCGCAACATTCGCCGCTGCCGCGACACAGCCCCATAACGTTACAACTGCATCACTTGTCACAGCACCCGACACGCCTGTCACAATGGAGCAGATGTCGCAGGCACCCGAACACCCAGAGGGCGGCTCGACACCGGGCGAGAAGGCTTGGTGGCGGAGCTTCCAAGCCGAGTCGACCCGTCGTGCGCTGCTTCTCACCGCGCTCGGCGGGCTACTGATCGCCGGGGTGATCACGGCACTGCCCCAGTCGGATCGGACCGGCAGCCTCACCGCCAACTCCATCTCACTGGGTCCCCGCGGCAACGACACCTTCGACCACGCCAAGAGCGGCGACTGCCTCAACTGGCCGGACCGCACACCCGATGCGGCGGAGATCGTCGACTGCACCACCGAGCACCGGTTCGAGGTCGCGGAGTCGGTCGACATGCGCACGTTCCCCGGCAGCGAGTACGGGCCCGATGCGGCGCCGCCGTCCGCCGCGCGTATCCAGCAGATCAGCCAGGAGCAGTGTTCGGCGGCCGTGAAGCGCTACCTCGGCCCCCGCTTCGACCCACAGAGCAAGTTCACCGTCAGCATGCTGTGGTCCGGTGACAAGGCGTGGCGACAGTCGGGCGAGCGCAGGATGCTCTGCGGCCTGCAACTGCCGGGCCCCAACAACCAGCAGCTGCCGTTCACCGGCAGGGTCGCCGAGATCGACCAGTCGAAGGTGTGGGCGCCGGGCACGTGCCTGGGCATCGACCCGGCGACCAACCAGCCGACCGATATCCCGGTCGACTGTGCGGCGCCGCACGCCATGGAGGTGACCGGCGCGGTCAACCTCGCCGAACGATTCCCCGACGGACTCCCGGCCGAGGCGGAGCAGGACTCGTTCATCAAGGACACGTGCACCCGGATGACGGATGCGTACCTGGCGCCGATCCAGCTGCGCAACACCACGCTGACGCTGATCTACAGCACCGTGTCGCTGCCCAGTTGGGCGGCGGGCAGCCATCAGGTGTCGTGCAGCATCGGCGCGACCCTGGGCAACGGCGGGTGGTCGACGCTGTTGAACAGCGCCAAGGGTCCGCTGATGATCAACGGTCAGCCGCCGGTGCCGCCCCCGGACATCCCCGAGGAACGCCTCAACCTGCCGCCGATCCCGATGCCCGACTTCCCGAACGAGTCGTCGTCGCAGTCCACCGGGTCCTCGGGGTCCAGCAGCTCCTCGGGATCGACCTACGACGACGGCCAGGACGACCAGACCCAGCACATGCCGCAGCAGTCGCCCAGCACCGGTACCGCCGACACCGAACAGGAGCCGCCGGCGGACACCGCCCCGCCGTCGGGGAACACGTTCCTCAATGGACCGCCTCCGCCGCCACCCGCCCCGCCCGGGGTGCCGCCGCCACCGGCCCCGGGTGCACCGCCGCCCGGTCAGCCGGCCGGGCCGCCGCCTGAGCTGCCCCCGCCACCGCCGCCGCCACCCGGGATCTAGCCCGTGACCGTGCGGATGACCCCGCAACGGTTCGACGAGTTGGTCGGTGACGCGCTCGACCTCATTCCGTCCGAGCTGGCGCGGGCGATCGACAACGTGGTGATCCTGGTTGCCCCGCGAAACGACGAAGAGCCGGACCTGCTCGGTCTGTACGAGGGCATCGCGTTGACCGAACGGGATTCGTCGTACGGCGGTTCGCTGCCGGACACGATCACGATCTACCGGGACGCACTGCTCGACGTGTGCGGCAGCCCCGAAGAGGTGGTCGAGGAGGTGGCCGTCACGGTGATCCACGAGATCGCCCACCACTTCGGCATCGACGACGACCGGCTCCACGAGTTGGGTTGGGCCTGACACACACCCGAGGCGGCCTCTACGCGCGGCAACCCGAAGTCGTCGGTACGGAGTGCTATGAACGGGTCATGACCCGTGAATGCCGTGCCTGCCGCGCAGGCCTGGAGCACTGCCACGGTGCACTCATTCACCACGCCTTCCGGCGCGCCGAATGCACCGAGGACGAGTGCCTGGCCGCTTCGGGTGAGCACTCCATGCACCTCGACTGCACTGCCGTGGGCTGTATGTGCGACCAGCTCGAATCAGTGGTCGTCTCAGCCCATCGGCTCGGCTGAGCGCCTCGAGTCGTCGACACCGGTCGGCGTCGGCGTGACACCGAACGGTGGGGTCAGCGCTCCCCACTGCACGCAGCTCCATCGGCCATCGGTGATCGGGGCGAGGACCACCGATTCGGTGTTCGCGAGGTGATGGTCGATGGCAAACGCGCCGTCGACACCCGCGAGCACCGCGGAGACGAGCCGGATGGCTGCGCCGTGGCTGACCACCACGATGTCACCGGGGAACGCGTCGTCGTCGAGATAACGCAGCCGTAGCTGTTCGAGCACCGGCAGGTAGCGGTCGAGAACCTGGTGCGCGCTCTCACCACCGGGAAGGGGCACGCTGAGCTCACCGCCGTGCCAGCGCCGGTAGATCCCGTTGAACTCGTCGTGTGCGGCTTCGTCGCTGCGATTCTCCAGGTCGCCGACCTGAACCTCGTGAATGCCCTCGAACTCGTGCAATCCGGCGGCCGGGGCTGCGCTGATAAGGTCGGATATCTCCGATGCGGTCTGCACGGCGCGGGTGGCGATCGAGTGGGCGATCATCGCCGGCGGGCGCGGCAGGGCCCGGGCGAAGGCCCTCGCCTGATCACGTCCGAGATCGGTCAGTTCGGCCCCGGGCGGGCGGGTGTCGAGGCGACGGTCGACGTTGCCGTGCGTCTGTCCGTGCCGCACCAGCACCAACCGGCCGCTCACGGCCGGCCCTTCCGCATCCGCTCCAGCCACTCGGCCGATTCGTCCATCGGCGGTGGCGTCGCCCCGACCACCTCGCCCGTCGGCCACGAGCCCAGATAGCGGACCTCGGCACACCGGCGGTGCAGCGCCCGAAGCGCCTCGGCGACGGAGTCGTCGTCGATGTGTCCGACGAAGTCCAGGAAGAAGACGTAGGTGCCGAGTTCGGTGCGGGTGGGCCGGGACTCGATGCGGGTGAGGTCGATGTCGCGGATGGCCAACTCCGTCATGGCCGACACCAGCGCGCCCGGCACGTTGGCCACCCGCAACGCCACCGATGTCCGGTCCGCGCCCGTGCGCTTCGGCGGCACAGCGGGCGCTCCGACGAGAACGAACCTCGTTCGGGCGTTGGGCTCGTCGACGACACCGTCGGCGAGGGTGTCCAGCCCGTAGTGTTGCGCGGCCAGCGCGGTGCTGACCGCTGCGTCCGCCGTCCCGGCCGCGACGTCCTGGGCCGCGGCGGCATTCGAATTGGCCGCGACGAGTTGGGCTTTGGGCAGATGGT
This sequence comes from Mycobacterium sp. DL, assembly GCF_039729195.1. Taxonomy (NCBI): domain Bacteria; kingdom Bacillati; phylum Actinomycetota; class Actinomycetes; order Mycobacteriales; family Mycobacteriaceae; genus Mycobacterium; species Mycobacterium sp. DL. Next base: position 5,772,848 of record NZ_CP155796.1, read on the forward strand.
CGGACAGCCAGCACCTGACCTGGGCGGCGGCGACCGGGAACGCCGCCACGGTGCGCACGTCTGATTCCGCAGTCCCCGGGCGGACCGCGATCGAGAAGGCCACGTCCAGGGTCAACTCGGCGTAGATCTGCAGTGGCGATCCGTTGGCGAGGCTGTCCAGTGTCGGTGTCACCGATCCGTCGATCGAGTTCTCGATCGGCACACACGCGAACTCGGCATCGCCGGCGCGGACGGCAGCCAGGGCGGCAGGGGTGCTGTCCGTGGCGATCGGCGTGACCTCCCCACTGCCGGCGGTGCCGGAACCGCCGGTCGGTGGGATCAGGCCGTGGTCGGCGATGGCGCGCAGGGCCGCCTCGGTGAACGTTCCTTGGGGGCCGAGATACGTGATGCCAGGCACCTCGCCAGCGTATCGGTTCGCTGCGGTAATCCCATTCCGCTGCGGGAAAGCCTTGCGCGGTCGACCGGCAACTAGTTAAGTTAGGCTCACCTTACCAAGAAGAAAGGTCGCGACATGGTTTCTCCTGCACCGTCCACCGCAGAGCGAATCCGCAGCGCATGCGCACGCGCCGGCGGTGCGATGCTCGCCGTCGAGGGCCTCGACCCCACACCCACGCCGGTACACCACCTGCTCGGCGACGGATCGTTCGCGACCACCGCACCGGTCGACGGAGTGCTCGCCGCGACGGTGGCCTCCGCGGCCGACGAGGGTGTGCAGGCGGTGCTGGAGATGACCGACTACGCGCCCCTGCCACTGCGGGAACCGGTTCGATCGCTCGTCTGGATCCAGGGCAGGCTCCGCGAGGTCCCGATGGATGCGGTCGCCGGCCTGCTCGACCTGATCGCGGCGTCGGACCCCAACCCGGCCCTGCTGCAGGTCGATTCCGAGCTCTCGAGCGCAGCAGGCGAGACCCGCTACGCGCTGATGCGCCTCGAGATCGAATCCGTCGTGGTCGCCGACGCGACCGGCGCCGAGTCCGTCGCCCTCGGCGCACTGCTGGGAGCGAGCCCGGATCCGTTCTGCGCCATGGAGTCCTGCTGGCTGCAGCACATGGAGTCCGCGCATCGCGATGTCGTCGATCGACTGGCCGATCGGCTTCCCACGGCACTGCGCCGCGGCCGGGTCCGTCCGCTGGGGCTTGATCGCTACGGTGTGCAGCTACGGGTGGAAGGCGATGACGGCGACCACGACGTCCGGCTTCCGTTCGCCAAGCCGGTCGACGATGTGACCGGCCTCAGCCAGGCGATCCGGGTGCTGATGGGTTGCCCATTCCTCAACGGGCTTCGCGCACGCGGCGTCTGAGCGCGCCGGTGACCTCCGGACCCGGCTACCGTGGCTGCGGTGACCGGCCCCGAAGATGAACTCACCGATGTGCAGCGACGTGCGCTGCGCATCGAGATCGCCGTCGTCCTGGCAGTCACGTTCGGCCTCAGCGCGTACACCGCGCTGCTCAGCCTCATCGAGAGTGTGCTCGTCGGGCTGTCCGGTCAGACCGTGGCACTCAATCCACAGCGCTCCCGGTTCGGCCTCATCGACCTCGGACTGAACCTGGCCAGCGTGTTCCAGCTGCTGGCTTGGGGAGCGCTGGCGGTATACCTGCTGTGGCGCAGCGGATTCGGCTCGTCACAGGTCGGCCTCGGACGGATTCGCTGGCGGGCCGATGTTCTCGGTGGGATCGGGCTGGCCACCCTCATCGGCGTCCCAGGCCTGGCGCTCTACCAGGTCGCCCGAATTCTCGGGGCCAACGCCTCGGTGGAGCCTGCCGAACTGAACGACACCTGGTGGCGCATCCCGGTGTTGCTACTGCTGGCCTTCGGCAACGGGTGGGCCGAGGAAGTCATCGTCGTCGGGTTCCTGCTCACCCGGTTGCGTCAACTGCGGGTGAACCCGTGGGTCGCCCTGGCCGTTTCGAGCCTGCTCCGCGGCCTCTATCACCTCTACCAGGGATTCGGCGCAGGGCTGGGCAACGTCGCGATGGGGCTGGTGTTCGGCTACGTCTGGCAGCGCACCGGCCGGTTGTGGCCGCTGATCATCGCCCACGCCCTGATCGATGTCGTCGCGTTCGTCGGTTATTCGCTGCTCGCCGCTCACCTCGGCTGGCTCCGGTAGGACGTACATTCTTGCTGTGACCGACAAGCGGCCGCCTCGACCGGGGCCGACACCGCCTCCTCCACAGGGAAGAGCGCCGGGTCGCCGCGAGCCGCCGCCTGCGCTCCGGCGCGACCCGAACTACCGGCCTGCCTGGCCACCCAACCCGGTGACCCCGCCGCGCCGGCCACCTCCCCCGCCACGTCAGGCACCTCCGCGTCAGGCACCGCCGCGTCGGCCACCTCCACCCCCGCCGCGTCAGGCACCTCCGCCCTCGCGCAGACCCGCTCCCACGCCCTCGGCGCGGGTCGTCCCGCCACCCGTCGCCCCCGCGCGTCCACGAAAGAAACCCCGCCGCGTGCGCCGCGCGCTGCGCATCATCGGGATGGTGCTGCTGCTGCTCGTGACGGCGACCGTCGCCGCAGGTATCTGGGTGGAGACGTCACTGACCCGCATCCCCGCCCTCGTCGACTATCCCGGCCGGCCCGCGCAGGGTGCCGGCACCACCTGGCTGCTCGTCGGTTCCGACGGCCGCGAGAACCTCTCACCCGAGCAGCAGGCCGAGCTGGCCACCGGAGGCGATCTGGGCGCCAGTCGCACCGACACCATCATGCTCGTGCATCTGCCCGGATTCGGCTCCAGCACCCCGGCCACGTTGGTCTCCATCCCGCGTGACTCCTACGTCCCGATACCCGACTACGGCAGCGACAAGATCAACGCCGCCTTCTCGATCGGCGGGGCCCCGCTGCTCGCCCAGACCGTGGAGCAGGCCACCGGGCTCCGTGTCGACCACTACGCCGAGGTCGGCTTCGCCGGGTTCGCGGGACTCGTCGACGCCGTGGGCGGCGTGACCATGTGCCCCGCCGAGCCGATCAGCGACCCGCTGGCCGGCATCGACCTGCCCGCCGGCTGCCAGCAGCTCGACGGCCGCTCCGCGCTGGGCTTCGTGCGCAGCCGCGCCACTCCGCGGGCCGACCTGGATCGGATGACCAACCAGCGTGAGTTCATGTCGGCGCTCGTCCAGCGCGTCGCGAGCCCCGCAGTCGTCCTCAACCCACTGCGCTGGTATCCGATGGCCCGCGCTGCCGGCGACACCGTCACCGTCGACGACGGCGACCACCTCTGGGACCTCGTCCGACTGGGGTGGGCGTTGCGCGGGGACTCGACCAGAACCGTCACCGTGCCGATCGGCGAATTCACCGACAACGGTTCCGGCTCGATCGTGGTGTGGGACAGCGAGGCGGCGCAGCGCCTGTTCTCTGCGCTGGCCTCGGACACAGCCATCCCGCAAGACGTGCTCGACGCCGCCAACCCGTAGCTATCAGCAAACTCAATCGCAGCTGCGCAATGGATGTTGCAGCGCCTCGCCTTACTTAGGACATGCTGACCTCTGTTAGGTCGACCTTGGCTGAAAATAGCCGCTGAGCTGGTCTATCCTTGCGACATGACGATCACAGACACGCTCGACACGAAGTTCCACGGACTGCTTCACGACCAGGTCCGCAGCGAACTCAGCGCGTCGCAGCAGTACCTCGCGATCGGGGTCTATTTCGACGGTGCGGATCTGCCCCAGCTGGCCAGGCTCTTCTACCGGCAGTCGGTCGAGGAGCGCAATCACGCGCTGATGCTCGTGCAGTACTTCATCGACCGCGGGGTGCCCGTCGAGATCCCGGCGATCGACCCGGTGCGCAATCACTTCGAATCACCCCGCGACGCCATCGGCCTCGCACTGGACCTGGAGCGCTCGGTCACCGAACAGTTCAGCCGGCTGGCCGGCACCGCCCGCGACGAAGGCGACTACCTCGGCGAGCAGTTCGTCCAGTGGTTCCTCAAGGAACAGGTCGAAGAAGTCGCGCTGATGACCACGCTGGTGCGGATCGCTGACCGTGCCGGGGCCGACCTGTTCCATCTCGAGGATTTTGTCGCTCGCGAGATTCCCTCGGCCTCAAGCGATTCCACTGCACCGAAGACCGCAGGCGGCGCCCTCTAATCGCGATCGGCGCCCGTCAGCCCGTTCTGCAGCCACACCTTGGTGCGGCCCGGATGATTGGTCGCGATCCATGCCACCCCGATGTCTCGGCAGTACTGCACGTCCTCGTAGTGGTCGACGGTCCAGCAGTACAGGGCACGCCCCTGGGCGGCCGCCCGGTCCACCAACTCCGGGTGCTCGCGCAGCGTAGCGATCGACGGACCGACCGCAGTCGCGCCGACCGTCGTGGCCGCGCCGCCACCCAGGTAGCGCGACGTCTCACCGAGCAGGACGGTCGGCAGCATCGGTGCGGCGCGCCGGATCCGCCACACGGCGGCCGCGGAGAAGGACATCACCACGGCCCGTGACAGGTCGGCCGACGCCGGCGACGCGATGCCGTAGCGATGCAGCAGCGCCAGCACTTTGCTCTCGACCAGTGCGCCGTAGCGGACCGGATGCTTGGTTTCGATGAACATCTTGACCGGCCGATTCCAGTCCAGCACCAGCGTGACCAGATCCTCGAGGGTCAGCAGGCCGGTGTCGCCCTGGCTGCCGTCGCCGCGCCGGCTCGGGTGCCAGGCGCCGTAGTCCAGCTCACGCAGTTGCGCGAGTGTCATCTCGCTGACCAGGCCGGTTCCGGTTGAGGTGCGTTCCAGGCTGCGGTCATGCACACACACGAGGTGACCGTCCTTGGTCAGCCGGACATCACATTCGACGCCGTCGGCTCCCTGCTCGAGAGCCAGCTGATAGGCGGCCCTGGTGTGCTCGGGGCGCTCCGCCGAGGCGCCGCGATGAGCAACTACGAAGGGATGGCTGCCGAGGGTCTCGCCGGAGCTCATAGGGCTATGCTGCCGGGTTCTGCCCTTCGGGCTCAACCGCAGACCCGGGTTTCGCGGATTCCCGGGCAGCCGAATCGTCGGGGACCACCACCCACCGCCTCGAGGCCCGCTCCACGGGCTGACGCTCGAAACCGAGGAAGACCTGCAACGCCAGCAGCAGCGCCGCGAGCCCCAGCAGGTAGGCCACGATCGTCGTCACGGTGTTGTTGGCGATGGCCTGCGGGTCGGTGGTGAAGCTGGTCGCAATCGAGAAGATCGACACGACGGTGCTGACCACCCAGACCGCCCACCACACCACGATCGGCCGGCGCAGCCACTTCAGCCTCGTCTCGATGTCGGCCAACTCGATGACGTACACCGGCGCCCACGCCAGGTTCACCACCGGTACGAGACACCCGGCGCGCAGTGCCCAGACCGACCGCGGTTCCTGGTGGCCGTGGTGAGCGAAGGCGGCCGACCGCCGCGCGATCAGCCAGTTCGTCAGCACCAGCGCGCTCGCCACGACCATGAACATCGCGACGACGCTGACCGCGACGCCACCCCACGTCGCCGCCCCGGCCACCCACGGGTTCAGCAGCACGGTGCGGTTGACGATCAGCAACACATAACGAACCAGGTGGATCAACGCTGCGGCACCGAGCACCGCCATCGTCGCCACCAGCGTTCTCCGCACCGCGTTGGCCGACGGACCCCCGCGCACAGCCTGCTGCTGCTCGGCCGGTACGTCGAACTGCTCGACAAGTCCCCAGCGGGGAACGCTCAGGTAGCGCGGCGTCGGGCCGAGTTCACGCCGCCCGCGACGGGGTGGCGGCGGCGTGCCCGGCCGCACGGCCACCCATCGGAATCCCGACGGAAGCGAGGGTCCGGAACGTCGCTGCCCCGGCTGAGCCGGGGCCTGCTGCGGCCCCCACTGCGCCTGACCGGCGGGAGCCGCCGGGGCGAGCAGCGAACCGTTGCACCGCGGACACCAAGCGCGCTGCCGGTCGCGAACGTTCCACCGCGTCCCGCACTGGGAACACACCTGGATCATCTGATCAGCCTAATGGGAGGACCGACGTGGGCCGGTTCAGACCGTGCCCACGCCGCCGCCGTCGGTCACCACGGGGCGTCCCGCCCCCGCCCACGCCAACATGCCGCCGGTGACGTTGACGGGCTCGTAGCCGTTGCGGGCGAGGTACTGCGCAACCCGCTGCGACCGGCCCCCGGCATGGCAGACCACGTACAGCTCGGCCTCGGTGTCGATCTCCGACATCCGCGCCGGAACGTCGCCCATCGGGATGTGCTGGGCACCTGGTGCGTGGCCGCGCTGCCACTCGTCGTCTTCACGCACGTCGAGCAGCACCACCCCGTCACCGAAGGTCCCGGGAACATCACCAATGGCTGCCTGCGGCACGTCTGTGTCTTCCATGACCACATGCTGGCACGGTCCGGCCGCCCGGGACCACCCACCGGTGGCGTCAGCAATCCGCGGGCTATCCACAGTTTCCACAGGTTCATCCACAGGGTCGTCCCTACGCTCACCCCTGTTGACCCGCAACAACGGTGTGACCAGGTGCAGCGCTTGGGGATAACCCGCGGCCGCCACGCCGCAGCGATCAACAGGCGCGTCACCGCCCGAGCGAAATCACTCGCACGGCTAAGCAATAATCTTCCCGCGGACGCCCACCTCGGCTCGATTTCCGCGCGGCGATCACCAGGGGTTATGATCGGCGTCACATGAGTCACTCTGTGACTGATCTCACTGGGGAGGTACAAGCGTGCAGGTGAGGAACATCTGATGGCATCGTCGTCGATGAACTCGGGATCCGCGTTCCAGGAATCCGGATGGCAGTCCTCCCCGCGCGTCTACAACCGCAGCCAGCTGATGGCGTGCCTGCGGGCAGGCGTCATCGCGCTCGTGCTGCTCGGAATCCTGGCACTGATCGTCCTGTTCTGACGGTCACCGGCTCTCGCCGGATCTCGCCGTCCAGATCACCCGGTACGTTTCGGTCGCCTCCACCCACCCGAAATCGTGGGAGTCGGCGGCCCGTGGCGCGTTCGGGTTGTCCGAGCGTGCTTCGAACGTCACGCTCCGCTCCCCGCGGTACACATCACCGACACGCTTGACGAGCCACTGCGACGATTTCGCCGGATGGCGGAAGAGTCGCAACTGGCCGCGCTGCGGGTTGTCGTCACGCAGCGCCAGCAGTCCGTCGCCGGGGTTGAGGGTCGGCCGCATGGAGTCCTCGACGACGACGAAGCCGCGTATCGGCCAGCGACGAAGAGCTGCCCGCAGCCGATGGTTACAGCGCATGGGCTAAGGGTAAGTTAGGGACATGCTGCATCGACTCTTCTCCAACGCCACACCCGCCCATGCCCACTGCGACTTGTACTGCGGCGTCTACGACCCGGCGCAGGCCAAGATCGAGGCGCTCTCGTGCCTCAAGACGCTCCAGAAGTACCACGACTCGGACGACGAGCACTTCAAGGTCCGCGCAATCCTGATCAAGGAGCAGCGCGCCGAGGAGGTCAAGCACCACCTGATGGTGCTCTGGGCCGACTTCTTCACCAAGGACCACTTCGAGCAGTTCCCCAACCTGCACCAGCTGTTCTGGGACGGCGTTCACGGCGCGGGCGACGTGAAGAAGTCGCTCGATGTGGCTGTCGCAGAGAAGCTTCTGAAGACCATCGACGAGATCTCCGACATCTTCTGGCAGACCGAGAAGGCCAAGGGCATGGGCGTCTACCCGCCTGCCTGACGGCAACCTGAAGTTCCCAACCCGGCGTCGCCCGGCTCGGTCTCGCACCGGGCCGGGTTTCGTTTTTCTGCGACTGGCACTCGTGTCCACTTGCGTGCCAAGGGGCACCTGCCTCATCCTGAGCTGATCGACCCACAGTCGTGTCGGGCATTTTCATCAGGATGCCGGGAGGCGGAATGGATCTAGGATCCGGACGGGCGATCGAGATCGCCCCGTTTCATTCGCGTGGGTCCCTCAAGGGTTTTGTGGTGTCGGGCCGCTGGCCGGACTCGACAAAAGAGTGGGCGCAGCTTCTCATGGTCGCCGTGCGCGTGGCATCCCTGCCGGGATTGCTTTCCACCACAACGATTTTCGGCGTCCGGGAGGAGCTCCCTGACGAACCCGAACCGGGCACCGTCGGCCTGGTCGTCGCCGAAGGCACTGTGGTGGGTGAATCCGCCATGGCACCAGGTCATTTCGCCAACCGCCAACCGCCGGCGCTGCTGATGCTGCATCCTCCCTCGGAAACCACCCCGTCCCTTCCCGAATGCAGCGGCGCGGCTTCGGGCTGTGTCCTGCTACCGGGACTGCCGCACCTGGGCCTGGAACACCGGGCTGCGTGGGTGGAGGCAGAGTCCGACGGCACAGTCACATCCATGGTGAGCCGGGTCGGTGTCGACCCGATCAGCCATCCCGACACTGCGATTCTTGCGATGCTCCTTGCCGCGTAAGGGATTTCGAATCTGAGTATTCGAGTCCCTGAACGTTCGATTCGGCTGACCGAAACCCGGCCCAGCGCTGGCGCATTCACTCGTCGCCGGTTATCGTCGGTGTCATCAGCGAAGGGGAGTAGCCCCCAATCGTCGTGTCGACATACTGGCGTGAGCCCGGCAGACGAACCGCAACCCGATCACGGGAGGCGGTGGGCGAGACCTTCGACCGAAGCCTGACCGGTGGTGCAACCTCCTGTCAGGCGGAGAGTCGAAAGGTCTCCCATGCTCACCGCCATCCTCGTCAGTGTCGCCGTGGTGTTCGTCGCCGAACTCGGCGACAAGTCGCAGCTGATCACCATGACGTACGCGCTGCGCCACCGCTGGTGGGTGGTGCTCTCCGGGGTGGCGATCGCCTCGATGCTGGTTCACGGCCTGTCCGTCGCGATCGGCCATTTCCTGGGCATGACACTGCCCGAGCGGCCGATCGCGTTCGCCGCGTCGCTCGCCTTCCTGCTGTTCGCGTGGTGGACCTGGCGCTCCCGCGGCGAGGACGGTGAGGACGACGTGCGTGTCGCCGAACCGCGGTTCGTGGTGTTCGCGATCGTGTCCTCGTTCGTTCTGGCCGAACTCGGCGACAAGACCATGCTCGCCACTGTGGCGCTGGCCAGCGACCACCACTGGGCCGGTGTGTGGATCGGTGCGACGATCGGCATGGTGCTGGCCGACGGCGTGGCCATCGCCGTCGGAGTGCTGATGCACAAGCGGCTTCCCGAGCGGTTCCTGCACGGCCTGGCGAGCGTGCTGTTCCTCCTCTTCGGACTATTCCTGTTCTTCAACGGCGGCCTGGGACTGCCATGGGTGGCGGTCGCGGTCACCGGCGCGGTGGCGGCGCTGGCGGCATCTCTGGCCCTCGTTCAGTGGGGTCGCCGCCGTCGACGCGCTGATCGGTCTGCCGAACAGGAAACTTCGGTAGAGGCGCCCGGGCATGCCACTGGCTACTGACAGTTACCCTGCCTGACTTTCGCGCGCTGACAGCTGTCCTCTGCGGCGCCACGTGGAGCGGAGCACATCGTCGGTGGCGCTGAATTGCTGTGCTCGTGAGTAGACAGCAAACGCAAATACTTCGTTGCAGCTTCGGCGCGGGAGTTGCCCACAGTAAATTGTCAGGTCCGTCTGCCGCGATGGCGCACAAGGTGCGCGTACGCTTGCTACGGGACCGTTATTATTTGCTTGGCTGCTCCGTGGCGTGGCAATCGAACCGTCCCGCACCACAGTCGTTCGACCCGGGAGCGGCGGGCCGAGAGGCCGAACCGCGTTAACCTATTATTCAGTTTGCACTTGGTTGTCGCCACAACTGTCGCTACGATGATCAGCAAATACGCCGCCCAAGAACACCGCTCGTCTGCATGTGGAGGTCAATCCAATGAGCAATACTTTCGCCGCTCGCCTGAACCGATTGTTCGACGTGGTCTACCCGCCGGGACGGGGTCCCCACACCTCGGCCGAAGTGATCGCAGCGCTGAAGGCGGAGGGGGTCACCATGTCCGCCCCGTACCTGTCGCAGCTGCGCTCCGGCAACCGAACCAACCCGTCTGCGGCAACGATGGCGGCGCTTGCCAACTTCTTCCGGATCAAGCCTGCGTACTTCACCGACGACGAGTACTACGAGAAGCTCGACAAGGAGCTCACGTGGCTGGCCGGAATGCGCGACGAAGGTGTTCGCCGCATTGCGGCGCGCACGGTCGGCCTCTCCGCCGAGGCCAAGCAGGACATCTCGCAGAAGGTCGATGAACTGCGCCGTCGCGAGAACCTGGACGCTTAGCCCGACCGCCGGGTCCGGATGGAAGCCGGCGAATCACGCCTGCTTTTTCTGATTCTCCCCGACGTCGACGGCACCGAGTGTGAGCTGTCGGTACTGACTGGCGATTTCGAGTATCCACTCCCTGTCGGAGTAGCTCTCCGGTTGGCGTAACCACGCCAAGCCCGGGAACTCGGCCCGCTCTCCCACAGCGGCGCCGTCGCTACTCTGGTGAATCCAGCGAGCCAGGGCTGCTGCCTGATCCTCCGGCGCAATGTCCAGTGCGGGCAGGTCGGCAAGGTCTTCCAGGTCGTCGCGATCGCCGGTGTCGGTCCCGCCGCGTCCCTGCCGTGTGCCCGCGGCGTCGATGCGGTGCAGTGCCCCGTCGGCGGCGGTGGCCTCGAGGAACAGTGCGTCCGAGATCAGCGACATCCGTTCGGCCACCCGGAACACCAGCGGCCCCCGCGGGCGGACACCGATCCCCACGTCAGGATGTCGGCGACCGAGTTCGTCGAGTATCGGCTGGATCGTGCGCAGTTCCCGCCTGGCGCCGAACCAGTCCTCGACGCTGGGCAGCAGGGATCCGGCCGCAACGATCAGCATCGCGCATCCCAGCAGCGTCGCGGCGGCTCCGATCCCCACACGGTCGCTGGTTCCGGCAGCGCGCAGCAGGACAAACGCCAGCGCCATCACGATCAGGACGATCCCGATCGTGAAGACGAACAGCGCGCGCCCGCGCCTGCTGCGGTTGGAGTGCCGTAGCCCCGCCCATGCCACCAGGCTCAGGGCCAGCATGACGTACAACAGCGGAAGCAGCCAGGTCAGTGATGCGCCACCCGAGCCGAGATGGCGCCTGAGGTACTCCTCCGGCGACATCTCGGGTTGTTGACCGTTGGAGAAGAAGATGAACATGCTCGCCACCGCGATCACCGCGGCGACGCTGTACTGCGCGAGGGCGATCTTCTTGGCCACCGCCGGCGTCCGGATCGACGAGACCGTCGTGATCATCACGCAACTGCCGGCCGCGCAGGCGATCAGCGCCACCTGACTCAGCCCGATCGAGATGTTGGGCCAGCGCAGCAGGGTGTCGAGCAGCAGCGTCAACGGCTGCCAGTTCAGCGCCGCCACCGCACCCAGGCTGCCCAGCGCCAGGATCATCGCGGTGCTCACCAGCGACTGCTTGTTGACCAGCGCCCACCCGATGCGAAGGCCAGTGGCCAAGCCAAGCAGGCCGGCGATCACCCAGATGATCAACCAAACGCCTCTCCGAGTCGCACCTGGACGATCGACGACCGGTCTGAGGGCAGGCGCCCCAGCCGGAAGATGAGCAGCGCGGCGAAGTCCTCGGCCTCCTGCTCCTGGTCCTCGCCGTTGGGGCCCATGCAGCCGGTGCGCTGATTGAGCATGTAGCCGATCAGCTCGGAGCTGGCCACCTCGGTGCTCTCCTTGGCAGCCTGTACGACGGGGATGCCGTCGTGACCGAGCACGAGGTGCCCGAGTTCATGGGCCAGCGTCCGGTCCCACGCGGGGAGGCCCTGTTGGATCAGGAACACGTCGTGATCCGCATACTGGCGCCACTGACCGCAGACCCCTGGCGGCAGGTCGGCGGTGGTGAGCTCGATCGGCCTGCCGCGGTTCTCACTGACCGCGTCGACCAGTCGAGGCAACGACACCTCACCCCGTTTCGGGGCCAGGTCGAGCACCTCGCTGACCGCGCGGGTGACGCGGCGGCTGGCAGGCATGTCTCCCCCTCTCGATGATCTCCACTATCCGCTGCCCGCCGTCGCGAGGCGAGCGATTCCCGCTAGTTCATGTACCGCCCGACACCGCTGTGGCGGACCGCATGGCCTGCTTTGGCCTGGCGGTACCCTACAAAGCCCCCCGCTCCGGTGAGTACCAGAATCCCGAGCAGACCCGGCACCGCGAGCACGGCGATCTGCGCCATTCCGGCGGACCTCAAATACTCGCCGTATCCGACGCGGAAGGACGACGCGGGCAGCGTGGCAGGGCCGCCCGCGGTCGCCGGGAGCGGCTCACGGACTCTGGGCGGTTCCGCAGGACCCTGGCGCGGCGCCGCCGGCAACGACGATCCGGCGCCGCTGCCGGTCGGACCGGCCGCGAGACCGGCCGGCCCGGGACCCAGAACAGTCGGGGCGACAACAAGAACGGGCACGCTGATCGGAGCGCCGGAGAGCCCGGTTCCGGCCACCCCGACGCCGGGCACCGTATCCACGATCTCGGGCTCGATGGGCTCCCCCACCGGAGGAGGGATCTCCGGTGGAATGCCGATCGGCGGAAACGGCAGCCCCACCGGAGGCCGTCCCGGATAACCGCCGCCGTCGCCACCCGACTGCGGCGGGTCGGTGTCCGGTTGCGGCCACGGCCATGGCCAGCAGTCGTCTTCGCCGTCGTCACAGCACGGCGGAGGTGGTTCCTTGTCCCCGTCTTCATCCCGCGGGGGAACCCCGGGTTCGTCCTCGGCTTTCGGATCGACCGTCCCGTCGTCCTCGCGGACTGCGGGTTCGGCTTCGTCGCCGGACCCCTCCTTTTCGTCGCCGGACCCCGGTTCGTCGCGCTTGTCGCCCTCGCGTTCGCCCCTGGAAGGATCCCCGTCCGATTCCCTCGAGTCGGGGCGACCATCCGCCGATGGCGCGGCGTCGGTCTGGCGATCTGAGGTGTCACCGCTGGTGGGCTGTCCCGTGTCGGCGACCGCAACGGCGCTGCCCACACCGCCGAACAGCAATCCCGAGGCCGCAACGCAGGCCGCTGCGGCAACACGCGCACGCGAACCCACGTCGCCACCTGCCCTTCGACGTACCTGGTGCCGTCCGACCCCCGATGCTGGGTCGATTCTCGCACAATCGCGCGCTGCGGTTTGCTGAGAAGCCCAAACGCCTTGGTTGCCGGGCCGCAGCCACCCCGGTCGGCGCCGAACGCTAGGGTTTGGTCAGCGCCACCGCTGAATACCCGGCGGGATGTGTCGACGAAAGATCTTGGGAGGCCGCAGGGATGAGTCTGTTCAAACGACGTAAATCCCGCGCTACCCGCCGGGCCGAGGCCCGCGCGATCAAGGCGAAGGCCAAGCTCGAAGCCAGGCTGTCGGCCAAGAACGAGGTCCGTCGGTTCAAGTCCGAGCAGAAAGCCCAGACACGGGCGCTGCGGGCCCAGCTCAACGCGCAGCGCGACAGTGACCGGGCGGCGCTCAAAGTTGCTGAAACACAGTTGAAGGCCGCCCGCGAGGGCAAGTTGTTCTCGCCCACGAAGGTTCGCAGGGCACTCACCGTGTCGCGTTTGCTGGCGCCGGTGGTGGTGCCCCTGGTCTACCGCGCGTCCATTGCCGCTCGCGGGCTGATCGACGAGCGTCGGGCTGACAAGCTGGGCGTGCCGCTGAGCCAGCTCGGGCAGTTCTCCGGACACGGTGCCCAGTTCTCGGCGCGGATCGCGGGGGCCGAACAGTCGCTGCGTCAGTTGTCCGAGAAGAAGCCCAAGGACCCGGAGACCAAGCAGTTCACCGCCGCCATGACCGAACGGCTCAGCGACCTGGCAGCCGCGGTCACTGCGGCGGAGAACATGCCCACCGCACGCCGGAAAGCCGCCCACGCCGCCATCGCCGAGCAACTCGACGGCATCGACGCCGACCTGCTGGCGCGCCTGGGCGTGGTCTGACACCCGACCCGATGAGAGCACTGCAGCGAACCGTCCCCGCCATGGTCCTTGTCCTCGTCGGCGCCGCGCTCACCGTCGGTCTCCTCGCCGGGGCACTGACGCAGGCCGGACCGGCGTGGGCACACGCCACCCGGATCGCCGCCGACCCCGCCGAGAACACCGAGTTGACCGAACAGCCGGCCCGCGTGAGCGCAACCTTCAACGAGCCGATGCAGGCCCAGTTCGCGGCGATGACGGTGATCGGACCCGACGGCGATCAGTGGACCGACGGTGAACCCGAGGTCGACGGCGCGGTGATCAGCGTCGGCGTGCGCCCCGGCGGTCCCTCCGGCGACTACACCGTGAACTACCGGGCAACCTCCGCCGATGGACACGTCGTCACCGGCTCGTGGTCGTACCGCCTGATCGCGTCCGCACCCGGCACCGTGGAGCCGCCGACGACGTCCGCGTCGCCGGTGGCCACCCCCGAACCTCCGACAGCGGCCGGCGACGACGGCGGCATCCCGGTCTGGCCGATCGCCGCCGCGGCGTCGGCGATCGTGGCGGCCGGCGCGATATTGGCGGTCCGGCGCAGGTCGTGACGCACTATCGCGCGGTGGCGGGCGCTGTCCTTGTCACCGTCGCGGCATGTGCGATGGCCTGGGCACTGGCGTATCCCGACACTTCTCTGGCTCCCGCGATGGCCAGGGCGGTCGCCGACGGGGCGGCGGTCGTCACCCTGGGCCTGGCCGTTCTGCCGGCCCTGGACACCGGACGGCACCGCGACGAGTTCGCGCAGCGCACCACCTCACCGCTGGTGGCCGCATCGGCCGCGTGGGTGATCGCCGAGTTCGTCCGGCTCGTCCTCGCAGCGGCCGAGGCGGCGGGGACGGGTCCCACCGGCCTCGGGCTGAGGACCGCCGCAGACTTCACCCTGTACACCGCTCCGGGGCGCGCGGGTCTGGTCACGGTGACCGGCGCCGCAGCGGTGCTCCTGATCGCCGCGATCGCCCCGCGCTCAGGCCCGTCGCGCGCCGTCGCCGCCGGCGTGGCTGCGGTCGGCATTCTCGGGCACCCGCTGACCGGGCATCTGTCGGCGAGCCCGTGGGGAGGGACCGCGATCGCGGTCCACGCCCTCGCCGCGGCGCTGTGGTGCGGCGTTCTCGCCGGTCTGGTCCTCACCGTCGAGCACCGCGGTCAATGGGCCCGGGTACTGCCCCGCTTCTCTGGGCTGTCGCTGTGGTGCGTCGCGGTGCTGCTGGCGGCAGGCGTCGTCGGCGCAGCAGTGGTGATCAGCTCACCCACCGATCTGTACACCACCGGGTACGGCAGGGTGCTGACCGCCAAGATCGTGCTGACCGCAGTGCTGATGGCCTTGGCATGGCGTAATCGGGCGCACTGGCTGCCCGCCGCGCGAGCGCACCGTGCCACGGCCGTCATCTCACGCTCACGCGCATACACCGAACTGGCGCTGATGGCCGTGACATTGGCTGCGGCCGCCGCCCTCGCGGTCACCGGATGACGCCAGAATCGACGTGAGTTCGCCCCCTGGCATGATGGGGACACTGCCGGGTGCAGACCACGCAAAAGGAGCAGTTACATGGCAGACCAGCCGGATCGGCCCGACGAGAGTCCCGATGCCGCCACCCCTGCGCGCGAACCGTCGGCGCCGCCGGTGAACGAGGCGCCGGCCGCGAAGAAGGCCGTGCCCGCCAAGAAGGCGAGCGCTGCGAAGAAGGCTCCCGCGAAGAAAGCTGCTGCCAAGAAGGCTCCGGCGAAGAAAGCTGTACCCGCCAAGAAGGCCCCGGCACCTGCGCCACAGGCGTCTCCCACGCCACTCGCGAAGACGAACGGCGACCTGGCCTCGGCCGCCAAAGAGGCAGCAGCACAAGCCAAAGCAGCCGTCGCCACCGCCACCGACACAGTCGCCGGCGCGCCCCCGGCCCAGCGGGACGAACACGACTCGTCGCGTCTTCCCGTCGCCGCGGCGCTGATCGCCGGGCTGTTGACGATCGTCGCGGTGCTCTACGTCGCCCGACGCAGCAGTGGCGAGTAGACAATTCATGACTGTTAACCCCCGCCCCACCGCCGACCTCGTCGACGAGATCGGTTCCGACGTCCGCAGCTGCGATCTGCAGCTCGGTCAGTACGGCGGCCGCGCCCAGTTCGCCGGGCCGATCACCACCGTGCGGTGCTTCGAGGACAACGCCCTGCTCAAGTCGGTGCTCTCCGAACCGGGCGACGGCGGTGTGCTGGTGATCGACGGGGCCGGATCGGTGCACTCCGCGCTGGTCGGTGACCTGATCGCCGAGTTGGCCCGGTCCAACGGGTGGTCGGGCCTAATCATCAACGGCGCGGTGCGGGATGCGGCGGTGCTCCGGACGCTCGACATCGGCATCAAGGCGCTGGGCACCAACCCGCGTAAGAGCTCCAAGACCGGCGAGGGCGTGCGTGACGGCGCCGTCGAGTTCGGGGGCGTGGTGTTCGTACCCGGGCACATCGCGCACAGCGACGACGACGGCATCGTCGTCGTCGCTGCCCCGGGCTGACTACCGGCTACGCGGATGTCGTCGCAGGCACCCGGTTCCGGGAGAAGGCCAACGCGTCGTCGTCCACCTTCCCGCGCCGGATGGACTGCAGGTCGATCAGGTAGTTCTGCTTGAGCCGCCACGGTGCACGCGAACCCTGCTTCGGCAGGTAATCCAGCGCCCGCAACACATAGCCGGGCGTGAAGTCCATCAGCGGGCGCTCGTCCACACTGTTGCCCGGATGGCGCGGCTCGACGGTGTCGTAGTCGTTGGCGTCCATGTGGTTGATGACGCGGCAGAAGAACTCCGAGACCAGGTCTGCCTTCAGGGTCCACGACGCATTGGTGTACCCGATGGTGAAGGCCATGTTGGGCATCTCGGTCAGCATCATGCCCTTGTAGGCCATCGTGTCGTTGAGTTCGATCTCCTTGCCGTTGCGGGTGATCTGCGCCCCGCCGAACAGCTGGAGGTTCAAACCCGTTGCCGTGACGATGATGTCGGCTTCGAGTTCCTGACCGGACGACAGCTTGATGCCCGCAGCGGTGAACCGCTCGATCGTATCGGTGACCACGTCGGCCTTGCCCGAGCGGATCGTCTTGAACAGGTCGCCGTTGGGCGCGAGGCACAGCCGCTCGTCCCACGGGTTGTAACTGGGTCCGAAGTGCTTGGCGACGTCATAACCCTCAGGCAGGCGGCGCTGCGCCATCGTCATCAACGTCTTGCGCATGAATTTCGGGAAACGGCGGGCGAGCTGGTACTGCGCCGACTGGAAAACGATGCTCTTCCAACGGTTCACGACGTAGGCCGGTTTGGTGGGCAGTGTCTTGTTCATCCGGACGGTGAACGGGTCCACGTCGGGCAGCGCGCCGACGTAGGTCGGCGACCGCTGCAGCATCGTCACGTGGCCGGCCCCTGAATTGGCAAGTGCCGGAATGAGAGTGATGGCGGTGGCACCACTGCCGATGACGACGATGCGCTTGCCCGTGTAGTCGAGATCCTCGGGCCAGTGCTGCGGGTGGATGATGGTGCCGGCGAAGTCCTCGGATCCCGCGAACTCGGGCGAGAAGCCCTGGTCGTAGTTGTAGTAGCCGCTGCACGCCATCAGGTACCGGGCAGAGATCTCGATCTGCTCGCCGTCGCGATCCACGTGCACCGTCCAGCGACTGTCCTCGTCGGACCAGTCGGCGGACTTGACGTTCTGGCCGTAACGGATGTGCTTGTCGATGCCGGACTCGGCGACGGTCTCCTGGAGGTAGGCCATGATGTCCGGCCCATCGGCGATCGCCTTGTCCGAAGTCCACGGCTTGAACCGGAAGCCGAGGGTGAACATGTCGGAGTCCGAACGGATGCCCGGGTACTTGAACAGGTCCCAGGTGCCGCCGAGATTGTCCCGGCGTTCCAGGATCACATAGCTCTTGCCCGGACAGCGGTCCTGCAGATGCCAAGCGGCGCTGATGCCGGAGATGCCGGCTCCCACGATCACTACGTCGACAAATTCGGTCATGACGTCAAGTTATCAACGCGGTGTCGAATAAGTCAACAGTCTGTCGAGAAACTCGACGTGATGTAAAGTCGCGGACGTGACGACTGCCAGCCAAGCCCGCCCCGGCCGGGGCCGACGCGCCGCGCGCCCATCCGGGGACGATCGCGAGCTGGCCATCCTGGAGACCGCCGAGCGGCTCCTCGAAGGCCGATCGCTGGCCGAGATCTCGGTCGACGATCTGGCCCGGGGGGCCGGCATCTCGCGCCCGACGTTCTACTTCTACTTCTCCTCCAAAGATGCCGTCCTGCTCACGCTTCTCGAGCGGGTGATCGGCGAGGCCGACGCCGCCCTGCAGCGGTTGATCGCGAATCGACCCGCGGACCGCCGCGCGATCTGGCGTGACGGCATCAACGCATTCGTCCGGACCTTCGGCGCACACCGGGCGGTCTGCGCGGCCACGGTCGCGCTCAAGTCCACCCACTCCGAGGCCCGTGACCTGTGGGCGACGTCGATGCAACGCTGGATCGATCACATCGCCGCGGTCATCGAGGCCGAACGGGCGGCCGGTGCGGCGCCGGTGACGCTGCCCGCCCTCGAGTTGTCCACCGCGCTGAACCTGATGAACGAATCGGTGATGACGGCGTCGTTCGCCGGCCACCAGCCCGCCCTCGCCGACGACAGAGTCCTCGACAACCTCGTCCACATCTGGACCACGAGCATCTACGGCGCCGGGACAGCCTGACCTGTCGGCAGTGGATGCGAACATATGTTCGTGTCCGACGCCTCTGCGCGATCGCCGGCCCGGTCGGCGACCATCCTGCACGCCGACCTCGACTCGTTCTACGCGTCGGTCGAGCAGCGTGATGATCCCACGCTGCGCGGCCGGCCGGTGATCGTCGGCGGCGGCGTCGTTCTGGCTGCCAGCTATGAGGCGAAGGCCTACGGGGTGCGCACCGCGATGGGTGGACGCCAGGCCCGGGCGCTGTGTCCCCACGCCGTGGTGGTCCCACCGCGGATGGGGGCGTACTCGCAGGCCAGCACTGCGGTGTTCGAGGTGTTCCACGACACCACTCCGGTTGTCGAACCGCTGTCGGTCGACGAGGCGTTCCTCGACGTCTCCGGGTTACGCCGGGTGGCGGGCACCCCGGTCCAGATCGGCGCCCGGCTTCGCGAAGAGGTCCGCGACCGGGTCGGGCTGCCGATCACCGTCGGCATCGCCCGCACCAAGTTCCTCGCCAAGGTCGCGAGCCAGGAGGGAAAACCCGACGGGCTTCTCCTGGTGCCACCGGACCGCGAGTTGGCCTTTCTGCACCCGTTACCGGTGCGTCGACTGTGGGGGGTCGGGGCGAAGACCGCCGACAAACTGCGCGCGCACGGTATCCAGACCGTCGCCGACGTGGCGGAGCTCAGCGAACCGATGCTGAACTCCATGGTCGGCGGGGCGATGGGGAGGCAGCTTTTTGCGTTGTCCCGCAACATCGATCACCGCCGGGTGGTGACGGGTCATCGCCGTCGTTCGGTGGGCGCGCAACGCGCGCTCGGACGGGCAGGCAACACGATGTCGCCGGCCGACGTGGACGCCGTCGTCGTCAATCTGATCGACCGGATCACCCGACGGATGCGCAAGGCCGGTCGATCCGGTCGCACCGTGGTGCTGCGGTTGCGCTTCGACGACTTCGGCCGGGCGACGCGCTCGCACACGATGCCGCAGGCCACCGCATCAACCGACGTCGTTCTCGGTGCCGCACGCGCCTTGGTCGCCGCAGCGGGCCCGCTGATCGCCGAGCGCGGCCTGACGCTGGTCGGCTTCGCCGTGTGCAACATCGACCGCGACGGAGCCCAACAGATGGAGCTGCCATTCGCCGAAGCGGTGCACACCCGGGACTCGCTGACCATCGACGTGGCGATCGACCGGGTCCGGGGCCGCTACGGCAACGCCGCCCTGACGCGCGGGGTACTGCTGGGGCGCGACCCCGGCCTGGAGATGCCGATGCTGCCGGACTGATTCAGGCGTCGGTCCATTCGAGGAGCTTGCCGGCAGGCCAGGTGTTGACTATCCGGTCGGCGGCCAACCCGGCATCCAGCGCGCGTTGAGCGCCGTAGCCGAGAAACTCCAACTGACCGGGCGCGTGCGAATCGGTGTCGATGGAGAAGACACACCCGATGTCGATCGCGAGGTCGAGTAGACGCGTCGGCGGATCACGGCGTTCTGGACGGGAGTTGATCTCCACGGCAGTGCCGCTGTCCCGGCAGGCGGTGAAGACCTTCTCGGCGTCGAACTTCGATTCGGGACGCTGGCCGCGGCCGCCGGTGACGAGCCTGCCGGTGCAGTGACCGAGCACATCGGTGTGCGGATTGGTCACCGCCTTGAGCATCCGTCGGGTCATCGCGGGCGCGTCCATCGCGAGTTTGGAGTGCACGCTGGCGACGACGACGTCGAGGCGGTCGAGCAGTTCGGGCTCCTGATCCAGCGAGCCGTCCTCGAGGATGTCGACCTCGATCCCGGTGAGAATCCGCATCGGAGCAACCTTTTCGCGGATTTCGTCGATGACGTCGAGTTGCTGGCGCAGCCGCTCCGGTGACAAGCCGTTGGCAATTCTGAGTCGTGGCGAGTGGTCGGTGAGCGCGCAGTACTCATGGCCGAGATCGCGTGCCGCCATCATCATCTCTTCGATCGGCGCCGAGCCATCCGACCAGTTCGAGTGGACATGCAGATCGCCGCGCAGGGCGGCGCGGATCTCGCCGCCGCCGAGATCTTCGGCGGCTTCGCGCAGTTCCGTGAGCGCGTCGGGCTCATGACCGGCCCACGCCTGCGCGATGACCCCGGCGGTCTTGGGTCCGATCTTCGGTAGCGACTGCCAACTGTTGGCGGCCCCGTGTTTTTCCCGCTGCTGTTCGGTGAGCGCTTCGACGACGTCGGCGGCGTTGCGGTAGGCCATCACCCGGCGGGAGTCTTCGCGCGCGCGATCCTTGTAGTAGGCGATCTGGCGTAGCGCGGTCACCGGGTCCATGGCTCCAGTGTGCCCAAAAGGTCGGCCTCGCCACACTGTCACCGGAAGGAGGGCGGCAGCGGATACAGTGGATTGA
This sequence comes from Mycobacterium sp. DL, assembly GCF_039729195.1. Lineage (NCBI taxonomy): Bacteria > Bacillati > Actinomycetota > Actinomycetes > Mycobacteriales > Mycobacteriaceae > Mycobacterium > Mycobacterium sp. DL. The sequence continues at coordinate 5,793,713 of NZ_CP155796.1, forward strand.
GTAATCATTCAATCCATCAATCCGAGAGGCCGTCCATGCCGGACCGAGTCCCGAACGCCCCGGACAGGCCGCTGTACGAGATCAAGGCCAACCTGTTCAAGGCCCTGGCCCATCCCGCCCGGATCCGCGTCCTGGAGATCCTGTCCGCCGGCGGACAGCCGACGCCGGTCAGCGAAATCCTGGCCCAGACCGACATCGAGCCCACCCTGCTCTCCCAGCACCTTGCAGTGCTCAAGCGCCACCACGTCGTCACCAGTGACCGAGTGGGCAACGCGGTCTTCTACCGGTTGGCGCATCCCAAGATCTCCGAGTTGCTCGTGATCGCGCGCGTATTTCTCGCCGATACCCTTGGTGCACAACGTGATCAGCTCAAAGCACTCAGATCGCTACCCCCGGTGCAACCTCGATGAGAAGCGTCGCCCGCCTGCTGCCCAGCCGCCTCGACTACTCGCACCTCTCCCGGTCATGGCGACGCGACATCCTGGCCGGGGTCACCGTCGGCGTCGTCGCACTCCCCCTCGCCCTCGCGTTCGGCATCAGTTCGGGGGTCGGCGCCGCCGCCGGACTCATCACCGCGGTGGTCGCCGGACTCGTCGCCGCTGTGTTCGGCGGCTCGCATGTCCAGGTGTCGGGTCCGACCGGGGCCATGGCCGTGGTGTTGGCACCGATCGTCGTCCTGCACGGCGTCGGAAGCATCGCCCTGGTCACCGTGCTGGCCGGCCTGATCGTGCTGGCCGCCGGTGTCACCGGACTCGGCCGGGCTGTGACGTTCATCCCGTGGCCGGTGATCGAGGGATTCACGCTCGGCATCGCGGCCATCATCTTCCTGCAGCAGGTTCCCGCGGCGTTCGCCACCACGAGTCCGCCCGGCGAGAGGACGCTCGCAGCGGCGTGGCGGATCCTCACCAACGCCGACTGGACCCAGGCGGCAATCACTCTCGGCGCGGTCGCGCTGATCGCACTGCTGATGATTCTGCTGCCCCATCTGCACCGGGCCATCCCGGAATCACTGACGGCGGTCGTCGCGGTCACCGTGCTGGTCGTCGCGCTGGACATACCGATCGCCACCATCGGCGAACTGCCGTCGAATCTGCCCGCCCCGGTGCTCCCGCACGCCGACCTCGGCGCACTGCGCGACGTCGTCGGTGCGGCACTGGCCATCGCCGCGTTGGCGGCAATCGAATCCCTGCTCTCGGCGCGGGTCGCCGCGACGATGGCGCCGACCGGACCCTACGACCCCGACCGGGAACTGGTCGGTCAGGGGCTCGCCTCTGTCGCATCCGGAGTGTTCGGCGGGATGCCGGCGACCGGCGCAATCGCCCGCACGGCCGTCAACGTGAGATCCGGCGCCCGCACCCGGCTTTCGGCGATCACACACTCGGCAGTTCTGCTCGGTGTGGTCTACCTGGCTACCGGACCGGTATCGGCGATCCCGCTCGCCGCGCTGGCGGGCGTGCTGATGGTCACGTCATTCCGGATGATCTCCGGATCAACCATCCGGAAGATCCTGCGTTCCACCCGCTCTGATGCCCTGTTGTTCATCCTGACGGCTTTTGTCACGGTGTGTTTCGACCTGATCGAGGCCGTCGAGATCGGTGTCCTCGTCGCGGCGTTCTTCGCACTGCGCAGTGTGGCCCGAAGAAGCAGCGTCGTCCGGGAGGTGTTGCCCGGACCCCACCGTCCCGGCGACGACGAGATAGTGCTGCTTCGCCTCGACGGCGCGATGTTCTTCGGTGTGGCCGAACGCATCTCGACCGCCATCGTGGACGCCGAACACCAGCGGACGTCGGTGGTCATCATCCGGATGTCACAGCTGGGCATGCTCGACGCCACCGGTGCGAACACGCTGGCCCAGATCTGCACCGAACTCGAGGGCCGGGGCATCACGGTCATCATCAAAGGTGTTCGCGCCGAACACACGACGCTGTTGGCGAATGTCGGCGTCTTCGACTCGTTGCGTCACCAGCACCACCTCGTGGACACCCTCGACGAAGCGATCGAACACGCCCGCACTCACGTGAGCTCGGCGGCCCGATGAGCTCAGCCGGTCGCCTTGGGGTGAGCTGCGGCGATCTCGAGCAGCCTCAGGTATCCGGGCAACTGCCACGCGGCCCGACCGACGAACAACCCTCCGACGTGGTCGATGCCCAGCAGTTCCTCGGCGTTGTCGAGATCGACCGAGCCGCCGTAGAGCAATCCCGTCATGCGGCCGCCGTATTCGCGCCCCAGTTCGGCGAAGGGCTCCCGCAGCTCGTCAACCGTGGCAGGACGGCCGCTCTCTCCGATCGCCCAGATGGGTTCGTAGGCGATCAGGACGCGACCCAACTGCTCTGCGCTGAGACCCTCGAGCGCACCGGCCGCCTGCTCCAGGATGAACCGCGTCGATTCGCCGGCGCGTTTGACCTCGGCGCTCTCCCCGATGCACAGCAGTGGGACGAGCCCGTGGGCCAGAACGGCGGCGACTTTGAGCCGGGTCGTCTCCACGGTTTCGCCGAAGTGCTCGCGCCGCTCGGAATGGCCGATCTCGACGATCTGGGCACCGGCGTCCTTCACCTGGGCGACGGACACCTCGCCGGTCCACGCTCCGGCGTCCTCCCAGTGCGCGTTCTGCGCACCGAGCAGAACCGGCGAATCGGCTCCCAACTCATCGCGCGCGGCGGCGAGCGCAGTGAACGACGGGATGACAAAAGGCTGTACGCCTGGAAGGCCTTTCCGTCCGACATGGTCGGACAGTGCCCGGACGTAGCTGCGGGACTCGGTGAGTCCCTTGTTCATCTTCCAGCTGGTGCCCACCCACAACGGGCCCACGCCGATCACCCCCGTGTCAGTCACCCTCGTACGCGCAGATGGCATCGACCTTGGCCGCAGAGGAGGACTGCGGGTCGAACTCCAGACCGAGCCATTCCTTGACCAGCGTTCGCGCCAGCTCCAGCCCCACGACCCGCTCGCCCATGCACAGCACCTGCGCGTTGTTCGACAGCACGGACCGTTGCACCGAGTAGATGTCGTGGGCGGTCACGGCGCGGACGCCTTTGACCTTGTTCGCTGAAATCGCAACGCCCAGACCGGTTCCGCAGATCAGCAGCGCACGGTCGGCCTCGCCGTTGGCGATCTTCTCGGCGGCAGCGACGGCCACGTTGGGGTAGGCCGTGTCGTCCTGTGGGTCGCCGACACCGACGTCGGCCACCACCTCCACCCGGTCGTCGGCCTCGAGGTCCTTGCGCAGCGCCTCTTTGTAGTTGAATCCGGCGTTGTCGCCGCCGACCACGATTCTCAGTGCCATGGTTCGCTCCTTCCAGGGGTTCGGTTCAGCGGCTCAGATGCTCGCCGAGGGCAGCCATCAGCATCGAGAACGACAGCGCGCCAGGGTCCGGGGTCCCGACACTCTTGTCCCCGAGAACCCGCGCGCGGCCCAACCGCGCCGTGATGTCCGCTGTTTTGTCGGCCGCATCGCGGGCCACGCCGGCTGCGGTCGTGATGGCCGGTCCTGCCTCGGCTCCGAAGGCGTCGGCCAGGGCGTCGCGGAACGGCACGGCGGCGTCGACCATGGTCTTGTCACCCGGCTTTGCGCCGCCCAACCGCATGATGGCGTCGATCCCCGCGCTGACCGCGTCGACGACGTTGTGATCGTTGCCCTTGTCGGTGTCGGAGAAGACACCCCCGGCGCTGGTCAGCGCCGCCCCCCAGAGGGCGCCCGAAGTGCCCCCGGCCGAGTCGGCCCATGCCTGACCGGCCAGCAGCAGCGTGGTCCGAGCGCCGGCGCCCTGTTCGGCGGCCGCGCGGGCAGCTTGTGCAGCGCCGCGAGAGCCGAACGCCATCCCCTGGCCGTGATCACCGTCGCCGGCGACCGCGTCGAGGCGGCCCAGTTCGGCCTCGTTCTCGGCGCACACCGTCTGAAAGGTCTCCAGCACTGAGACGATGCGCTGGGCGCAGGCCCGGGAGTCCTCGCTCGACTGCGGGATCTCCGCCTCGGCCGCGTCCCAGATGCTTTTGCGCGCAGGACGTTCCACATCCGGCATCGCCCCGCGTCGGTAGGCGGGCGTCTCCACCGGTGCCATCCACAGCTTTTCCAGTTCCTCGTCGAGGAACACCAGCGTCAGCGACAGGCCGGCCATGTCGAGGCTGGTGACGAACTCGCCGACCTCCGGGCGCACGGCGGTGAGACCCTTTTCCTCGAGGCGTTGGGCGATGCGCCCGTAAACGACGAAGAGCTCTTCGTACTTCACCGTGCCGAGCCCGTTCAGGATCACTGCGACTCGGCCGTCGTATCCGTGCTCGCCGCGCTCCGGCTCTTCGGTCATTAGTTGGTCGAACAGCAGGTCGGCGACCTCGGCCGCGGTGCCGAGACGGTCGTCCCGCACGCCCGGCTCGCCGTGGATTCCGAGTCCCACGCCCATCTGTCCCTTCTCGACGTGGAAGAGCGGCCCTTCGGCCCCGGGCAGCGTGCACCCGTCGAACGCCAAACCGAACGAACGAGTCGCGTCGTTAGCTTTCCAGGCCACCCGCTCGGCTTCGTCGAGATCCGCACCGGTCTCGATGGCCGCCCCGGCGATCTTGAAGACGGGTAGGTCACCGGCGACGCCCCGGCGGTCGCGGTGGTTCTCCGGCTCGTTGGAGGCGATGTCGTCGCTGACGGTGACGATGCGCACGTCGATTCCCTCGTGACGCAGCTTTTCCGCGGCGAGACCGAAGTGCAGGACGTCCCCGGCGTAGTTGCCGAAACCCAGGATGACGCCGCCGCCGTTCTCGGCGTTGCGCACCACGGAGTACACCTCCGAGGCAGAGGGCGAGGAGAAGATGTTGCCGCAGGGCGCGCCGTGGCCCATACCGGGGCCGACCCACCCGGCGAAGGCGGGATAGTGCCCGGACCCGCCGCCTATCACGAGTGCGGGCTGCCCCTGGGGCGTCTGCGTCGCGCGGGCCACTCCACCGGGGACCTCGGCGAGGAGTTCGGGGTGGGAGGCCACGAGGCCATGAACCGCCTCGTCGGCGAAGTCGTCTGGAGAGTTGAGGAGGTACGTCATTGTTCCGTCCTTCGGATGCGCCGTGCGCCGGTCAGCGCCGCTAGGAGCTGACCGACCCAGTGTTCGATCTCACAATCCTATAGGATTTGCGGGCACTAAATCACCGGTCGGGTAGATCGCCGTTCTGCAGGCGCCCGTCGGCGTTGCGCGTCGGCCTGATCCGCACGGCCTGTGCGTGCTCGGCCAGAGCACGTTCCTTCACGCCCCCGATGTGGGTGTGCATGATGCGGTACACCTCGGGGCCGTACCCCCGCCGCAGCGCGGCCAGAAGCTCGCGGTGCTCGGCGATCGCGCACGCCGAATCCTGGACGCCCACGCCGATGAACAGCCGGAACCGCTGCCCGTGGCCGCCCAGTGCGTCATAGGCGCGCAACAGCGCACCGTTGTCGGCATGTTCGGCGATCAGCCGGTGGAAACGCTCGTCTGCACGGTGGTAGGCCCTGATCGCCGCGGCATCGGAGGTGTGCGGTGCCCGTTCCTGCTCGGCGATCGCGTTCTCCAGGGCGTCCAACAGGCCGGCATCGGCCCTGGCACAGGCCAGTTCCGCCAACTGGGACTCGATGAGCAGACGGGCATCCATGATGTCCGCGATCTCCTTGGCATCGGGCATCTCCGGCACGCGGTACCCGCGCATGGCCACCCGGACGACATTTCCGGTGGACTCGAGACGGGCCAATGCCTCGCGCACCGGCGTGGGCGAGACGCCCAGGTGCCGTGCCGTCCCGTCGATGCTGATCGGATCTCCGGAGTGCAGCGTGCCGTCGAGGAGCAGGTCCATCAGGCGCTCGTAGACCTGGTCGACAAGCGTGCTGCGCACAGGCATCGCGTACTCGTCGGCTCCCACCTCGGGCCTTTCCGCATTTCGCCGGTGTCACCACCGACGCAGACGCGCTCTGATCCAGGGGACAGAGTTTAACCCGGCATTGACATCGGGCACCTGCTGGCCTATATCCTATATGATCTAGATCACCCCATGATCTAGATCACGACGGAGGTCCGTATGCATTCGGCTCACACCTGGCCGATCGCGGCCAACATGCTCGGGTTCGGCAATCGCGCACCCGACGGCGGCCACATCAAGGACGCGCCGGCCTCGGTGTGGGCCGCGCAGCTGCGCCAAGTCCGCGAACTCGGGTTCGACTACATCGATCCCACCGATGCGTGGGTTCCGTTGGCCGCCCTGTCGGACGATCGTGTCGAGGAGTTCCGCACCGTCCTGGGAGACGAGGGTCTGGCGATCTCGTCGATCTCGATGACCCGCAATTCGGTGGTCGACGTGACCAACGGCCCCCAGAACCTCGCCGACGCGCACCGCCTCATCGATCTGGCGCCATCCTTCGGTGCCACCATCGTGAACACCGGATTCATGCAGGCGATCACCCCCGAGCAGGGCGAGCAGATCTGGTTCTGGTTGGTGGAGGGGCACGTCGACGACCCCGCGCTGCGCGACCTGGCGGTGGAACGCATCCGCGAGTTGGGTGACCATGCCCGGACCAATGGGATCGAACTCAGCCTCGAGATGTACGAGGACACCTACATCGGGACACCGGACGAGGCCGTCAGCTTCCTGCGCGACGTGGACCACGACGCCGTAGGTCTCAACCCGGACCTGGGCAACCTGATCCGGCTGCACCGGCCGATGCCACACTTCAGCGAGATGTTCGCCAAAGTCCTTCCGTACTCCAACTTCTGGCACATCAAGAACTACTCGCGCGACTACGACCCCGCAACCGGGGCGTACAGCTCCGCGCCACTGCCGCTCAAACACGGATACATCAACTATCGCCAAATGATCCGGCTCGCACTCGAACTCGGCTACACCGGGCCGTTCTGCTGCGAGCACTACGGCTCTGACTCCCTGGGCGTGTGCGCCGAGAACCGGGAGTACATCGAGCAGGTTCTCACATCCGCACTCGCCTGACCTCCAACCCCGAAGGACATCGCATGCGCAAGATCAACACCGTCACAGTCGTCGGCGCCGGCTACATGGGCGGCGGAATCGCCCAGGTTCTCGCCCTGAACGGCTTCGAGGTTCAGATAGCCGACGTCAGCGTAGAAGCCACCCACGAGGCTCTCGCGAGGTTGGAGAAGGAGGCCGGGGAGTTCGAGGAACAGGGACTGTTCGGCCCGGGCAGCGCAGAGACCATCATGAGCAACCTGACCGCCGGCGCCAGCCTGGACGACGCGGTCTCCGATGTCGACTTCGTGATGGAAGCCGTGTTCGAAGACCCCGAGGTCAAAAAGGAAGTCCTGGAGCGGATCTGCAAGAGCGCCCGCCCCGACACGATCATCGGTACCAACACCTCCACCATCCCGGTCAAGGTGCTGGTGGACGCGGTCACCAACCCCGAGCGGTTCCTCACCGTGCACTTCTCCAACCCCGCACCGTTCATTCCCGGAGTCGAGCTGGTCGCCGGCGAGGCCACCACCCAGGAGGTCATCGACTCGGTCAAGGACCTCCTGGTGCGTGCCGGCCGCGAGGGTGCCCAGGTCGCCGACACACCCGGCATGGCGCTGAACCGCCTGCAGTACGCGCTGCTCAAGGAGGCGACTCTCATCGTTGAGCAGGGCGTCGCTTCGGTGGAGGACGTCGACACCATCGTGCGCACCACCTTCGGTTTCCGGCTCGGCTTCTTCGGACCGTTCGCCATCGCCGACCAAGCCGGACTCCCGGTGTACGCCAAGGGTTACACCACCCTGGAGAACGAGTTCGGCGAGCGCATGGCCACCCCGAAGCTGCTCACGGACGCCGTTGCCGGCGGCCGCGAAGGGACCAAGAACGGCAAGGGCCTGACCGGCGACTTCGACGACGACACGAAGGCCGCAGTCATCGCCTACCGGAACAAGGCGTACTCCCGCATGGGTGATCTGCTGCGCGAGCTCGGGCCTGCGCCGAAAGGATCCTGACCGCCCAAGATCAGGCGGCTGCGTCGACGACCGCCTTCCTCGTCTGCCAACCCCGTAAGGAAACCCCCATGGACGAAGTAGTTCTCGCGGAGCGGCCAGCCGCCCTGCTCGTCGCCATCGCCCTCGTCGCCATCCTCGTGCTGCTGTTCCTGATCATCAAGGTCAGGTTGCACGCGTTCTTCTCGCTGATCGTGGTCAGCGTGCTGACCGGCCTGGCGGCGGGCATCAGCATGGGCGACGTCGTCAGCGTGGTGATCGACGGCTTCAGTACCACCGTCGGGGCGGTGGCGTTGCTCGTCGGCTTCGGCGCGGTACTCGGGCGACTGGTCGAGATGACCGGTGGCGCACAGACATTGGCCGACAGGATGCTGCAGAGGTTCGGCGAGGACCGAGCACCGCTGGCTCTTGCCGTGGCCTCGCTGTTCTACGCCTTCCCGATCTTCCTCGATGCCGGTTTCATCGTCATGCTGCCCATCATCTACACCGTGGCTCGGCGGCTGGGCGGATCGTTCATGCTCTATGTGCTGCCGTCCATCGGCGCATTCCTGATGATGCACGCGCTGACTCCTCCGCATCCCGGCCCGACGGCCGCGGCGACGGTGATGGGTGCCGACGTCGGGATGGTGGTCATCGTTGCGCTGCTCGTCGGCCTGCCGACGTGGTACCTCGCCGGCTACCGACTGGGCCTGCTCATCGCCAAGCGCTATCCGAACATGCCGGTGCCGAACCTGCTCGGCGATCCCAAGGACTACCCGGAGGACGAGCGGCCGGGCTTCTGGACGATCATCTTCGTCCTGCTGCTGCCTCTGGTGTTGATCTTCTTCAACACGGTGTTCTCCACGCTCGAGGCAGATGGCGCCGTGAGCGACGACAGCATCGCGTTCCAGCTCTCCCGGTTGATCGGGACGACTTCGATGGCACTGTTGATCACCGTCCTGCTGGCGATGGTGCTGCTGTATGTCGTGCCCCGACGACGACGCGGCGAGCCGATCGGCGGCGTGCTGGAGAACCTCGTCGACGATGCGCTGGCGCCGGTCTGCTCGATCATCCTGATCACCGGGGCGGGCGGCGCCTTCGGCAGAATCCTCACCGAGACCGGAATCGGTCAGACCCTGGCCGACGGCCTGGACGCCGTGGGCCTGCCGGTCATGCTCGCCGGCTTCCTCATCGCGATCATCTTCCGGGTGGCGCAGGGCTCGGCCACCGTCGCGGCGACCACCGCGGGTTCGATCATGGCGCCCGCCGTGGCCGAGATGAACCTCGGCGCTATTCCGCTGGCGGCGGTCGTCGTCGGCATCTGCGCCGGTTCGATCACGTTCTCCCACGTGAACGACTCCGGCTTCTGGTTGATCGGGCGGTTCTGCGGCTTCGACACGGTGACGACGTTGAAGACGTGGACGGTGGTGGCCACGGCGATCGGCTTCATGTCGTTCGCGCTGGCTTCGGTGGTCTATCTGGTCGCCAGCTGAGGCATCCCCGCCGGGCTGTGCTCAACCCGCGGCCCATCGCGGATCACGCCCGCTGAGCCCGACGATGCGATCGATGACGGGCGCGTCGTCCGGGACCGCAACCGCGGGTCCGAAGAGTCCTTCCGTTCCTGACGTGTCGAACTGCGCGAGATGGGTCAGACAGGCCTGGGCAGTGGCCGCATCGACGTCGTAGGGCTGGCCGGTAGCCCGGGCCACATCCCAGCCGTGGATGACCACCTCTGCCAGGGCCACCGACCCTGCCACGTCACCCGGCAGGTCGACGCCACCCGCCCGGGTCATCCCCGTCCAGGCGTCGGGCCGGGTCCAGGACTGCGCCAGCGCGGCGAGGTGCTCGGGATAGCTCCTGCGCCAATCCTGCTCCAGGCCAACCACTTCCTCGGGCGGTGTGTCGGTCAGCGGCCCGAGCTCCTTGCGGGCTGCCGCGGCGAACGCCACGGACAGCGCCCCGATGTGCGCCACCAACTCCCGCAACGTCATATCGGTGCACGGGGTGGCAGCATCGAGCTGGTCGTCTCTGACGTGGGCCAGTACCTCGATCGTGCGGCGGCACGGTTCGGTCAAATCGATCATGCGGTTATCGACCTGCGGTCGGGCCGAAACTCATCGCTCGTGCCAGGTACCGCCCAGGAAACGCGACTAATCTCGGTACACGTGCGCTTCGCCTTCAAAACATCACCCCAGAACACCACCTGGTCGGACATGCTCGCCGTCTGGAAGGCCGCCGACGACATCGATGTGTTCGAGTCGGGCTGGACCTTCGATCATTTCTATCCGATCTTCTCCGACCCCACCGGTCCCTGCCTGGAGGGCTGGGTGACGCTGACCGCGCTCGCCCAGGCCACCACCCGACTCCGGGTCGGCGTGCTTGTCACCGGCATCCAATACCGCCACCCGGCAGTCCTGGCCAATATGGCCTCGGCCTTGGACATCGTGTCCGGCGGCCGCCTCGAGCTGGGGATCGGGGCGGGCTGGAACGAGGAGGAGTCCGGCGCCTACGGCATCGAACTCGGCAGCATCACCGAGCGATTCGACCGCTTCGAGGAGGCGTGCCAGGTGCTCAAGGGTCTCCTGACGCAGGAGACCACCACGTTCGACGGCAAGTTCTATCAGCTCGTCGACGCCCGCAACGAGCCCAAAGGCCCGCAGCGACCCCACCCTCCGATCTGCATCGGCGGCAGCGGCGAGAAGCGCACGCTGCGGATCACCGCGCAGTACGCCGATCACTGGAACTTCGTGGGTGGCACGCCGCAGGAGTTCGCCCGCAAGCGCGACGTGCTCGCCGCGCACTGCGCCGATGTCGGCCGGGATCCGAAGGACATCACGCTGTCGGCCCATATCCGGCTCGGCGAGGACCACAATCACCGCAAGGTGGTCGAGGATGCCATCGCCTTGGGCGCTGAGGGATTGGATCTGGCGATCATCTACCTGCCGCCGCCTTACGACCCGTCGATCTTGGAACCGCTGGCCTCGGCGATCACCGAATCCGGCTTGCTCGCCAGCAAAGGCCAGTGACGGTCACAGACCGATAACGATCAGGCAAACATGTGGCGACCGGCCGCCGCAGGGGCGAATCTGCCGGCCGCAAGTTCGCTAGACGCCGTAACGGAGGAGTTCGTCAGCGGTGATCAACCGCTCGTGCTTTGCCGGGAATTCCCGGCTCTTGACAGGGTGACGGAACAATGACCAGGCCATACGCCCCACCCGGTACCGGGCGATCGGGTTGTTATACACGGTGATTACTCCTGCGGTGTTCCAATAGCTGGACCGGGGAGCCACCTTACCGCAGCGCCCTTACCGAGTCATTAGATACCTCCGCGCTGGCTAACTGAAGGAGGCACGCCGAGTAAAGATCGGATGTTTTTATTGTGACTGGAGTGGTCAATGTGACGGAAGTGACGGTGTGAAACCGGTCACGGTGGCGAAAGTGAGACCAGGGTCGTGAAACCGCCCCCGTGCACAGCCCTCAGGTCACACTCGACGCTGAGAGGCGCAAGCGCTGACCGGCGCAAGCGCTCATCGCTGCGGCACCATGGTCGGCTTGATCGGCGCCGGCAACGCAGTACGCCCCATCAGATAGCGGTCCACACCGGCGGCCGCGGCGCGCCCCTCGGCTATCGCCCAGACGATCAGAGACTGTCCGCGTCCCATGTCGCCGGCGACGTAGACCCCTGGCACCGACGTGGCGAAGGCATCGTCGCGGGCGACGTTGCCGCGGTCGGACATCTCGACCCGCAGATCGGACAGCAGCCCTTCACGTTCCGGACCGGTGAATCCCATGGCCAGCAGCACCAGGTCGGCGGGTAACTCGAAATCGGTCCCGTCGATCTTCTCGAACTTGCCGGCCTTCATCTCGACCTCGTGGCCGCGCAGTGCGGTCACCTTGCCGTCGTCGCCCAGGAACTGTTCGGTGTTCACCGAATAAACCCGCTGACCGCCCTCTTCGTGCGCGGAGGTCACCCTGAACATCAGCGGGTAGGTCGGCCACGGGGTCGAATCCGCCCGTGTCTCGGGGGGCCGCGGCATGATCTCGAACTGATGCACGCTGGCCGCACCCTGCCGGTGGGCGGTCCCCAGGCAGTCCGCCCCGGTGTCGCCACCACCGATGATGATGACGTTCTTGCCCTTGGCCGTGATGGGCGGCTGACCGTCGTCGTCGACCACCGAGTCACCCAACTGGACCCGGTTCGCCCAGGGCAGGTACTCCATGGCCTGGTAAATACCCTCGAAGTCCCTGCCCGGGATCGGCAGGTCACGGCGTGCGGTCGCCCCGCCGGCCAGTACCACCGCGTCGAACTGGGAGCGCAGCTCTGCGGCGGTGACGTCCACACCCACGTTGACGCCGGTGCGGAACTCGGTGCCCTCGGCGCGCATCTGATCGAGGCGCCGGTCGATGTGGCGCTTCTCCATCTTGAACTCCGGGATGCCGTAACGCAGCAGACCGCCGATCCGGTCGTCCCGCTCGAAAACGGTCACCGTATGCCCGGCCCGCGTCAACTGTTGCGCCGCAGCCAAACCCGCGGGTCCGGAGCCCACGACGGCGACGGTCTTGCCGGTCAACCGATCCGGTGGCAGTGGCACCACCCAGCCCTCGTTGAAGGCGTTGTCGATGATCTCGACCTCGACCTGCTTGATGGTCACCGGGTCCTGGTTGATACCCAGCACGCACGAGCCCTCGCACGGTGCCGGACACAGCCGACCGGTGAACTCGGGGAAGTTGTTGGTCGCGTGCAACCGCTCGATGGCATCACGCCACCGATCGGTACGCACCAGGTCGTTCCACTCGGGGATGAGGTTTCCCAGCGGGCACCCGTTGTGGCAGAACGGGATACCGCAGTCCATGCATCGGCCTGCCTGCGACTTGAGCGTGTCGTGGGAGAACTCGTCGTAGACCTCTTTCCAGTCGCGCAGCCGCAGGTCGACCGGACGCCGGGGCGGGGTCTCGCGACGGGTGACCTTCAGGAATCCGCGGGGATCAGGCATTCGCGGCCGCCATGATCGCCTCGTCCACGTTCGCGCCGGTCTGTTCGGCCTCGGCAATCGCCTCCAGCACGCGCTTGTAGTCGCGCGGCATCACCTTCTTGAAGTGCCTCAATTCAACGCTCCAATCGGCCAGAATCCGTTGTCCCACCGCCGAATCGGTAGCGTCAACATGCTCCTGGATCATGCCGCGCAGCCACACGGCGTCTTCGGACTCGGAATCCTCGAGTGCCTCGAGTTCCACCATCTCGGCGTTGAGGTTGTCGGCCAGCACCTCATCGGGGTCGTAGACGAAACCGACACCGCCGGACATTCCCGCGGCGAAGTTGCGGCCGGTCGGGCCCAGGATGACCACCCGGCCGCCGGTCATGTACTCACACCCGTGGTCGCCGACACCCTCGACGACCGCGTGCGCGCCGGAGTTACGCACGGCGAATCGCTCACCGACCTGACCGCGCAGGAACAACCGGCCGCTGGTGGCACCGAAGAGGATCACGTTGCCGGCGATGATGTTGTCCTCGGCCACATAGTCAGCGGGCGCCCCCTCGGACGGCCGGACCACCACCCGACCACCGGACAGGCCCTTGCCGACGTAGTCGTTGGCGTCGCCGTACACCCGAAGCGTGATGCCGCTGGGCACAAACGCCCCGAAGCTGTTGCCCGCCGAGCCGGTGAAGGTGATGTCGATCGTGCCGTCAGGAAGTCCTTGACCGCCATACGCTTTGGTCACCTCATGGCCGAGCATCGTGCCGACTGTGCGGTTGACGTTGCTGATCGTCGTCGAGAACCGCACCGGTGAAGCGGAATCCAGTGCTTCCCGGCACTGCGCGATCAACTGCTGGTCCAGCGCCTTGTCCAGACCGTGGTCCTGGCGCGAACTGCAGTACAGATCCTGGTTCATGAACGCCGATTCGGGCTCGTGCAGCACCGGCGCGAGGTCTAATTTGTGGGCCTTCCAGTGCTTGGCGGCCTGGGCGGTGTCGAGTGCGCCGACCTGTCCGACCATCTCGTTGACGGTGCGGAATCCCAACTGCGCCATCAGCTCGCGGACTTCCTCGGCGATGAACATGAAGAAGTTCTCGACGAATTCAGGCTTGGCGTTGAATCGCTTGCGCAATTCCGGGTTCTGCGTGGCCACCCCCACCGGGCAGGTGTCGAGGTGGCAGACACGCATCATGATGCAGCCCGCCACCACCAGCGGCGCGGTGGCGAACCCGAACTCCTCGGCGCCCAACAGCGCGGCGACCACGACGTCGCGGCCGGTCTTGAGCTGGCCGTCGACCTGGACGACGATGCGGTCCCGTAAACCGTTGAGCAGCAACGTTTGCTGGGTCTCCGCCAGGCCCAGCTCCCACGGAGCGCCCGCATGCTTCTGGGACGTCAGCGGGGTGGCGCCGGTGCCGCCGTCATGACCGGAGATCAGCACGACGTCGGCGTGCGCTTTGGAAACTCCGGCGGCGACGGTCCCGACGCCGTTCTCGCTCACCAGCTTCACGTGCACCCGCGCCTGCGGGTTCGCGTTCTTCAGATCGTGGATCAGCTGGGCCAGATCCTCGATCGAGTAGATGTCGTGGTGCGGCGGCGGCGAGATCAGGCCGACGCCGGGGGTCGAGTGGCGCACCTCGGCCACCCACGGGTACACCTTGTGCCCCGGAAGCTGGCCGCCCTCACCGGGTTTGGCGCCCTGGGCCATCTTGATCTGGATGTCGGTGCAGTTGGACAGGTAGTGGCTGGTCACGCCGAACCGGCCCGAGGCGACCTGTTTGATGGCACTGCGGCGCCAGTCGCCGTTCTCCTCGCGGTCGAACCGCGACACGGACTCACCGCCCTCACCTGAGTTCGACCGTCCACCGAGTCGGTTCATCGCGATGGCGAGCGTCTCGTGGGCTTCGGCGGAGATCGAGCCGTAGCTCATCGCCCCGGTCGAGAACCTCTTGACGATCTCGGCGGCGGATTCCACCTCGTCGATCGGTACGGACGCACGGTCACCCTCGCGGAACTTCAGCAACCCGCGCAGCGAGGCCATCCGCTCACTCTGGTCGTCGACCAGCGACGTGTACTCCTTGAAGATCGAGTACTGCCCGGTGCGCGTCGCGTGCTGCAGCTTGAACACCGTATCGGGGTTGAACAGGTGGTACTCGCCCTCGCGGCGCCACTGGTATTCGCCGCCGACCTCGAGTTCGCGGTGCGCCCACTCGTCGGGCCGGTCCAGGTAGGCCAGCGCATGCCGCGCGGCGACATCGTCGGCGATGTCGTCGAGGTCGATGCCGCCGACCGGACACGACAGTCCGGTGAAGTACTCGTCGAGCACCTTCTGGCTGATACCGATGGCCTGGAAGAGCTGGGCACCGGTGTAGGAGGCCAGGGTGGAGATGCCCATCTTGGACATCACCTTGAGCACGCCCTTGCCGGCAGCCTTGACGTAGTTGGCCTTGGCCTGATCGCTGGAGATGTCGGCGATCACTCCGCGATCGACCATGTCTTCGATGGACTCGAATGCCATGTAGGGGTTGATCGCCGCGGCGCCGAAGCCGACCAGGCACGCCATGTGGTGCACCTCGCGGGCGTCGCCCGCCTCGACGACCAGGCCGACCTGGGTGCGGGTGCGTTCCCGCACCAGGTGGTGATGCACGGCCGACACGCTCAGCAGCGACGGGATGGGCGCCATCTGCTCGTTGGACTCGCGGTCGGACAGCACGATGATGCGTGCGCCGTCGCGGATCGCCGACGACACCTTGGCGCGGACGTTGTCGAGCGCCTCCTTGAGGCCCTGACCGCCGCGGTTCACCGGGTACAGACAGCGGATCACCGCCGCGCGCAACCCGTGCTTGTGGCCCCGGATCTCGTGGTCGGGGTCGACACAGATCAGCTTCGAGAGCTCGGCATTACGCAGGATGGGCTGCGGCAGGACGATCTGCCTGCACGACGCGGCGCCCGGATTGAGCAGGTCGCCCTCCGGACCGACGGTGCCCGACAGGCTGGTCACGACCTCTTCGCGGATGGCGTCCAGCGGCGGGTTGGTCACCTGGGCGAACAACTGCTGGAAGTAGTCGTAGAACATCCGGGGCCGCGCCGACAACACCGCGACGGGGGTGTCGGTGCCCATCGACCCGAGGGCTTCGGCGCCGGTTCGCGCCATCGGCGCGACCAGCAGGTTCAACTCTTCGTAGGTGTATCCGAACGCCTGCTGACGCAGCACGACGCGGTGGTGCGGCATGCGCACGTAGTCACCCGGCGGCAGCTCGTCGACGTTGAACAACCCGGCGTCGAGCCACTCCCGGTACGGCTGCTCGGAGGCGAGTTCGGCCTTGATCTCCTCGTCGGCGACGATCCGGCCCTGCGCGGTGTCGACGAGGAACATGCGGCCGGGCTGCAGCCTCATCTTCTTGACGACGGTGGCGGGATCGAGGTCGAGGACACCGGCCTCCGACGCCATCACCACCAGGCCGTCACTGGTCACCCAGATCCGCGACGGGCGCAGGCCGTTGCGGTCCAGCACTGCGCCGATGACGGTTCCGTCGGTGAAGCACACCGACGCGGGGCCGTCCCACGGCTCCATCAGCGAGGCGTGGTACTGGTAGAAGGCCCGGCGGGCGGGGTCCATCGACTCGTGGCGCTCCCAGGCCTCCGGGATCATCATCAGCATGGCGTGCGGCAGACTGCGTCCGCCCAGATGCAGCAGTTCGAGCACCTCGTCGAAGCGTGCGGTGTCCGATGCCCCCGGGGTGCAGACCGGGACGATCTTGTCGAGATCCTGGCCGCCGAACACATCGGTCTTGATCAGCGCTTCCCGGGCCCGCATCCAGTTCTCGTTGCCGGTCACGGTGTTGATCTCACCGTTGTGCGCAACCCGGCGGAAGGGGTGCGCCAGCGGCCACGACGGGAAGGTGTTGGTGGAGAACCGCGAGTGCACGATGCCCAATGCGCTGGTCAGGCGGTCGTCCTGCAGGTCGAGGTAGAACGCTCGCAGCTGCGGTGTCGTCAACATCCCCTTGTACACGAAGGTCTGACCGGAAAGGCTTGGGAAGTAGACGGTTTCGCGGCCCGGGCCGTCCTGACCGGGCCCTTTGGTGCCGAGCTCGTGTTCAGCTCGTTTGCGCACCACGTAGGCGCGGCGTTCCAGATCCATTCCGGACGCGCCGGCGATGAACACCTGGCGGAAGGTCGGCATCGCGTCGCGGGCCAGCGCCCCGAGCGAGGAGTCGTCGGTCGGCACGTCGCGCCATCCGAGAACGTGCAGCCCCTCGGCCTCGGCGATCTTCTCCACCGACTCGCACGCGGTGGCCGCGTCCTTCGACGATTGCGGCAGGAAGGCGATACCGGTGGCGTAGGCGCCCGGTTCGGGCAGTTCGAAGTCGACGACCGCCCGCAGGAAATCATCGGGCACCTGCAGCAGGATGCCGGCACCGTCGCCGGTGTTCGGCTCCGCGCCCTGGGCGCCTCGGTGCTCGAGGTTCAGCAGGGCGGTGATGGCCTTGTCGACGATGTCGCGGCTGCGACGGCCGTGCATGTCGGCCACCATCGCCACGCCGCACGCATCGTGCTCGAACGCGGGGTTGTACAGCCCTTGACGACTGGGCGCCATTCCCACCTACCTTATTTTCGTGCACACGCCTTCGCGGAGCGCAGGGACGGCAACCGTCGACGAGAGCGTTAGCCGGTATGGCGATGGAGGTACCTTCGTGCAGCACCGAACGACGGCCCTTTTCCCACTCGCCACAAGTGGTGAAAACGATATGACAAAGGGCCACTGACATGCCAACTTAGTCCGCCCTAAGTAGATTCGCCGGCTGCGTCGTCCGGGCAATGCGTTCCCGCCCCGGTTACGGGCCAATAACGTTGCCGCGGCATCCTTTTCGCTGCGCCAGGAATCAGTGGCCACGGGTGAGGGAAAGATCACCCCCAGCGACCTGATCGAAAGAAACTTTGCTGTGCACATTTTTTTCTCATTCTGTGCTGCAACGACGCCGTCCGCAAAATTTGCGCAAAAGCTTAGTCGGATTCTTAGAAACCCGTCGCGGGGGCACCGGACATCGCCTCGGGCAACCGAATCGCCCGCGGTGTTGGCGGCGTGCCGTATTCCGCTGTCCGCCAGCGGTTTTGTCTGCCGCGGCGGAGGCCTGGGGCGCTTGCCGACGGCTCGACGGCTCCGGGTGCCGTGGCCGGGCATTCGATATACCCACCCCGGGTATGGGCTGATCGCGCCTGCCGTCAGGCTGCAGGGGTGCCTCACCCGCTGAACACCCCGCTCGGTCGCTTCGGGATCGACACCACCGACGAGGGCCCACAGCGCTGCGTCGCCTCCATTCCGGCCGCGGGCATGCTCAATCCGCTGACCGGCGCGCCGACGATCGCCCCGCTGGCGATGCTGGTCGACCATATCGGCGGTTTGAGCAATCACGGTCGCCGTGCGCCGCGAGAGTGGACGGTCTCGAGCGAGTTGTCCCTCGAGGTGACGCCCGACGCCGTCGACGTGATCAACCGCCACCCCGACGACCAGGTCGTGGGCACATCGCGCCCGCTGGGCCGGAAGGGCACTTCGGCGTTGGCGTTGTGTGAACTCAGCGTCGGCGACGACATCGTCGCGACCGCGACGGTCCGCTCCTTCTACATCAGCGTTCCCGACGACGTGGCCACGTGGCCCGACGGCCCCGCGGGGTCGACGGTCGGCGCGACGCTGGCCGAACTGATGGCAGTGCAGATCGGTGAAACCGGGGGAACCGCAACGGTTCTGATGCAGCACGACGACCCGGTTCTCAACAACGCAGTGGGCGCGGTGCACGGCGGGGTGTCGTCGATGGGACTCGAACTGGTCGGTTCCGCGGCACTGAATCGAGACGGCGCGGAAACGCTGTTCCGCACCGCCTCGCTCCGGGTGAATTTTCTACGGCCGTTCCACGGCGGCGCCGAAGCCCACTACGTCGCCAGACCGCTGCATGCGGGTCGCCGCAGCGGGGTGGCGGAGACGCAGGCAGTCGGGGCCGACGGCAGGGTCGCCTTGACGGCCCGACTGACCGCGTATCGGTGAATCTCTAGGACTTCTTCTTGGCTTTGCTCGCTGCAGCCTTCTCGCTGGCGGCGCCCTCGGTGACCAACTCGCCACCGGCGTTCTCCAGGTGTGCCCGCACGAACCACTGGAACTTCTCGAGTTCACCCGCGTGGCCGATCAGCATGTCCTCGGACACCGGATCGAGGTCGCCGAGCACCTCGATGCTCTTGCGGGTGTCCTCGACGACGCCGTTGTAGACCAGGTTGAGCGCGGCCAGGTGGGCCAGCACTGTGTCACGGTTGACCGAGTAGTCGTCCCAGGTGCGGTCGCTGATGATGGCTCCGGGAGTACCCAGCGGTGACTTGCCCAGGGCGGCGATGCGCTCGGCCACTTCGTCGGCGTATCCGCGAACCAGCTCGACCTGTGGGTCGATCATCTCGTGCACACCGATGAAGTTCGGGCCCACCACGTTCCAGTGGATGTGCTTGAGGGTCAGGTGCAGGTCGTTGTACCGGCTGAGCGCCTTCTGCAGCAGCTCTGCCACCTCGGCGCCGTCCTTTGCGGACATGCCGGGCACGGTGAATGAAGTCATGGTCAGCTCCTTCGCTTGTCCCGCGTCGTGTACCCGGGCGGACAAGGCGATAATCACGTGCGGGGAGCGTCACAGTTCGGCCAGATTCGGGATCGGCGCACGCGGCCCGAACCGCGGATTAACGGCGAGTCCACTGGCTTCCAGCGTCCGCACCGCCCGGTGCCGGTGCGGACGGACCGGCTCGAGCAGGTCGAGCATCTGTGCGTCGTCGATCGGGTGCCCGAGCAGGCTCCAACCGACCATCTTCGCGAGGTGATAGTCACCGACCGACAGCGCGTCGGCGTCGCCGAAGGCCCGCTGCGCCGTCTCGGCGGCCGTCCACTCCCCCACGCCGGGCAGCGACATCAACGCCGCACGCGCCGCTTCTGCGGGGCGTTTGACCAGCCTCTCCAGCGCATCCGCACGCTGGGCGCATCCCACCATCGTGCGGGCCCGGCCGGGATCGACGTTGGCCCGGTGGAACTCCCACGACGGGATCCGCCGCCAGGCGTCGGCGGTCGGCGGGACCCGCAGATGCGCAGGCCCCGGTCCGGGTGCCGGCGCGCCGAACCGGGTGACCAGGCGACGCCAGCCACGGTGCGCATCGATGCCGTAGACGCGCTGCTCCAAGATTGCGGGTAGCAGTGCTTCCAGGACGCGGCCGGTGCGACCGAGCCGTAGGTGAGGGACCCGACGCCGGGCCGCAGCGAGGGTCGGCTCGACGGGCTGGAACGCCGTCGCGTCGTCGTCGGCGCCCAGTAGAGCGGGCAACCCGTCGGTGAACTCGTCCGCACCCGGCCCCCAGGCTTCGCAGTCGACGGTGTCGGGCGCCCCCCGGCAGATCCGGGCCGTGACCGCGCCGCTGCGCATCACGCTGGTCCGCCAGATCGCCCCGTCGGCGCCGACGTGATAGCAGGGGTCTCCCCTGCCGCGACGTAACGGTGACAGCGTCAGACCCGGACTGGCGGGTCCGTCGAAGACCACGCTGGCCGAGCTGGGCACGACGCCAGCCTAGGCGTCTACACCGACATCGGCCTTGTCCGGATAGAACGCGACGTGACCTGCGATGGCGGCGACCGCGGGGAAGGGTTCCTCGTAGGTCCACACCGCGTCGTCGACGGTTCCTCCGTCAGCGGTCTGCAGGTGGTAGTAGCCGGCGTCCCCCTTGAACGGGCAGTACGTTTCGGTGTCGCTGCGGGTCAACTGGGCGACGACGTCGGCGATCGGGATGTACTGCACCGCGGGATAGCTGGCTTCCCGCAGGGTGAGCGCGGCATCGGATTCGGCGACCACTTGTCCGTGGATGCGGACGGTGACGCGGGCGCCTGTCGGTTCGACGGTGATGGGGTGCTCGGCTGTGGGTTCGAGTACGGGTCGGGTCACGTCGTCGTTCAACGACAGCGGTGGCCGATAACATCCCCGATATGACCTCATCGGCCGCACCCGACGCCCAGGGATCAGTCACGATCGCCGCCGACCCCGCCGCGGTGTACGCGTTGCTCACCGATCTGCCCACGCTGGCCGCTCTGGCCGAAGAAGCCGAGACGATGCAGTGGCGAAAGGGAGAGACCGCGAGCCCCGGGGCGGTGTTCTCGGGACAGAACCGCAACGGCTCCCACACGTGGACCACGAAGTGCACGGTGACCGCTGCCGATCCGGGCCGGGCGTTCGCCTTCGATGTACGGTCCTTCGGCATCGTGCCGATCGCCCACTGGCGCTACGACATCGCGGCGACAGATGTCGGCTGCACCGTCACCGAATCCGCATGGGACCGCCGACCCCGGTGGATTCTCAGGCCCGCGGCGCTGACCACCGGCATCAGGGACCGCACCGCCGCCAACACCGAACACATCAGGATCACCCTGCAGCGGCTCAAGGAGCGCGCCGAACAGATCTAGTGCGGACGCCCGGCGATCTTGTCGGCCACCACCGCGATCGGGGACGTGTGAGATCTCCCGCGGGCCTCGTGCCGGTCGGCGGCCTTGTACGCCAGGTACATTCCGCGCACTCCCAACCACCGCAGCGGCTCCGGTTCCCATGCGCGTGAGTGGTGACCGACCCACGGCAGGGCGGTCAGCGGCGTGGTCCGGTCCAGGATCAGATCGGCGAGGGTGCGCGCCGCGAGGTTGGTGGCCGTGACGCCGTGCCCGACATAGCCACCCGCCCAGCCCAGCCCGGTCGCCCTGTCGTAGTCGACCCCCGCCTGCCAGTCCCGCGGCACCGCCAGCACACCGCACCAGCCGTGGGCGATCGGCACGTCGGCGACCTGCGGGAGGATGGCGTGCAGGGTGTCGCGCAGGTGCGCGATGGTGTGTTCGGGCACCCGTCCGTCACGGTCGGTTCTGGATCCGAACCGGTACGGCACGCTGCGCCCCCCGAGGGCGATCCGGTCGTCGGCCGTGCGCTGGGCGTAGAAGAAGCCGTGCGCGGTGTCGCCCAGGGTCTCCCGGCCCTGCCAGCCGATCTCGTCCCAGCGTGCTGCCGGTATCGGGTCGGTGGCGATCATCGAACTGTTCATCGGGAGCCATCGACGCTTCAGACCGGGCAGGGTCGTGGTGAAGCCCTCGGTGGCGCGCACGACCACCGGGGCGCTGACCGTCCCCCACGTCGTGGATGCGCGGCCGGCGCTGATCTCGAGGACCGGGGAGCGCTCGTAGACGGCGACGCCGAGCCTTTCGACGGTGTCGGCAAGGCCCCGTGCCAGCATGGCCGGTTGGATTCGGGCACAGTGCGGATTGTGGTAGGCCGCGACGACGCCGTCGAGTCGAATGCGCTGGGCGGCATCCTCTTTCGTGAGCTCCTCGATACCGTCGATCTGCCAGCGCCGTTCGGCCTCCAGAGCTGCGGTCAGCCGCGACGCCTGGGCCGGATTGCGGGCGATCTCGAGGGTGCCGCCCTTGACGATCCCGGCGTCGATGGACTCGCGGGCGGCGACGTCGATCACCTCGTCGACGGCCTCGTTGAGCGCCCGCTGCCAGGCCACCACGCCGTCACGCCCGTGCCGGCGCGCCATCCGCTCCCGGTCGCCGGGAACCAGACCCGACAGCCAGCCCCCGTTACGGCCCGACGCCCCGAAACCGGCGAACCGGGCCTCGAGCACCACGATGCGCAGCCCGGGATCGGCTTTCTTCAGGTAGTAGGCCGTCCACAGCCCGGTGTACCCGGCACCGACGATGCAGACGTCGGCCTCACGGCTGCCGGGCAGCGGGTCCCGAGGGACCGGCGCACCGTCGAACCAGTGCGAGACGTGGCCGTTGATGGGCGCTCGGGTGGACACCTACCGATTGTGGCAGCCGGAGCGCGGTCCTCAACCGGCGGGCTTGCTCGCCCGTTTGGCAGCACGCAGGCCCACCCAGAACTTCGCGGCTTCCCGGATGGACTCCTCGACCGGCCTTGGCTGCCAACCCAATTCGCGCTTCGCCTTGCTGCAGTCGACGGGCGCCTCAGCGCGCATCAAGCGCAGCGAGTCCAGCGACAAGCGTTCGTCGGTGCCCTTCAACCGCGCTTTGACGCTGCCCATCGCCGCCAGCACGTAGGACAGCACCAGCGGCATCTTCTTCGTCGGCGCAGGGACGCCCGCGGCGTCGGCGGCGATCTGCACCACGTCGGCGTTGGAGATCATCCTCTCGGAGATCAGGTAGCGCTCCCCGACGCGGCCCTTCTCCGCTGCCAGCACCATGGCGTCGGCGGCGTCGTCGATGCCCACCGCTTCGAGTTCGATGCCGCTCATCACGAACGGCAGCTTGCCGAATGCCGCGCCGGCGATGATCGCGCCGTGCGGGGTGCGTCCCCAGTCACCGGCGCCGTAGGTCGTGGACACACACATGGCCACGGCGGGCAGCCCCCGGGAGCGGGCGTAGTCCAGCACCAGATCCTCGGCCTGCACTCGCGACCTGACGTACGGCGTCAATCCGCGGTCGGAGATGGTGTCCGACTCGGTGGCGACGCGGCCACGCCGACGTCCCACGGTCACATAGCTGCTGGTGAAGACGAACTTCTCCAGCCTCTCGGCGACAGCGGGTTCCACGGCGACGTCGAGGACGTTGCGGGTGCCCTCGACGTTGGTGCGGAAAAGCGGTGCGGGATCACGCAGCCAGCCGCGGGCGTCCACAACGCAGTAGTAGACGACATCGCAGCCGGTCATCGCCTGCCGCAGCACC
This sequence comes from Mycobacterium sp. DL, assembly GCF_039729195.1. NCBI lineage: Bacteria > Bacillati > Actinomycetota > Actinomycetes > Mycobacteriales > Mycobacteriaceae > Mycobacterium > Mycobacterium sp. DL. The sequence goes on from NZ_CP155796.1 coordinate 5,817,331, forward strand.
GCGTCGTCCCAGATGTCCCCGATGAACCGCGTCACCGTCAGATCGTCGATGCCGATGGTGTTCGCGCCCTCGCGCACCATCACCCGCACGTCCCGGCCGTCGGCCACCAGCCGACGGGTCACGTGGCTGCCGAGGTAACCGTTGGCGCCGATCACGAGGACCGGGGCGAGCGAAGCGACGGGAGACGGTCCGGTCACTTCTGGGGCCCGAACTTGGCCATCCACTCCGCTGCGACATCGGGCAGCGTGCCGAGTTCCGCGGCCTTCCTGCACCACTTCACCGTCGTCGAGACGAACCGCAGCGGGTTGTAGATGTCCTCCTGCCGACACCATTTCCCGTCACCGGCGTAGGTGACGATCGAGATGTTGGTGGCGCTGATGATCGTGCCGTCCCCCGGGTCGCGCATCGGGTTGTCGAGTTCGCAGATGACGCGAGCCGAGGCTTCGTCGTAGACCCGCCACAGCGCCGGGAACGACGTCATGTAGCTGCCCGGGAAGGTCTCCATGGTCTTCCAGATCCAGGGTCGCACCTCCTCACGGCCGCGCATCGTCCCGGCCGCGTGCTCGATGTAGAGGATGTCGTCGGAGTACTGGTCAACCCATGGATCCCAGTCGCGGGTCTGCGCCGCGCGGTCGACCGTCCTCTCGAACTCCCCGAACGCAGCTACGAGTTCTTCCCTGGAGAAAGTGTTGGCCGCCACACCAGGAACTAGAACACGTTCTACCCGCGGTTGTCGAGCGCCGATCAGGCGAGGCTCAGCACACGCCGTGCGCCCAGCGGATTCTGCAGCGGGACATCCAGCCCCCCGAACACCGCGATCATGATGCAGGCCCGCCCCACCGCCTGGGGCAGCGTTCCGGAGCGCAGGTCGACGACCACGTCGTCGGCTGTTTCGTGGACGCGTGCGGTCACCCCGAAACACTCCGGAGTCCCGGTGGTGAAATGCAGGCGGACCACACGGTCGTCGGTGGTGCGGCTCCACGCCTCGGGGTGCATCGGGTGGCCGTCGACGATCGCCGGCTCGTCGGTGAACATCAATGCGGGAGTCCCTGCCAACACTTCCGGGACCGGGACCGGGATCGGCGGCGGTTCGGGCATCGGCTGGGCGGTCGCCGGTGCGGCACCGCATGCCATCGCGAGCACCAGAAAAACCGCAAGTACACCCGCACCGTTGCGCATGGCCCGAGCGTAATGCGGAGCCAACGATTCGGATTAAAACCGCAGCACAAACGGTTATACCGGCACTATGACACATAAATACAACAAGAACCCCGCGGCCGTCGCCGCGCTGTCACCCGAGCAGTACCGCGTCACCCAGACCGACGGCACCGAGCGGCCCTTCACCGGCGAGTACTGGGACAACCACGAACCCGGCATCTACGTCGACGTGGTGTCCGGAGAGCCGCTGTTCGCCTCGGTCGACAAGTTCGAGAGCGGTTCGGGGTGGCCGAGCTTCACCAAACCGATCCAGAGGCAGAACGTCGTGGAGAAGCGTGACTTCAAGCTCCTGCTGCCTCGCACCGAGGTGCGTTCCGCCCACGGCGACAGCCATCTCGGCCATGTCTTCAAGGACGGTCCGCGCGACGAAGGCGGCCTGCGGTACTGCATCAACTCGGCGGCCCTGCGTTTTGTCCACCTCGACGATCTCGAGGCGGAGGGGTATGCAGAGTACAAGGGACTTTTCATGAATCCGGCAGGAAAGGAACACAAGTGAGCGACTACAAGCGCGCAGTGTTGGCGGGCGGCTGCTTCTGGGGGATGCAGGATCTGATCCGCAAGCAGCCCGGCATCGTGTCCACCCGGGTCGGATACACCGGCGGCAAGAACGACCACCCGACCTACCGCAACCACCCCGGGCACGCGGAGGCCATCGAGATCGTCTACGACCCCGAGCAGACCGATTACCGGGCGGTGCTGGAGTTCTTCTTCCAGATCCACGATCCGACGACCAAGGACCGCCAGGGCAACGACGTCGGCACGAGCTACCGCTCGGAGATCTTCTACGTCGACGACGAGCAACGCCAGGTCGCCGAGGACACCATCGCCGACGTCGATGCATCCGGGTTGTGGCCGGGCAAGGTCGTCACCGCACTGAGCCCGGCGCCGGAATTCTGGGACGCCGAACCCGAGCACCAGGACTACCTGGAGCGCTACCCCAGCGGCTACACCTGTCACTTCCCGCGGCCGGGCTGGAAGCTGCCCAAACGCGCCGAGGTCTGATCCCGCGACAGTCAGACGGCAGGGCGGCGGCGGTGCAGGATGACGCGGCCGCCGTCCTTGGGGGTGTAGGCGACCCCCCGCGAGTGTGACTTCTCGTCCGCCTCGGTGGTCGTGCTGATCACGAAGTGCCGCAACACCGTTCGCAGCACCATGTCCATCTCGACGTTGGCGAACGCGGCGCCGACACAGCGGCGGGTGCCGCCGCCGAACGGAATGTGGGCGAAGGTGTTCGGCCGCTCGCCGATGAAGCGCTGAGGATCGAAGCGCTCCGGGTCCGGGAACTCCTGCAGCCGGTGGTGCACCTGACCGATCGCGACGACGATCGAATACCCCTGCGGGATGACCCAGTCCCCGAGCTGGAACGTGGGAGCGTAGACGTGCCTGCCGGCGAAGTCGATCACAGTGCGCGATCGCTGGATCTCCAGGATGGTCGCCTGCCGGTACTCGCCTGCGTCGGTGTCAGCCTCGGCCACCAACTCGGCCAGCACCTCGGGGTGGCGACTGATGCGCTCGAACGCCCACCCCAGGGTCGCTGCCGTGGTCTCGTGTCCGGCCGCCAGCAGCGTGAGCAGTTCGTCACCGATGTCCTGGCGCGACATCGTCGAGCCGTCCTCGTAGGTGCTGCGCAACAGCAGCGCGAGCACGTCGTCGCGCGTCTCGAAGTCCGGGTCGGCCTGCACCGCGTCGATCAGCCGACCGATCACCTCGTCGTACCGGCGCCGATAGGCGGCCAGCCGCCCCCAGGGACTGAATCGGCCGTAGGTGCGGGTCGGGGTCGGCAGCACCGCCAGGCGCGAACCGAGCGTGACCCACGGCGGAATGATCCGGCGCAACTCGTCGAGCTGCGCACCGTCGGCGCCGAACACCGCCCGCAGAATTGCGTTCAGCGTGATCCGCATCATCGGCTCGAGGGTTTCGAAGGCCTGCCCCTCGGGCCAGTCCGCGGCCTCGCGCAGCGTCTCCTCTTCGAAGATCTTTTCGTAGTTCTTGATGCTCTTTCCGTGGAACGGCGGTGTGAGCAGCTTGCGGCGGCGGCGGTGATCCTTCCCGTCGAGGGCGAAGACCGACCCCGAGCCGAGCACTCGGGACAGGTTGGGCTGGATGTTGCCCACATCGTCGGTGTTGGCCATGAACAACTGCTTGGCCAGTGCCGGGTCGGTGACGATCACCGTCCGTCCGAACACCGGCAGCGTCAGCGTGAAGACGTCACCGCAGCGGCGGACGATCTGCGCGACCGTCCACTTGCGGGAGACCGAGAAGCCGAGGCCCTGCAGGAACTTGGGCAGGGGCGGGGTCGGCGGCAACCGGACCGGCAGCGGCGGCGCGGCAGCTTCCGCGGGGTCGGTGGGGGCGGCTGGAGCCGGCGTCACGATCGTGGCTTCGCTCATCGGAATCTCCCGGTCGATCGGTGGTACTACGGTGTACCGCAGACTTCTCCGGTACGGTACCGGGTGGTACCACGACGGCGCAAGGGTGAAGGAGCGGTCATGACGACTCCGGTGCTCGCCGCGGTGGCCGACCGCCTTCTCGACGGCCTGGCCTCGTCCATCGGCGAACGTGGCTACCGGGACAGCACCGTCGCCGACATCGTGCGCCACGCCCGGACCTCCAAGCGCACCTTCTACGAACAGTTCGCCAGCAAGGAGGACTGTCTGATCGAACTGCTGCGCCGCAACAACGACGATCTGATCGCCGGCATCCAGGCGACCGTGGACGGGGAAGCGGACTGGCGGGTGCAGATCCGCCAGGCGGTCGGCGCATACGTCGACCACATCGGGGCGCGGCCCGCCGTGACCCTGAGCTGGATCCGCGAGGCTCCCGCGCTGGGCGCGGTGGCCCGCCCGCTGCATCGCCAGGCCATGGACCTCCTGACCGACATGCTCGTCACCCTCACCGACAGCCCGGGTTTCCGGCGTGCACACCTGACCCCGATCTCGCGGCCGATGGCCCTGATCCTTCTCGGTGGATTGCGCGAACTCACAGCGCTGTTCGTCGAGGACGGCGGTGACATCGCCGGCATCATCGAACCCGCGGTCGCCGCCGGGACAGCGATGCTCGGCCCTTCGTAGAGATCAGCCCAGCACCAACCGCGCCGACTTCTCCAACTTCTGGGCGATCTCCTCGTACGACGCGTACCCCATGCCCGCCCGCACCAGCGCACCCGAGTAGAGCATCTCCAGCGAGTCGAGGACATCGGGATCGGTGTCCGGCCCCAGCGCGGTGGCGAGTCGATCCCTGATGTCGCGTCCGATGCGGAGCCTGAGGACCTCGACATCCGGGTCCCGGCCCAGCAGCGCAGTGGTCACGGCGCCCGCGAACTCGGGTTCGTCGGCGACCAGGAGCGAGATGTGCCCGAGAACCTGGACCACCTTGGCCGCCCGATCGCCGGTGTCCTGGGGAGTGCACGGCGAACCGGCCAGACGGCGCCAGAAGACCTCGGCGACCAGATGCTCCTTGGACGAGAAATATGTGTACGCCGTGGCTGCTCCCACGCCCGCCTCCGCAGCCACCCGCCGCACGGTCAGACCGGCGAAACCCTCACGACTGAGCAGATCGACGGCGGCTCGGCCCAACCGGTCCACGGTGTCGGCCTGCCTGGCCGTCAACCGGCGCCGAGTCGACTCCAGAGCCGGATCGGACACATGTCCGGACGCTACTACAACTGGCAGGGGCCAGCAACGGTAAGTTGGGCCAGATGAACCACACGACCGAGGTAAGCGGTCAACCCGAAAGCGGCACTGCACTGCCACCGGCCGCCGCCGCCCTGTTCGAACTCGCCGAAGGCGTCACCGGCTTCATGCCGGCGGACGAGGGCCGCGCGCTGTACGACACTGCCGTCGGCTATTTGGGGGACGGCATCGGTGTGGAGATCGGCACCTACTGCGGCAAGTCGACGGTGATGCTGGGCGCTGCCGCCAAGCAGACCGGCGGACTGGTCTACACCGTCGATCACCATCACGGGTCCGAGGAACACCAGGCCGGGTGGGAGTACCACGACACGACGATGGTCGACCCCGTCACCGGCCTGTTCGACACTCTGCCGACGATGCGGCACACCCTCGACGCCGCCGGCCTCGACGACCACGTCGTCGCCATCGTCGGACGGTCCCCCGTGGTGGCCAGGGGGTGGCGAACTCCGTTGCGGCTGTTGTTCATCGACGGCGGCCACACCGAGGAGGCGGCCAACCGCGACTTCGACGGCTGGGCCCGGTGGGTCGACGTCGGTGGCGCGTTGATCATCCACGACGTCTTTCCCGATCCGGCCGACGGCGGTCGCGCGCCGTACCTCATCTACCGTCGGGCGCTGGACACCGGCGAGTTCCGTGAGATCCGGGCCACCGGTTCGATGCGAGTGCTCGAGCGGGCGGCAGGACGAGTGGGAACGCTCGGCCTCGCCTAGCGCTCGCTGGTTGCGCACTCGCAATCGTATTCGCCCTCAAGGCCTCTCGGCAGATCCGCACCGCGGAAGATGCCGCAGCCGGGCGTGGTGGACGACAGCGCGTCGGCGGCGAGGATCACCGCGGCACCCGTCCAGGTGGTGCGCTCCACCGGCCAGCGCTTGCCGTCGGAGTAGACCAGACCCGTCCAGTAGGAGCCGTCGCCCTCCCGCAGGTGATGCATGGCCGAGAACTGTTGGTGGGCCCGCTCCCGGTCGCCGAGAGCCTCCAGAGCCATTACCAGCTCACAGGTTTCGGCTCCGGTGACCCACGGACGGTCGTCGACGCAGCGGATTCCCAGACCCTCGACGACGAAATCGTCCCAGCGTTCGTCGATGCGGGCCTGCGCCTGCGACCCGCGCAACGCACCGCCGAGCACCGGGTAGTACCACTCCATCGACCACCGGTCCTTGGTGACGAACACCTCGGGGTGGTGAGCGATCGCGTGACCGAGTCGCCCGACCGCCACCTCCCATTCCGGCTCCGGTACGCCGATGTAGTCGGCCAGCGCCAACGCGCATCGGATGCTGTGGTGGATGCTCGCGCAACCTGTCAGCAGTGCCTCGTCGGCGATACCGGCAGGGCTTCGCGCCCAGGCGATCTCGCCCGTACTGCCCTGGAGTTCGAGAACGAAGTCGATGGCTTTGGCGACCACGGGCCACATCGCCTCGGCGAACCGCCGGTCGTCGGTCACCAGGATGTGGTGCCAGACGCCGGTGGCGATGTACGCACAGAAGTTGCTGTCGCTGTTGGGATCCTCGACGACGCCGTCACGTAGCTGGATCGGCCAGGTTCCGTCGGGTCGCTGCGTCCGGCGCGACCACTCGAAGGCTGCCCGCGCCGGGCCGAGCAGTCCCGCGGCCGTCAGCGCCATCGCGTTCTCGATGTGATCCCACGGGTCGGTGTGGCCACCGTCAGACCAGGGGATCGCCCCGGTCGACTCCTGCGTCGCGGCGATCGACTCCGCTGTCTGCAGACACTGCTCAGTGGTGAACACACCCGGCACGCTGGGGATCTCAGCCATCGGCGACGTCGGCCTTGCGGAAATAGAGTGCCACGCTCTTGCCGATCAGCGGGTTCAGGGCCGACTCGGCGGTGCGCGTCAGCCACGGCTGACTCATCATGTCCCAGACCAGCAGCTTGTGGTAGGCAGCCACCACCGGATTGTTCGACTTCTCGGTTCCGACAGCACATTTGAGCCACCAGAACGGTGAATGCAGGGCGTGCGCGTGTTCGGTGTGGGTCAACTCCAGGCCGTGGGCGACGACCTTGTCGCGCAACTCGTCGGCGCGGTAGATGCGGATGTGCCCGCCCTCGTTGGCGTGGTAGGAGTCCGAGAGTGCCCAGCAGATCCGCTCGGGAAGCCAGCGTGGAACCGTGATCGCCAGGGCACCACCGGGTTTGAGGACTCGTACCAACTCGGCGATCGCACGGTCATCGGCGGGAACATGCTCGAGGATCTCCGAGGCGATGACGCAGTCGAATGTGCCGTCGCCGTAGGGCAACTCCAGGGCATCACCCTTGACGGCCTCACCTCTGGCCGATGCGGGCGCCTCCCCCTGCTCCTTCATCGCCTGCAGGATCTCGTCGACGTCGTTGAGATCCGATGCGCTCTGGTCGAATCCGACCACGTCGGCACCTCGTCGGAAAGCTTCGAAGGTGTGCCGTCCCGCGCCACAACCGACGTCGATGACCTTGGTTCCGGCCCCGACTCCGAGTCGGTCGAAGTCCACAGTCAGCATCGTGCAACCCTTTCGCAGGCCCGCTCGTACACGGCCACGGTCTGCGCGGCGACGGATTCCCAACTGAAGACGTCTAGAGCACGGCGGCGTCCGTTGGCACCGAGTCTGCGCAGCTCGATCGGTGAATCGAGCAGTTCGCCAAGCACATTCGTCAGTTCGTCCACGTCGGCAGGCTTGACCAGCCGGGCGCATTCGCCGTCGGCGCCGACCACCTCGGGAAGCGCGCCCGCCCGGCTGGCGACGATCGGGGTGCCGCTGGCCATCGCCTCTACGGCCGGCAACGAGAAGCCCTCGTACAGCGACGGGATGCAGGCGACCTCGGCAGAGGCCAACAGACTCGCCAGCTCCGAATCGCTCAGCCCGCTCGAGCTGTGCACGATGTCGGAGATGCCGAGCTCGGCGATGAGCTTCTCGGTCGGGCCGTTGGGTTCCAGTTTGGCGACGAGCTGCAGCTCGAGATCACGTTCGACGCGCAGCCGCGCCACCGCGTGCAGCAGGTGGCTGACACCCTTGAGCGGGACGTCGGCGCTGGCGATGGCGATGATCCGGTTGCGCACCCGGTGCGGTGACGGTTGGAACAGTTCGGTGTCCACCCCGAGCGGTACGACGTGGAGTTGGTCGGCGCTGACGGCAAAATCCTCGGCGATGTCGGCGGCCGATGTCGAGGACACGGTGACCAACTCGGGGATCAGCCGGGCGACGGTCTTCTGCATCTCCGCGAATCCGTACCACCGGCGCACCAGCGGCTTGCGCCACCACTTGGCGGCGGCCACGTCGAGGACCCGGTCACGGGTGATGGGGTGGTGCACCGTGGCGACCACCGGCAGGCCCGATCGAGCGATGGACAGCAGCCCGGTGCCCAGGCACTGGTTGTCGTGCACCACATCGAAGTCGTCGCGGCGCTCGGCCAGCAGTCGCGCGGCACGCAGGCTGAAGGTCTTGGGTTCCGGGAAGGCAGCGGTCCAGGTGGCGAACAGCTCCTGCAGGTCGATCCGGGTCTTGATCTCGTTGGGCATCGGGATGCGGAACGGGTCCGGCTCCCGGTAGAGATCGAGGCTGGGCACTTTGGTCAGGCGCACCCGGGGGTCGAGGCCCTCGGGGTAGGGCTGCCCGGAGAAGACCTCGACGTCGTGGCCGAGTTCGACAAGACCGCGGCTCAGGTGCCGGACGTAGACGCCCTGGCCCCCGCAGTGGGTCTTGCTCCGGTAGGACAGTAAGGCGATGCGCATGGTCAGCTCACATGCCCTGGACGGCGCGAAGGCGCAGTGATCCAGGAACAATAGCCGCCCTGAGCTGGTCGAATCGTGTGCAGCAAGTAACCCGGACCCTTCTGGACATGTGTCCAGACTATAGTTTGACGTGCTAGCTGACGCAACGCGACCGCTAGCTCTGACTACCACAGACGCCGTCGGGCGTCCTGCCCAGCCCTTTCCGCTTACCCTGGCTTATTGCGGCGGAAACCCGCCTGTCGCCACCGGACCCCACCGTTGCGGAGTGACTCTGATCAGGCATTTCCGTTGGTCGATCATCGCCTGGCGGTACTCCTCCCAGTCCGGATGCTCGCCGGCCACCGACCGGAAGTACTCGACGAGACCCTCGACGGCCTCCGGCAGATCGATCACCTCGGCATGGCCGTCGATCTGGACATAAGGGCCGTCGAATTCGTCGGACAGGACCACCACGCTCGCGCGCGGGCGGCGCCGGATGTTCGCCGACTTCGCGCGCTGCGGGTACGTCGCGACGACGATGCGCCCCTCGCCGTCGACCCCGCCCGTCACCGGCGAACTCTGCAGTGATTCGCCTGCCCGGAACGTCGTCAGCACCATGCGGTGCCGCGGCCGGACGAAGTCGAGCAGTTCGGGCAGGGTGACCACGTCGGCCGTGGCGAGCTTTCGGGCCATGTCTCCAATGTATCGACGTGTCGGACCTCGTCCGTACTGTGTCGAACATGAGTTCGAACAATGACATCCTGACCGCCCTGAACGCCGCGGACGCGGCCTGGCAGGCCCTTGCAGCCCTGCCGGTTCACACCCTGCCCCCGAGAGATCAGCGCGCCGTGCTGATCCGACTCGATGCGATGGAGAAGACGGTGGGCGCCCTGCAGCGTCGCCTCCTCGGCGCGCTCGTCGCCGGCCCGACACCGATCGAGTTCGCCGGCGCGCCGTGGGCCGAGGTACTGGCCCGCCGATTACGCATCTCCGTCGGCGAAGCGCGCCGACGCATCAGCGAGGCAGGCGGAGCCGTCGAACCGAAGTCGGCCTGACCGAACACTCACTCACCCGCCTGTCTGTCTTTACAATCTGGCCCATCACTGTCAAGGGAGTGCCATGGCCGGAATCGGGAGCGCGGGAGTCGCCGAATGGCGGCGATATGGCTCGGTGCCGTTTGCAGCCGGCCTGGGCTATTCGATGGGCGTCATCCACGTCTACTGCCTGGGCGTGTTCATGGAACCGCTGCAGAACGAGTTCGGCTGGAGCCGCGCCCAGGCCTCGGTAGGACTGACGATCGTCGGCATGGCCGCCGCCGCGGCGGCGGTGCCCATCGGGTTGACCGTCGACCGGTTGGGTCCCAGACGGGTGGGCCTGGTCGGTGTGACGCTCATGGCCGCGGCTTTCGCGCTGTTGGCCACGGCGACGGGTTCGATGGCCAACTGGATCATGCTGTGGGCGCTGTTGGCCTTCGCCTCCTTCTGGGTGCAGACCACCGTGTGGACGTCCGCGGTCGCCAGCCGGTTCGAGACATCGCGCGGGCTCGCCTTCGCGGTGACGCTGTCCGGGGGTTCACTGGCAGCCGCGGTGTTCCCGCCACTGGCCACTGTGTTGATCGGCGAATGGGGTTGGCGCGGGGCGTTTCTCGGCCTCGGTGTGCTGTGGGGTCTGCTCGTCCTCGTCGTCGTCGGGTTCTTCTTCCGCGGCGCACAGGACGACAGAACAGCCGCGCCCGTCCGCAGCCAGACGATCCCGGTGCCCGCAGCGGCCGACCTGCCCGGGCTCACACTCGGCGAAGGTCTGAGGTCGGCGACGTTCTACAAGCTTCTGGCCGCTGCCGGCCTCTTCGCCTTCACCACGCTGGGGGTGGTGGTGCACCTGGTGCCGATTCTGCGCGACGCGGGCGCCGAACCGCTCGCCGCAGCGGGCGCCGCCTCACTGGTCGGTGTCTTCTCGATCATCGGCCGTCTCGGCATCGGGGTGCTGCTGGACCGGTTCTCGGGTCGCTTCGTCGGGGCGTGCGCGTACCTGGTGCCGATCGTGGGCAGCGCCCTGCTGCTGTTCGACGGCGGCAACCCGGTGAGCCAGACCGCCGCCGCCGCGCTGTTCGGCCTGACCCTGGGAGCCGAGGTCGATGTCATCGCCTACCTCGCCTCGCGATACTTCGGCCTCAAGAACTTCGGCGGCCTCTTCGGCGGGTTGGTCGCGGCGTTGTCGCTGGGCACCGCGTTCGGCCCGCTGGCCGCCGGAGCCACCTCCGATCACTTCGGCGGCTACTCGAACTTCCTGATCCTCACCATGATCCTGATGGGTGCGAGCAGTCTGCTTCTCGCGAGCCTGAAGGCGCCCCCCGACTGGACCGTGGACGCGCAACCTGCGGTTGCCACCGGCACGGAACCCGCGCCATAGCCGGGTTCTAGTCTGGATCGACCATGTACATCCCGCCGAAGTTCGCACTGTCGGACGTGGACACCCGGGACGCACTCACCCGGGCGGGGTTCGCCCACCTCGTCACCCATACCGCCGACGGACTGCTGGTCACTGCGCTGCCGCTGCTCTACGACCCCGATCGGCACTCGATGATCGGGCACGTCGCCCGCGCGAATCCCCACTGGCAGACGGCGGGAGGCGACTCGGTCGCGATCTTCCCCGGTCCGCACGCCTACATCTCACCGAGCTTCTACGCCACCAAACAGGAGACCGGCAGGGTCGTGCCGACGTGGAACTACGACGTCCTCACCGTTCACGGCCACCTCGTCGCGCACGACGACCCCAACTGGCTTCGCGCTCTCGTCACCCGCCTGACCGACCACCACGAGCAGAGCCGGGCCGAGCCCTGGCAGGTCACCGACGCACCGGAGGCCTACATCGGCGGCCAGCTGAAGGCCATCGTCGGCATCGAGCTGACGATCACGTCGGTGCAAGGCAAGGCGAAGATGTCCCAGAACCAACCCGAACGCAACCGAGACGGCGTGGTAGCCGGTCTTCGCGACTCCGATTCATCTACCGATCATGCTGTGGCAGAACGTGTCTCGGACCTGGGCACCACGAATGCGAACGGCCTCGGGTAGCCCAGCCCACTGAGCCTGGCCCACCGGACCGCGTCGACCCCGACGCTGCGCATCTCCCCCGAGGACGGTTCGTAACAGTGCAACCGTTCCTCGGAGGCGTCCACGATCAACACCCAGTGCCTGGGGATGTAACGGCCGATCAACATCGGCACCGGACGCCGCGACCCGGCCGCGGCGAGGACGTCGGCCAACCGGTCGCGCCGACCCCACCACAGCCGCCACCGGTAGCGCACTCCGACACCTCTCGACTGGACATTCAGCGCGCGAGCCATTCCCAGGGGTGTGGTTCCCAGCGCGCGGGGCCACACCCGGTTCACCATCGAGTGCACCCGGAGCTGCTCCGCGGAGAACCAGGCGCGGCCGGCGTCGCCACCCGAGAGCCCCGACCGGTATCCGGGGTCCAGCAGTGCGCCCGCGACGACGGCCACGCTGGGACCGCAGGTCCTGCCGTCCCGCTGTCGAAGCCGGAGCGCGGCGATCCTCACCCGGCACCGCCGAGGAGTTCCTCTCCGCGGGCACGCAGATCGACCTTGCGCACCTTGCCGGTCACGGTCATCGGGAACTCGTCGATGACCTGCACGTAGCGCGGGATCTTCTGGTGTGCGATCCGCCCGGCGCAGAAGTCGCGCAGACTGTCGGTGGTGGGCGGCTGCGCCCCGTCGGCGACCCGGATCCACGCCATCAGTTCCTCGCCGTACTTCTCGTCCGGCACCCCCACGACCTGGGCGTCGACGATGTCGGGATGGGTGTAGAGGAACTCCTCCACTTCGCGCGGATAGATGTTCTCCCCGCCGCGGATCACCATGTCCTTGATGCGTCCGGTGACACTGAGGTAGCCCTCGTCGTCCATCACCGCGATGTCGCCGGTGTGCATCCACCCGTCGGCGTCGACGGCCTCGGCGGTCTTGGCGGGATCGTCCCAGTAGCCGGCCATCACGCTGTAGCCGCGCGTGCACAGTTCGCCGGGGGTGCCCCGCGGCACCTGGGCGCCGGCCTCGTCGATGATCTGGATCTCCAGGTGCGGTCCGACCCGGCCGACGGTGCTGACGCGGCGGTCCAGCGAGTCCGTCGGCAGTGTCTGTGTGGACACCGGCGAGGTCTCAAGTATTCCAGAGATACACAAGCCTGGTGACACCTCCCACGGTTTCAGCCAATGGTAGGCATCAAGCGGAACCGAGTGTGTGGGATCAGCAGACAGGGCGCGTACCGAAGGAGCATCGGCAGCGCTGGGGTGTTCCTGAGTCAGCGTCCTGAATCGAAACGGACGGCTGTAGATCGCCGCGAGGTCGTGGCCGAACTGTCCGAAGCGGGGATGTCCAACAGGGCGATAGCCGATGCAGTGGGCGTCACCGACATGACAGTGGGAAGAGATCTAGCAGGTGCAACAAATGTTGCACCTAAACCCAAACCGGTCATAGGCCAAGACGGTAAGACGTACACGCCGAAACCGAAGCCAGAGCCGAAGCACGAACCTGGAGAAAGGCCAAAGAGCCGCTATCGCGGTGCAGTACGAGCAGACATTTGCCGAGGAAGCCAGGAGACGTCAGAGAATTGCTGGAGAGCTTAAGGAAAACTTTCCTGAAGCTTCCGAAACTGGACAGGCTTCTGACGAAGCCGGTGAACTTTTTTCTGTATCAGGTAGATCGGTTCGCGATGCCAAGTTCGTAGCAGAGCACGACGAAGAACGTATTGACGTAAGTCCAGATGTGGACTTATGACCCTTCACAGCCCCTCGGGTGAAGGCCCACACAACAGCGGCACGCTTCCACTCGGAGGCGGTGACCAACTCCCCCAAGCCGCTGGAGCGACTAGTAGCGCTTGATCGTGTACGAGAGGTGAGCAGTCGATCGCGATCTCGTGCGGTACACCGGGAAGCCGAATACCGACCACCGTTGACCTCTCCACTCCACCTGGGACCGCAGTCCCAAGACGTGTGGGAATGACCGAGGGAACTTCAGCGAGTAGACCTCTTCGGTCTGAAACCCTACGTTCGCCTGCTCGGCTCTGCGAGCCGACGTACCCGATTGGTTCGCCGGCTCTATACGGGCCAGTGCCGGAATGCCGGTGGCCGATGGTCGGGTACGGATGGTGGTGCCGTCCTCGTCGGTGTACTCCTCTTCGGGGTACACCGTCACGGTCTCAGTCCCGGCATCGAGTAAAGACACCCCGACCCCCTCTAACGGTGACGAACGGGTCGGGATTGCGTACCGGTTGGCTGATGAACGCTTTCCGGCTGCGGAGGATTCGCACGCTCAACCACCCCACATGAACGGGTGGACACCCTGCGGTGCGTCGGCGTAGTACCGCTCGAACCATGTTCGAGGTCTGACATCGATCGCGAACGCTCCGCTAGACGCACCGAGAAGCGACCATTCGTGGTCGGTGATCATCAGCGAGCCAGAAGCCAACCGCCAATTGACTTGATAGGTGTACTCGCCGTCTGTCTCGGAGGTGTATCCGGCAGGGTTGCGGATAAGCCGCACAACAGCGTTCGACTCGACCATGATGACGATCTGCTCACTGAGTTCGTCAGCGGTGATCTTGGCGTCGAGATCCGGGATTCTCGTCGTGATCAGTAGTTCGGCGTCCGACAACAGCGCCTCTACCTGAGACGCTTCGTCGGTTGAGAGCGGTCGTCCTAAGCGGTCGGATACATCGGATGGACTGGCATAACTCATTTTGTGGCTTTCGGTTTGGTCGAGCACGACGCACAGACGCACATGCGGCCCGGTGTGATCGGCTGTTGGAACTCGCAGCCGGATTTGATCTCCAGACACCGACCGCACTTGACGTTGGCGGTCGTGGTGAACGGCCTGGTGGATGGCACCCAGCCGAGCTGGGCTTTGAAGTAGTCGGCCATAGTCGCTGTCGGTGTCGGCTTCTGGTCTCGTTGTTTCTTCAGGTAGGGCATCAGGAATCGGCCTCGGGTTCTGGGATGGCTAGCGCCTTCAAGATGTCGACCAACGCCTTGCGGTGCAATCGGATCTCTGCGAGCTCTGGAGCCGAAACAGGCTGCTGTTGCGAGCCATTGACTCTCAATTCGTTCTTGTCGACAGCGCGTTGCAGTCGGTCGACCAGGTCGGCTTCGCGGCAGGCGTCTTCGATAAGCAGGAGCCGGTGCGGCTCACACGAGAAGAAGCCGACCTCGGCGTGTAGCTGGTGCCAGAACGCCTTTCCACGGCGTCCCAGCCCGTTCGGGGCGCGTGGAACAGTCGCCTTACGTTCAGGCACGTTTCTCCTCGTTCAAAGTCGAGTTCTGCGGTAGGTATTTGTGCGCTGAGCTGGGGTTTCTCGGAAAAATCCAGCTTTTGATCGCTCGCGATGTCAGAGGCGCATTACAGTCCGGTCTTGCGAGGGGGGCTGGGGTGGTATCCCCAGGGGGTGCCGAGGCACCCCGACGAGCGAGCGGCCACACACCAGAGGCGCAGGCGGAGGCCGGTGCCAGACGCACGCGGCCACGCACACACGCAAAGCCGAGCAGCGGGGGCAGGCGCAGCAGGCAGGAGGCCAGCAGCAGGGAGCAGCCCCACACGCACACACCACACCTGCGGTGTGCTGCGTACCGCAGTGCGTACTCACACACACGGCTGTGCGGTAGCTGAGCAACAGATCGCAGTATGTGCTGATGCACTCAATCCCATTGTCTGCCAACGGATTACACTTGTGCGTACACGCTCACACGTGTACCGTGGGTATCACAACAGAACAGAGGATCACCGGGGAGGCTGGACCCACACAGCATCGCTCGCCTGAGAAGGACCGAGCCTGACCAGAACCAAGTGCCCCGCGCAGATACGTGGATGCGACCCGGTGATCTTCATCCTGAGACAATCAGCCGCAGCGGTGCCCGTATTTGATCGCGAGCCATCGCTCGTCGGTGATGCCGACTTCGGTCGCGGCCTGATGGAGTTGTTCATCCAGTAGCAGGTACTCGGTGACCGCATCCGACATAGCGACGGCGGCACACCACAAGTCGACGGACTGTGAACCCACGGCTTCGCACACTCGTTGGGTGCGAGTGAGTTCGATGTCGACGGATCGGCATACCGCAGAGCAGTACCGTTCCTTGCCGGTGCGGAACGTCGTGCGCCGTTCGCAACTCTCTCTTGAACAGCAGCGTTCGGCGGTCACGCACTCACCCGTTCTCTCAAGTCGAACTTTGTGTGGCAGGACTTGCAACGGGGGTCGTAGTCCGCTGGGTCAGGCGAGTAGGCAACCAGCGAGAAGCGACCACGGGGCAGATCCCTCGGCTCCATAAGCTCTAGGTCTGATCCACCTCGATAGCTCCACTCTTGTGCTGAACCTCCGCAGTCGATGCATGAGTGCGTATGAGCACGTCCTCGCACAGCCTTCACTCGGAGATGTGCAGCGTTGTAGCTGCACTCGGTGGTAGGCCATGCCTTGAGCGGATCTCGGTTACCGAGCCTTTTGCGGTGATAGCTCCGGGTGGTCTCCAAGTAGTGGCCACGGTTCTCCTCGCGCCACTTACGTGTCTGCTCTCGCTTGCGGTCGGGGTTGTTGCGGCACCATTTGCGGGACCGCTCCTTAGCGGAGTCGCCATAGCGAGATGCCTTGCAGCTCTTGCAGTGCGACTGTTTACCGTCCGCTCGGCGCTTATCGCCATAGAACTCAGATAGTGGCTGTGTGATGTTGCACGCGGTACATGTCTTCATGGCGGGCTCTCTACCTTGTGTTGTGGGACGAGAACGGCCCCCGCCCGGGTAAGGGGCGAGGGCCGAACTCTGTTGTGGCTACTGCGTATTAAGCGGCGTCATAAAGCCTTACGATCCCAGCGGGGTTGGCGAACCCGAATCCGACGCGAGCGGTTCCACGGATCTGAACGGCGTCGTAGTCGAACGCAGCGTCAGCAGACTTGGTCACCCGAGTCCCGGTGCGCTGGACGACGTACACCTGATCGCTATCGAGACCCCACGCGTTGCCAGCGGCAACGTCGGTGGAGACCAAGACCGGAACGCCGGCCAGAGTCACACCGTCAGCGACTCCGGTGGAGTCGAGTAGGCCGACGTTGGAACCGGTGGTCAACTGCTTGGCTTTCGACAGAGTCAGCGCCACGTCGGGAGCCAAGATCCACACCGACACCTCGGCACCGTCTGCGAGGGCTGCGGCCTTGGCATCGTGGAATGCGTCCAGCGAATCCAGCGTCACGGTGCCGGTATCGACAACGTTGATACCGGACAGCGACAGTAGGCCCGAAGGGCCGTTGGTCGTGGTGTTGGCGAAGAACGCTGCGTCGATCTTCTTGGCGATGGACCGGGCGATGCTCCTGCCGATCCGATCTGCGACAGCAGGATTGGAGTCCTCGGCTGCCTCGTTGCTCGTCTGATTAAGACCGGCGACCTTCTTCGGAGTGACGACGAGCTCGTTGGTCGTCGGGTCCGTAAGCGAGATCTGGGTGTTCTCCGCGTACCAGCCGGTGGCCGGGTCAGCGGTGAGCATCGGGAACCGGATCGTTTCCGACCCCGTCGCAATGACGGTTCCGGCGCGGAAGGCGACCGACTTCTCAGCGATCACGAGGTCGATCAACGCGCCGTAGTCTTCCGGCGTCCACGCCGCATGAAGACTGGAGTTAGTTACTGCCATGTGGTGTTCCTCCTAAGGAACGACAAAGGCCGCCAGCTTGCTGCCAGCGGCCTGGTGAGTGATTGACAGGGAGTCAGCCACTAGCTGATTCCCGATGCCTCACAGAGGCTTACGTGAGCACCGAGCCGTCACAGACGGCTGATGAGTGCTCAAGACTTGAGTAGGTCACTAAACGACGGCTGCGCAGTCGCAGCCGCGAAGCCGTGCCCTTGGGAACGGTCGGTAGCGGGAGAATGCTTCGACAGACCGGGACGGGAACCGATGACCGATTTAGCGGCGGCTTCGACCGCCTGGTGATCAACCCAACCCTCGGGGGTGAGGAACTCAGACAGCGGCTTACCCGACAGTGAGATGTCCTCTGGCGCGGCGAGATGCTCACCGGCCAGCCGGTGAAGCTCGGCGGTCTGAAGCTGCTCCAGCCGTGCGGCCAGAGCGTTCCGTTCATCGCGGGCTTGGTTTCTCTCCACGCGGTACCGGGCCTCTCGGTTGGCCTTCGGGGTCTCTGCGGCGTCGTCACCTTCGGGTGCGTCTACCGGTTCGTCAACGGCGCTCTCTGGGATCGCCGCGTCAATCGTCTCTGTGTCGATCTCGCTCATGCTGCAACTCCGTACTTGGCCTCGTACCGGCACGACCGGCACACGCCCCTAGATCTCTTGGCTTTTAAGTGACCGTTCTCGCAGGTCACATCTGCGTCTGTAGACGAATACAGCGCGATGGGCTGCCTACCGGGGTGCGTGTACCACCCGGCAACTTCCAGCCCCTTACAGAGGGCTGATGCTGCGGGTTTCGTAACCCCTCTGTACTCGGCAACTTCCTCAACAGTCATCAGCGCGGGGATGTCATCGGTCATGCGGCGGTCCTTAGTTCGGTCGGGTTGGCTGCGGAGTTGATCTCGCGCAGCGAGAGAGTCGGCGGGAGGAACGTGGGCGGCTCGGGCCGCTCGTAGCGGCGCATCCAGAGATCACGTCGGCTCTCTACGTCGCCGTCGTGCCACGGCACGTTTCCGTTCTCCACGACTTTCGCGGCGTAGGGCTCGCCGTGCTTTTCCAGCCAGTGCTGGAACGCGGCCTCGCGCTGTGCCGCCCTATCGGTAATGAGCATCAGAGCGCCTCGGTGAACGTGACGATGCGGACAGGCCACTCCAGACCAGCCGAGGCGATCAACTGATCGGCTTCGGTGGTCGGCTTCGGTGCCTTAAGCGCTTCGAGGACTTCGGTCGGAACGGTCCAGACATCAGGGTCGGGGTTGAGGTCGTCGTGCATGGTGGTTTCTCCTTTGGCGTGAAATGAGAAAACCCGCTCAGCCCGAAGGCTGGCGGGCGGTCGGTATTCGGTTGTGTGCGTCTCAGGCGGTCTCTGAGACGCGGTCGTCGAACGGGTCGAGAATCTCTACCGCCGTCTCGATGACGGCGCTCTGGCGTTCTCGCTCCTGGGTGAACCACTCCGGTGCCGACGCGAACGGATCGGGATACGTCTCGTCGTCCTGTCCGATGACCGGTTTGGGCTCAGGTGGCGAAAATTCGCCACCTGAGTTCTGGTCGTCTTTCACGGCGGTCTCCTTCATGCGGTTCAGCTCGGTGAACGCTGCGCGTTCGCGGTCGTATCGCTCAGCGGTTCTCTCGTACCAGTCGGTGACGCCGTAGCCGGCTGCCACACGGTCAAGGTCTGATGAGGGGTCGATCCGGTACGTCGACGGTCGTCCGTCGCTGCGGACTGCGAGCTGGTTCGTGACCAGCTTTCCGTCCAACGTCCGACGCACAGTGGTGACCGCTACGCCCAACCGTTCCGCCACATCCCCGACCGAGGAGTCGGGGTGGTCGATCAGGTCGAGCCAGACCCGCTCGGCGGTCTGGCCCAACGCCGCCCGCAGGAACACCGGGTGCTGAGTGTGCGTACCTAGTCCATATGAACCTTTCCCCCCTAGGGAAGAACCATGTGGACTAGTTATGCACTTTTGGTTCCATCCGAGTTGGATCACCCACCGTTGAGCGTGGGTTCTCTCCCGCTCGGTACCGGTGTCCTTTCGGAGGACACCGAGTGCCACGAGTCGTACCAGTGCTTTCTCGGCGGTAGTCCGCGCCACACCAGCGCGGACGCTTAACTCCCGGCTGGACGCCCCGAGGGTCCAGACGCCGACTTCGTGACCCCATTGCACGACAGCGAGTGCGACGGCCCGGTCAGACCCGCCGGTTCGACCGGACCACTTGTGCGCCTCTAACCGTTGGGACAGCGCCTCCAACTTGTGGCGCACCTCTTCGGCTGACCCGAGCGGCGGGTTCCATGCGTCTTCGACTTTCCCCCACGCCTTCGACAGGCGTGATTCCAGCCGCGTAGAGCGGTCCCGTCCGTTCTCGGTGGCGAACTCGTAGGCGAAGTCAGAAGCAGCAGCGACCGCGACGAACTCGTCTTCGGTGAATCCTGCGTTCATCGCGTAGGTGGCGACAGAGCAAGCTGTCGCCCACTCGGAGTAGCGCCCGTCTTTGCAGTCGAGCAGATCCAACGCCTGCTGTGGTAGCCGATCCCGCAGCGCGAGAGTGACCGAATCAGGTTCGAAGTCGGTCATCGTTGCCTACCGGCGCAGCGAGAATGGTCGTCGCCAGCTTCACGATGTCGCCTAGCTGGGAGTCGTCCACGTACAGCTTGACGCTGCCTACGTAGATGGTGTGGTACCGACCGGCGCGCTTGCCGGTCGTGGTCGTTATCCTTGGTTCGGGCCGTGTCTGCTCACCCATCAAGCCACTCACTTCGCTACTCGCAAAGCGAGAGCGGTCATTGCTTCTCTGGCCTCGTTGCGCTCTCGGCGCAGTTTGGCACTCTCTTGCCGAAGCTTGCGGATCTCGTGCTGCCAGTACTCGGGCAGCTCACCGAGCCGGGCACTTTGTGGAATCACTTCGATAACCTCCTAGGGTTGGAGACAGCTCCTCTGGCTGTCTTCGTACTGCGGCTTATAAGCGCCGCTGACCGGCGATCTGAGTAATCGCCGGTGGTCTTTATGGGTGGCGGGTTCTATCCGCTCTCAGGCCATCAAGGCCGCTACTCGGCCAACATCCGCTTTATCTCGCGGAACTGTCGGAGTTCGGCTCGGCACTTGGCTTGGTACACACGGGCGGATTCGCGTCGGCAGAAGATGCACCGGCCCTGCCGGTAATCTCCCGGCCCCCGGGTATGCCGAGTACAAGAGTTTCCGTGCATGTTGATCTCTTTCCAGAGCTGCCACAGACAGCCCGAATTTCAGGAAGGGAGGCGCGCCGCTGACGCGCCGTAGTCGATCCGATTTAGGGAAATAGAGGAACCCCGACCCACCGTCACGCAACAGTGGGCCGGGGCAGCGTTCCTCTAACCACAACACCGGAGAACGAAGAGTTCTCCGGATAAGGAGCGACAGCCGGTGGCAACTCTGATTGGCCGGCTGTCTTTCCTCCTCGGGTGTCCAGACCCGAAGGAAGTTCTTGAGGGGAGGTCGCGGAACGCGTTACCCACCCCTGATGTAGTAGGTGTACTTTTTCGGATTTCCCCTACAGGAGGTAAGCCGCAGGTGGCTTACCCCTCTACCCAGTAGTAGGTGTATGTTTTCGGATTCCTACCTACGCGCAGGTCAGCGGGGCGTTACCCACCCCTAAGGTAGTAGGTTCGGGTTTCACCGTTTCCCCCGTAGGTGTGACGCACCTAACAGAGAACACGGCGGAGAGGGCTCTACTCCCTCACTCTGTATATAGGCGTCTGCGATCAACGAATCGGATCGAATGTGACCGACCTCACAAATCCGGGAGAGGCTGCGGGCTCTATCCCCTACACCCTTTAAGTACGCGTCTTTTTTGAGTGCGACACACCTGGTAGGCCGATCTGTTATGAACCTGTTACCTGTCCGTTATCTACAGATACCGGCCTGGGACGGCGTTATCGCTGCATCCCTCTACCTAGTAAGTAGGCGCGAATTCTCGGCGTCAAAGGCTATTTGTGACGCACTTCACAGGAGGATAAAGCCTCGGATCTCTTTACCCTCTCACTTGTATATGGGTGCAAATATCCGGAATTGTTTGAACTGTGTGACTCAGTTCACGCAGTGGAATCACCTGGGAAGTTGGCTTCGGTACGAACCGTGAGATCGACCTCGTGCCAGATCTCGTGATCGATGATCGTCCGATAGTCGAAACCATCGCCGGTCGCTGACGGTTTCACCTCTAGCAACTTGCGCTGAATGAATCGTTCGACGGGCTCAGAGAATCTCACCTCAGCGGGAAGCACCTCATACTGAAGTACTAATTCCGCTGTCGCGACGTCCTCGGGTGGCGCGTGCTTCCGCATCAATGTCAGCCACTCAGCGGTTTTGTTGTTGTCCATTGTCTTCCCCTCCCGCAGGGGACTCTATGACGGCGGCACGTTGGGGTGTCGGTGATTCAGTAACGCCGCCACGATCTTCTCGGGGTCGGCGTCCTCGTCTCCGTACACCAGGTACTCGCCTCGGTTGAAGATCATCGAACGATCTTTCGGCCCGAGCTCCTGGTACAGGAGCCCCAGACCGTTCTTCTCGACAAACTCTCGTACTGGCCGGTAGCTCCGGTGGGTGTCTTTCATCCAAGCTGATCGGTATACACACACCGCTAAGCCTTCAGGCAACCGAAGCGAACTGGCTATCAGCCAGTCTGGGTCGAGGATGTAGAGCTCTTCATCTGTCGTCGTTGTGGTCATGGTGGGTCTCCTTGCTCTGGTTGTGCCTGAGTTTGCCACAGGCTACGCAGAGCATCGCACACCACGACGCTGATGTCTACACCGAAACTGTGTCTGAGCTGGTAGTTACTTGACATCGAACGGCTATCGAAACTCAGGAATTGGTCGCTGTATTTGTTTGCTTGACATCGAACGGACGAGTATTTGACATCGAACGAGCGGACTTACTTTTCGATCCGCTCTCGGATGTCTTCGGGGATGTCGAGGTTGAAGCGCAGCGTGTGACCGGGACCGCTCGTGATGGTGGCTCGAAGCCCTGAATCGAGCAGGAGTGTTCGACGCTCGGCAACGGTCATCCGTTGCCAAGCCTGTCCGTAGGTCTCACCTAGCCCGATCCATTCGAATCCGGCAGGTCTGGACGGAAGCTGTTCTAGTTCGCGGCGTCGGGCCGTCAGCCTCTCCAACCGCTCGAAATAACCGGCGTCGTCGCCGTCGTAGAGACCGAGATCCTTCTCCCGACGAGTCGCCTCTATAGCTGCTGTGACAGCGGCCAGGTCGTCGTGGTGATCCGTTCCGGAGGTGTAGACGCGCTCGCGGCGCTCTACGTCGCCGATCTCGCGGAGGATCTGATCTTCGACGAGTTCTAGGGCGATGTCGGTTCGCACGCTCTGCGAGTTGCACAGGGGTTCGGACTCTTCAGTTCGACGCCTGCCGTTACGGCTCGAACACCGGTAGTAGGCGTAATCCCGACCGGACATGGCTTGTGAATACATCGGAGCATCGCAGTTGTAGCAGAACAGAACTCCCGCTAGCGGGTTGTCGTTCCGCTCCCCTGCGCGAACCGTCCGAGCGTCTAGCGCGGCCTGAACCTTTTTGAACTCATCAGCGGTAAGGATCGGCTCAGCCCGTTGGACCGGCATTCCGTCTTCGTCGGTGACCAGCTTGCCTTTGTATTCGTGCTGCCCGAGCAGAGCTCGGCTACGGAGCAGCGTCCGCAGAACAGCACCGGACCACGCACCGCCTTTGCGAGCCGGCACCTTGAGCCGGTTCAGTTCCGCAGCAATCGAGTTGGTCGATTCGTGGGCTAGCACCCGAGGCAGGATCTCTTCGCGAATGACGTGGACCTCATCATCGTCCGGGACGAGGTACCAACCGTCAGAGCGTTGGACTGCTTCGTATCCGTAAGGGGTCGTTCCACCGTGCCAGCGTCCGAGCTGACGGACTTTCTGTTGGCTGCCTAGGTTGCGCTCTCGGATCGCTTCAAGCTCACCTTCGGCCACGCCTCCGATGACGTTGGCAACGAGCCTGCCCATCCACGTGCTTAGGTCTAGCTGTTCGTTGACCGACGCAAGCGTTTTGCCGTTGTCCAGGATGAAGCCGAAAAGCTTGTTCAGCGGGATCACCTGGCGCGACAACCTGTCGAGCCGATAAGCAACCAAAGCATCCCATTCCGGAAGCTTCTGCGGAGTGAGCCACTGGCCTAACTCAGGTGCGGTGAACGGGTCTACCGCTCCCGAGACTCCGATGTCGACAGCCCAAGCGACCACGGTGTGCCCGTGCATAGCGGCCCACTGCTCTACCGACTCGCGCTGGCGCTCTACCGAGGTGCCCGACTCGTCGGCATCTCGCGACAGCCGAATCCGGCCCAAAACCCTCAGTGGCGTGCTCATATACCGAGTGTATAACTAAGACTAACGAGGTCTCGGTCATGCCGTAGCAGATCGCCACCTCACGCATGTGCATCCGATCGATGACGTTGCGCATCACCTGCTCCGGGCAGGGTGATCCCGCCATGATCCCGGTGCGCAGGCTCGACAGATCGAACGTGTCGAAATTCGGCAGCGACAGCTCCGCGATGAACATCGTGGGGACCCCGTACAGCGATGTACAGCATTGCGCTGCAACAGCTTTGAGGGTCTCCTCTGGATCGAAACCCGGCGCGGGGATGACCATGGCGGCGCCGTGGGTGGTGCACGCCAGATTGCCCATCACCATGCCGAAGCAGTGATAGAACGGCACCGGGATGCAGACCCGGTCCTCCTCGGTGTACCCGAGGCCCTCCCCGACGAGGTAGCCGTTGTTGAGGATGTTGGTGTGGGTCAGCGTGGCGCCCTTGGGGAATCCGGTGGTTCCCGACGTGTACTGGATGTTGATCGGATCCGACGCGCGCAGACCCGTCTGCACGTCGGCCAGCGCACCGGCGTCGATGTCGGTCCCGGCGATCG
Source organism: Mycobacterium sp. DL (assembly GCF_039729195.1). Taxonomy (NCBI): domain Bacteria; kingdom Bacillati; phylum Actinomycetota; class Actinomycetes; order Mycobacteriales; family Mycobacteriaceae; genus Mycobacterium; species Mycobacterium sp. DL. The sequence goes on from NZ_CP155796.1 coordinate 5,841,502, forward strand.
CCGACCATTCCGGCGATCCGACGATGACGACCGAGTCGAGCTGCGGACAGCTGCCGCGCACCGACTCGAGCATCGCGACGTAGTCGGAGGTCTTGAACGACGCCGCCGACAGCACCATCGAGATCGACGACTGGTTGAGCACGTACTGCAGCTCGTCGGTCCGGTAGGCCGGGTTGACGGTGACGAGGATGGCACCGATCTGCGCGGTGGCGTACTGGATGAGTGCCCACTCGGCGGTGTTGGGTGACCAGATGCCGACCCGGTCGCCGGGGCCGACACCACGCTGCAGCAGCGCGGTCGCGATGCGCCGGGTGGCCTCGTGGAATTCGGAGTAGGTCCACCGACGCCCGGTGGTGCATTCGACCAGCGCGTCGCGGTCGCCGAAACGCTCGACGGTGCCCGCCAGATTGGCGCCGATCGTGTCGGTCAACAGGGCCGGCTGGTCGACTCCGGACGTGTACGACAGCATCTGCTGCATTCCTCCACCGTGGATTTCTCGACCGGTCTGGGTACTGAAACAACCCTAGGCCGATTGAAGGTGGTGATGGTTCGAATGTCGATCCCGGTGGTGTCCCTGTGACCTTCGACCTGACGCCGACCGCGGCGCAGCACGATCTGGCGCGCCGCGCCCACGAGTTCGCCGAGCAGGTGGTCCGCCCGGTCGCCGCCGAGTACGACGAGCGCCAGGAATTCCCGTGGCCCGTTCTGGAAGAGGCGGCTGCCCAGGGCTTTTACAGTCCGCTGTTCTACCGCGACCTGATCGGCGACCCGACCGGACTGTCCCTGCCGATGTTCATGGAAGAACTGTTCTGGGGTTGCGCCGGCATCGGACTGGCGGTGGTGATGCCCGCGCTGGCGCTGTCGGCGATCGGGCAGGCGGCCTCCCCCGAACAGATGCTGCAGTGGGCGCCGGAGTGCTTCGGCACCCCCGGCGATCTGAAGCTGGCCGCCCTGGCGATCTCCGAACCCGAGGGCGGCAGCGACGTCCGCAACCTGCGCACCCGGGCGCACCGGGATGGGGACGACTGGATCATCGACGGTCACAAGATGTGGATCGGCAACGGCGGCATCGCCAACGTCCACGTGGTCAATGCGGTGGTGGACGACGAGCTGGGCCATCGCGGGCAGGCACTGTTCATCGTTCCCGGCGGAACCCCGGGACTGGACATGGTCCGCAAGCTCGACAAACTCGGCTGCCGCGCCTCGCACACCGCCGAGTTGAAACTCAACAGCGTCCGCGTGCCCGCCGATCATCTGCTCGGCGGGCAGGACAAGCTCGAGCACAAGCTGGCCCGCGCCCGTGAGGCCGTCGCCGGCGCCAGACACTCCGGCTCGGCCACCATGGGCACCTTCGAGCAGACCCGCCCGATGGTCGCCGCGCAGGCACTCGGAATCGCCAGGGCCGCAGTGGAATACGCCACCGAGTACGCGAACCGGCGGGAGGCCTTCGGCGCACCGATCATCGACAACCAGGGCATCGCCTTCCCGCTGGCAGACCTCGCCACCTCCATCGACGGCGCACGCCTGCTGACGTGGCGGGCTTCGTGGATGGCCGCGACCGGTGTCCCGTTCGAGCGGGGCGAAGGCTCGATGTCCAAACTGGCCGCCAGCGAGGTCGCGGTCCGCGCCACCGAACGGGCCATCCAGACGATGGGCGGCTGGGGATACATCAAGGATCACCCCGTCGAGAAGTGGTACCGGGACGCCAAGCTCTACACCATCTTCGAGGGCACCAGCGAGATCCAGCGCATCGTCATCTCGAACGCCCTCGGTGCGGCGGACGGGAAGCCGCCGCTGCACTTCGACCTCGAACCGACCGGTGGGCCGCTCAACCGGGTGCTGGGCCGCGGCACTCCAGTGCGCACCCGGGCCGCCAACACCGCGCTGTCGATGAAGGACCGCGTCCCGGCGCCCGTCATGGGGCTGGCGATGAAGGTGCTCCGTCCGCCGCGGAAATAGATCCCGTCCGCCGCGGAAGTAGATTTACCCGGTACCCCTGGTTTCACCTGGGTTCGTTCTGGCAATATTACTCGCCAGTCACATAAGGCTCTGGCAAACGGCGGGTGGGGACACGATGGAGTTCGCTCAGCAACAACTCTCGGTGCTGGCACAGGGCGACGAGGGCGGCGGCGCAGCGCTCAGCGAGATCATCGGGCTATCGGTCGCCGGGGCTGTCGTCACGGCTGTGCTGCTGTGGATCGGCTACCTGCACCGCAACCACAAGATCAGCTGGCTGACGTCGCTGGCCGACTGGTCCGGGCGCCGGTTCAAACGCCCGCCGTGGGTGGCTCTGCCCGTCGCGATGTTCGTCTCGTCGATCATCTGCGCGCTGTTCGGCTTCATCTGGGACGTCAGCCTGCACATCGGCAACGGCCGCGACGACGGCGCGCTGGCCAACCCGGCGCACTACTTCATCCTCATCGGGCTTTTCGGCATCTTCGTCGCGGGCTGCACCGCGATGGTCCTGCCCTTCGACAAGCCCGGGCCGTCCGCTGTCCGCATCACCGACGACTGGCACGCCCCGGTGGGCGGCATCGTGATGGCGGGTTGCGGCCTCTACGCGCTATTGGGTTTCCCCCTCGACGACGTCTGGCACCGCATCTTCGGCCAGGACGTGACCCTGTGGGGACCCACCCACCTGATGATGATCGGCGGGGCGGGTTTCTCGACACTGGCTGCGCTCTACCTCGAGCACGAGGGTCGGCGGGCCCGCACCGACGACGTCCCGAAGGACGGCATCGGTCTCAAGCTGGTCCAGTATCTGGCCTTCGCCGGGGTGCTGATCGGCGCGTCGGTCTACCAGATCGAATTCGACTTCGGGGTGCCGCAGTTCCGTCAGGTGTTCCAGCCGATGCTGATCGCCGCGGCGGCGGCGCTCGCGCTGGTGGCGGCCCGGATCTTCATGGGCCGCGGCGCCGCCCTGATCGCCGCCGGCATTGCGATCGGGTTGCGGGGCGCGGTCGCACTGATCGTCGGCCCGGTTCTCGATGCGCCGATCAACTGGTTCCCGCTCTATCTGGGCGCGGCGGTCGTCGTCGAACTCCTGGCGCTGACCCCGCTGCTCAAACGACCGGTCGTGCTCGGCCTGGTCGCCGGCCTGGGTATCGCGACCCTGGGCCTGTGGCTGGAATCGCTGTGGGTCAACTCGGTCTACCACCTGCCGTGGCCGACGAGCATCTGGCCGGAAGCGCTGGCGATGGCGGTGCCGGTGGCCGTCCTGACCGGTGCGTGCGGCGCGATGGTGGGCATGGTCCTGACCGGTCAGCGCCTGCCCCGGCGTGCTGTCAGCGTCAGCCTGGTCGCACTGACTGTGGTCGCCATCGGGGCGGCCGCCGCCAACGGACTGCGCTACGACGTGCCGCAGAACGCGACCGCGGCGGTCACGCTGACCGAGGCACCCGCCGTCGACGGTCAGCGCTACGTGACGGCCGACATCCGCCTCAACCCGCCGGATGTCATCAGTGACGACCCCAACTGGCTGGCGATCCTGGGCTGGCAGGGCGGCCTGGGGAACGAACGCGGTCAGTTCGTCGACACCCTCGAGAACGTCGGCCCCGGCCACTACCGGTCGACCACCCCGCTGCCGGTGTCGGGCACCTGGAAGACCCTGCTGCGCGTGCACGACGGCAGGACTCTGGCGGCGGTGCCGATCTATCTCGCCGGCGATCCCGGCATCGGCGCCGAGGAGGTGCCGGCCGAGGCGCAGTTCACCCGTCCGCTGGTCTCGGAGATCACCATTCTGCAGCGGGAGCGCAGCCCCGACATCCCCCAGTCGCTGTGGCTGATCGGATGTCTGGTGGTGCTGTTCTGCACGCTGGCCATGATCTCCGGGATCGCCTGGGGTGGTGGCCGGATCAACAGCAGTGAACCCAGTGGCAGCGACGCGGAGTTGCAGCCGTCGGCCCAGTCATGACCCCCGAGGTCCAGATACTGGCCGACCATCCGATCTGGATCGCCGTACCCGCGTTCGCCCCGGCGATCGTGGTCGCCGGCGTGGTGGTCTTCATCGCAGTCAAGAACCGCAGACGAGGAGAGAAGCCGGACAGTGGCAGTTCGTGACAGAGTCCTGGCGCTGACCGCGGCGGTGGTCGTGCTCGCCGGGTGCGGCGGAAGCGGCGGTGAGGACACCGGCACCGCCGACGTCCCGACGGGCAGTCCGTCGGCTGCGAGCGTCAGCCCCGGCGCCACGGCCGATCCGGGCCGGCCTGCGCCGCTCGTCATCGACGTCACGATCGAGGGCGGCGAGGTCCGCCCGAGCAACGCTGTGCTGCAGGCTGCCGTCGGTCAACCGATCGTGATCCGGGTCGACAGCGACAGCACCGACGAACTGCACGTGCACTCGACCCCGGAGCACACCTTCGACGTCGGCGTCGGACCCGCGCAATCATTCGAGTTCACCGTCGAGATACCCGGTCGCGTGGACGTGGAGCTGCACGAGCTGCCCAGGACGATCGCCACCATCCAGGTGCGATGACGTCGGATCCGTCCACCGCCGTACTGGCACACGGCCTCGGCGGTTCCGCCGACCTGCCCATTCCGTACACGTACGCGCTGATCGGCGCCGCATGGGCATTGACGTTCACGTTCGCCGCAGTCGCGCTGGCGTGGAAGCGGCCGCGGTTCGACGCGGACCGACCGGGCCTGGCGCTGCCGCAGTGGGTGACCACAGCGGTGGACAGCCCCGCCGTCCGGTGGACGGTCGCGGAGGTGGCGTTGCTGTTGACGGTGTGGGTGGGGATGGCCGCCTTCCTCGGTCCGAACAGCGCGGAGAACCCGCTGCCCGGGGTGTTCTACGTGCTGCTGTGGGTGGGCCTTCCCGCACTGTCGCTGGCAGTCGGCCCCGTGTGGCGGCTGATCTCGCCCGTGCGCACAGTGGCCCGGCTCGCGGGGGGACGCACATTCGGCGGTGACTACCCGACGGCGCTCGGGTACTGGCCCGCGGCCGTCGGTCTGTTCGCCTTCGTCTGGCTCGAGCTCGCCAGCCCCGACCCCGGGTCGGTCGGGGCGATCCGCGCCTGGCTGATCGCCTATCTCGTGCTCACGATGGCCGGAACGCTGTGGTGCGGCACCCGGTGGAGCGCGCGCGCCGACCCGTTCGAGGTCTACAGCATGGTGGCCTCACGACTGTCACCGATGCGCCGCAACCCCGACGGCCGCGTCGCGATCGGCAACCCGTTCGATCACCTGCTGTCGATGCCGGTGCGGCCGGGGACCGTCGCGGTGCTGTCGGTGCTGCTGGGCTCGACGGCGTTCGACAGCTTCTCGGCCATGCCGCAGTGGCGCGAGTTCGTCGACTCGGTGACTCTTTTCGGGTCGTCCTCGACGCTGACCGCGACGCTGGTGCGCACCGGCGGCCTGCTCCTGTTCGCCGGAGTGGTTGCGGGCACGTTCTCGTTCGCGGCCCGCTGCACGGGTGGGGTCGACGCGCAACGGCGCCGCGAGCTGCCCGGCCTGATGGCGCACTCGCTGATCCCGATCGTGCTCGGCTACGTCTTCGCCCACTACCTGACCTACCTGGTGGAGCGCGGCCAGGAGACGATCATCCGGCTCGCGGACCCGCTCGACCGCGGATGGAATCTGTTCTGGTTGTCGCAGGCCGAGGTGACCTACGTGCTGTCGATGCATCCGGGCCTGCTGGCCTCGCTCAAGGTGGGCTTCGTCGTCGCCGGACACGTGGCCGGGGTGATCGCCGCGCACGACGGGTCGCTGGCGCTGCTGCCCAGAAGCCACCAGCTCACCGGGCAGCTGATGATGATGCTGGTGATGGTCGGCTACACGTTCACCGGGCTCTACCTGTTGTTCGGCGGGTGACGATACCGTGGGAGCGATGACGGGATCGAAGACCGCACTCATCGTCGTCGACGTGCAGAACGACTTCTGCGAGGGCGGCTCGCTGGCCGTCGACGGTGGCGCGGGGGTGGCGCAGGGCATCACCGAACTGCTGGCCACCGACCACGGATACGCCCACGTGGTTGCCACCAAGGACTTCCACATCGACCCCGGCGACCATTTCTCCGAGAACCCCGACTATGTGTCGTCGTGGCCGCGGCACTGCGTTGTCGGGACCCCGGGAGCCGAGTTCCATCCGGTGTTCGACCCGAGCGCAGTCGAAGCGGTGTTCTACAAGGGGCATTACTCGGCGGCCTACAGCGGGTTCGAAGGCGCTGACGAGGACGGGACCACGTTGACCGACTGGCTGCGCGGGCGGGACGTGGACGCGGTGGACGTCGTCGGCATCGCGACCGACCACTGTGTGAAGGCGACAGCGGCCGATGCGGCCGGCGAGGGGTTCACCACCAGGGTGCTGCTGAGACTGACGGCTGGGGTGTCGCCGACGACGACCACGGACGCCATCGACGCGTTGCGCGCCGCAGGGGTGGCCGTGCAGGACTGATTTCCGGGCGCCCGCCGCGGTGAGAGTGGCCACATCGGCTTCGGCCCTGGTTTGCGCCATGGCGTGAACGGGCAGTTCAGCGGGTACACATCAACGTTCCATCCCAGGTCCGAGCGGTTCGTCCAGCATGCCCGACCGCCTGGGCGCACCGTATCGTCGTTGTGTTCGCCTCACGCCCCGTCAGCCAGAAGAAGAGTGCCCCTTGACCCAAGTCTCGAATCCCAATGCCGTCCCGCAGGAAGTATGGCGCGGCAAGGCCTACCCGCTGGGGGCGTCCTACGACGGCTCCGGCACGAACTTCGCGTTGTTCAGCGAGGTCGCCGAGCGAGTCGAGTTGTGCCTGTTCGACGCGGACGGGGTGGAAACCAGGATCACCCTGCCCGAGGTGGACGCTTTCGTCTGGCACGGGTTCCTGCCCAACATCGAGCCCGGCCAACGCTACGGATACCGCGTGTACGGTCCCTACGATCCGGCGGCCGGCCACCGCTGCAACCCGAACAAGCTGCTGCTCGACCCGTACGCCAAGGCGATCGACGGCACTTTCGACTGGAACCAGTCGCTGTTCGGCTACAACTTCGGTGACGAGGACAGCCGCAACGACGACGACTCCGCTGCCAGCATGCCCAAGTCGGTGGTGATCAACCCGTACTTCGACTGGGGCGTCGACCGTCCGCCCAAGCACGAGTACGCCGACACCGTCATCTACGAAGCCCATGTCAAGGGGCTGACCGAGACCCACCCCGACATTCCCGAGCAGATGCGCGGCACGTACGCCGCGGTCGCACACCCGGCGATCATCGAGCACCTCCAGGAGATGGGCGTCACGGCGATCGAGCTGATGCCAGTGCACCATTTCGCCAACGACTCGACGTTGATCGACAAGGGCCTGTCGAACTACTGGGGCTACAACACCATCGGGTTCCTGGCTCCGGACCCGAAGTACAGCAGCAGCGGCACCCCCGGCGGCCAGGTGCAGGAATTCAAGGCGATGGTGCGCAGCCTGCACGAAGCGGGCATCGAGGTCATCCTCGACGTGGTGTACAACCACACCGCCGAGGGCAACCACCTCGGGCCGACGGTCTCGATGCGCGGCATCGACAACGCGGCCTACTACCGGCTCGTCGACGACGACCTGCGCTACTACATGGACTACACCGGCACCGGCAACAGCCTCAACGTCGGCCACCCGCACTCGCTGCAGCTGATCATGGACTCGCTGCGCTACTGGGTGACCGAGATGCACGTCGACGGATTCCGCTTCGACCTGGCCTCCACGCTGGCCCGAGAGTTCTACGACGTCGACAAGCTGTCGACGTTCTTCGAACTGGTGCAGCAGGATCCGACCGTCAGCCAGGTCAAGCTGATCGCCGAACCGTGGGACGTCGGCCCTGGCGGTTACCAGGTCGGCAACTTCCCGCCGCAGTGGACGGAGTGGAACGGCAAGTACCGCGACACCGTGCGCGATTTCTGGCGCGGCGAGCCCGCCACCCTCGACGAGTTCGCCTACCGGCTCACCGGGTCGGCGGACCTCTACGAGAACACGGCGCGACGGCCGGTGGCGTCGATCAACTTCGTCATCGCCCACGACGGGTTCACGCTGCGTGACCTGGTGTCCTACAACGAGAAGCACAACGACGCCAACGGCGAGGACAACAACGACGGCGAGAGCCACAACCGGTCCTGGAACTGCGGCGTGGAAGGCCCCACCGACGACCCCGAGGTGAACGCGCTGCGATCGCGTCAGGAACGCAACTTCCTGACGACCCTGCTGTTGTCGCAAGGTGTCCCGATGATCTGCCATGGCGACGAACTCGGTCGCACCCAGGGCGGTAACAACAACGGTTACTGCCAGGACAACGAGATCACCTGGATCGACTGGGCCAACGCGGACACCGAGTTGCTCGAGTTCACCAAGACGGTGTCGGCGCTGCGCGCCGCGCACCCGGTGTTCCGGAGGCGTCGGTTCTTCAGCGGCAAACCCGTGGGCCGACGCGGCCAGGCCGGCCTTCCGGACATCGCCTGGTTCACACCCGACGGCACCGAGATGACCGGCGAGGACTGGGGGTCGGGTTTCGCGAAATCGCTGGCGGTGTACCTCAACGGCCACGGCATCCCCGACCCGGACGCCCGCGGACAGCGGATCATCGACGACTCGTTCGTGCTCCTGTTCAACGCACACTACGAACCGCTCGAGTTCAAGCTGCCGCCGAAGAAGTTCGCGGCGTCATGGGAGGTCGCGGTCGACACCGCGGCCGCGTCGGGCGCCGAGCCCAAGCCGGTCGACAAGTCGGTGACGGTCGAGGCCAGGGCGGTGCTGGTGCTGCGGGCCACCGAACTCTGACGCGGAAAACGGGCCGTCTCGGGGACTGCACTCCAAACACGTTGCGCGCCATCACGCTTAAGCGCCAAGTTCAGGCACTTTCCTGAGTCTGTGTGTTAGCTTGGCAATGCTGTTGCAACCGTGGTCACCGAGCCGGCATCGGAGCTGTCCGATTGCCTCCGGCCGGGCGGGCCGGACGTAGGAGCCGTAGAGCGGCGGTGCCCTACCCTGGTGGCCACGGTTGCCAGCCTGCGGTGGTTGCGCCCATGCCCGAGACTGGACGCCATGTTCTCCTTAGCTGACAGATCAGTCGTCGTCACCGGTGGTAGCAAGGGAATCGGCCTGGGCATCGCGTCGGTGTTCGCCTCGGCGGACGCGCACGTGGCGATCGCGGCGCGCTCGCGCGCCGACCTCGACTCCGCGGTCGCAGAACTCGACGAGCTCGGCACCGGCCGGGTGATCGGTGTCGAGACCGACGTGTCCGATCGCGACTCCTGCACCGCGATGGCCGAAGCCGTCGTCGCCGCGTTCGGGGGTATCGACGTGCTGTGCGCCAACGCGGGAATCTTCCCGGAGGCGCCGCTGCGGACCATGACACCCGATCAGCTCTCCGGCGTGCTCGACGTCAACGTCAAGGGCACCGTCTTCAGCGTGCAGGCATGTCTGGACGCGCTGATCGCCTCCGGCCGAGGGCGCATCGTGCTCACGTCGTCGATCACCGGTCCGATCACCGGGTTCCCCGGCTGGACCCATTACGGCGCGTCGAAGGCCGCGCAGCTGGGGTTCATGCGGACCGCGGCGATCGAGCTGGCACCGCACAAGATCACCGTCAACGCCGTGCTGCCGGGCAACATCCTGACCGAAGGCCTCAAAGACCTCGGCGAGGACTACCTGAGCGGGATGGCCAAGTCGATTCCGGCGGGTTCGCTGGGCACGCCCGCCGACATCGGTTACACCGCGGCGTTCCTGGCCAGCGACGAGGCCGGGTACCTCACCGGTCAGTCGATCGCGGTGGACGGCGGACAGGTGCTGCCAGAGTCCCCGGACGCCGTCACGCCCTGACCTCAGCCCAGGATGCGGGCGATCGACCTCATCGGGATCGGCAGCCACGACGGCCGGAAGCGGGCTTCATATGCGGCCTCGTACACCGCCTTGTCCAGTTCGTAGGCGGCCAACTCCGGACCCGAATCGCGTGGGTCCGCCCCGGCCACCGCGGCGTAGCCGCTGCAGAACGCCGCGCTGTTGCGGTCGACCCACTCCCGCGCGCGTTCCACGAGCCGCCCGTCGGCATCGGCGTCGCCCGCCACCAGCCGCTGGTAGGCGGCGTACTCATAGGAGCGCAGCACTCCGGCCACGTCACGCAGCGGCGAATCGGGCCGGCGGCGCTCTTCGAGCGGCTGACCCGGCTCGCCCTCGAAATCGATCAGCAGCCAGCCCTCCGACGTGCGGAGCACCTGACCGAGGTGCAGGTCGCCGTGTACCCGCTGCACGGTGATCGACTCGCCGGCGAACGCGCGGTAGCGCTGTTCGATCAGCGGGGCGTGCTCCCGCAGTTCGGGCGCCGCGAGGGTGGCCGCATTGAGCCGCTCCAGCACGGTGTCCAGCGGGAACGCCTCGGTGGACGATCCCAACTGCTCGGCAAGGGTGGCGTGCACGGACGCGACGGCTTCACCCAACCGGTAGGACTCGGCCTCGAAATCGCCGCCGGCCCCGCCGGCGAACAGCTCACCGGTGCTTGCCGTCGCCATCTCCCAGCCCTCGGTGCTGTCGGCGGCGAACGCGGTCACCATGCCGAGCGCGCACGGCTCGGATCCCGTTCCTTCCCAATCTGTTTCGTACGAACCGAGCAGATGGGCGACGTGCGGGTTGCCCGCGCGTGCCAGCACCCTGTTCAGTTCGATGTCGGGGTTGATCCCCGGGGTGACCCGCCGGAACACCTTGAGGACGGCGTGGTGGCCGAAGATGACGCTGGTGTTGCTCTGCTCGGCGCCGGACACCCGCCCCGGGGCGTCCAGCGGCAGGGACACGCCTGGCTCTTTGGCGAATCGCAGTTCCGCGACGGTGGCCGACGAGTCGATCAGCGAGAGCAGGTGACTCGCGGCAGCGGGATCGTAGAGGGCGTCGTAGGCAACGTGGTCTCCGTCGGCACCGGAACCGATGGTGGCGACGGCGCCGCGCTCACCGGACTGAGCGCTGCCCGAACGGACGAGCACCTGGTACCGCTCCGCGGAGCCGTCGCCGTAGGCGACGTCGAGTAGCACCAGGTCGAGGTCGTCCCCGGAATCACCGCGCAACGACGTCACCGTCACCGGTTGTGCCGACACCTGTTCACGACTCCGACCGGCGTACCAGCGCTGGTGGGTGATCCACTCGCCGAACGGCAGTGTCCTCACCGGGGCCGTCGCCGGAGCGCTGCCGTCGGAACGTGTGTGCTCGCTGTGGTCCATACAGTTCTCAAAGCTACCCAGGACGGCGGCGGGTCAACCACCCGAGCGTGCCCGGTAGCCCCCGCGTCGGCGGATAAGCGCTACTGTGCCGACGTGACGTCCGGCGGCTCGACACGTGATCATGGCGACCCGGGAGATGCCCCGAGTGTGCCTCCCCCGCTGACCGCTCCGGTCAACGCGGTCCGCCCGTCAGCGGCCGAGGAGGCGCGCACCATCGCCGCGTCGACGAACACCGGCACGCTGGCGTCGCTGACCGCCGACGGTGATCCGTGGGCGTCGTTCGTGACCTTCGGCCTGCTCGGCGGTGCGCCGGTGCTGTGTGTGTCCAACCTCGCCGAACATGGCCGCAACCTCTCCGGCGACCAGCGCGCGAGCATCGCGATCGTGGCACCGGGCACCCAGGACGATCCGCTGGCCAGCGGTCGCATCACCCTGGCCGGGCATGTCGAGGCACCCGTCGGTGACGAAAGGGTCGCCGCGCGGGAGGCGCACCTCGCCGCGGTGGATGCCGCCAAGTACTACATCGACTACAGCGATTTCTCGCTGTGGGTGCTGCGGGTGGCCCGGGTGCGCTGGGTCGGCGGGTACGGACGGATGGACTCGACCAGCGGCCAGGCCTACGCCGAAGCGCAGCCCGACCCGGTGACGCCGTTCTCGGCGGGTGCGGTGGCGCACCTCAACGCGGACCACGCCGAAGCGCTCGCGGCGATGGCCAGGACACTCGGCGGATACCCCGACACCACCGCGGCCGTGTGCACCGGTGCCGACCGGTACGGCCTGGACCTGCGGCTGACCACCGATCGGGGCCTGGCCTACACACGTGTCGGCTACGCCGCGCCCATCGACTCCATCGACCAATTGCGTTCGGCTGCAGTCGAGTTGACGCGTCGGGCACGCGAGGGCTGAGCCGCCCCCACCGTGCAATACCATCGCGGGTATGGCTGAGCAGCAGCGACCCGACACCTGGCAGGCAGCATTCGATCTGGTCCGCACCCGGGGCTACGAGCGCCGCGAGGAGCCGTTCCGGCTCGCCAGCGGCCAGCTCAGCCACGACTACATCGACGGGAAGTACGCCGTCGACACCGGTGAGCGCCTGGCCATCGTGTCCAGGGCGGTCGCGGACCTCGCGGCGCTCAACGGCATCGGGTTCGACGCGGTCGGCGGTCTGACGATGGGCGCCGACCCGCTCGCGCACGGGGTCGCCATGGTGACCGGTAAGGCATGGTTCTCGGTCCGCAAGGAACAGAAGTCGCGCGGCCGTGAGCAGTGGATCGAGGGCACCAGGCTGCAGCCCGGCACCCGGGTTCTGCTGGTCGACGATGTCATCAGCACCGGTGGCTCCACCGAGATCGCGCTGGAGCGGATCAACGCGGTCGGCGCGGTGGCGACCGGCGTCATCCCGATGGTCGACCGCGGCGACGTCGCGGCCCGGCGGTTCGCCCGGCACGGGGTGCCCTTCTTCGCACTGGTGAGCTACCGCGACCTGGGCATCGACCCGGTCGCCGACGTGTGAATCACCGGGCGACGACGAGGACGCCGCCCGGTTCGATGCCGACGGTCACGGGGTCGCCCGGGGCAAACGCCCGCGCGGCGGAACTGGCCATCTGTGCGTTGATCGTCGAACCGTCGGCCAGAAACGCCGTCACCCGCGAGATCGCGCCCAGGAACGACACCGCACCGACCTTGGCCGTGCCGGCACGATCGGCGGTGACGGTGACCGACTCCGGGCGCACCATGGCCATGCCGGTTCCCGAGGCCACCGAGCCGGCCAACGCCGGCACCGAGACACCCAGCAACTCCGCGCGGCCACCGGAGACCCGGGCCGGCACCTTGTTGTTCAGGCCCACGAAGTCCGCGACGAACGGCGAAGCCGGATTGGCGTAGACGTCGGCCGGTGCGGCGAGCTGTTCGAGCCTGCCCTGGCTCATCACCCCGACCCGGTCGGCGACGGCCAGCGCCTCCTCCTGGTCGTGGGTGACGAACAGCGTCGTCGTGCCCACCTCCAGCTGCACCCGGCGGATCTCGTCGCGTAACTGCGTGCGCACCTTGGCATCCAGCGCCGACAGTGGCTCGTCGAGCAGCAGCACCCGCGGTTCGATGGCGAGCGCGCGTGCCAGCGCCACCCGCTGCTGCTGCCCGCCCGAGAGCTCGCCGGCGTACTTGTCGGTGTGCGCCGACAGACCCACCAGCTCGAGCATCTCGGCCGCGCGAGACTGCCTGACGCCCTTGCCTTTCCCGCGCATCTTCAACCCGAAGGCGACGTTGTCGAGCACGGTCAGATGCGGGAACAGGCTGTAGGCCTGAAACACCATGCCCATGTCCCGTTTGTTGGCGGGCACCCTGCTGACGTCGATTCCGGCGACCGACACCGTTCCCGATGTCGCCTCGTCCAGACCCGCGAGAATCCTCAGCGCGGTGGTCTTGCCGCACCCCGAGGGCCCCAGCAGCGCCACCAGTTCCCCCGGCTTGATGTGCAGCGTGAACCCGTCGAGTGCCCTGGTGCTGCCGTACACCCGGGTGAGATCGTCGAGTTCCACGGCCACGCCGGCGGCGTGGACAGTGCCACCGTTTCTCATAGCGTTGCTCCCAAGGTTCGGCGGCTCCGTCCGCGGGTCACCAACGACAGGACCAGCAGCAGCGCGAACCCGAACAGCAGCGTGGCCAGTGACGCCGCCACCGACGTCGGACCGTCGCTCTTGCCGATCAACACGATCTGGACCTGCAGTGTCTCGTATCCGCTCAACGACGCGATGGTGTACTCACCGAGCACCACCGCGATCGAGATGAACGCCGCGGACAGGATCCCCGACCAGATGTTGGGGACCACCACGCGCAGGATCGTCGATGTCCAACCGGCGCCGAGGGATCGGGCGGCCTCCGACAGTGTCTGCAGGTCGATGGCCGACAGCGCGGCATCGAGTGCGCGGTAGGCGAACGGCAACACCACGACCACGTAGACGAAGGTCAACGTCAGGGCCGATTCGCCCAGCAGGTATGTCACCCACAGGTACACGTTGCGAAGTCCCACCACGATGACCAGCGCGGGGATGGTCAGAGGCAACAGGCACAGGAATTCCACCAGTCCCTTCGCCCACGGAGCCCGCAACCGCACCCAGATCATGGTCGGCACCAACACCACCAGCATCGTCACCACAGTGAACACGGCCAGCAGGAGCGAGATCACGATCGACTGGTACAGCGCATCGTCGGTGACCAGATTCGCCCACGCCTGCATCGTGCGCCCACCCGCGAGAAGGTTGCGGGTGGAGAAGTCGGCCATCGCGTACAGCGGGAAGAGGAAGAACAGACCGAACAGCACCCACAATCCGCCGCGCACATACACCGTGGCCCTCATGACAGCCACCGCGCAGTGCGCCGCACCAGCAGCGAGTAGGCGACCATGACCACGGCGACCACCACGATCATCTCCAGTGCCAACGCGTAGGCGAAGCCCTGTTGCCCCAACACCACCTCGCTGACCAGAGACGCGCGGATCAGCAACGGCACGATCGGGCTGCCCTGGCTGACCAGCGCCGCGGCGGTCGCGTACGCGGCGAAAGCGTTGGCGAACAACAACAGTGCCGATCCGAGGAACGCCGGGGTGAGCAGCGGAATGGCCACCTCGCGCCAGTACGCCCAGGTGGATGCGCCGAGGCTGACCGCGGCCTCGCGCCACTGGTCACGCAGTCCCTCCAGCGCCGGGATGAACACGATCACCATCAACGGGATCTGGAAGTAGGTGTAGACGAGGATCAGCCCACCCAGGCTGTACAGCCAACCCGATCCGGCCAGGTTCCAGCCGAACATCTGCTGCACCCACAGCGTGAGCACGCCGTTGAGGCCGACGGTCGCCAGGAAAGCGAAAGCCAGTGCGACGCCGCCGAACTGGGCGAGCACGCTGCACAGCGAGAGCACCGCGCGGCGCACCATCGACTCCGGGGGGCTGCTGACGATGAGCCAGGCCATCACCGCACCGAACACGGCACCCAGCAATGCGGTGGCGCCCGAGAGCACGACGCTGCTGGCCAGCGCCGACAGCGCGGTGCCGGTGAACAGCGCCGCGATGCGCTCCGTCGTGAAGACCCCGTCGGCGTACACCGAGCTCACCACGACGGTGACCGTCGGGATGATCAGGAAGATCACGACGACGGTCAGGAAGGGCAGCAGCGGCAACAACTCCCGGATGCGCCGACCCAGCGTCGGCATGTCAGCCCACCGCCGCGGCCCAGTTCTCCGCGAGGTACTTCGAGGCGGCCTCGGTCTGCTCGGGGGTCGGCACGGTCACTGGTCCGTCGACGACGGGCATCGAGTTCGCGACCGAGTCCTGGAGGGTGCCGTCGGCCATCATGTTGTCGGCCCGCACCGGTCGCACCCCGCCCTGGGCGAACAGGTTCTGGCCCTCATCGCTGTACAGGAACTCCTGCCACAGTCGAGCGGCCGCCGGGTGCGGGGCATCCTTGCTGATGGCCTGGTAGTAGTAGCCGGCCACCGGATACTCCGACGGCACCACGACCTGCCAGCTGGGCAGCTTCTTGGTCTCGCTGGCGTTGGTGTAGTTCCAGTCGATGACGACCGGGGTCTGTCCGGACTCGATGGTCGCCGGCGTCGGGTCGACGGGCAGGAAGTTGCCCGCCTCGTTGAGCTTGCGGAAGAACTCGACGCCGGGCGCGATGTCGTCGACCGAACCGCCCTGCGACAGCGCGACCATCAGGACACCGGAGAACGCCGCACCGGCCTGGGTCGGATCGCCGTTGAGTGCCACCTTGCCCTGGTACTCGGGTTTGAGCAGGTCGTCGATACCGGTGACCGGGGGGACCGCGGCCGAATCGAATCCGATCGACATGTAGCCGCCGTAGTCGTTGACCCAGGTGCCGTCGGGATCCTTGAACGCGGCCGGGATGTCGTCGAACGTCGCGACCTTGTACGGCGCGAACATCGAGGTGTTCGCCAGAGCCACCGACTGGCCCAGGTCGAATACGTCGGGCGCGCTGCTTCGGCCCTTCTGCTGGTTGGCGGCGTTGATCTCGTCCTGACTGGACGCGTCGGGCTGTGCCGAGTTGACCTTGATGCCGTACTTGTCCGAGAAGGCCGTGATGATCGCCCCGTAGTTGGCCCAATCCGGGGGCAGCGCAATCACATTGAGTTCACCTTCGGCCTTGGCCGCCTCGATGAGCCCGTCCATACCGCCGAAGTCCTCGGCGGAGGTGGCCTCCGCGGCCATCACCCCCGACGCCGTCTCGGCGCCCGAGTTGTCCTGCTCGGGCGGAGCGCAGGCCACAGCGCCGCCCGCGAGCAGTGCGGACGCCGCGAATGCGAGGACTCTGGACAGCAGCGGTGCCGTGTGCCGCGAAATGGTCATGCCGAACCTTCCGATGTGCAGGAGGCCGCGCGGTGGCTCCACAGTTTCCGTGCGACGACTCCGCGGTGAACGAATCAGCGGGCCGTTGGCACCTTACCGTGGAGGGATGCCGGATTTTGATGCTGCGACCGCATTCACAGGCTCGCCTGTTGCCGTGTTGGCCACGACGGGAGAAGACGGTGCGCCACACCTGGTACCCGTGGTGTTCGCGATGCCCGAAGGCCGCAGCGACGTGCTCTACACGGCCGTCGACGCCAAACCCAAGTCGACCCGGCGCTTGCGCCGGCTTGCCAACATCGCGCAGAACCCCGCGGTGAGCCTCCTGGTCGACCACTACGACGAGGACTGGACCCGGCTGTGGTGGGTCCGCGCCGACGGCGACGCGGCCGTTCATCACAGCGGCGAGGAGATGGCGACCGGATATGCGCTGCTGCGCGCCAAATACCCCCAGTACAGCAGGGTGGAACTCGACGGACCGGTCGTCAGCGTGCAGATCCGCCGGTGGTCGTCGTGGCAGGCGGCGCCGTCGTCGGAGCGCTGAGTTCCTCCTCGTAGGCGCCCTCATCGCGCCCCAACGCGATGGTCCCGGCTGCCATCGCCAGCGTCGACACCGCAAGTGCGACGGCATCCCAGCGCCCCACGTCCAGGTGCTCACCGAGGACCACCGCGCCGAGCAGCACCGCGACCACAGGTTCGAGCACCAGCATCGTCGGCACCGAGGTCTGCAGGGATCCGGCATGGAACGCCGACTGCTGCACCAGCATCCCCAGCACCCCGAGCAGCACCAGCAGGTACAGCACGGGCGTGGTCAGCACTGCAACGACACCCTGGTGGGTCAGCAGGTGCATGACGAGCTTGGTGAGCACCGCGACGACCCCGAACAGCACGCCCACCGCAACGGCCAGCAGGACCGCGCGCCGCCAGCCGACGGTCCTCGT
Organism: Mycobacterium sp. DL; assembly: GCF_039729195.1. NCBI lineage: Bacteria > Bacillati > Actinomycetota > Actinomycetes > Mycobacteriales > Mycobacteriaceae > Mycobacterium > Mycobacterium sp. DL. The sequence continues at coordinate 5,858,960 of NZ_CP155796.1, forward strand.
CGCAACGATCACGCAGGCAGCCACCGCCACCGTGCAGACCACCGCGACCACCGCGGAGGTCGACAGTGACGCTGTGTAATCCCCCGGCCGCGCCTTGGCCAGCACCACGAACACCGCGAGCGCGACGGTCAGCAGCATCGCCCACGCCCACTCGCCCCTGGTCACCTTGCGGTGCGCCAACCGGGCGCTCAGCGGCAGAGCGAACAACAGAGCCGAGGTCAGAATGGGCTGCACCAGCAGCAGCGAGCCCTCGGCCAGCGCCAGCGCCTGGAAACCGAAGCCGGCGATCGCCGCTCCGGTGCCTGCCCACCAGAGCCTGCTGCGGATCAGCGTCCGGAACATCACGGGGCTGATGCCGTGCTCGGCGGGCACGTCGACGGTGGCCCGCTGGCGCACCACGATCCCGATCGCGAGGAACACCGCGGCGAGCACCGCGAGCAGCACGGTCAGGCCATGGCCGAAGACTGGGCCTCCCACAGCGACGGGCTCCCTTCAGCTCTCGGTCCCTCGACAAGGACAGCACATTTCGCCGCGGACCGCCGAACCCGCCCGGGCGTGGCCGCGGATCGTCGCGCGCGGGTCTGAACCCCTAGCTCGCCTCGTCGACGAGGCGCAGGTGAGGTCGGGTGGTGGTCTCGGTCGGACCGATCTTGTCGTTGACCGTGGCCACCGCGGAGTCGACCCGGTTCACTGCGCGATCGATCGTCCCGCGTACCCGGTCACCTGCGGCGTCGACGTCGTCGGCCGCGCTGAGCAGGTAGGCGCGCAGGCTGACGCGCAACCGCTCGGCGCGCAACCGCAGCCTGCGCCGAACTTGGTCGTCGACCTCGACGGTGACATAGGGCAGTACTCGAAGCTTCATGACTGAGTTTCCCTTGGTTCCTGTCGGACGGACATGTGGTGGTACCAGCCTAATGGGGCCGGGATCGGACCCCCACCTGCGTCAGCGGCCGGCCCGCCGACTCCCGCAGCGTCAACACCGTCGCCAGCGAGATGACCGCCGCGACCACCAGGTAGTAGGCGGGCGCGATCGGATTGCCGGTCGCCGCGGTCAGCCAGGTGACGACATACGGCGTGGTGCCGCCGAAGACCGCGACGCACACGTTGTAGCCGACCGAGAATCCGCTGAACCGGACCCGGGTGGCGAACAGCTCCACACCGGCCGACACGGCAGTCGACACATACACCGACTCGATGGCGGCCAGAGCGCAGTGCGCAGCGATGGCCGCGGCCAACGAACCGGAGTTCAGCAGCACGAACAGTGGGTAGCCGAGCACCGCGAACGCCACCGCGCCGCCGATCAGCAGCGGCCGCCGTCCGATCCTGTCGGACAGCACCGCCAGCGGGAGGATCAGGATCAGCGCCACCAGGGACGCCAGCGTCATCGAGGTGAACGCATCGGTCTTCGAGAAGTTCAGCGTCCTGATGAAGTACGTCGGCAGGAAGGTGAACACGACGTAGTAGCCGATGTTGAACACGATGAAGACACCGATCACCTGGGCGATCTGCCGCCACGAGGTCGAGACAGCCTCCCGCAGCGGCGATTCGGAGGTCTGGTCCGCCTCGTCCAAGGCCGCGAAATGCGGGGTGTCGGCAAGGCGCAAGCGGATGTAGAGCCCGACCAGCCCCAGGGGTCCCGCGATCAGGAACGGTATCCGCCAGCCGTAACTGTCCATCGCCTCGGCGGGGAGCAGGGCCTGCAACAGGGTCACCGTCACCGAACCCATCAGGAAGCCCAGCACCCCCGACCACGCCATGAAGGTGATGGTCACGCCGCGGCGTTCATCTGTCGCGTACTCGGCGAGGTAGACCGCCCCGCCGCCGTATTCGCCGCCCGCCGAGAACCCTTGCAGGCAGCGGAAGAACAACAGCAGCAGCGGGGCGGCCACGCCGATGGTGTCGTAGGTCGGAAGCAATCCGATGCACAGCGTGGCCGCCGACATCAGCAGGATCACCACAGCCAGCACCCGTTGCCGGCCGATGCGGTCTCCGAGTGGGCCGAAGAAGAAACCGCCGAGTGGGCGCATGAAGAACGCCGCGGCGAAGATCGCGAACGTGTTGAGCAACGCGGCGGTGTCGTTGCCGGCGGGAAAGAAGTGGACGGCGATGAACGTCGCGAGGAAACCGTAGATGGCGAAGTCGAACCACTCGACGGCGTTGCCGATCGACGCTCCGGTGATGGCCCGGCGGATGTCGGACTGCATGTCGATCCTCCCGAAAGTAAGCGGGGCGCTGAGCATTTCGCTTATCGCGAGGTGGCGTCTCCGGTATTCGGAGCAACATATCGTGTCGGCCGGAGCCGGCGATGCCTAGCCGCGTGCTTCCTTCAGTGCCTGCTTGGCACTCCTGACGGCGGCGGCAGCCTCGCGGCCGGCCCGCTTGGCCGCGTCATAGGCGTCCTCCGCGGCGGTCATCGCGTGCTCTGCCTCGTCCAGCCTGCGGCGGGCGTCCTGGTGGCGGAGCCTGGCGGTGGCGAGGTCGGCCTGCAGTTCGGTGAGCGCCGCGTCCGCCTCGGACTTCGTGCGCTCCGCGGCGACCACTGCTGCCCGGGCCTGCTGGACGCGCCGGTCCCGAGGCGAGGGTTTCTCCGGCGCCGCCGACTTCGCAGCGGCGCGCGGTGCGGGTACGGCCTTCTTCGCGACAGTGGAAACTGCTGCGGTATCACCGAAGTCACCGAAGCCGGACCACCGCTCGGCCTTGGTCAGCCGCCCCAGCCGGGCAGCGACGTCCGGGTCGGCGACGGCGGCCTGCAGCGTCGCGGTGACGTCGTCACGCAACGCGGCGGACGGTGTGTCCAGCGCTGCGGCGCGGAAGGCACTGCGGACGAGTTCGTCGACCAGTCGGCGCTGTTCGGAGGTGAGCACCCGGATCGCGTCGCCGTCCATCGCGGCGTGCGCCTCACGCAGTCGTGACCCCAGATCGGTCAGCTGTGCCCTGGCCGTCCCGTCGAGCACCAGGAGATTGACCACCCACGCTGCCGTCGTGGGCTTGCGGCTGGCGGTGATGGTCTTGGCTGCCGCCGTGTCACCGCTCTTCCTTGCCCTGGCCGCGAGTTCGGTGCGCAGCGACGTGAAGTCCTCGGGCCTGGCCGAGTACAGCGCGTCGAGCGCACCGTCGCTCATCGCCGGCGGAACGGCTCGCGGCCGACCGGCTGCTGCGGTGGCGGCAACAGCGGCTCGAGTGGTTTCACCGCCACCGTCGTCGGCGAATGGGTGGTGATCTCGAGCGGCTTGCCCGCATGGTGGATGGTCAGCGCCCCGTGCGGGCCGTCGCGCAGGCTGTAGGTGACTTCCTCGTGGTCGACCTCGACGGTCACGCGGAAGTCCTTCCACCGCAGCCGGAATCGTAGTCTGCTGATGCCCGGCGGCAGGCGCGGGTCGAGCGCCAGCAGGCCTTCGTCGTCGCGCAGGCCCCCGAACCCGCCGACGAGCGCGGTCCAGCTTCCCGCCAGGGACGCCAGATGCAGGCCGTCACCGGTGTTGCGGTGCAGGTTGCGCAGATCGATCAGCGCGGCCTCGTAGGCGTAGTCATGGGCGAGTTCCAGATGGCCGACCTCGGCACACATCACCGCCTGGGTGCACGCCGACAGCGACGAGTCCCGGGTGGTGCGCCGTTCGTAGTAGTCGACGTTGTGGGCCTTCTGCTCCGGGGTGAAGGCGTGGCTCTGCCACTGCATCGCCAGCACCAGATCGGCCTGCTTGATGACCTGCGCGGGGTAGAGCCGCACGTACGGCTCGTGCAGCAGCAGCGGATATTTGGTGTTCTCACTGAAGTCCCATTCGCGCAGCGTCGTGAAACCGTCGCACTGGGGGTGGACACCCAACTCCTCGTCATAGGGGATGTGGACGGCGTCGCCCGCGTCGCGCCACGCCGCGGTCTCCTCGGTGTCCACCCCCAATTCTGCTGCGGCATCGAGATTCCGGGTACACGCATCGGCTGCGATGCGCAGGTTCGCCGCGGCCATCATGTTGGTGAACACGTTGTCGCGCACGATGCCGGTGTACTCGTCGGGCCCGGTCACCCCGTCGATGCGCCACGCGCCGTGGCGGTCGTGGTGCCCGAGCGACAGCCACATCCGCGCGGTCTCGACGAGCACCGCCAGGCCGCACTCCTGCTCCAGCGACTCGTCGCCGGTCACCACCCGGTACCGCTCGAATGCCATGGCGATGGCCGCGTTGACATGGAACGCCGCGGTGCCCGCCGGCCAGTACGCCGAGCACTCCTCGCCGTGGATCGTCCGCCACGGAAAGGTCGCACCCTTGAGATCCAGCTCGGCGGCACGGTCGCGCGCCATGTCCAGCGTCGACGCCCGCCACCTCAGGGCGTCGGCGGCCGCGTGCGGTGCGGTGTAGGTGAGGACCGGGAGCACATAGCCCTCGGTGTCCCAGAAGGCATGTCCGTCATAGCCGTTACCGGTGAGTCCCTTGCCGGCGATCGCGCGGCGTTCTGCGCGAGTGGTGGCCTGCATGACGTGGAAGAGCCCGAACCGCACCGCCTGCTGGCAGTCGGGGTCGCCGTCGACCTCGACGTCGGCACAGTCCCAGAAGTCGTCGAGATACTCGCGCTGCGAATCGAGAAGACCCTGCCACCCGGTGTAGCGCGCGCTGGCGATGGCGGCCGCCGCCTGGTCGCGCAACGCCGGGCGGGATCGCAGACTCGACCACCCATAGGCCAGGTACTTGACGATGCGCAGTCGCTCACCGGCTTTCAGGCCGCACACCACAGTGGTGCGGGCCCAGTCATCACCGGCATCACCGCTGATCTCGACCCGCCCGGGGGCTTCGACGACGTGGTCCATGGCGGCGGCCATCGTCAGGCCTGTCCCGCGGGTGCGGTGGATCAGCAGTGCGCCGCGCTCACTGACCTCGTACTGCACCGGTTCCAGCGGATTCACCAGCGCCGCCGCGACCCGCGGGTCGTCCGACGGTGTGGGCAGGTCCTCGTTGGCCACCAACTCGGACTGCAGCGTGACCCGCACGTCGTCGACGGCCTCCACCTCGTATTCGATCGCGGCCAGCCCCCGTTGCGCCAGCGAGACCAGGCGCGTCGACACGATCCGGATCTGCTTGCCGGCGGGCGAGCGCCATTCGGCGGTACGCATCAGGGTTCCCGCACGCATGTCGAGAGTTCTTTCGTGCGAGAGCAACTCGCCGTAGCGGATGTCGAACGGTTCGTCCTCGACCAGAAGCCGGATCAACTTGCCGTTGGTGACGTTGACTACGGACTGCCCGTCCTCGGGATAGCCGTACCCGGCTTCGGCGTACGGCAGCGGGCGCACCTCGTAGTACCCGTTGAGGTAGGTGCCCGGCAGTCCCCACGGCTCGCCCTCGTCGAGGTTGCCGCGGAACCCGATATGGCCGTTGGACAGCGCGAACAGCGACTCGGTCTGCGGCAGCAGGTCGAGTCTCAACTCTGTTTCCCGGACCTGCCACGGCTCGACCGGGAACGCCTCGTCGGTGATCATCATGGCTCGAGCAGCTCCCCCAGGTCGGTGACGACGATATCTGCGCCGTTGTCCCGCAACGCTTCTGACTGTCCTACCCGATCCACACCCACCACCAGGCCGAAGTTCCCGGCTCGGCCGGCGGCCACCCCGGACAGCGCGTCCTCGAACACCGCGGCATCGGCGGGGTCGACGTCGAGGAGTTGGGCGGCGCGCAGGAACGAATCCGGCGCGGGCTTGCCCGGCAGTCCCTCGGTACGCAGGGTGACGCCGTCGACCCGATGCTCGATGTAGGTGTCCAGCCCGGTCATCTCGAGCACCTCGGCGGTGTTGGCGCTCGACGACACGACGGCGCGCCGCAGGCCCGCCCGCGCCGTCGCCTCCAGATATCGCCGCGATCCCTCGAACACCGTCACCCCGTCGGCGCGCAGCGTGTGCTGGAACGCATCGTTCTTGCGGGTGCCGAGATCGCTGACCGTGTCGTCGTCGACGGTGATGTCCCGGTGACCCAGAAACGACCGGATCCCGTCCTCACGCGGTTTCCCGTCGACGTAGGAGTCGTAGTCGGCGCCGGCGTCGAACGGCACGAACGGCTCACCGGTCTGATCGCTGCGGGTGCGCAGGTACTCGTCGAACATCGCCTTCCACGCCCGCCGGTGCACACTGGCGGTGTCGGTGAGCACACCGTCGAGGTCGAAGAGACAGGCGCGTATCCGGTCGGGTAGGCCGAGCATCCCCCACTCATACCCCGTCGCGCCGGGAATGCAAGCCAGGAAAGGCCGGGTTGGAGCAAAGTATGCGAATCGGTGTGGTGTTTCCCCAGACGGAACTCGGCGGCGATCCGGGTGCGGTCCGTGCGTACGGCCAGCGCGTCGAAGAACTCGGATTCGCCCACGTGCTGGCCTACGACCACGTCGTCGGCGCCGACCCGGACGTTCATCGGGGCTGGTCGGGTCCGTATGACATCGACACCACATTTCACGAGCCGTTGGTGATGTTCGGCTATCTCGCCGCGGTCACGGCAAAGCTGGAGCTGGTCACCGGCGTGATCATCCTTCCGCAGCGGCAGACGGCGCTGGTGGCCAAGCAGGCCGCCGAAGTCGACCTTCTCAGTGGCGGGCGGTTGCGATTCGGCGTGGGTGTCGGCTGGAACGCCGTCGAATACGAGGCGCTGGGCGAGCAGTTCACCAACCGGGGGCGTCGCTCCGAGGAACAGATGGAGCTGCTCCGGCTGCTGTGGACGCAGCGCACCGTGACCTTCGACGGCCGCTACCACCAGGTCACCGGGGCCGGTATCGCGCCGCTGCCGGCGCAACGGCCGATTCCGCTGTGGATCGGCGCCGCGTCGGCGCCCGGCTACGCGCGGGCGGGCCGGCTGGCCGACGGATGGTTCCCGATGATGCGGCCTGGACCCGCCCTCGACGAGGCCAGGGCCGTCGTCGACGCCGCCGCCCGGGACGCGGGCCGCAACCCGTCACACGTCGGGATGGAAGGCCGCGTGACCTGGCAGCGCGACATCGAGCGGGTCACGGCCGAGATCGGCGAGTGGGCCGAGCACGGTGCCACACACCTCTCGGTGAACACGATGGGCGCGGGGCTTCGCTCGGTCGACGACCATCTGGCGGTACTCGAATCGGTCGCAGTCGGCGCCGGACTGGGTTAGCGCCGGACCGAGTCAGGCCACGCCGAACATCGCCCGCAGGTCGGCGGTCCGCCACACGATCAGCCCGACGAAGACCACCAGCAGCGCCACGGTCGCCCCGGCCTGCACCAGGTTGCGCTGCTGTCTGGGCGCGTAGACATACGCGGCCGCGACCACAGCGCCGGTGACGAGCCCGCCGAGGTGCCCCTGCCAGCTGATGTTCTGCGACGTGATCAACGGGTAGACGAATGTGAAGACCATGTTCAGCACGATGATCGCGGCCACCCCGCGGACGTCCATCCGCAATTTGCGCCCGACCACGAACGTCGCACCGAACAGGCCGAAGACCGCGCCGGACGCACCGGCGGTCAACGCGTTCAGTGTCAGCAGATACACCAGCACCGACCCGCCCAACGCGCTGAGCAGGTACAGCCCGACGAAGCGCAGTCGACCCAGCGCCATCTCCAGCGGTGGACCCACGAAGTACAGCGCCAGCATGTTGAACGCGATGTGGGCCGTCCCGAAATGCAGGAACGCCGAGGTCAGCAGCCGGTACACCTCGCCGTCGGCGACTGCGGGTGACCACAGGCCCAGGGCCCGTTCCAGGCCGGGCGACGCCATCTGCAGCACGAACATCAGCACGTTGAGCCCGATCAGCACGTATGTGACGAGCGGCGTCGCGGACTTCGGCGGGGCGCCACCGAACGGCGTGGTCACCTGACGCACCGAACGGGCGCCCTCTCCGAAACACACCGGGCACTGGTGACCGACCGAGGCGCTGTGCATGCACTCGGGGCAGATGAACTGGTTGCACCGGGTGCAGCGGACGTAGGTCGGCCGGTCGGGATGCCGGTAGCAGGTGGGTGTCTGTGGTGGGGTTCCCGGCGGGTTCGGGTAGTAGCTCACTTCTGCCCCACGTTCGCCCCGCTCACAAGACCCCGAACAGTTCGATCCAGTTTCCGTCCGGGTCGGCGACGAACATCCAGCCCATCCCGGGGACCGGCGCGAACTCCGTCAGCGGTTCGACGACCTCGTACCCGGAGGCCTCGAACGCCTCGGCGACGGCCCGCAGGTTGTTGACCCCGATCGTGAAGTACCTCAGACCTGCCTGCGCCCGGCCACCTCCCGGCGCGGCCGGTGCTGCGGGAGCCGGCGTGTAGGTGACGAGCTTGACCACGCTGCTACCCAGCGAGTACCGGCGCTGCGAGCCGCCGGGAAACTCGATCTCACCCTGCGGTTCGAGTTCGAGGAACCCCTCGTAGAAGGCCACCATCGCGTCGAGGTCGGTGGTGACGAGACCCACCTCGATGCCGGGCATCAGCAAGTCGAGCTTCACGGGCACCACGCTATCGCGCCAGCAGTTCGGTCGCCGGAGCATCCCATCGGTCCAGGTTGACCGCTGATGCCAGCGGGCGGCGTCGCACCGGGCCGTGCCTGCCTTTGGGCCAGCCGACCACGATGTGCCCTGCGAGCATCCAGTCGTCGGGGACCCCGACGGCTTCGCGGAGCACCTGCTCCCCGTCGTAGGAGGCCCAGCTGGTCAGGCACGCCCCGAGACCCTGCGCGCGGGCGGCAAGCTGGAAGTTCTGCATCGCCGGGAAGATCGAGCCGCCCAGCAGCAGCTCCGAGGCGGTCGGAAAGCGTTTCTGGGTGAACAACACCGAGGTGAACTCACCGGCCCGATCGTGCAGCTCGTAGGTGGCGCGGTTGTTACGGGCCCGTGGGCTGTGGTCGTCGGGGTCCGGCCGGCTCATGCCGTACACGGGCTCGATGACCGCCAGCGCGTGCGCTGCGGCCTTCGCGACGACTGCGCGCTGCTCGACCGACCTCAGCACGACGAACCGCCACGCCTGGGCATTGGCGCCCGACGGCGCCCACGTCGCCGCTTCCAGACACCGGCGCAGTGTGGTGTCGTCCACGGGGTCCCCGGTGAAGCGGCGGATCGTGCGGGCGGTGGCCATCGTCTCCCACACATCGCGGGTTTCTGAGTGCATGCGGCCAACCTAGCGAGACCCGTCGATAACAATTCGGTCACGTCGCAGATCACGATCAATTAAGGGTTGCCGGCAAATTCTGAGAGATTTCGCGTTCTGCACTGTGACGAGGCGTTTCATTCGACCCGATTCACTCGATTCTGAGGCGAAGGTCACGGCGTGTGGCTGTAACGTTTTGCCGCCCTTCACATTTGTCGGATCGCGCTCGGTTTGGGCACTTCGGATCGCGGCTACCTTGGATTTCGGGCGGGGTTGCAAGTAACCGACTCACAATTCGAAGGACCAAAACACATGAATCTCAGTGGTAACACCATGCGCCGCAACGTGGCCGGCATCGGGGCGGCTTGTCTTTTCGGTGGCTTGGCCGTCGCAACCGTTGCGGCTCCGGCGGCCGGCGCACAGCCTGCTGACCAGTGCAGCGCCAGCGCGGTCTCCGGCACCGTCAGTTCGGTCACGGGTCAGGCACGCGCGTACCTCGATGCGCACCCGGGCGCGAACCAGGCCGTCACCGCGGCGTTCAACCAGCCGCGACCCGACGCCGAGGCCAACCTGCGCGGCTACTTCACCGCCAACTCGGGGGAGTACTACGAGTTGCGCGGCATTCTGGCGCCGATCGGCGACGTGCAGCGCAACTGCAACATCACCGTTCTCCCCGGTGAGCTCGTGTCGGCCTACAACACCTTCATGGCCGGCTGATCTCCGGCTGATCTCTGGCCGCGGCGGCGGGTTCTTTCTCGCCGCCGCGGCACTTAGACTGACTTCCTATGAGGCCGACAAGACCAGCCGTGATGGCTGCGGTGGTGCTGACGACGTGGTGGGCCGCCGCTGTGCCCGCGCAGGCCCAGCCCGCTCCACCCCCGCCGGCACCGGCGCCCGCCCCTGCTGAGGGGCTCAAGACCACCATCGACGCCGACGGCTCCTACGCGGTCGGCACGGACATCGCACCCGGGGTGTACCAGTCCGCCGGACCGGTCGACGACGGTGCCTGCTACTGGAAGCGCACCGCCGGCGACGAACTCGTCGACAACGCACTGACCAAGAAGCCGGCGTTCGTCGAGATCCTGCCGACCGACACCACGTTCTCCACCAGCGACTGCCAGGTCTGGCAGCTCAGCAACACCCCCCCGCCGCCCCCACCGGGCCCCGGCGACCTGCTGGGCCAGCTGACCGGCCTGGTCGGCAGCGGATTCTTCTCGGGCGGTCCGCGCTGACCACGGGCCGGACTGTCGTCTCCGACGATGGCAGGATCGTCATCCCCTCCGACCTCGACGCGGTCACCTCGACGGGCGACGAGGACCACTCCGGTGTCGACCCGGCGTCGGTGGACCGGATCTGGCAGGCGGCCCGGCACTGGTACGCAGCGGGAATGCAGCCCGCGATCCAGGTCTGCCTGCGCCGCGACGGGCGGGTGATCCTCGACCGGGCGATCGGCCACGGCTGGGGCAACGGGCCCTCCGATCCGGCCGATGCCGAGAAGATCGTGGTGTCCACCACGACGCCGTTCTGCGTGTACTCCGCCGCCAAGGCGATCACCACGACCGTCGCCCACATGCTCGTCGAACGCGGCGCGTTCTCGCTCGACGACCGGGTGTGCGACTACCTGCCCGGCTACACCAGCCACGGCAAGGACCGCACCACCATCCGTCATGTGATGACCCACAGCGCCGGGGTCCCGTTCGCCACCGGCCCCAAACCCGACCTCAAGCGGATGGACGACAGCGACTACGCGCGCGAGATGCTCGGCGCGATGAAGCCGGTGTACCGGCCGGGCCTGGTGCACATCTACCACGGTGTGACGTGGGGTCCGCTGATGCGCGAGATCATCAACGCCGCAACGGGCCGCAACATCCGCGACATCCTGCGCGAGGAGATCCTGGAACCGCTGGGCTTCCGGTGGACCAACTACGGCGTTGCCGCAGTTGACGTTCCGCTGGTCGCGCCCAGTCACGTCACCGGCAAACCGCTGCCCGCCCCGATCGCCAAGGCGTTCAAGACCGCGGTCGGAGGCACCCCGCAGCAGATCATCCCGTTCTCGAACACCCCACACTTCCTGACCGGTGTCATCCCGTCGTCCAACACCGTCTCCAACGCCAACGAGCTGTCCCGGTTCGCCGAAATGCTTTGCCGTGGTGGAGAACTCGACGGCATCCGGGTGCTGTCCGCGCAGACGCTGCGCGGCGCGACCGCAGAGTGCCGGCGGCTGCGTCCGGACCTGGCAACCGGGCTCGCGCCGATGCGATGGGGTACCGGCTACATGCTCGGATCGAAGCGCTTCGGCCCGTTCGGCCGTGACGGGGCAGGCGCCTTCGGCCACACCGGGTTGACCGACATCGCCGTGTGGGCCGATCCGACCCGGGCGCTGTCGGTGGCGGTGGTCAGCAGCGGCAAACCCGGCGGGCATCGCGAGGCCAAGCGCTACCCGCAACTGCTGGACCGGATCAACGCCGAGATTCCCCGGATCGCCTAGTCTCCGCGCACGCCCCGGTAGATGCCCCACTTGACGATCCACGGCATCAGCACCCGCTCGAAGGTCCACGCCGGGAAGCGGAAAGCCTTGCCGTTGGGCGCGAACACCTCGAGCCCGTTGGGCTGGATGCCGAGCACCGACCCCCACCGACTCCTGGGTGGGCGGTAGCTACGCAGACTTTTCCCGGCGGATGCAGCAAGCACGTTGTGAGCGATCAGCCCGTCGGCACGGTTGCGTGCCGAGCTGCGGAGGGCGTCGGTGGCGGCGACGTCACCGACCGCAAAGACCTCGGGGTGCCCCGGCACCTGAAGCTCGGGGGTGACGCGGACGAAGCCCTGCTCGTCGAGCAGCACGGCGGGCAGCCAGTCGGTGTTGGGCCGCACCCGCCCTATCGCCCACAGCACCGCATCGGCGGAGGCGGCCGGCTGACCGGTGCTCCACTGCACGGGGTCGGCGGTCAGCTCGTCGCCGGTGAACCCCGGCGGCAGGTCGGCCCGGTGGCCCGGATGCAGTCCGACACCGGCTTCGGTGAGCCTGTGCCGGACCTTCTCCCAGGTGCGGGGATGATGCTCGGCCAGCGCGCGGTCGCCGGGGTAGTAGAGATCAACGCGCTTGTCGGGCCAGGTGGTCGCGATGTTCGCGGCGCTGCTGACGGCGGCGGCACCACCTCCGATGACGATCACCGACTTCGCGGCGGCGAGCCGCTCGTGCGGAGCACGCAGGTCCGTGCCGATCTCTGCTTCCGTCTGCAGTGTCGGTTGCCGCCAGAAGCCGTTGGTGACCCCGGTGGAGATGACGAGCGTGTCGTACCCGACGTCGGTCGTCGAGCCGTCGGGCAACTGCACCGCCACCGTGCGGGCGACGAGGTCGACGGCGGTCAGGGTGCCGTGTACGGCGCGGACCCGGTCGAGGCCGCGGAACCGGCCGAAGGGGATCCAGTTGTGGCGGGCCCAGTCGTCGGGACGCGCCAACCGCCATCCCAGTTCCTGGCCGCTGACCAGCCCGGGCTTGGCCGAGATTCCCACGACGTCAGCATGTTTGGCGAGTTTGATCGCGGTGAGCACACCGGTGTCGCCGAGCCCGGCGATGACGACACGATTCCCCGGTCGCTGCGCTCCTGCCCGCCGGACCCGATTCCACCTCACGCGCGGACCTTCCCGGGTGGCCGGGGCACGAACCGCGGTACCCGGTCGACGACCGCCTGGTAGTCGGGGCGGCGCTCGAGGCTGCGGGTCTCCATCATCGGGATGCTCGCACCCAGGAACATCGCCAGCATCGCGACCGCGCCGATGAACAGCCACCACGCGTCGGCAGGTGATGCGGCCACCCCGAACAGCGCCAGCGCGAACCAGAAGCCGAACTCGCCGAAGTAGTTCGGATGCCGCGACCAACTCCACAGGCCGCGGTCCATCACCTCCCCCTGGCGTCTGTCCCTGACGAACCGGTGCATCTGCGTATCCGCGACGAACTCCAGTGCGACAGCGGCCATCCCGACGACAAACGCGATGACGGTCAGCCACGCCATCCCGGTGCCCGGCGTCGTCACCGCGACGTAGACGGGCAGCATGCCGAGAAAGACCTGCAGGGTGGGGATCAGGTGGATGGCGACCAGATCCGCGACGAACTCGAACCGCCCCGCCCGCTCCCGGAACATCGGGTAGCGCCAATCTTCATGGTGCAGGCCGGGAAACGCGTACAGCCAGTTGCCGGTGAGTCGCACCGCCCACGCGACGACGACCACCGCGAGCAGCCAGCACCGCCACGGCTCGACGTCGCTGCTCTGGGTCCACCAGTAGAGCAGCAGCAGGGGCGGGACGACGCTCCAGTACGCGTCGTAGAAACTCGAGTTGCCGAACCCGCGGCTGAACGCGAACACCACCAGCGTCGCGAGGATGTCGGCGATCAGCGTGTCGAGCCACAGCCTGCCAGTGCCGGGACCCCACACCAGCCAGGCCGCGGCCACTGCGATGGCCGCGGCGTAGGCGATCCCGACGATCGCCAACGAGCGCGTTTTTGTCACCGCCTGATCATGCACGGCGCCTACTGCCCGAGTTGGACGCGGAAGGTTTTTGGCCAGTCCTTGCCCGTGAGCAGGAACTCGTTGCCCTGGACGTGGGCGATGCCGTTGAGCACCTGGGCCGAGGCCGGGATTCCGCGAGCCCGCAACCCGGCGGCGTTGACGACGAGGTCGACCGATCCGGTCTGCGGGTCGATGCGCACGATGTCGTCGCTGGGCCAGAGGTTGGCCCAGACCTGCCCACCGACGCACTCCAACTCGTTGAGGCCGTCCACCGCCCGCCCGTCGCGGGTCACGTCGACGCCACCGGTTTCGGTGAGATCGTCGGAGTTCTGGAAGCGCAGCCGGTTGGTGCCGTCGCTGCGGATCAATCGTTCGCCGTCGAAGCACAGGCCCCAGCCCTCGCCGTCCAGCGGCACTTCCCGGACGGGGGCCAACGTCGCGGTGTCCCATTCGACTGCGACCCCGTCCCGGTAGGTGAGCTGCCAGATCCGGTCGCCCACCACGGTGATGCCCTCACCGAAGTACCCGTTGGGGACTGCGGACTCCCGGCGCACCTCGCCGGTGACCGGATCGAGCTCACGCATCTGGGATGCGCCGGCAAGCCCCGTGCCCTCGTAGAGAACCGCCCCGTCGATCTCGAATCCTTGGGTGAAGGCCTCCGGGTCGTGGGCGAGCTCCTCGAGCACGACCGGTTCGATCACCGGGACGGTGTCCGAGGGTTGGGCGTGCGCGCCGGGCAGCACGGCCGCCGCGCCCACGAATGCCAGGGCGAGCCCGGCCCACATCTGACGTTTGGTCACCAAGCCGTTCTACCGTGCGACGATGGCGGAATGAAAGCCGTCAGCTGTCTGAACAGCACACTGGAGGTCATCGACCTGCCTTCCCCCAGGCCCGCCGAGGGGCAATTGGTGCTCGACGTGCTGCGCTGCGGTATCTGCGGAACGGACCTGCACGCCAAGGATCATGCCGACGAACTCACCGAGATGCTCGCCAACGTCGACTACACCGACTTCGTGCGCAGCGACACCCCGGTGGTGATGGGCCACGAGTTCAGCGGCGTGGTCGCCGACCGGGGGCGCAAGGTCGGCAAGGAGTTCGCCCCGGGCACGACGGTGGTGACGTTCCCGCTCCTGAGGGCACAGGGCGGCGTCCACCTCACCGGACTGTCCCCCAAGGCGCCCGGCGCCTATGCCGAACAAGTGCTGGCGGAGGCGTCCATGACGTTTGTGGTCCCCAACGGCCTGGATCCGGCGACCGCTGCGCTCACCGAGCCGATGGCGGTGGCCTACCACGCGATCCGGCGCAGCGAGATCAGCCGCAAGGACGTCGCGGTCGTGCTCGGGTGCGGTCCGGTGGGGCTGGCAGTCATCTGCCAGCTGAAGGCCCGCGGCGTCGGCACGATCGTCGCCAGCGACTTCTCCCCCGGACGTCGGGCCCTGGCCCTGCGCTGTGGCGCCGACATCGTCGTCGACCCGGCGGTGGACTCTCCCTACGACGCCGTGCCGGCCAAACAGCGGGGTATGACGACGATGCCCGCGCTCTACGAGCTCGGTGTCGGGTCGATGGAGAAGCTGCGACGGCTGCCGGGCTGGTCCCACCTCTACCGCGCGGTGGACAGCCTCGGTGCCACCGCTCCCAAGCGGCCGGTGATCTTCGAGTGCGTGGGCGTGCCGGGAATGATCGACGGGGTTATCGGCGCGGCACCGCTGGCGTCGCGGATCGTCGTCGTCGGATTGTGCATGGGAGTCGACAAGTTCCGTCCGGCGATGGCGATCGGCAAGGAGATCGACATCCGGTTCGTCTTCGGTTACACCCCGTTGGAGTTCCGCGACACGCTGCACATGCTCGCCGACGGCAAGCTCGACGCCTCGGCGCTGGTGACCGGAACGGTCGGTCTCGACGGCGTCGAGACGGCGTTCCAGGCGCTCGGCGACCCCGAGAAGCACGCCAAGATCATGATCGACCCGGCCAGCGCGGCGACTGCTCCTTAGCTTCGAATATCCATGGCTCGCGGGCCGGATGTGATGTCGGACCCTTCTGTGATGATGGTGTCATGTCTTCGGCTGCACCGTGTTTCATCCCGAGCCCGCCCCGGGGGGCGCGACTGGAGGTGCTGTTCGACCAGTTGGCGGAGCTGGCAGGTCAGCGGAATGCGATCGACGGGCGCATCGTCGATATCGTCGCCGAGATCGACCGAGACGGGCTGTGGTCGACTACCGGCGCTAAAACGGTCGCTGCGCTGGTGGCCTGGAAACTGGGCACCTCCCCGCACAACGCCGAGACCCTGGTCACCGTCGCCGAACGGGTCGAGACCTTCCCGCGCTGCCTCGACGCGCTCCGTGAGGGGCGGTTCTCCCTGGATCAGGTCGGTGTCATCGCCGAGCGCGCCGCCGACGGCTCCGATGACCACTACGCGCTGCTGACCGAGAGCGCCACGGTCTCCCAGCTGCGGATTGCGGCCAAGGCCGAACCCCGACCCGAACCCAAGCCCCCACCGGAACCCGAAGCCGATTCTGAATTCGATTGTGAACCCGAACCGCAGCCCCCACCCGAACCCGAACGGTCGATCAGCAAGACCAGCGACGACACCCACACCACCTACCGGATCCGGCTCCCCCACGCCGAGGCCGCGACGGTCGACGCCGCGCTGGCCTCACACCTCGACGGGTTGGTCGCCGACTGGAAACACCACCACGACACCGGTGAGTCGGTCAGTGAGCAGGCGCCGCCGTTCCCGAGCACCATCGATGCGTTCATGAGCGTCATCGAGGCCGGCTGGGACACCGAGGTCGCCCGCCGCCCGCACGGGCAGCGCACCACCGCGGTGATCCACGTCGACGCCGACTCCCACGTCGCCGCCCTGCACCTCGGACCCTTACTGTCCGAGGATGACCGCCGATTCCTGCTCTGTGATGCGACCTGCGAAGTCTGGTTCCAACGCCACGGCCAGGTAATCGGTGCCGGGCGGGCCACCCGCACGGTCAACCGCCGGTTGCGCCGCGCGCTGGAACACCGGGACCGCTGCTGTGTGGTCCCCGGCTGCGGCGCGACCCGCGGACTGCACGCCCACCATCTCCGGCACTGGGAGGACGGCGGCCTCACCGAGCTGTGCAACCTGGCTCTCGTCTGTCCGTACCACCACCGCGCCCATCACCGCGGCCTGATCACCATCACCGGACCCGCCGATCGCCTGGTCGTCACCGACCACACCGGCCAACCACTGACCAACCGATCGTTGGCCCGACCACCCACCACACCCCCACCCGCAGTAGCTCCCTACGCCGGACCCACCGGCGAACGCGCCCAATGGAAGTGGTACCACCCCTACCAACCACAACCACCACCAGCCACCGACAAAGCGAGCTAGAGGCCGAGGTTTCTAGCCGTCCCTCACTCGCCGAGCCCCAACCTGTTCTCGGGATCGCCCGGCACCCAGGTGCAATCGACCTGCAGGCGGTTGCCCATGTCTCTGGCCCGCCGTAGCAGCCGCTGTCCGAGATCGAGTTGTCCAGGCTCCCAGCGGGACAGCGCATCGGTGATGTCCGCACTCTGTGACAGTGCGTCGTGAAGTGCCCAGGCGTCCGCGGCCGCCTTCGCCGTACCCGCCGCGGGATGGGGCCGCACCGTGCTGGCGGCATCGCCGAGAAGTACCACGCGCCCCATGGCCATCCGGCTCGCACCCACGTCGTAGACAGCCTGCAGGAACGGCTGCTCGGTGCGCAGCACCACTTCAGCTGCCGCGGGTGCCAACAGCTCGCTTGCCGCCGAACGCATTTCGTCGATGAAGCGGTCCTGGACGTGACCGGGGTGCAGTGAGACACCGGCCGGCACCCCGCTCTTGTCGGTCATCAGCTCGTCGAGTTCGTATCCCTCGGCGACGTTGCGGTACCACACGTAGTTCAGCAATCGCTCGCCCACGGTCAACCCGCCGGACGGCGACGGAATCGGATAGACGGGCATGTGGGTGAGCGGTGCGACGCTGTAGGTGACCGAGTCGTGCAACAACTCGAACGTTTCTGCTGAAACCTGACTTTCGGGAACCATGCCCCGCCAACCCACGTACCCCGCGTACTCGAGGCGGGCGTCGGGAGAGATCCGGCGCCGGCTCGGCGAACCGACGCCGTCGGCGCAGACCACCAGGTCGGCCACCTCGCGCCGGCCTGAGGCGAACCGCACCTCGACACCTTCGGCATCCTGGTCGAACCCCGCCGCGTACTCGCCGAGGTGGTAGTGATCGGTGCCGAAATCCGCGAGCAGGGCCCGATGGAACGTGCCCCACGACGTGAAGCTCCACAGCGCGGGCTCACGGTAGAGGACCGTATTGCCCTCACCCAGGTACTGCATGAAATCCGTTGAGGTGCTGACGGTCTCGGGGTGCTGGTCGCTGCACTCGACGAACCAGCGCAGCGTTTCGGGATGCAGGACGATCCCTCCGCCCCGGCCGTCGAGGTCTGTCGGGGTGCGCTCGAAGACCTCGACGTCGAAACCGAGCCTGCGCAGCAGCAGAGCTGTGGTCAGGCCGCCGATCGACCCCCCGACGACCACGGCCCGCTGTCCGCTCCAGTCCTGCACAGCGCCAACACTAGCGGCCGATCGCCCTCACAGATCCAAGGGCGGGTTGGCCGAGTCGAGATGCTCGACCGTGGTGAACACGAGGTCGTCCGCACCGACGTTCTCGATGTCGTGCAGCAGATACTCGCCTGCTGCGAAGGTGAAATGACGTGTCTCGCCGGCGTCGTAGGCCACCTCCCGGGTGGTGCCGTCAGCGGTGTGCTGTCTGCTGCGGCCCGCCGTGACCGCCGTCCAGAAGTAGTCCAGGACGTGCCGGTGGGCATGCCAGCGCTGGCCGGGCGCCAATCGGATCTCCCACACCCGCACCCTGTCGTTCTCACTGAGCAGTCGCGAGCCGACGAACCCGTCGTGGGAGTGGGTTTCGAACTCGGCCCGTAGCTCGTCGCTCCACCCGTCGAAGTCGGTGCCGACGACGCTGCCCGCCAGCGGTGCGTCGGTGAGAAAGTCTCTGGTATCGGTCATCTCGATCCTCTCGTTTCTCTAGCGGCCCGGGCCGTAGAGCCCGAACCGGTTCTCCGGGTCACCCGGCCACCAGGTGCAGTCGACCTGGGAGCGGGTCCCCATCTCCTTGACCCGGCGCAGCAGTCGCTGGCCGAGCTCGAGCTGTCCGGGCTCCCACTTGGCGAGCGCCTCGGTGATGTCGGCGCTGTCGGACAGCGCGTCGTAGAGTGCCCAGGCGTTCGCCGCGGCCTTCGCGGTGCCGGCCGCAGCGTGCGGGCGAGCCGCACTGGCGGCATCACCGACGAGTGCCACCCGCCCCAGCGCCATCTGCTGCGCGCCCAGGTCGTACACCGCCTGCAGGTAGGGCTGCTCGGTGCGCAGCACCACCTCGGCGGCGGCGGGGGCCAGCACTTCAGCAGCTGCCGAACGCATTTCGTCGACGAACCGGCCCTGGACCTGACCGGGGTGCAGGGACACACCGGCGATGAAGCCGCGCTTGTCGGTCATCAGTTCGTCGAGCTCGTATCCCTCGGCGACATTGCGGTACCAGACGTAGTTCAGCAGTCGCTCACCCACTGCCAGCCCGCCGTCGGTCGAGGGGATCGGGTAGACGTTGATGTGGGTGTGCGGTCCGACGCTGTAACTGATCGAATCATGCAGCAGCTCAAAGGTCTCCGCCGAAACCTGACTTTCGGGCACTGTCCCACGCCACCCTACATACCCGGAGTACTCGAGCTCGGAGTCCGGTGAGATCCGCTTGCGGCTCGGTGACCCGATACCGTCGGCGAACACCACCAGTTCGGCGCGTTCCTGGCGGCCCGAGGTGAACCGCACGTCGACCCCGTCGGCGTCCTGGTCGAAACCTGACGCGTATTCACCGAGGTGATAGTGATCGGTACCGAAGTCGGCCAGCAGGGCCCGGTAGAACGTGCCCCACGACGTGTAACTCCACGGCGCGTCCTCGCGATGCAGCACCGAGTTGTCCATCCCCAGGTACTGCACGTAATGGGTCGATGTGCTGACGTTCTCGGGATGCTGATCGCTGCATTCGACGAACCAGCGCAGCGTGTCCGGTTGCAGGACGATGCCACCGCCCCGCCCGTCGAGATCGGTGGGCGTGCGCTCGTAGACATCGACGTCGAAACCCAGCCGGCGCAGCAGCAGCGCCGTCGTGAGGCCACCGATCGACCCCCCGACGACCAGTGCGCGCCGGCCGCTCCAGTCCTGACGTCGCGCGAGATCATTCATCGCTTTCTCCTGTGTCGAGCCCGAGGAATGCCCGGGCGTTGGTCTCCAGTACGGCGTCGTCGATGTTCGCCGCGTGCGGTAGGTGCAGAGGGTCGTCGGTGCCCATGTCGAACGGATAGTCGCTGCCGCACATCAGTCTGCTCGGATCTGCTTGTGCAGCAAGGAGTTCCAGGGCCGAGACGTCGTGGGTAAGGGTGTCGAACCACAGTTCGGCGAACATCTCCCGTGGAGATCGGGTTGCGGCGGCGCGGACGTCGGCACGCTGCTGCCAGCCATGCTCCCAGCGTCCGACCAACCCCGGCGCGCAGCCGCCTCCGTGCACCAGGCAGATCCGCAGCCCCGGCAACTCGTCGATCACCCCGCCGAGGGTCAGCGCGGCCGCAGCGGTCGCGGACTCCACGGGGTTGCCGATCAGGTTGACCAGGTAGTAGGACGTCCACTCCGGTCGGGGCAGCTGCATCGGGTGTACCAGCACGGCGAGGTCGTGTTCGGCTGCGGCGGCGAGGATCTCCCGCATGGGTGCGACGTCGAACGAGGTGGCACCGAGCAACGGCGGCAAGCTGATACCCCGGATCGCCTCGGAAGCCATGGCGTCCATCTGCTTACCGGCAGCCACCGGGTCGTGCAGCGAGACCAGACCCAGTCCCACGAGCCTGCCGTCGCTGTCCCGGCAGACCTTGTCCAGCGCCTCGTTGAAGGAACCGACGAATTCGTCGACACCGTCTGCCTCGGCGACGGGGAACGCGAACGGCGGGGCCGACAGCACCCGTGCGCCCAGCCCAGCCGCATCGGTGTCGGCGAGCACCTGAGCCACGTCGCTCATCGCCGCGGTCCTGATGGACAGCGGTAGCTCCCCGAGGTGCAGTTGGCCCTCGTGGTCACGAAGTGGCGGCACCGGGGACCCCGGTGCGAGGCCGAACAGATCCTCCGGCAGCCAGTGCGCATGGACGTCGATGGGACCGGGTCGCAGGCTCATACCGCCGCACCCATCGCCTCGAGTGCCTCGAACCGGGCGAGCACTTCGGCCTGCAGCACCGCGACGGCGGGGTCGGAAGCCTTGCGGGGCCGGGGCAGGTCGACGTCGATGATCTCGTGGATCTGCCCACCCGGTGCCAGCACGACGATGCGGTCGGACAGTTGCACGGCCTCGGTCACGTCGTGGGTGACGAACATGACGGTTCTGCGTGACTCCAGCCAGATGCGCTCGAGGTGCTCACGCAGCGTGCGCGAGGTCATCGCGTCGAGGTGGCTGAACGGTTCGTCCATCAGCAGGACATCGGGCTCCACGGCGAACGCCCTCGCGATGCCGATGCGCTGCTGCTGTCCCCCGGACAACTGGGCCGGGTAGCGGTCGGCGCAATGACTCAACCCGACGAGATCCAGGTAGTGCCGGGCCCGCTCCTGCCAACCGTCGCGCTCGTGCTGCACGAAACCGAGGTTGGCGATCACCGTGCGCCACGGCAGCAGCCGCGGGTCCTGGAAGACGTACCCGACCCGGGCATCCCGCGATCCCGACTTCAGGCTGACGCTGCCCGAGGTGTGTGTCTCGATACCCGACACGATGTTGAGCAGGGTGGTCTTCCCGCTCCCCGACGGACCGACGACGGAGACGAACGTCTCGCCGGAGATCGTCAGGTCGACGCCGTCGATCACGCGTGTGACCTCGCCGCGACGGTCGGTGAATTCCTTCACCAGGTTCTTGATCTCGATGGAGGCCATGGCTTCTCGCTCTCGTTGGTGGTGGGATGTCAGACGTTGCGCCAGCGGGTGGCGTAGCGCTCGATGGGGCCGAGGATCAGCAGATCGGCGATGACCAGCAGCAGGATGAAGACCAGCACCCAGGCCAGGAAGCCGTCGAGCTGGTTGGCGTCGTACCAGTAACGCGCCCGCCACCCGACGCCGGAGGTGGCGCCGAACCACTCGGCGAGCAGCAACCCGTTCCAGGCGCTCATGATCGCGAAACGCACTGCAGCGACGGTGGATCCGGCGACGGCGGGGGCAACGATCTGGCGCAGCACCCGCTCCCTGGGAACCCCGAACGCCCGAGACATCAGGATCAGATCTGCCGGCACCGCCCGGGTGGCCTTGGCGATGTTGACGACGACGAACGGCAGACCCGACAGGAACACCGTCACCACCGGGGTCAGCCAGCCGAAGCCGAACCACATCGTGGTCAGCAACGCCCAGATCACCGCGGGAATGGCCAGCGCCGCCGCGTTGAGGTCGGAGAACGCCAGGTCCGCCACCCGGGAGAGACCCATCACCACACCGATGACGGCGCCGATGACGAGGGCCAGCGCCAAGCCCAGCAGGAATCGGTTCATGCTGATCGCGAGGTTGTGCCACAGTTCCCCGGCGGCCGACTCCGAACCCAGGCGGGCCACGGCCTCGGCAGGCGAGGGCACCCGGTTGCCGAACACGACGGCGAGTTGCCAGGCACCGAAGATCGTGAGCACGGCGGCAAGAACTGCTGCGGCCGAAACGCTCTGGCCGCGGAGCTGGGTCCGCCAAGCCGTCATGGTGGTCGCGGTGGTCATGCGATTTCCTTCCGCCAAGCGAAGAAGCGATTCTCCAGGTGAGCCAAGCCACGTTCGATGAGCACCATCGCGACGACGAACAGCGCTGTCCAGGCCAGCATGTCGTCGACCTGGAACTCCTGATAGGCCTTGCGGATCATGAACCCGACGCCGCTGCTGGCGCCGAACACCTCGGTGAGCGCCTCCACCTTCCACGCCATCGCGAACCCGTATCGCACGCCGGCGAAGACGAAGGTGGTCAGCGCAGGGAGGTAGAGGTGACGCAGGATGTCGGTGCGATCCCGTTCGAAGGCCCGGCACATGGCGAGCAGGTTTCCGTCCACCGACCGCACCCCCTCGGCGACGTTCATCGCGATGAACGGGGTGGCCACCAGCGCGGACACCACGATCGGCCCGCCTGCGCCCACCCCGAAGATCAGCAGGCCGAACACCGCGTAGGTCAGACCGGGCATGTTGCCGAGGACGAACAGCGGTAGCGAGAAGTAGGACGTCATGAATCTGCTGCGGCCCATTGCGAAGCCGATGACGAGCCCGGCGACCATCGCGATCGCGAAGCCGGCGACGATCTTGCCGATGCTCGCGGCGAAGTTGGTGAGGGCCTCACCGGAGACGACGATCGCGACGACACGGTCGGCGACATCGCTCGGCTGCGGCAGGATCGGATCGTCGACCAGCGCGGCGGCCACGGCCCAGATCCCGATGGCCGCCAGCATCGCGAGGCCGGAGACCAGCCAGCGTCGGGTGGCCAAGGGGCGGCTCGGTCGGATTCGCGGTGGCACTGGTTCACGCGGCTGCGTCGCAGGCGCTGCCATTGTCTGGGTCACTGGTGGACTCCTTGGGTGGGCAGGAACTTCGGATCGGTGATCTCGTCGCCGATCACCCCGGTGGTGCGCATCAGGTCGAAGATCGAACTCTCGTCCTCGGCCCACTGATCGTCGAAGCGCACCTCGTCGACAACCCAGTCATGTTCTGCTACATACGCTTTCATGAAGGCGATGTCCTCGGGTGTGGACACCGCGAAGTGCTGTGGGTAACGCTCGATCATCTCGTCGCGGTGCTGCTGCCACTCGGCCAGGCCGCGGTCCCACAGGTCCAGGAACGCCGACACCTCGCCGGGATGCTCCTGCACCCAGTCCTGACGGGCGACGAAGACATTGCCCATCGGGCCGTCGTGGCCGGGCGCCTCCTGTTCGGCGAACAGGTCGGCGGAGGATTTTCCGTCGTAGAGCGCGCGGACCGAACCGTCCCGCAGTTCGCGGGCGGACAGGTCCGGGTAGCAGATGCACGCGTCGATCTCGCCGCGGGCGAGCAGGTTGGACAGGTTCTGGATGTCGGCGACCACGATGTCGAAGTCGCCCGGGCGTCCGTCGATCTCCACCAGGTTCAAGTCGTGCATCTGCTTGATCAGCGCGCTCCACACCAGGGTGCCCGACACCGTGGTGAACACCCCGACGCGTCTGCCCTTCAGATCCGCCACCGACTGGGCCGGGTCATCGGCGCGGACCAGGATGCGGCTGCGCTCGGCGTTGTAGCGACCGATGATCACGGTCTCGCGTTCGGTCTGCTCTTCCAGTCCGGGAACCTCGAACGAGGCGGTGGAGATGATGTCGGCGTGCCCACCGGCGAACAGGCCGAACTCGTCCCAGGTGGCGCTGGACTCGATGGCATATCCGCTGTCGCGCTGCCACTCGTCGACGATGCCGGCCTCGTTCATGTAGTCCCAGATCGGATCCGGAGCGAACGTGAACCGGATGACGCCGTCCTGGGCGGCCCGGGAGGAGGCCGGGCCCCCGAGGCCGGCCGAGCAGGCCGTGGTGATCGCGATCGTCACCGCGGACGCGAGGGCCACGAGGGTCTTCGCCGTGCGACGGGTGCGTGGGCTGTCCACCGGAAGCCTCCTGGGGATGTGGGTTGAGAAGCAATCTGTGACGGTCATCACCAGAACACGATGCGCCTGCGAGAACCCACAGGGCAATGTCTCTTGACACACACTTATGCTTGTCTCTATGTCGTCTGTGACATACGAAACGGACGGTTCCCCGCTCGAGCGATGGCTGGCCGCCCTCGCCGGCATCGGCGAGGCGGTCGGCGGTGACGAACCGGTCGCCGACCTCCTCGACCGCGTCGCGCGCACCGCGTGCACGCTGCTCAGCTACGACTTCTGTGCGGTGTTCCTGCCCGACGACGAGCGACGGGCGCTGACGATTCAGGGCTCACACGGCCTGTCGCCGGACTACATCGCCAAGGTCAACGCCGACCGACCGGTTCTGCTCGGCGTCCTCGGCGATCAGGAGGCACCCACCAGCATCGCGTTCCGCACCGGCGAGGTGGTCACGCTCGAGGACATCGAACAGGTGCCGGGCTTCACCCCCTGGGGTGGCGTCGCCCACGAGCAGGGCTACCGCGCGCTGATCTCGGTGCCGCTTCGACGGGCGGGAGAAGTGATCGGTGCGCTCAACGGATACCGCACCGGACCGCACCGGTTCGACGCCGCCGAGGTCAGCCTCGTGACGACGCTGGCGACGCAGGTGGCGATCGCGTTGGGCACGGCGCAGTTGCGCGCTCAGGAGCAGGAGACCATCCGGGAGCTCCGCCGGGCCGACGAGGTGCACGGCCTGCTGATGGCCACGGCGTTGCGGGGCGAGGGGGTGGTGGGGGTCGCAGACGCACTGGCCGAGCTGCTCGGACAGGCGGTGATGATCGAGGACGTCTACGGCGAACGCCTGGCAACCGCGGGCTGGATCGCCGACGGGTCGATCGGCCTTCCCGCAGGAATCGACGACCGGATCAGTTCCGGGACGGTGGTCGGAGCCGACGGGCACAGCGTGGCCGGTGTGGTCCTCGACGGAATGGTGGTGGCACGCATCCACATCGATGCCGCACCGGACACGCTGTCAAGCCTCGACATTCGCGCGATCGAGCACGCCGCCGTCGTCACCGCGCTGGAACTGCTGCGGGCACGAACCGCAGCAGAGGTGGAGCAGCGGCTCCGCGGATCTCTGGTGGCCGATCTGCTGACGACCGGCCCCGGGGGAATCGGAACCTTTCTCGACCGGGCCCGTCGCCTGGGCTGGGACCTGTCGGGCGAGCAGACACTCGTCACCGTCCGGTGGCCGGAACACCGTGCCCGAGACGGCCGACCCACTGCGGAACGGGTCCTGACCGTCACCGATCGGTTCGCCGCCGAGGTCAGACCCCGTCCGCTGGTGGCCGTATTCGGCGGTGACCTGGTGCTGGTCTGCCCGTCGGACCCGCAGGCCCACGGAGGTGCCTCCGTGGTCGATCTCGCCACCACGCTGGTCGAAATGCTCACTGCGACAGAGATCGTCGACTACGCGGTCGCGGCGGTATCGGCCATCGCAGAGGTGTCACAGCTGCCGGAGTCCTTTCGCACCCTGCGGGGCGCACTCGATCTTGCGGCCGACGTCGCGTCAACCACGGTGATCAACATGAACGAGGTCACGATCGATCATCTTCTGTTGCAGCTCGACGATCCGCGGCGGCTGCGCGAGTTCGCCCACTCCGTGCTCGGCCGTGTCGTCGACTACGACCGCACCCGATCGACCGAGCTCGTCCGCACCGCGCGGGTCTACCTCGACGCCGGCCTCGATCGACGGGCCGCAGCGGCGGCACTGCATCTGCATCCCAACACGATTCAGCAGCGGATGAGGCGGGTCGAAGAGCTCACCGGACTTTCCCTGTCACTCCCACGCGACCTGCTCCAACTGACCTCGGCCCTGACCGTTGCCCGGATCGCCGACCTCAGGTGACTAGTCGTGGACCGCATCCAGCGCGCGGTAGATCCGCTGTTCACTGACCGGGCGCGCGGTACCCAGTTGCTGCGCCCACAGGCTGACCCTCAATTCCTCGATCAGCCAGGCGATGTCGCGGACATCGGCAGAAGCGGCGCGTGCCGGTGACAGCGCCGAGACGAGTTGGTCGTAGGCGCTCTGCACTGCGGCCACCCGCACCATCCGTTCCCGGTCGGCGGTCAGCGCGTGCGGCAATCGTTCCAGACGCCGGCTCACCGCGGTCAGATAGCGCGCGAGGTCACCGAGGCGAACGACTCCGGTGACCGCCACGAAACCCGGCGCCATCAACCGGGCCAGCTGGGCGCGGATGTCGGCGATCGCGTCGGCCTGCTGGGGATTCGGCGCGTCGGGCAGGGCGATCTGGACGTCGTGCCACGCGGCGAGCACCTTCTCCACTCGGCGCACCACGTCAAGGGTGGTCGACACCAGGGAGCTCGCCAATCGTGTTCGGGCCGAGGTGAACTCAGCCTTGGTCCACACCGGCTCCGCGACGATCTGGGCAGCCGCGGCGTCGGCGCAGTCGTCGAGCAGGGCTGACAGTGACCCGTCCGGATTGTTGCCCAGTATCAGCTTGGCCCGCAGATCGAGTCCCCGCTCGACGGGTTTGGCGACCGACGGACCGGCAAGGCGCAGCAGTCGGCGGCTGCCCGCTGCCGCGGCTGCTGCCTGCTCGACCTCCGTCGCGAACACCCGGATGTCCACGGCCGCACCCTGATCGACGAATGCCGGATATCCGCGGACGGTGTGCCCCGACGCGGCCTTGCTCTCCACCATGCGGGGCAGCTCGTCCAGGGCGTCGGGCCAGTCACGCAGACCGGACCGCTCGAGCCCATTGGCCACTGCGGCGGCCACCGCTTGGCGCACCGGCGCCGCAAGGGTGTTCTGCAGTTCGTCGAGACTCTTGCCCCGCGCCACCACAGAGCCGTCCTCTGCTTCGACGGCGAAGGTGACACGCAGGTGCGCCGGCAGCTTGTCGAGATCAAACGCGTCGACAGGGACCAGAATCCCCGACATCCGCCGCAGTTCGCGCTGCACCGCGTCCAGCAGCGACCCGCTGTCCTCCGGTGAGAGCACCCCCAGCAACGCCCGAGCGGTGTCGGGAGCCGGAACGAAGTTGCGCCGCAGGTCTTTCGGCAGCGATTTGATCAGCGCGGTGAGCAGTTCCTCACGCAGGGCCGGCACCTGCCAGGCGAACTCGTCGCCGCCCACACGCGCGAGCACGTCGACCGGGACATGCACGGTCACCCCGTCATCGAAGGCTCCCGGTTCGAACCGGTAGGACAGCGGCAGCGTCAGGTCACCCGACTTCCAGCTCTCCGGGTTGTTGTTGTCCTCCTCAGACCGCAGCAGGTCGTCGCGGCCCAGCGTGAGCAGATCCGGTGTGCGCTGCCGCTGTTTGCGCCACCAGCCGTCGAAGTGCCGGACCGAGACGACGTCGGCGGGGACGCGCGCGTCGTAGAACGTGTACACCTCGTCGTCACCGACGAGCAGATCGCGCCGTCGGGCCCGCTCCTCCAGCTCGGCGAGCTCTGCCCGCAATCGGGTGTTGTCCCTGAAGAAATGGTGCCGGGTCTCCCACTCGCCCTGAACCAGGGCGTGGCGGATGAACAACTCCCGGGAGATCTCGGGGTCGACCTTGTCGTAACCGATGCGACGCCGGGCCACGATCGGAAGACCGTAGAGCGTCACCCGTTCGAAGGCCATCACCGCGCCCCGCTTCGGATCCCAGTGCGGCTCGCTGTAGGTCCGCTGCACCAGGTGCTCGGCGACGTGCTCGACGGTTTCCGGTTCGATGCGTGCCGCGGTGCGTCCGTAGAGCCTGCTGGTCTCGACCAGGTCCGCGACGACGACCCAGCGCGGTGGACGCCTGGACAGCACCGAACCGGGTGCCAGCACGAACTTGGTGTTGCGCGCGCCCTGGAAGATCCGGGAGTCGCGGGCGTCGCCCTCGCGCAAACCGATGTGCGACAGCAATCCCGCGGTCAGCGCGGCGTGCACCCGCGCGGGTTCCGCGGCAGCGTCTTGTTCCCGGATACCGAGATCCCGGCAGATGCTGCGCAGCTGCCCGACCAGATCCTGCCATTCGCGGATCCGCAGGTAGTGCAGGAACTCGTCGCGGCACATCCGGCGAAAGGAGCTGCCGGAGCGTTCTTTCCGCTGCTCGCCGAGGTAGCTCCACAGGTTCAGGAACGACACGAAGTCGGAGTGCTCGTCGGCGAACCGGGCGTGCTTCTGGCGGGCCGCCTCCTCTTTGTCGGCGGGTCGCTCGCGCGGATCCGGGATCGACAGCGCCGCGACGAGCACCAGCATTTCGCGCACACACCCCTCGGCGTCCGCCTGCAGCAGCATCCGGCCCAGCCGTGGATCAACCGGGATCTGAGCCAACCGGCGACCGGTGGCGGTCAGTGCCCCTGCGTGATCGAACGCGCCGAGTTCCTGCAGCAGGCTCACACCGTCGCGGATGCTGCGCGCCTCGGGCGGATCGAGAAACGGAAAGTCCGCCACCTCACCGAGATCCAGCGCAGCCATCTGCAGGATCACCGCGGCGAGGTTGGTGCGCAGCAGTTCGGGATCGGTGTAGCGCGGCCGGGAGTCGAAGTCGGCTTCGGTGTAGAGCCGGATGCAGACACCCGGGGCCGTCCGACCGCAGCGCCCGGCGCGCTGCTGGGCCGACGCCTGGGAGATCGGCTCGATCGGCAGGCGCTGCACCTTCGTTCGGCGGCTGTAGCGCGAGATCCGGGCGGTGCCGGGATCGACGACGTAGCGGATGCCGGGCACGGTCAACGACGTCTCGGCGACGTTGGTGGCCAGCACGATGCGCCGTGCCGCACGGCTGGGCGCGAAGACCTTCTGCTGCTCGGCTGTCGCCAGCCGCGCGTACAGCGGCAGCACCTCGGTGTTCTGGTCGAAAGCGCCACGAAGGGCCTCAGCAGTGTCGCGGATCTCCCGCTCACCCGACAGGAACACCAGCACGTCACCGGCAGGTTCGGTCGCCAGCTCGGTGACCGCATCGACGATCGCTTCGGTCGGATCGCGCAACTCGGTGCGGACGACCTCGTGGTCGGGGTCGTCGGGATCCTCGTCGTCTTGTTGAGGAACAGCGACTTCCAAAGGCCGATAACGTATTTCGACCGGATACGTGCGACCCGACACCTCGACGATCGGCGCCCCCGAGAAGTGCGCCGCGAAGCGCTCCGGCTCGATCGTCGCCGAGGTCACGATGACCTTCAGGTCGGGCCGGCGCGGCAGCAGCTCGCGAAGGTATCCGAGCAGGAAGTCGATGTTGAGGCTGCGCTCGTGTGCCTCGTCGAGGATCAGGGTGTCGTACCGCAGCAGCCGACGGTCCCGCTGGATCTCGGCGAGCAGGATGCCGTCGGTCATCAGCTTGACCAGCGTGCGATCGCTGACCTGGTCGGTGAAGCGCACCGTGTATCCCACCGCCTCGCCGAGCGGGGTGCCCAGTTCGTCGGCGATGCGCTGCGCGACGGTGCGCGCGGCCAGCCGGCGCGGTTGGGTGTGGCCGATGGTGCCGCGGATGCCGCGGCCGAGCTCGAGGCAGATCTTCGGCAGCTGGGTGGTCTTGCCTGAACCCGTCGCACCGGCGACCACCACGACCTGGTGTTCGGCGATGGCCGCGGCAAGCTCGCCGCGCTGCTGGCTGACGGGAAGGTCCGGATAGCTGATCGGCGGGACCGCGGCGGTGCGCGTCGCAACAAGCGCCTCGGCTGCGGTGAACTGCTGGGCGAGCTTGTCGAGCTGCTCGGGGCTGGGCGACCTGAGCTGTCTGAGCCTGCGGCCCAGCCGGGCGGCGTCGCGGATCGTCAACCCGTCGAGCCGCGCGCGAAGGGCGCGTGTGTCGGCGTTCGTCAGTCCGCTCCGACCGTCGTCAGGCAGAACGGGTGCCCGGCCGGGTCGAGCATGACCCGCCACAGCGCCGGTTGCGCCTGGTGTCCCGCCTGCCGCGCACCCAGACCCTCGGCTCTGACGACCGCGTCGTCGAGGTCGGTGACGGACACGTCGAGGTGCATCTGCTGGTGTTGGCCGGGTTCGGGCCACGTCGGCGCGACGTGGTCGTCGACGCGCATCATCGCCAGGATGTGGGCGCCGTCGGTGATCGCGACGACCCCGCCGTCGGGCGTTTCGATGAGGCGCCGCATGCCGAGCAGACGGGAGTAGAAGTCCGCCAACTCAGCGGGATTCGGGCAGTCGATCGACGTCGCGCCCAACCGGCCGACCGGTGTTTCCGCCTGCGTCATGACGTCCACTCTGACACGGCGCGATGACCTCCGGCGCCAGAGCACGGGTGCGGACGAACAGCACCGCCGCCGCGAGCAGGATCTCGGCGATCGCGACAACGGTGGCCAACTCCATCGCCGTCGGCACTGCCGCAGGCACCCCCGGGTGCGCGCCGTGGTGGTGGGCTCCGGTCAGCGGCAGGTGCACCGCGACCATCCCGAGGTTCATCAGCGCGACCAGCACCCAGGCGCGCACACTGTCGCGGGTCACGAGCTCGTAGGCGCAGTACAGGCAGCCGGCGAGCATCACCACCGTCAGCGCCGCGAGCCACGGAGTGACGCCCGGGCCGAGTGCCGCCCCGTGCAGCGCAGCCGAACCCACGGCGAGCAGCGCCCCGGTCCGCCGGACGAATGCGCGAGGTGGCCTCATACCGGGAGTAGACCCCTCTCGGGCGCCGAACTCATCACGTCGTTGTACCGCAGCCGTCACAATCTCGCTGACCGTCTCGTCTACTGGACATGACGTTCTCCCTTCCCGACCCGACGTGGCCCGTGCTCGTCCTCGCCGTCATTCAGTTCGGCGACGGCCTGCTGTGCGTGAAACCGGCCGCCTTCATCGCCGAGTGCTTCGAGGCGGTGCGCTGGCCGCGCCGCTGGTGGTGGCTGATGCCGGTCATCAAATTCGCCGCGGCAGCGGGGCTGCTCGCCGGGCTCTGGGTCCCCTACCTGGCCGCGCTGACCTGCGCGGCGCTGATCGGGTACTTCGTCGCCGCCATCGGCATGCACATCGCCGCCCGCGACTTCGGCCGCAACCTGTTCGTCAACGCGACCGGCATGCTGGCGATCTGCGTCGCCGTTCCGGTGCTCGCCTTCTGAGGCTGAGCTACGGGCGGTCGGGCGACCAGTACTCCAGCATGTCGGCGAAGGTCTGGAAGGCCGGCGTGTTGACACCGTAGGTGGCCTCGAAGTGGATGCTCAGTGGGAAGCCGAGCGCGCCGACGCCGTCGATGACCCGTTTGTACAGATCGAGCATCAGCTTGCGCCGCAGATCCGGTTCGCTGCCCGCGAGTGTCCTCACGAACTCCTGCTCGGCGGCAACGGCCGCGTTCCCCGGGTCCTGGATCAGCCAGTTGATCAGGTTGACCTTGGTCTCGAGCTTGGGCACGAAGCCGAACGACAGCAGGATCTCCGGCCGGTGCTCGGTGGTCCTGGCGAACTCGGTGAGGAACTCGACGATCGTGTCCGAGTACAGCAACTGGGTCATGCCGTAGGTGGCGCCCCGGTTGCACTTGAACTCGAAGCGGCCCTGTTCACCGTCGCGCGTCGGGATCAGGATGACGCCGCGGTTGCTGATGACGTTGTCGAACAGCGACAACGCATCGGTGGGCGCGACGCCGGAACCCTCCCCGTCGCTGAGGGTGCGCGGCACACCGACGAACGCGATCCCGTCGAACCCGCTGTCGCCCAGTTCGGTCAGCCGAGACCGCAGCGTCGGTTCGTCCATGAACGCGGTGACCTGGGTGCACAGTCCGTTGATTCCCGGCAGCTCGGGCTTGATCATCGACCAGAACTCCAGGACATCGAGCTTCGGCTTCATCTCGATGGGCCGATCGTCGTCCTCTTCGATCATCCCGGGGATCATCACGTGGCGGACTCTCCCGGCCAGGCCGGCTTCGGCCGAACACCGCAGCACCTTCTCGGCGTCCTCGAGTGCCCGCTCTCGGCCCTGTTCGACGTTCGGCGGCACCAATTCCAGAGCGATGGTGTTCAGGCTCACAGCGTTGCTCCACATCTGACATCGGATTGTCCGGCGATCGGCTGACATCGACCTCATCAGCCTCTTCCCCCGCCACCGGAGAGAAATCACCATACCGACCGGGCGGCTCCCGGGCCCACCGCGGACGACCCCTGGCGACACCACACCGGCGGGTGGGCTTTCATGGAACGGAGCCCTATGAAGATTCTGCAGAGATTCACCACACCCAAAACCCTGGTGGCGACCCTGGCCGTCATCGGCCTCGCCGCGACCGGCTGCACCGGCGTCCAACCCGCCCCCGGCACCACCTCCGTGTCCACCCCGCGCCCGAGTTCCCCGTTCGACCCCACGACGACTCCGTCGCAACCCACCGGCCCACTGCTGGCTTACCGGGCGGCCGACGAGATCGGCCTCGTCGACGGAACAAGCGTGATCGCGACGGCTCCCGGCAGCTTCGAGGCCTCCAACGACCTGATCACCACCGAAGACGGCCGGTTCGTGTTCGCGCGCACCACCGACAATCAGGTCGCCACACTGGACGTGGCCTCTCAGGAGGGGTCCACCCGGACGGTCCCGGTGGGCCCGGTGCTGGGAACCACCGGACCGAGCTCGATCGTCTGGTGGGAGCAGCCGAATCGGCTGATGCAGCTCGATCTGGCGGATCCGGACTCACAGCCCGCGCTGCTGCAGACGGTCGACCTGCCGCCGGTCGCCGGGGTGCGCCCCGGTGAGCCGCGGCTGATCGTCGCCCGTGGCGGCACTTCGGTCATCGCACGCGTCGAAGCGCCGCCGTCTCCGTTCGGCGGCCCGGACACCCTCTACGCGGTGCGTGGTCCGGGGGCACCGGCACCACTCGGCCTGGCCGACGCGAACTCACCGGTGTCGGTGGCCCGGCTCAGCCCCGACGGGGCCTCGCTGGCGTACGCGCTGTACCGCAGCACGGACAGCAACTGCGGGACCGCGGCCGTCGTGGTGTCCGACGCCGCCGGCGACCAGCAGACCTTCGACGTGGCAGGTCCGGACACCGACACCGGGTCCCGGGTGCCCAAGCTGTGGTGGCCCGCCACCGGATTGCCGAAACTGAGCCTGGCGATGTGGCGGTGTGACCGGCCGGAGAGCTATCCGCCGCTGGTCTGGCAGGCGGCCGAGGATCGCATCGAACAGATCACGCCGTCGACGTCGGCGCTGCAGACAGCCGACGTCGCGCCGGGGCAGCGCGCCCTGATCCTGCCGCAGAGCGGCGCGTACGCGGATCCGTCGGGCACGTTGGTGTTCGAGGAGAGCGAGCGCCGCTTCACGATCAAGGACGGAGTCGACGCAATCGCGGTGATCCAGCCGCCTCCGTAGTCTGGTTGGGGTGGTGACCCTCGCGCTTCACGACCGATTCGCCCGCGAACTCCCGGAGTTGGCGGTGGGCTGGAAAGCCGAAGCCGCACCGGAACCGACGCCTGTGGCGATCAACGACGCGCTGGCGGCAGAACTCGGTCTCGACCCGGCATGGCTGCGCAGCCCCGAAGGCCTGGGACTGCTGGTGGGCACGGCACTCCCGGATGACGCCACACCCGTCGCACAGGCCTACGCCGGTCACCAGTTCGGGGGGTTCGTCCCCCGCCTCGGGGACGGCCGCGCGCTGTTGCTCGGGGAGCTCGTCGACGCCTCCGGCAGGATCCGCGACCTGCACTTGAAGGGCTCGGGACGGACGCCGTTCGCCCGGGGCGGCGACGGGCTCGCCGCGGTCGGACCCATGGTGCGTGAGTACGTCATCAGCGAGGCGATGCACGCGCTGCACATCCCCACCACCCGCGCCCTCGCGGTCGTCGCCACCGGCCGCTCGGTGAACCGGGAGACGGTGCTGCCCGGGGCCGTGCTCGCCCGGGTGGCCGACAGCCATCTGCGCGTCGGCTCGTTCCAGTACGCGTCCGCCATCTCCCAGTCCACCGGAGACCTCGGACTCCTTCGTCGGCTGGCCGACCACGCGATCGCCCGGCACCATCCGCACGCGGCCGACGCCGACAACAGCTACCTGGCGCTGCTGGAGGCCGTCATCTCGGTGCAGGCCGACCTGATCGCCCGGTGGATGCTCGTCGGCTTCATCCACGGGGTGATGAACACCGACAACATGACGATTTCGGGCGAGACCATCGACTACGGACCGTGCGCGTTCATGGAGGGTTTCGACCCGGAGACGGTGTTCAGCTCGATCGACAGCTGGGGCCGGTACGCCTACGGCAACCAGCCCGGGATCGCGGTGTGGAACCTGGCGCGGTTCGCCGAGGCGCTGCTGCCCCTGCTGACCGATGACACGGAGACGGCCATCGCGCTGGCCGAGGCATCGCTGGGCGGCTTCCAGGGTCGCTACGAGCAGGTCTGGTCGGCGGGCATGCGCGCCAAGCTGGGGGTCGCCGACGCCCCGGCCGAGGTGGTGGCCCCGCTGGTCGAGGAGCTGCTCACGCAGATGCAGCAGAGCCGGGTCGACCACACCTCGTTCTATCGCCGGCTCAGCCGCGCGGCCCGCGGTGATGCCGAACCGGTCCGCGGCGAGTTCATCGACCTCGCCGCGTTCGACGACTGGTCCGCACGATGGCGCGCGCTGGGGCCGGACGCGGACGCGATGGATCGGGTGAACCCGGTCTACATTCCGCGCAACCATCTCGTCGAGGAGGCGCTGACCGCGGCCACTGTCGGCGACCTGGCGCCGCTGCGCCAGTTACTCGTCGCAGTCGGTTCCCCGTTCGAGGAACGCCCCGGGCTGGAGCGCT
Source organism: Mycobacterium sp. DL (assembly GCF_039729195.1). NCBI lineage: Bacteria > Bacillati > Actinomycetota > Actinomycetes > Mycobacteriales > Mycobacteriaceae > Mycobacterium > Mycobacterium sp. DL. The sequence goes on from NZ_CP155796.1 coordinate 5,893,886, forward strand.
ACGCCGAGCCCGCCGAGAAGGAGTTCAGCGCCTCGTTTCGAACATTCTGCGGCACCTGACCCGTACGCGCGTACTGTGGCGGACACCACAATGCACTTTTCAGCAATAGGCATTTTCAGCAACAGGAGAACCCTTGAGCGCCAACAGTGTCCGTCTTGGGCTACAGGACCTGATCTTCATCTACGGCGAGACGTCGAGTTCGAAGATGCACGTCGCCGGGCTTCTACCGTTCACGCCGCCCGCAGACGCGCCGCGTGACTACCTGCGGAAGATGATCGACGAGGCGAGGCGCCAAGAGGTGATGGCGCCGTGGAACCGCAAACTCGCGCACCCGCGACTCCAGTTCAGCCCGGTGCACAGCTGGGTGACCGATACCGACTTCGATTTCGACTACCACGTCCGCCGGTCGGCGCTCGCCAGCCCGGGTGACGAACGGGAGCTGGGCATCCTGGTCTCCCGGCTGCACAGCAACCATCTCGACCTGACACGTCCCCCGTGGGAGATCCACGTCATCGAAGGGCTCGAGGGCGGACGGTTCGCGCTGTACATGAAGATCCACCATGCGCTCGTCGACGGTTACAGCGCGATGCGGATGCTGGCGCGCAGCCTCACGACGGACCCCGAATCGCGCGACACCCGGATGTTCTTCAACACCCCCATGCCCAAACGCGAGCACCGCGCGCCCGCGGCGCCGACGAACCTGCTCACGTCCACGTTGCGGGCGCTCGGCGGGTTCGGCTCCCAGGTCGCCGGCGGGGTCAGCTCGGCGGTCGATCTGACCAACGCGATCGTCAAGACCCAGATCCGCCGCGACGGCGAGTACGCACAGATCGCCGGTTCGGCGTCGGCGCCGCACAGCATCCTCAACGCACGGATCAGTCGCAACCGCCGATTCGCCACCCAGCAGTACGAATTCGATCGGCTGCGCGCGGTGAGCTCCCAGCACGGCTCGACGATCAACGACGTGGCACTGGCGATCATCGGCGGGGGTCTGCGCAAGTTCCTCACCGACTTCGACAAGCTGCCCGACCGCTCGCTGATCGCGTTCCTTCCGGTCAACGTGCGACCCAAGGGCGACGAGGGCGGCGGCAATGCGGTGGGAGCCATCCTCGCGCCGATGGGCACCGACATCGAGGATCCGGTCGAGCGACTGGAGAAGATCACCGCGGCCACCCGGGCGTCGAAGGCGCAGCTGCAGACGATGTCCCCCACGGCGATCATCGCCTACACCGCCGCGCTGCTGGCGCCTGCCGGCGGTCAGGTCGCAGGTGCCCTGACGGGCCTGCAGACGCCGTGGCCGTACACGTTCAACCTGTGTGTGTCGAACGTGCCCGGACCTCGGGAACCGTTGTACTTCAACGGTTCCCGACTGGAAGCCACGTTCCCGGTGTCCATTCCGATTCACGGGATGGCGCTCAACATCACGCTGCAGAGCTACGCCGAGACGATGAACTTCGGCTTCGTCGGGTGCCGCGACGCGCTTCCGCACCTGCAGCGACTCGCGGTCTACACCGGTGATGCGCTCGGCGATCTGGAGAAGGCCTCGCTGCGCTGACGTCAAGAAGTTCGCGCATCGAGGACAAGCAGTGCGACATGCAGCGACGTTCGCGATTCACCGTCGTCGAGGTCCACACCGAGACGTTCCCGGATGACGGCCAGCCGCTTGTAGAGCGCAGGGCGGCTGATGTGCAGGCGTTCGGCGACCGCCACCTTGTTCCCGGCCTCGGCCAGATAGACACGCAGCACCGCGACGTTGGAAAGATCACCTCGGTCATCTTCTGCCAGTAGTGATTTGAGCTCTGTCTCGGCAAACTGCTGCACCCGCCTGTCGTCGCGCAACAGCGTCACCAGACCTCGTAGCCTGGTGTCCGCGGCGCGGAAGTAGGGCCGGGAATCCCCCATGGAGATGGCCACTTCGGCGATGTGTGCGGCCTCGGCCAGTCCTACGATGGCATCGGTCACCGTGCCCACATCGGCGGCCAGCGCCAGCACCGAACCTTCGGCGGCGTCCACACGTTGCACCTCGCGGCGAAGCGCCTCACCAAGCGCGGTCAGAGCTTTTGATGCCACGGCAGCCCTGGTGTCCTTGAGCGCGAGAACCACACCGACCTCGCCGTCACCCTGTAGTGCAAAGAGCCCGGTATGGCCCGCGGCGTTGACGGTGTGCGCGACGGCGTCGAGCAGTGCGACGTTGCGCCGGTGGGTGGCGACGGGATCCCCGGACCGCCGTCGCCGTTCGACCCTGATCACGGCCGGAAGGTAGAACGCGCACGCCCGAAGCCCCAGCGCGTGCGCCCGGGCTGCGGCCTCACGTTCCTCGGTGACCCTGCCTCGACGCACGTCGTCGATGAGTCCGCTCTGGGCCTGCTGCTGCAGCCCTGACCGGTCTCGCTCGATCATGCGGTGCATGGCGAGTGCGGCCGCCGCGCGCTCGAGAACCCTGGTCGCGCGGCCGGAGTCGGCGGGAGGGCGTGGTACGACCAACCGACCCCATTCCTCCGAGCGGGGGCCGACCGCGGTCACCGCCCATGCCTCGGCGTCGGCTCCGGTTCCGGGGCTGCGCCGCGATCGGCGCTCCCAGTCCTGCAGCGCGGAGGCGTCGGCATTCGCGGAAACCGCCAGCGCACGATGTGAAAGATCCTCCAACACAACGGGTTCATCGAGCATCCTGGCTGCGGCGTCCACGATCCCCCCGACCGATGCCCGTCGCATGCTGAGCTCGGTGAAGGTTTCGTGGACGCGGCGGTCGAAGGCGACCTCCTCGTATTGTTCGGCGACGATCCGGCGGTGCACGGCCTCGGTCACCTCGACGAACCGGATGGCACGGTGCAGCACCACGAGCGCAAGGTCGAGCTCCTCGGCGATCGGCGCGGCATTTCCCGGAAGTTGCGGCACCTGGCTTCCCAACTCGACAACCACTCCGATCGCCCCGGCGGAAGCCAAGCGTTGCAGGTACTTTCGCGGAGATCTCGCAAGGGCGGACCCTGTTGTCAACACCAACTCCCCGCCCTGCAGCAGCGCGGACAGATCCGCCAAGTCGCTGCCGTGGACCCAACGGAGAGGCTCGTCCCACCGGCGCGCGGAGAGCACCTCGGGGTCACCGGCCTGCACAACCGGCAGCGCGATGACTTCACCTACCGTCAGCGTCATTGACACAATGTAATGCAATCAGCGAAATCGGAGTCATTCTGTCACGCCGCCCATGGAGTATTCAGCCGCACACTGAGTGGCATGCAGACTATTTCTCATTGGGTGGACAACAAGGAGTTCGCGGGAACGGGCAGCGCGACTGCGCCGGTGACGAACCCGGCGACCGGTGAGGTGACCGGGCAGGTGGCGTTGGCCACTGTCGCCGATGCGCAGACGGTGATCGACGCCGCGGCGGCGGCGTTCCCCGCCTGGCGCGACACCAGCCTGGCCAAACGCACCCAGGTGCTGTTCAAGTTTCGGGAGCTGCTCAACGACCGCAAAGGCGAGCTCGCCGAGATCATCACCGCCGAACACGGCAAAGTCGTCTCCGACGCCCTGGGCGAAGTGTCCCGCGGCCAGGAAGTCGTCGAATTCGCCTGCGGCATCCCCCACCTCTTGAAAGGCGGCTTCACCGAGAACGCCTCCACCAAAGTCGACGTCTACTCGATCCGCCAACCGCTCGGCGTGGTCGGCGTCATCTCCCCGTTCAACTTCCCCGCGATGGTGCCCATGTGGTTCTTCCCCGTCGCGATCGCCACCGGCAACACCGTCGTCCTCAAGCCCTCGGAGAAAGACCCCACCGCCTCGCTGTGGATCGCCAAACTGTGGGCCGAAGCCGGCCTGCCCGCAGGCGTCTTCAACGTCCTGCAGGGCGACAAAACCGCCGTCGACGAACTGCTGACCAACCCGAAGGTCAAGTCGGTCAGCTTTGTCGGGTCCACCCCGATCGCCCAGTACGTCTACGCCACCGGCACCGCCGCCGGGAAACGCGTCCAAGCTCTCGGCGGCGCGAAGAACCACGCCGTGATCCTGCCCGACGCCGACCTGGACCTGGCCGCCGACGCCATGGTCAACGCCGGCTTCGGCTCCGCCGGTGAACGCTGCATGGCCATCTCGGCCTGTGTCGCGGTCGGCCCCATCGCCGATGACCTGGTCGCCAAGATCGCCGAACGCACCACACCGCTGAAGATCGGCGACGGCACCCAAGACTCCGACATGGGCCCGCTGGTGACCAAGGCCCACCGCGACAAAGTCGCCTCCTACATCGACGCCGGCGAGAACGACGGCGCCAAGATCGTCGTCGACGGCCGCACCGTCACACCCAACGGCGGCGCTGAGGGTTTCTGGCTCGGCCCCACCCTGATCGACCAGGTGACCCCCGAGATGAGCGTCTACACCGACGAAATCTTCGGCCCCGTCCTCTCGGTCGTGCGCGTCGAGACCTACGACGAAGCCCTGGACCTGATCAACGCCAACCCCTACGGCAACGGCACCGCGATCTTCACCAACGACGGCGGCGCGGCCCGACGATTCCAGAACGAGGTGCAGGTCGGCATGATCGGCATCAACGTGCCGATCCCCGTGCCGATGGCCTACTACAGCTTCGGCGGCTGGAAAGCCTCGCTGTTCGGCGACAGCCACGCCCACGGCATGGACGGCGTCCAGTTCTTCACCCGCCAGAAAGCCATCACCAGCCGCTGGCTCGACCCCAGCCACGGCGGCATCAACCTCGGCTTCCCCCAAAACGCCTGAATCGCGCCCTCGGGAGTACGGTTTGTGACACATCGACCGGGAGAGCCCGTCACAATTCGTACTCTCGCGTGGCATCAACTAGATAGGTCTCCACTGTCATGACTGCGCTCGACGAAACAACGCTCGACGAAACAACGCTGCCCAATGGCCTGAGCGTGGAAGCGGCCCGCGCCGAGGCCGCTCGCACCTACGAGCTCGATCGCGCCCACGTGTTCCATTCGTGGTCCGCCCAGGCCGACATCTCCCCGATGACGATCGTGGCGTCCGACGGATGCCACGTCTGGGACGGTGACGGCAATCGGCTTCTCGATTTCTCGTCGATGCTGGTGAACACCAACATCGGCCACCAGCACCCCAAAGTTGTTGCCGCCATTGCCGATCAGGCGGCGAAGCTGTGCACGGTAGCGCCGCAGCACGCCAATGACGCCCGCTCCGAAGCCGCACGGCTGATCGCCGAGCGCACCCCCGGTGAGCTCAACAAGATCTTCTTCACCAACGGCGGCGCCGATGCAGTCGAGCATGCGGTTCGGATGGCCCGGCTGCACACCGGCCGCTACAAGGTGTTGGCCCGCTACCGCTCGTATCACGGCGGCACGGAGACCGCGATCAACCTGACCGGCGATCCGCGGCGCTGGCCCAACGATCACGGCAATGCCGGCGTTGTGCACTTCTTCGGGCCGTTCCTCTACCGGTCGCGCTTCCATGCCACCACCGAAGCCGAAGAGACCGAGCGCGCGCTCGATCATCTGCACGAGACCATCCGCATGGAGGGGCCGTCGACCATCGCGGCGATCATCCTCGAGTCCATACCCGGCACCGCCGGCATCATGGTCCCGCCGCCCGGCTACATCGCCGGAGTGCGGGCGCTGTGCGACGAATACGGCATCATCTTCATCGCCGACGAGGTGATGGCGGGCTTCGGCCGCAGCGGAAAATGGTTCTCCATCGACCATTTCGACGTCACACCGGACCTGCTGACCTTCGCCAAGGGCGTCAACTCCGGCTACGTGCCGCTCGGTGGGGTGGCGATCAGCCCGGCGATTGCGGACACCTTCGCCCATCGTGCGTATCCGGGCGGGTTGACGTACTCCGGCCATCCGCTGGCGACCGCCGCCGCCGTCGCGACGATCAACGCGATGGCCGACGAGGGCATCGTCGAGAACGCCGCACGAATCGGCAGCGAGGTGATCGGACCCACCCTGCGCGAGATGGCCGACCGGCACAGCTGCGTTGGCGAGGTGCGCGGTGCGGGCGTCTTCTGGGCGGTCGAGTTGGTGGCCGATCAGGAAACCCGCGAACCGCTCGCCCCGTACGGCAGCTCCAGTGCCGCGATGAACGCGGTGATCGCGGAGTGCAAGAAGACCGGGCTGCTGCCGTTCGCGAACTACAACCGCATCCATGTGGTGCCGCCGTGCATCATCACCGAGGAGTTGGCGCGCGAGGGCCTGGAAATCCTGGACCGTGCCCTGGACGTCGCCGACGCTGCCGGCGCCTAACTGCCGAGTTCGCCGGAGATGCCGCGCTCGAGTGCGACCCGGGCGCGTTCGGGCAGCACGATCAGGCCGTCGAGTTCGCGCCGCGCCAGGTGGTAGGCCCGTTCGCGTTCCTGCGACGTCGCCGCGTTGTCGGTCGATACCCGCAGCAGCCGTTGTGCGCGGGCGAGGCGCTCCTGCTCCTCTCGGGAGAAGTAGCTGCGGCTGCGCCTGATCGCCTCGCCCTCGGCGACATCGAATGCGGTGACGTACTCCTGGACCGCGTCGATGTACTCGCGGGCAGCGTCGCGGTCGGCGAGCAGGTCGGACACGTCGGCGGGCCGCAGGAAATCCGAGCGGAGCTTGGCGCGGTGGAAACGCTCGGTGAGTGGGTCGCGCATATCGGTCATCAGCGGATAGTCGAGCAGCTTGGCGACGTCGAGTTCGTACTCCAGCCAGCGGGTGTCGGTCCGATCGTGCTCTTCGACCGTCCGGGAGATCACGCGGCGCTGCGCGGCGTCGCCGTCTGACCGCGGCGGCGGCGCGGACGGCGACTCCGGCGTCGACGGCAGCTCTGCTGACCGACGCCCCCGCGCTGACGTGATGGCCCTGAACGTGGCGTAGCCCACACCGGCCAGCGGCACGAGCACGATGAGTAACTCGGCCAGGCGGAAGAGCAGTCCCATTCAGCCAGCTTGCCACCACCGCGCGCGGGCTTCGTTAGACCACTTAGGAAATTTTCCTGACTCAGGTGTTTTATTTTTGTCTCCGCGGGCAATTGAACCGTCATGCGAAACAAGACTTCTTCACCTCGAACCCTCGGATCCTTGCTCTTCGCGGGTGCCGCTGCGACCGCCATCGCGACCGCTCCCATGGCCTTTGCGCAGAGCCCCTTCAACACCAACCCGCCGCCCCCGCCGCCCCCGCCGGCGTGCGTCAATGCCGACGGTGCCCCGTGCTACGTGGGTCCCGACGGCGCTGCGGGCACGATCCCCGGTGGCCCCGGCGGCGTTGCCGGACCCGGCGGCGCAGCTGGCGCGATCCCGGGCGGCCCCGGTGGCGTTGCTGGCCCCGGCGGTGCCTCAGGTGCCATCCCCGGCGGTCCGGCCGGCGTGGCAGGTCCCGGCGGCGTGAGCGGCAGCACCAACCCCGGAGGTCCGGCCGCTGAGGCTGGTCCGGGCGGGGCCAGTGCTGCCGTTCCCGGTGGCCCGGTGGGCGAAGCCGGACCCGGTGGTGCGGCAGGCGCGATTCCCGGTGGACCTGTCGGTGAAGCCGGCCCCGGTGGCGTCAGCGGAAGCACCAACCCCGGTGGCGTCAGCGGTGCCGCAGGACCGGAAGGCGCGACCGGCGCGATCCCCGGTGGCCCGAGTGGCACCGCAGGACCGGGTGGAGCGAGCGGTTGCATCCCCGGTCTGGGCTGCGCGACCATCCCCGCACCCTGACCTGACCAGATAACCGTGCCCGGGGGCCGGGCCTGATTCCCCGATCAGGCCCGGCCCTTCGGCGTGTCAGGAACCGGCGGTGGCTACGGTGGCGAGCGTGGACGGCAAGGTGGTGATCGTGACCGGGGCGGCCCGAGGTGTCGGTAAGGGCATCTCGACCGCACTGATCGAGCGGCGCGCGTCGGTGCTGCTCGTCGACCGCGACGAGGGCATGCTCACCCGGACCGCGGAAGGCCTTCGGGCGGCGGGCGGTTCAGTGGACGTGCTGGTCGCCGACCTGAGAGACCGTGACTGCGCGAATCGCATCGTGGACTCGGCGCTCACCACGTTCGGCGGACTGCACGGTCTGGTCAACAACGCCATCGCCACCAACGAGCCGAAGCCGTTCCAGGCCATCACCCGCGAGGACTACGACCTCGTCTTCGACGTCGGCCCACGCGCGACCTTCGAGCTGATGCAGGCGGCGTACCCGGTGTTCGCCGACAACGGCGGCGGAAGCATCGTCAACCTCGGATCGGGTTCGGGCACCGTGGGCAAGCCTAAGTTCGGCGCCTACGCGGCGGCCAAGGAAGCGATCCGGGGGATGTCGAAAGTGGCTGCGCTGGAATGGGGACGGCTCAACATCCGGGTCAACGTGGTCTGCCCGTTCGCCGAGACAGAGAGCATCAGCATGTGGCGCGAGCTGGCCCCGGAGAGCTACGAACGCACCCTGCGCGGTGTTCCGATGGGGCGCCTGGGCGACGTGGGCTCCGACATCGGACCGGTGGTGTGCTTCCTGCTGGGCGACGATTCGTCGTTCGTCACCGCGCAGACGATCATGGTCGACGGCGGGGCCGCCGGCTTCCGCTGAACAGAAGGATCGGGTGTGCAAGCGGTTCCCGTCATCGCGCTGACCGGCTATCTCGGCGCCGGCAAGACGACGTTGCTCAACCACGTGCTGCGCAGTCCCCTGGCGCGGATCGGGGTGGTGATCAACGATTTCGGTGAGCTCAACGTCGACGCCGCGCTGGTGACCGGGCAGGTGGACGAGCCGGCGTCGATCGCCGGTGGGTGCATCTGCTGCCTGCCCGACGACGGCGGCCTCGATGTTGCGCTGGCCCGTCTGGCGGACCCCAAGCTGCGGCTCGACGCCATCATCGTCGAGGCCAGCGGTCTGGCCGATCCCGTAGCGATCTCCCGCATCATCCGCTTCAGCGGGGTCGACAACGTCCGGCCGGGTGGGGTCGTCGACGTGCTCGATGCCGCCACCCACTTCGACACCGTGGATCGCGACCCCACTCCACCGGCTCGCTACGGCGCCGCGACGCTGGTGGTCGTCAACAAGCTCGACCAGGTCGCCGACGGCGACCGCACGGCGGCGCTGCAGCGCATCGAGAACAGGGTCCGCGAATGCAACCCGCACGCACAGGTGGTCGGCGCGACGGCGGGGCGGATCGACCCTGCGCTGCTCTACGACGTGACCGTCGCCGGTGAGGAGACGGGCCAACTCACGTTCCGCGAATTGCTCGTCGACACCGAGAACCTCACGCCCCACGCAGACGACCACGACCACGTCCACGCGGATTCCGTCACGGTGGTCGGCGACGGGTGTGTGGACCCCGGCGCCGTCATCGACGTCCTGGAGCATCCCCCGGCGGGCGTGTACCGGATCAAGGGCACCGTCGCGGTGCGCTACCGCAGCACCACCCGTGTCTACGTCGTCAACGTCGTGGGCCCGTCGGTACACATCGCCGCCGCCCCAAGAGGTACGGCCCCAGGCGGCACGAACGCCAACTGTCTGGTCGCGATCGGGATGGGGCTGGACACCGACAACGTCCGGGACCGGTTGAAATCGGCACTGGCCCCGGTCACCGGCGTGGCGTCCGCGCAGGGCGTCCGGCGGCTGCAGCGCTACCGCAGGTTGAGCATCTGATCGCATACTGGCGTCATGGCTGAACGCGCGATCCCCGAACTGAACGTGCTGGGCGCACCACTGGATCCGTGCGGCACCGAACCGCTGACCGGTTTCTATCGCGACGGGTGCTGCAGCACCGGCGATGAGGACCTCGGTCGGCACACCATCTGCGCGGTGGTGACGACGGAGTTCCTCGAGCACCAGCGCTCGATCGGCAACGACCTGTCGACCCCCATGCCCGCCTACCGGTTCCCCGGGTTGGCTCCCGGCGATCGCTGGTGTGTGACCGCCCTGAACTGGCTGCGAGCACACGAGGACGGCTACGCCTGCCCGGTGGTGTTGGCCTGCACGCACGAGCGCACCCTGGAGACCGTGCCATTGGACGTACTCCGGCAGTACGGTGTCGACGTTCCCGACGACCTGGCCGGTCTGTAGCACGACGGCCGCTCGGTTAACCTTCGGTATGGCTTCGGTGTTGACGGTGAACACGGCTCAGGCGCCCGCTGATCTCGGTGGGCTGCGGACCGGCATCAACAAGCGTCCCAGTGACGAGCCGCTCGAGGTTCGTGCCCCCGGCCCCAGGAAAGGTGGCCTCGGCAGCGGCGTCGTGGGTGACTCGGTCTGCAATTCACGGCACCACGGTGGCGACGATCAGGCTGTATATGCCTATGCGCGTGAGGATCTCGACGGCTGGCAATCTCGGCTGGAGCGGGAGCTGACCAACGGGATGTTCGGGGAGAACATCACGACCTCCGGTGTGGATCTCACCGAATGCCTGGTCGGCGAACGATGGGCCGTAGGAACCGACGGCCTGATCCTCGAGGTCACGAGTCCGCGGACGCCGTGCAAGACGTTCTCCACCTGGCTGGACATTCCGGGGTGGATCAAGACGTTCACCGCCGCGAAACTGCCCGGCGCGTACTTCCGGGTGATCGAGCCGGGGACCATGCGCGCAGGTGATCAGATCGAGGTCCTCGACCGTCCGGATCACTCGGTGACGATCGGCACCGTGTTCCGCGCGCTGATGCTCGAGCCCGACCTTCTGCCCACCCTGGCGCCGGCGGATGCCCTGCCCGAGAAGATCAAGCAGCAGATCGCCCGCCGGAGCAGCGCATAGTCTCTGCCGCACAACAGAACCGGCGCAGGTGTCAGACACCTGCGCCGGCTTGTTGATCGGTGGATCAGCCTCAGTATCAGCTGATGCCGACGACCTCCTGTGCGATCGCGGCCAGCCGCGTCTGCGCGGCGGAGACGACGCGCTGCCGCTCCTTGTTGGCTTCCTCGTACGCCACGATCACCCGGATGTCGGTGGGATCGGTGAGTTCCTTGATGGCACTGACGGCTTCGTTGACATTGAGCTCGTCGTATCCGGCGATGGGGAGCTCGGACGCGTCGAGGATGCCGGTGGCGCTACGCGCCGCGTGGATGGCATCCGCAGCCTGACCGGCGCCCTGCTCGCGGGCGATCCGCTCAGCGGTTTCCAGGGCCGAATCACGTGCTCCGACAAGCGCCTTGGTGGCGATGTCACTGGTACGTGCACCACGATCGACGAGATCGCTGACTGCGGGTCGCACCGACCGGAGGGCCTCCGCGGCACGTTCGGCCCGACGGGTGGACCAAGTCAACGGCAGGTTGACGAACTTGACGGCGAATCCAGCGGCGGCCTGCATCGGGGTCCGCCGCAGTGCGGCCGGGCCACCGAGGGCGTCTTCGGCGAGGACGGTGGTCAGCCAATCCACCGTAGCGGTGTGCGCGGTGATCAGACGGGTGGCGAGCGCTTCGACGTCCTTGTGCTTGGCGGCGACGGCGAGGGCCTTGACGTAGCGGGACCGGTCGAGCAGCTGACCCTCGAGGGCGAGGTCACCGAGAAGTGCCTCGTCGAAGGGTTCGGCCTGCTCGGTCAGCGCCTTCACAGCCGCGGCGGCACGGCCCAGGAACGGGCCGATCACGTCGGGATATCCGCCGAGATCGCGGATCGCCTTCTCGATGGCCTCGGCCCGGATTCGGGCGTTGTCCGCGTTCTGCTGCAGTTCGGTACGGACCGCGTCGGTGCGAGCCTGCACCACACGGGTTTCGGCGACCTGGATCTCCGTATGCGTCAGGTCCAGCAGGCTGCGCAACTGCGTGAGCAGGGTCGCGGTGGTCACGGTGGTCGGTGTGATTGGTGTTGCCATTTTTAGGTTGCACCCCTTGATCTAATAGAGTTTCGGTCAGCGCATGGCTGCGCCTGACTGTCGGTTACCCGTCGACGCGCACTCCATAGCCCCGATGTCGGCAATGTGAGAAACCTTTCTCAGAGGTGTAGTTCGGGAACCTTCGGGTACGCGCGGGAGTCGCTGGTCGGGCCGGTTTGGTGGTGATCCTGCCGGGTACTACCCGATCGTGATGCCCATCCTGGTGCAACCTGTGTTGCCCGAGCCCCGCGGACCGATCTCGATGTCGGTGCTCGATCTGCTGTCCGAGCGCGCCCCGCTCCATCAACTGAACCGGGTCGCAACATCCTTCGCCGATGCCGATCCCTACGGCGTCGACGTGCAACTTGCGCTCTACATCTGTTACGAGCTGCACTACCGCGGGTTCGCCGACGTCGACGCCGGCTGGGAATGGAATCCGGGTCTGTTGCACCTGCGCGGTCGGCTCGAAGAGCTGGTCCTGGACGCGGTGACCGAGGATGTCGGCGAGATCGACGAGGGCGCCACCGCCACGGCCGAGTTGGATGCATTGTGTGTGGAGCCCGTCGGGGGTACCGGACCGTCGTATCACCTGCGCGACGAGGGCACCTGGGAGCAGATGCGGGAGTATTTCGCCCACCGGTCGCTGTACCACCTCAAGGAGGGGGATCCGCACGCGTGGACCATTCCCCGGCTCACCGGTCAGGCCAAGGCGTCGTTCGTCGCCGTCGAGTACGACGAGTTCGGCGGCGGCAGGGGCGCCCGGCTGCATCAACAGCTGTTCGCCGACCTGATGGCCGGTGCAGATCTCGACACGTCCTATCTGGGTTACCTCAACGACGTGCCCGGCGCGACGCTAGCCGTGGTGAACGTGATGTCGATGTTCGGACTGCACCGGCGGCTTCGTGGTTGTTCGGTCGGGCATTTCGCCGCCACCGAGGTCACCTCGCCCCCCGGCTCACGCCGCATGGCGCAGGCCCTCGAACGCCTTGGCGCGCCTGACGATTGCCGCGATTTCTATCTGGAACACGTGGAGGCCGACGCCGTCCACGAACAGGTGGTCCGCACAGATGTGGTGGGAGACCTGGTGGCCCGCGAACCACAACTCGACCACGATGTGGTGTTCGGGATCCGCGCCTTCGACGTGGTCGAGAACCGGCTCGCCGACCACCTCATGCAGTGCTGGCAGGAGGGCCGTTCTTCGCTGCGGCGTTCCCTGGACTGACTTTTCGGCGATGGCTCGTGTCGCACAGCGGGTATGTCTTGGACCGTCGACACGCACAGATCGCCACCATGAAGCGGTCGGACTCCACGATGCTGCCGTCGGGCATCTCGATGCGGACCGGACCTTCCACCATCACCGGCCCGGCCGGGACGACGCGGACCAGCCGCGGTTCGCCGGTCACGGCGCGTCTGCCCGGATCACCACGATCCTCTCCTCCTGGCGTCCCGGCTGCAGCAGGCCGGTACGCGTCAACCACTGCGCGCGCGCCGACATCACCGGGCCGAACGGGATGTACTGCTGGGCGACGATGTCGACGTGCATGCCGTGGGCGCGCAGGGCTGACAGCGTGGACTCCACGTTCGAGCATTCCGACTGGACCACCAGCAGGGTGCCACCTCCATCGACCAGCAAGGGTGCGGCGTCGCACAGCGGGTCGAGCACGCTGCGCCCGTCGCTGCCGGCGTTCCAGGCTCGGGCGGGCCCGGCCGTGGACGGGATGGCGTCGGTGTCGTCGGCCGGCCCGTGGGGCACGTAGGGAGGGTTGGACACGACCAGGTCGTAGGGCCCGAATTCCTCTGCGCGCGACCATGACCCGCGATGCACCTGCACGCTGACGCCTGCGGCCGACGCGCTGGCGCGGGCATACCGCACGGCCTTCGGGCAGATGTCGAAAGCGGTGACCTCTGCCGCACCGGCCTCAGCCGCCGCGATCGCCACCACGCCGCTTCCGGTACAGAGATCCGCTACCCGCGCTCCCGACGCCAGCCCCGCGTCGACGATCGCGTCGATCAGCAGGTGCGAATCCTGTTGCGGGGGATAGATCCCAACCGGCACCTCAGGTGCATCGAAGTCTGTGTAAGCAGTGGTCACGTGGGTTCTCCTCGAAGACTGCCGACACCGGTCCGGCGTCGCTTCTCCAAGATGCCCGCTCCGGCATGGCCCAAACCCGTTGGGAGCGCCCGGTCAGGCGACGGCAGCGCGCGGCAGGGCGCGCACGGCCCTGCGGATGGCGAGGTAGATCAGCGACGACGTCACCGCGAACACCGGCCACCCCATCACGATCCGGGCGGCCGCCAGCAGCCCCTCCTGGTCGGTGTCGTACAGGTAGTACTGCACCAGGAAGCGAGTCCAGGACACCACCGCCATCGTGATCGTGACGACGTCGAAGGCCAGGCGCACCCGCGGGACGCGTCGCCACGTGTCGTCGCGGCCGGTGACCCTGGCCCAGACCACGCCGACCAGCGGCCGGCGGATCAGCACCGACGTGGTGAACACGATCGCCATCACCAGGTACATCCAGATGCCGGGCAGGTAGAAGTCCTTGGCCTGCCCGGTGACATAGGCGAAGGCCGCGCACACGCCGACACCGGCGAAGCCGAGCACCGCCGGCCGGGTGGATTCCCGCCGCAGAACCTGCCACGCCAGCACGGCTGCGGCGGCGGACAGCGCCGCGACGATCGCCGGGATCAGACCGGCGGCCGGGGACACCACGGCGAAAGTGGTGACCGGCAACGCGGTGTAGACCAGTCCCCGGATCCCTCCTGCGCGCGCCAGCAACCCGTCGATCGGCGTCCCGGCGTTGGTCATGGCGTCCAGATTACTGACGGCGCTCGCAACCGCCGTTTGTGAGTTCACTCTCAATGCCGCCATCTGGTGCCTGCGGCGTTTGGCCCGCACGCGGTACCGGGAAGGCTTTCCCTGTGTCGCGACCGATGTCGCTCGTTGGCGCAGAACCCCCTGATCGCCGCGATCCATCCATTTCAGGAGCACTGTTGTGATGCCCGACATGTTCGACCCCACCGGCCACCCCGTCGTCAGCGCGGCATGGATCGTCGGGGCTCTGGGGATCGCCTACGCGATTGGGCTGGGGTTGTCGTGGACCGTCCAGCGGCTCGGTCGGCGCAGCGCTGTCCTACACGACGTCGCACAGCTGACCCGCCGCCCGGTGCGGGCCACGCTGATGGTGATCGCAGCCTCCGCAGTGCTTCGACGGGTCGCCGAACCCGATTCGGGGTGGCGCGCCTTCCTCGATCACGCCCTGATCCTCGTGCTCATCGGGACGATCACCTGGCTGTTGGCCAGCCTGGCGTCGGTGGCCGAACGACGGGTGATCGCCCGCTTCGCCGGCGGCGACGCCGGCCTGACCGACGCCGACCGGCACCGTCGGAAGATCCGCACGCAGGTCACGGTGCTCCGTCGGCTGGTCATCGCCATCGTCGTGGTGCTCGGCGGGGCAGCGGCACTGATGACGTTCCCGTCGTTCAGCGACATCGGAAAGACGTTGTTCGCGTCGGCGGGTGTGCTCTCGGTAGTCGCAGGGCTGGCTGCTCAGACCTCGCTCGGCGCCGCCTTCGCCGGGATCCAGATCGCCTTCTCCGACGCCATCCGGGTGGGCGACGTCGTCGTGCTGGAGGACGAGTGGGGCCGCATCGAGGAGATCACGCTGACCTATGTGGTCGTGCACCTGTGGGACGAACGCCGCCTGGTGCTCCCGTGCACCTATTTCACGACCACCCCGTTCCAGAACTGGACACGCAACGCCACCGAACTGCTCGGCACCGCGGAACTCGACGTGGACTTCACCGTGCCCTTCGACGAGATGAGGGCCGAACTGGACCGGCTGCTGCAGGCCAACCCGCTGTGGGACGGCCGGGTCGGCGTCCTGCAGGTGACTGATGCGGTCGACGGCTACGTCCGGGTTCGGATGCTGGTCAGCGCGCCCAATGCCGGGGCTCTGTTCGATCTCCGGTGTGATGTGCGCGAAGGCATGGTGGCATGGCTGCAGCGTGCGAATCCGGGCGCGCTGCCGCGCCGCCGGCTCGAGCACCAGAGTGGACGTGACGCGAGCATCGCCGGCGGAGCCCCGCTACGAACTGACCGGCAGGCCGATTCGGGTCTGTTCACGGGCAACCCGGACGCCGAGCGCCGCGGCCGCGCCTTCGATCAAACCGAGGACATCGCGCCGGACCCGGATCGCGAGTTCGCCCGCGTGCGCTACGACGGCGGCTGAGCGGCCACCGACCGGTGACGGCGAACAGCCGCTCGCGACCGTCGGGAACCGAAGTGGCGGCTTTTTAGTGCCACCCATTCCATGCTGAACCCAGGTCCGGGGAGCCGATGCCGGGGTGGCCGCCAGATCGCACAAGAGGCCCAATAATGCCCAGTTCAGGGCGATTTTTGACGAAGCCTGAGCGTCCGCGGGCGATAGGTCGGCGCTACCGCAACCCCCCGGTTCGCCCCGGGCAACTGCGCCCTGACTGACCTCTGGCAAGGTTGCGCCGCGGAAAGTGCCGTGCCTATCCTTACCCAGCGCCGACGGCCACCGACATCGGATGGCACGGCGGCACAGAAATGCACGCAAAGCTCAGGTGCCCGACTACCTGCAGTGGCCGATCAGGTCGAGCCAGACCGCCCCCGAAAGGATCCATTCAATGACCACACCGCAGGAATACATCGACGACATGGCCGAGAAGCGCGGCTACGTGCTCGACTACCACAAGGTCATGGCCAAGCACGATTTCCCGGTGCTGCAGGCTGCGAACGGCGTCGTGAGTGCCGCCTACCTGGACCAGCGGACCCTCGACCGCAAGACCAAAGAGCTGATCTTCATCGTCAGCCTGACAGTCATGCGAGCGTCGAAGGGCCACATCCAGAGCCACATCCGAGTCGCCCTCGATCTTGGCGTGAGCTCACAGGAGATCCTCGAGGCCATCGAGATCTCGCTTCCCGAAGCCGGCATCGTCGCCTTCCAAGCCGGCGTCGAGGCGTGGCGCGAGGTGGTCGGTGCCGACGGTATCGAGCCTCGTGTGCTGGTTCACGAAGGCGGTGCGGGTCAGTCGGACTGATGTCGGCCGCTCACCGCGTCACCCGATGCGGTGGGACCCGGCGCGGTGGATCGACAGACGGTGCTCATATCTCTCGGAGGCGTGCACCGTCACGGAGATCTCGAGCGGTGTACCAGCAGAATTGCGAAACACCCGCTCCACCCGCAGCGCGGGCCGGCCCGCGGTCGTGTGCAGCGATTCGGCCAGCGCATCGGGTACGGCGATCGCGGTGACCGTTTCGTCGGCGCTGGCCACCGGACCCGCCATCGCGCCGACGGACGCCACGATCGTGCCCACGACCCGGCCTTCGGGGATCTTGTCCTCGGACACGAGCCTGTTGCCGATTTCCGGGGGAAGGAAGATCTCGGTCAGAGCGAACGGTTCGCCCTCAACCCACCGACGGACGGTCAATCGGGCCACGACCGGACCCGAGAGTTCCAGTCGCTCAGCGACTTCGGTATTGCGCTGTAACGCGACCGGCGAGATGACCTCCATCTCCGTGCCCTCCCATTGTTCGAGAGCTTCGACCGAACCGGTGGAGCGAACCGCGCGCCCTTTCGTGGGCCGCGTTGCGGGATAGGTTCCCTTGCCTCGAACCCGGTACACCAGTCCGTCCGCGACCAACTCCTGAAATGCGCGCCGCACTGTCTGACGTCCGAGGTCATAGGTGAGCATCAACTGGGTGTCGGTGGGCAACGGTGTGTTCGGTCCGTATTTGCCGGCTTGGATCTCCTCGGCCAGCAGCAGGGCCAGTCGGCGATAGTTCGGCAGATCGGCACCGTCCGGCAATTCGGACACGGTCATGGATGAACTTTAACCGAGTACGCCGTCACTATCGGCGGACCAACGGCCGCCGCGTCCGAGTCGGCCCACCCCGTCTCCAAGACGATCGTCAGTGTTCTCCCCTGATCGCGGCGGGACAGCGGAAGTATCGGCTTTTTTGTCGTCGGCCTGCTTGGTATCTGGGTGTCGTGGATCCGCTTCGCGAAACGCTGTTGATATCCGGGCCGACAACGCTTTTACGCAGTTGGGCAGGTGCGGCTCGCGGATCTACAGTCCCCGCTGGCTGCGATCTACATACCTGTAAACACCTCGACGGCGGTCTACATGCGCTTGCTCGCCGGAAAGTGCCGTGCTTATCTTGACCAGTCCGTCCTGCTTGGTTGATGGACCCTGTTTCCCACTGCTCATTGGAGAATTTCATGACCGACACCTCCCCGGCGACCCTGTTCATCGGCTTGGGGATGATGGGCGAGCCGATGGTGCGCCGCTACGCACCCACTCGACGCACGCTCGTCTCCGACAAATCCGCCGAAACCGCCGGGCGGGTGGCTGCGGACAACCACATCGAGGTGCTCGCCGACCTCGGCGAATTGCCGGATTGCGTGGATGTTGTCATCTTGATGCTGCCCAACACCGACGTCGTGGAGAAAGTGCTGTTGGGTGAGGGCCTCCTCTCCCGGATGCCCTCTGGCGGGCTCATCATCGACATGGGTTCCTCGGAGCCCGCGAGCACCCGTGCGCTTGCGGCCCGCGCCGACGAACTCGGCATCGACTTCGTCGACGCCCCGGTCTCCGGCGGTGTCGCCAAGGCGGAGGACGGCACGCTGGCCATCATGATGGGAGGCTCGGTTCCCGCGATGAACCGAGCCAAGGCGCATGTCGCGCCGCTGGGTTCCCGCGTCCTCGAGGTCGGCGCTGCCGGCAGCGGACATGCCGCGAAGGCACTGAACAACTGGTTGTCGGCTGCCAACATTGCCGCCGCCGCCGAGATATTGAGCATTGCAGTGGATTTCGGCGTTCCGCCGACCGTGATGATCGAGGTGCTGAACGCATCCACCGGACGTAGCCAAGCCACCGAAGTCAAGTACCCGAAGCACATCCTGCCCGGCTCCTACGACTCCAGGTTCGCACTGGATCTCATGCTGAAGGACCTTCGGATAGGCAGTGGACTCGCCGAGCAGTGCGACGCCTACGCACCGATTCTCTCCACCGTGCTCCAATCCGTGGAACAGGCGCAGTCGTTTTACGGCGTACCAGGCCTCGACCACACCGAACTCGCCCGCTACTACGCCGACAAGAATCACGTCAGCTTCCAGACTGGCTGACGACGATTTAGTAGGCAATTATGGTTGACACTGGCATAAGTACCGGCATAAAGTTCAAACCCGTTAGCTGCAGTGCTTTGCCACCCACGCTTCGGTGAGCTCGCGGAGCGTGACCACCCCGGGGTTCCGTGTGCTCGTGCGCCTTTCCACCAGCGTGAGCTGCGATTTCAGGTCGCCACGGCGGTGGGGCACTTCAGCTGGCGGGCCGGTTCTAAAGATGCGGCTATATCGGAACAATCAGCAGATCAACGACGATCGGACAGCCACGATGACGAGTCTTCCCATTCGAACGATGCTGGCGACGGGCGCCGCGCTCACTCTCGCCCTCTCGGGTTGCGCCTCAGGATCCTCTGGCTCCGACTTCTCCGGCGCACCGGTGCGCTGGATCATCCCGAGTTCTCCCGGTGGCGGCTTCGACACCACGACCCGCCAACTCGAACCGTTCTTCGCCGAAGCGCTGGGTACCACAGCCGAGGTGGAGAACCGCGAAGGCGGTGGCCAGGCCATCGGAGCGCAGGTGATGCTGACCGACGGTGCCGACTGCACGAGCGTCGTCACCCACGGCGTGCCGCACCTGATGTTCTCCTACATGACACAGGACGTGGATTTCGACCTGGACAGCTTCGCCCCGATCGGCGGCATCAGCATCGAACCCGGGATCATCCGCGTGATGAACGATGCACCGTGGCAGAACATCCAGGAGTTCGTCGACGACGCCGGAGCCCGGCCGGGCCAGGTCAAGATGAGCGTCTCCCTGCTCCAGAGCAACAACTACATCGCGCTGCTGCAGATGGAACGCGAATTGGGAATCGATCTGAACATCATCGGCTACGACGGAGGCGGTCCCTCGCGTACCGCCTTGGTCAGCGGCGAGGTCGACGGCACCCACGCCGGGGTGTTCAACAGCCTGGCCATCGCCGACGACTCCCGGGTGCTCGCGGTGACCCAGCCGGAGAACAAGTGGCCCGAGGTCACCAACGATGCACCGCCCATCAACGAGGCACTCCCCGTGGAGTTGCCCGCCAACGCGTCCAACTACGGTTTGTTCGCGTCGGCAGAGTGCCGCGACAACAACCCTGAGCGCTATCAGGCGCTCGTCGACGCGCTGAAGACGTCGTTGGAGAACGAGGAGTATCTGGCCACACTCGCGGAACTCGGCGAGGAATCGAAGATCTCCTACCTGACGCCCGATGAGCTCTCCGACCTCGCCCAGGAGTCCCAGACCGAAATCGAGCAGCTCCTCGAGGCGAACCCGAACGCGTTCTCCGGCTGAGCGATCGGTCCGGGGAAAACTGAGCTACCTGAATCCTGTTGTCCAGAAGCTACATTCAGTGCTATCGCGGAGAAGTCGAGGTTCGTTGACGATTGTCGAACGGCTCAGAGGAACGGGTTGCTGTTCGCCTGCCACTCGGCCGATTG
Source organism: Mycobacterium sp. DL (assembly GCF_039729195.1). Lineage (NCBI taxonomy): Bacteria > Bacillati > Actinomycetota > Actinomycetes > Mycobacteriales > Mycobacteriaceae > Mycobacterium > Mycobacterium sp. DL. Next base: position 5,914,163 of record NZ_CP155796.1, read on the forward strand.
CGGGCGCGGGCCGAACCGCCGCACGTAGTCCTCGTCGATGTGCGCCTTCTTCTTGCGGTTGATCACGTCGACCAGGTTCGGGTCGAGACCGTGTTGCGCAAGCCGGTGGCGACGCCACACCTTGTTGAGCGCCAGCGCCATCAACAGGCTCCAGGTGTAGATCGGCACCGTCATCTCCAGATGCACATACAGCGACGCCGGCAGCAGCCACAGCGGAGCGAGCAGGAAGAACGGCGGGATCGCCATCCGGATCATGTGCCGCCGAACCGCCCCCTGCGCGGCGAGATCCTCGGCCACCCAGGTCCGCATCGAGGCCGGCAGGCGACGACCGTATGAGTAGCCGATGTACTGCAGAAATGACGGTCTGTCCGTGGCCATGATCGCTCCCTGTCGTTCTTCGTCTTCAAGTATCTACAGAGCGCCGGCTGCGAGCGCGGCGGAGTTGACTCTGGTCAGCACCCGATGCAGCTCCTCGAGCTCGCCGAGCTCGACACCGAGGCGTGCCACTACGGCACCGGGTACCGCCAGCGCGCGGTCCCGTAGCGCCGTACCCTCCCCGGTCAGCTCGACATCGGTCGACCGCTCGTCGGCGGCGCTACGGGTCCTGCTGATCAGCCCCAACGCCTCGAGGCGCTTCAGCATGGGTGAGAGCGTGGCCGAGTCCAGCTGCAGCGCCGTCGCAATCCGCTTGACCGACAGCGGTGACCGGCGACCCGGGGAAGTGCGCTGGTTGTCCCACAGCGCGAGCATCACCAGGTACTGCGGGTGCGTCAGGCCCAGCGGCTCGAGCAGCGGCCGGTAGACCGCCAGAACCGCACGATTGGTGACCGCCAAGGCGAAACACACTTGCCGCTCGAGGGCGAGCGGATCGATATCGGAAGTCACCTGCGCAGACACAAGTTGGATAGTACCCGATTAGTTAGGGCACTATCCAACTGTGATGTGTCTCTACCGCCTACAAGCGCCCGACGGCATAGGCGGCGCCCTCGTTGACGCTTCCGTTCACCGCATACAGCGCGTGTGCGAACGTCGGTCCGCCATCGGGTGCACCGGAGCAGATCGTGTCACCGGGGGTGCACAGCTCCAACGTCTTGTCGGCGTACAGCGGGCCGATCGTGATGGCCGGCGCGCCGTACCTGCTCAGGAACTCACCCGACGGGGTCCCGAAGAGCACGACAGCGGCGACGTTGTCGGCCACCTCAGGTGGCAGCGGCCGCGGCGCCAACTCCGCCGGCACGTCGCTCGGGACCACATCCGAGGTTGCGAAACCGGAGACCACGGCCCCCTGGGAGAACCCTCCCAGAACCAGCCGGGTATCCGGGCAGTCGGCCGCCATGGTCTGAATTCGGTTGCCCGCGTCGCGGATTCCATCGACCACCGTCGCCTTGAACGCCGCGCGTTGGTCGAAATTGCTTCCGGCCGGATAATTCACCGGGTAGACCCCGACCGTCCTCGGTCCGGCCTGGGCGCGCACCGCGTCAACGAAGCCCTGTCCGACGCCGCCGACACCCGGGGCCTCCCCGGTGCCTCTGGCAAAGATCACCTCGACATCGGGGCACGGCGCCTGCGCTGCCGCTGACGGCGCGACCACCCCGACGAGCGTTGCCCATGCACCGAGCACTGCGGCGACTCCGCCTCGAACCATTCGTCGTGCTGCCATGAAAACTCCTCCAAGTCACTGGCGCGCAAACGGAAGGGCGCCAACCCAGCAATACCCGGACGTTCGCCGGTCAAACGACGGGAATTAGCCGGCGCCGGTCACGGCCAGGTCGACGACGAGTGGACGATGGTCTGACAGCGGCGCCGCGAAGGCCCTGTCGCCGCTTGCCCGCAGGCCCGGATGATCGGTGAGAATGTGGTCGATCTGACGTTGCGGCGCCGCCGCGGGAAATGTCGGTGCGCTCGCCAGCGCGCGCATCCGCGAACATCTCGCCGCCGCGCCCGGAGGGAGGTTGAGGTCCCCCATCAGCAGATGCGGCCCAGGTCGGTAGTGCAACATCCTGACCAGGCGGCGCAGTTGACGGCGGTTCCAGCCGGGGATGAATGACAGATGTGTGTTTGCGACGGTCAGCGGACCCAACGGCGTGTCGAGCTGGGCGATCACGGCCGCCCTCGGCTCCTCTCTGACGATCCGGACGCGGTGCGGTTCGGGCAGGTACATGGGGACCCGGGCGCGGATCGTCGGTAGCCGCAGTACCTGCCAATCGGTCGCCGGAAATCGGGACAGCAACGCGATGCCGTAGGCCGACGTGCCCGGCTGCTCGGCGCCGGTGGCCGCCATCCAGGTGGCACCCGGCGTCCCGGAGACGGCCGCAACGAATCGGTGAGCAACGGCGCCCATTGCATCGGCCGCGACCGCGGTCAGATCGACCCGGCCCGAGCGGTCCTGATCGAGGTCGACTTCTTGAAGGGCGAGTACGTCGGCGTCGAGCTCGCGCACACTGGCCCACAGCCTGTCCCGGTCCACGACGCCGTCTTCCACCGTCCGGCCGTGCAGGATGTTGAACGTCGCGACACGCACGGATCTCATCTACCCACCGGCGACACCATCGACAACAATCAGCGGCACGGGTCACCTTTCTGTCGCATCGTGACACCATCGCTTCAGGAGCACCTGGTATCCACAATGGAAATCCCATCAGTTGTGACGTGCATACATCACGAGTACAGGGGTACTAGGTCCGCTGCATGGAGAGGAGGTAGGGGTGCGCACCGAGTTCCACCAGCAGCTTCGCGCCCTCAATGCCGACCTGGCCCGGATGTGTGAACTGGCGGGTGAAGCCGTGCAACGCGCCACCCTCGGCCTGCTGACAGTGGATCTCGAAGCAGCGGAACGGGTGCTGACCGAGCTCGAGGTGCTCGCGGCGCTGCGCCGCGATGTCGACCGTTCGGCGCTGGCGCTGTTGGCCCGGCAGGCGCCGGTGGCCAGCGACCTCCGCGCTGTGGTCGCGGCCGTGCACATCGCCTCCGATGCCGACCGGATGGGCGGACTCGCCGCGCACATCGCCCGTATCGTTCGGCGCCGCCACCCCGACCCCGTCCTGCCGAACGACGTCGTCGGGCAGTTCTCGGAGATGGGTAGCCTCGCCGTCGACCTGGCCGAGGACGCAGCGTCAGTCATCATCGACGGAGATCCGGTGCGCGCCAGCCGGATACGAGACGATGACGAGGCCATGAACGACATGCACCGCAAGCTCTTCGTCGCGGTGATGTCGCCGCAGTGGACACACGGTGTGCCCGCCGCGATCGACTTGGTGCTGTTGGGCAGGTTCTACGAGAGATTCGCCGACCATGCGGTGGCGATTGCGGCGCGGGTGTTGTTCCGCAGCACCGGGGACACGACTCGCGATCTGGGCCAGTGAACCCGGCCCCTCAGGGCTTGAGGATCACCTTCACCGCGCCGTCCCGTTTCTTCTGAAAGATTTCATAGGCGTGCGGCGCTTCGTCGAGTGACAGCGTGTGGGTGGCGAACGTGTCCACGCCCAACGGATCCTCGTCGGTCAACAGCGGCATGATGTCGTCGACCCAGCGTTTCACGTTGGCCTGTCCCATCCGCAGGGTCACCTGCTTGTCGAACAGCGTCAACATCGGCATCGGATCTGCCGTTCCGCCGTACACACCGATCAGGGAGATGGTGCCGCCCCTGCGGACGATGTCGATCGCCGAGTACAGCGCGTCCAGGCAATCGAGGCCGGCCGTCTGCATCATCTTCTTGCCCACCGCGTCGGGAAGTAGACCGGTGACCCGCTGCGCGACCCGGGCGACAGGTGATCCGTGCGCCTCCATTCCGACGGCGTCGATCACCGAATCGGTGCCCCGGCCGCCGGTCATGTCACGAATCGCATCACCCACGGTGGAGGCGACCTCGTCGAAGTTCACCGTCCGGATCCCGCGAGCACTCGCGCGGGCGAGTCGCTCCGGCACATTGTCGACGGCGATCACGTCGAAACCCTGGTGAGCCGCGATGCGCGCCGCCATGTCCCCGATCGGACCCAGCCCGAGAACAGTCACGGTGCCGCCCTGCGGGATGTCGGCATAGACCACTGACTGCCACGCGGTGGGCAGCACGTCGGACAGGTAGACGAACCGCGAATCCGAGGGCCCCTCAGGGACTTTGATGTGGGTGAACTGCGCCTGCGGGACTCGCAGCAACTCTGCCTGACCACCGGGCACCGACCCGTACAGCTCGGAGAATCCGAACAGCGCAGCCCCCATACCCTGGTCCCGCACCTGGGTGGTCTCACACTGCGTGTACAGCTTGTGATCGCACATGTAACAACTGCCACAGGAGATTTGGAACGGGATCACCACCCGGTCGCCAACGGAGAGGTCGCCGACCTCGCTGCCCACCTCGCGCACGATGCCCATCGGCTCGTGGCCGAGGATGTCGCCTTCGTTCATGAAGGGACCCAGCACTTCGTAGAGGTGCAGGTCCGATCCGCAGATGTTCGTCGACGTGACCTCGATGATTGCGTCAGTGGGCTTTTCGATCTTCGGGTCCGGCACCGTTTCCACCCGCACATCGCGCCTGCCGTGCCACGTAACTGCTTTCATCGGTGCTCCTTCCGCAATGCCGCGCCGGAGATCAGCGCCGCAGTGCGTGCTTTCTTACCCGCCGCCGTGGCGGGTAAACACCAGTCCGCACGGCGAGGCGGCACTGCGCATGATGGAGCGCAACATGCGGGCCGAGCTCGTGGAAGCGGCGAACTGCCTGAAGTGACGACCGGCGCCGGATGCGCAGTTACACATCGCCGCTTCGGGGTATGCCTAGCCGTACCCGTCAGGAAGCAGGAAAGATGAGCTCGTCCCCCAAAATGTTCTATACCCCGCTGTCGATGGCGGTCAGCGTTGCCGGTGGTCTTCTCGCCAGCAAGTTGTTCAGTCAGATCTGGAAGCGCGTGGGCGACGGGGATCAACCCCCGCCCGAGCCCGACGATCTCAGTCAGTCGACGGCCAAGGTGCTGTTCGCGGCTGCCTTGCAGAGTCTGATCTTCGGCTTGGCACGGGCCGCCGTCAATCGCGCGAGCGCACGCAGTTACCAGGCGATCACCCAAGAGTCGCCCGCCTGATAGGCGCCCGCCACACCTGGGATCAGAGTCCGGCGGCGATGGACACCACGAGTCCGCCGAGCATGAACGCGACGATCACGGCGATCAGCGCACCCGTGCTCAGGGACGGGATGAACCGTCGCGGACCGGTGACCGGGGCGGCCGCTCCGTGATACTGGTGGGTCAGCGCATGTCCTTTGCCCCGTCGCAGCAGATACCGGTTCACCGGGTACGCCGCGAAGAAGGCGACGGTCAGCGCAAGCATCATCGCCAGCCAGAACACCGGATTGACCAGGCCGGCGTCCATCGCTCCGGGGATGAGGGCCATGACCGCGTTGTCCACGATCTCCATCGTGGCGATGGACAGCGTGTCGGCGGCCAACACCACAGTCAGCGCGCTCCCCAGCGCCATCCCCGCCTTCAGTAGGGGCAGCGTCGACAGCGTGTAGCCGAAGAAGAACGCCAGACCTACGGCGAGCGCGATGGTCGCGATGGTGGAGAACCCGAGCGCCGTCCCGATCATCAGACCGAGGATCTCGCCGATCGCGCACCCGGTCAGGCAGTGCAGCGTTGCGCTGACCGCCATGGCGTCGACGTTGCCGTGGCCACCGTCGGCATGGTCACCGGGTGAATGGCCCTCGTGTGATCCGCTGTCCACCCGGCCATTGTCTCCGACCGATGAGTTCCGCACCGGGAACTTGTCTACCTGCTCACCACCGCGTAACGCGGCACTGCCACCAGGAGGCGCGAACTGTGAACATCCCGGACACTGCCAGTCGACTGCCGACCGTCGTCGACCGGACCGAATGGCAAGCTGAACTGGACCGGCTGCTGACCAGGGAGAAAGCGCACACCCGAGAAGGTGATGCGATCGCGGCGGCCAGGCGTCGCCTCCCGATGACCGAGGTCGACGCGCAGATGCCGCTGGTCGGTGCCGACGGGGACGTGTCGCTCGTCGATGTGTTCGAGGGACGCACCCAACTTCTGGTCTACCTGCACATGTGGCATGACGGTAAACCCGCCGCGCAGCAGTGTGAAGGCTGCACGTTCTTCACCGGGCACGCGCTGGAACTGTCCTACCTGCACAGTCGCGATCTCACCTACGCGACCATCTGCCAGGGGCCCTACGCTGAGAGCGCCCGATACCGAGACTTCATGGGCTGGCGGATGCCGTGGTACGCCGCCGGTGAATCAGCTGAAAAGCTGCTTGCGGGAAGGCAATTCGGCGCCTACGTGTGCTATCTGCGGGACGGCGATCGGGTGTTCGAGACGTACTGGAACACCGGCCGTGGGACCGAGGCCGGTGCGACGAGCTACCACTTGCTGGACCTCACCGCGTACGGGCGGCAGGAGACCTGGGAGGACTCGCCTGCGGGTTGGCCGCAGCGTTACACCCCGGACGGTGACGAGTTTCGACTCAACGGCAGACCGACGGCGCAGTGGGCCCGACTCGAGGCCGGGCGCTGCGACGATCTCACCGGGTGAGGTGTGTTACCGCCAGGCGAACACGGGCTGCTCGAGACCATCGACCGAGTCATGTCTGCCTTCCAGGCCCAGCCAACGCAGCTGAAGCAGGACCGCACCCGTCGGCGCGTGGATGAGGTCATTGCCCAGCGGTACCTGCACTACGGGGCGGGGACTTTCGGGGATGCTGATGAACCGCGGCGAGTCTTCGCGCAGCAACTGGTGCATCCCAACCCGGTAGACCGCCACCACTTCATCAGGTGCCGGTTCCGGGTCGAGGCGGCCACCTCCCCACACCACGACGGGGGTGATGACGTAGCCGGACCGCGTCGGGTAGTCGTCGAGCAGACCCAGCACGGTGGTCTCGGAAAGTCTGACACCGAGTTCCTCGTCGAGTTCCCGCAGTGCGGCCTCGACCACGGTTTCGCCGGGATCCAGGCGGCCGCCGGGCAAGGCCCACTGTGCGGCGTGGGACGTGAGCCGGGAAGCCCTGCGGCACAGGAGGAAAGCAGCACCGCCTGATACGTCGACCATCCGGCCGTCGAGATCGTCGGGCATCGGCCGTCCGGCGATCCAGTCGTCCACCGGCGCCGGGTCGACCCGGTCCTCACCGGCTTCGGAGTCGACGAGCACAACGGCGACGGCCGCGTGCCGCTTCGTCGGATCGCTCACCACCCGTCGGTCGTGACCTGTGAGATTCGCCCGAATCCGGTCGCGAAGTGCGTCGTCGTAGGTGATGGTCACCGCTCGACCATAGAGCAGCGCCCCGGGCGGTCACCCGCCGTCGTGTGGCGTGGGGCTCTGCTCGGATTCCCATTTCGATTCCAGCGTCCGGTGTACGACGCTGTCGCCGGGCAACTCGAGGTCGAAGGTTTCTCCGTCGTCCCCTTCGAGCGTGACGATGAACATCGGGTCGGCCTCGGAGTTGCCCGAATCCTGGTGAACGCCGTCCTTGTGGACGACCTTGTACTCGCGCGCATCACCGGAATTTCTTTCGGGGAGTTCGAGCGAGATGATGTCACCCGGAGCGACGTTCTCGATGCGGGCATCGTCGGACTGCTCACTCATCCGCGCCTCCGGTGTCCGCGTTCTCCCGTGTCGCCATGCCGCCGCTGCCGCCTTGGTCGGCCGGTCCGGGCCGACCACCCTTCGGTTCGTCGGCCGCTTCGGTGGCTGGTTCGGTGTCTTTTCCCATAGCTGGCTCCTTCGTCTCGGGGGGTGTACCCGGAGAATCCGATGCCCACGCTGCCGACTCAGATGCTCGGCGGCTTCTTGGTCAGCCCTTCGAGCCAGCGCTGAACGCTGTCGCTCACCGACCGCGGCACGCGGTCAGGGTCCATCAGGTCGTTCTCGGCCAGCAGGCTGGCCTCACCGGCGATGGTCTCCTCGGTGAACCGCTGCAGTGTCCGTCCTTCTCCGCGAAGCGATTCCACGGCCTGCAGGAACGAACCGTGTTTCTGCATCGCGCACTCGAAGTCCTCGGCCGAGGCTCCGAGGTGCTCGCTGACCAGATGGTCGCGCACCGAGGTGATCGTCGCGCGGACATGGTCGTATTCGGCGGTGTCCGGATCTGCTTCCACGGCCACATCACACTCGCTGTCGAATCCCTGCGAGCGGTTGTTGAGGTTCGACGAACCGACGCGCAGCAGACGATCGTCGATGACGAGGATCTTAGAGTGGACGTAGATCGCCGTGCCGCCCTCGGTCACCGGCCAGTACACGCTGAAGCGCTGGTGAGTGTCGACGGCCCAGAGTAATTGCAGGAGACGGTACCTCGCGCTGTCCATGGACTGCTCTTCGAGACGGCTCTCCGAATTGCGTGGCATCACGACCACGATCTCCGGACCGTCGGGTTCCTGCAGCCGTTTGGCAAGCGCTTCGGCGAGCGTGCGGGACGCCAGGTATTGATTCTCGAGATAGATGGTGTGGCGGGCGGCCGCTATCGCGGCGAGGTTGAGCGCCTCCACCTCGCGGACCTCGCTGCGCTTCTCCAATTCCGGCAGGGTGCGCATGATCCCGACGTCGACGTTGTGCATGATCGGCTGGAGATCCGACGGCCAGACCTCGTGGTCGACGACCACCTGTGCCACGTACTCGCCGGTCGCCATCCGCCACCGTTCGCGGGCCTGATCACCGAACGCGCGGGCGGCAGCACCGCTCACCGCGACGGCGACCTCATGCCGGGGTCCGTAGGGCTTACCGGCCTCCACCCGGAATTCGTTGTTCTCCAGGTGTTCCCGGGTGTCCCAGCGGTCATGGGTGAGGTCGATGCCGCCACAGAACGCCATCACATCGTCGATGACCACGATCTTCTGGTGATGGACGGCACCGGTCGGATGCGCACCGTCGATGGCGAACTGCAACCGCTCGCGGGTCAGCCAGTTCAACAGAGCCACCGGGGTGAAGTCGCCCCAGAGCCCTTCGAAGGCCGGCAGCAGGCGCAGATTCGACCTCAGGAGATACACATCCAGGTTGGGCCGCACGCGCACCAGCCAGCGCAGGAAGGTGCCCAGCTGATTCGGGCCGGGAAGTGTCTTGCCGCCGCGTTCGAAACTGGTCCTGGTGTCGAAGTCCCACCCGATCAGGAGCACCCTGCGCTGAGCGCGCAGCAGCGCAGCTTTCACGTGGTAGAAGTAGTCGGCACCGTCGACGATGCACGCGAGTTGGTCGGCACGCTCCACACGCCAGCACGTCTCGCCGGGAATCAGCAGGCCATCGCTGTCCATGTCAGGTCGCTCAGTGAACGTCAGAGCTCAGCGCGGACATAGCGGAGTGTTTATCACACCGGCGCACAGACGGGTGATGACAGAATTCTGACTCGGCCCGGCCAGGCTCCAACAAACATGTATGTGCTATGCATATAAAGTGCCGCCGTCCCGCTACGACCACCTCGACGAGCTTCTGACACGCATTCACCTCGCGCGCCAGCGGCCGGCTTGGCGTCGTCGCCTGCTCGACGGCGCCGATTCGGTGACGAACGTGTCGACGCTGCGGGTGCTGCGTGCGGTCGAGGAGTGCCAACGCACCAGAGGCGGGGCCTCCATCCGCGACGTCGCCGAGTTCATGGCCATCGAGCACTCGACCGCCAGTCGCACCGTCGCCGCCGTCGTCGCAGCGGGATTGCTGACCAAAACCTCCGCCCCTGACGATCAGCGTCGCTGCGCGCTGGTGTTGACCGACGTCGGCCGCAAGGTGCTGGCGACCGTCACGGAGAGGCGACGCGACCTGGTCGCCGAGACGATCGCCGACTGGCCCGACACCGATGTCGACACCCTGGTGGCTCTGCTCGACCGTCTGACCGAACGCTTCGAACATGGGGCGGACGCGTGACCGCCGAGGCCACAGCCGTTCCGCTGCGCGCTCGCAGTGCGCTCGGGTTGATGTTCGACCCGGTATTCGGTGCGCTCTTCTGGGGCAAGATGTTCTCCGTCGTCGCGGTGTGGACGCACGGCATCGTCGCGGCGATCGTGATGTACGACGCGACGCGTTCGGCACTGATGGTCGGGCTGGTGGGTGTCGTCCAGTTCGCACCGCAGCTGATCCTGAGTCCCGTCAGCGGCAAGTGGGCCGACACGGGAAACCCGGCGCGGCAGATCCTGCTCGGCAGGGTGTTGTGCGTCGCCGGGTCCGGATTCGTGGCGACGTGGCTGTTTCTCGAGCCCGGAATGCAGGGAACGTCGGCTGCCGTGCCGATCCTCCTCGGGACCGCCCTCGTCGGCTTCGGCTTCGTCGTGGGCGGACCGGCGATGCAGTCGATCGTGCCCAACCTGATCCGTGACGGTGAACTGTCCACGGCGATGGCACTCAACAGCATTCCGATGACCATCGGGCGCATCGTCGGCCCGGCCACCGGCGCCTACCTGGCCGCACATTTCGGCCCGGCGACCGGCTTCGCCGTCAGTACCGCTCTGCACCTGGTGTTCACGATCTTTCTTCTCGTCGTGCGTTTCCCGGCACCTCCGAAGCGCCGGTCCGGCGCGGACTACCGGGTGCGTGCGGCGCTGAAGTACGTCTGGGCCGACCGCCCACTGCTGCTGGCGCTGCTCGCGGTGACGACCGTCGGGTTCGCGTCCGACCCGTCGATCACGTTGACCCCATCGATCGCCGACGAACTCGGCGGCGGAGCCACACTCGTCGGCACACTGTCAGCGGTGTTCGGCATCGGCGCGGCGGTCGGCATGGTGGCACTCGCGCTGATGCGGGGCCGGATGGTGTCGGCACGGGTGTCGAGCATCGGGCTCGCCGGACTCGCCGCCGGCTGCGGAGTGCTCTCCGTCGCGGCCGGACCCGCCGTCGCGATGGCCGGGTTCGGGTTGGCGGGACTGGGCTTCGGCTGGGCCATGACCGGTCTGAGCACCGTCGTCCAGGAACGTGCGCCCGAAGAGTTGCGGGGCCGGATCATGGCGCTGTGGCTCGTCGGGTTCCTCGGCTCGCGCCCGCTCGCGGCAGCCCTGCTGGGCGGCACCGCCGACCTGGTCAGCGTCCAGGCGGCGTTCGCGGTAGCGGCGGTGCTGACCCTGGCGGTGACACTGTGGTGCCGGCCGTCGAACCTCACCGGCCCGCTACCTGCGCACGTGTAGCAGGCTCAGGGGTTGTTGGCCGCGGCGAGCAGTGCGTCGATCGCGGTCTGATCCACGCCGCTGGCCGCAGCGAACATAGCGACCCTGCCGATCGGGAACGATTCGACCATCCGCGCGAGGTCGGTGTCCTCGGCCATCGCACCTGCTGCGCCTGACGCGTCGGCCATCATCGAGGCCATCGCGGCCTGCAGCATCGGACCGCCGACCGGGTGGGCCAGTACGTCGCCGATCGACGACTGGCGTGTCAGCGGAACGGCGACGTCGTCGCCGGTGACCTCGACGTCGACCGACGACCGGATGTCCCGGCTCGATGCGGCGACGTCGACGGTGTAAGTACCGCCTTCGACGATCCAGGAATCGACACGAACATCCCAGTACGCCAGATCTTTCCGGCGCACCGTCAGCTCGACGGCGCGGGTCTCACCAGGATCGAGCGCCACCGTGGTGAAGGCCTTGAGTTCGCGTGGTGGGCGCTGGACTCGACTTCCAGTGCGGGCTGTGTACACCTGGACGATCTCGCGGCCCGACCTGTCCCCGGTGTTGGTCACTGCAACTCGCACCTCCAGATCGCCGCTCCGGTTCTCAACCGCTGTGGCAGAACCGTATTCGAACGTCGTGTACGACAGGCCGTGGCCGAAGGGGAAGGCGACGTCGAGATCGCGGGCGTCATACCAGCGGTAGCCGACGAACAAGCCCTCCCCGTAGCGGACGCGGGAGAACTCGCCCGGAAAATCGAGATGGGCCGGGGTGTCGGACAACCGCAGTGGGATGGTTTCCGTCAGCTTTCCCGACGGGTTGACGTCTCCGAACAGCACATCGGCGATCGCACCGCCGCCCGCTTGCCCCAACAACCAGCCTTCGAGGATCGCCGGCGCCCTGTCGGCGAACGGCAGTGCGACGACTCCACCGTTGGACAGCACGACGATCGTGTTCGGGTTCACGTCGAGCACGGCATCGAGCAGGGCCAACTGCCCCGCAGGCAGGTCGATGTCGTCGCGGTCGTATCCCTCCGACTCCAGACCGGAGGGCAGGCCGAGGAAGACCACGGCGGTGCCGGCTCGCGATGCCGCTTCCACGGCTTCGTGACGAAGGCGCACCGACTCTTCTTCACCGGTATCCGGGGCAGTGCTGAAACCCGCTGCATACGTGATGTTTCCGGCAGCCAGGGACCGGATCCCGTCGAGCGCGTTGTCCAGTCGTGTGGGGTTGATCCGCGACGAACCAGCCCCCTGATAGCGCGGTTCGGCGGCGAAGGCACCGATGACGGCGACGTCGGTGTCCTTCAGTAGCGGAAGTACGTGGCCGTCGTTCTTCAGAAGCACGATCGACCGGCCGGCGGCCTCCCGGGCGAGGGCGTGGTGGGCGTCGGCGTCGAGGGGTCCCGCAGCCGACCCTGTCCCGTCCAGCGCTCGGCGCAGGAGGCTCAGGATCCGGTGCGCCGCGGTGTCGACGATGCCCTCGTCGAGTGATCCGTTCTCCACCGCCTCGACGATCTGGGCGTCGGTGACACCGTTCGACGACGGCATCTCGAGGTCCAGTCCGGCTTCGATCGCGGCGACACGGTCGTTGACCGCGCCCCAGTCCGATACGACGACGCCGTCGAAGCCCCACTGGTCGCGGAGAACCTGGGTGAGAAGCCAGTGGTCCTCGGACGCGTATACCCCGTTGATGCGGTTGTAGGAGCACATGACGGTCCACGGCTGGGCGTTCTAGACGGCGTATTCGAAGCCGCGCAGGTAGATCTCGCGCAACGGCCGGGGATCGACGTCGGCGCTGACCCGCAGCCGATCGGTCTCCTGGTTGTTGGCCGCGAAGTGCTTGAGGGAGGCGCCGACGCCCTGGGACTGGATACCGTCGATCAGCGCGGCACCCAACCGGCCTGCAATCACCGGGTCTTCGGAGAAGTACTCGAAGTTGCGGCCGCACAGCGGCGATCGTTTGATGTTGATACCCGGGCCGAGCAGCACCGCGACGCCCTCGATCGACGCCTCGACACCGAGGGCCCGGCCCACCCGGGTCACGAGTTCGGCATCCCACGAGGAGCCGAGGCCCACTGCAGGCGGAAAACAGGTCGCGGGCACGCTGTCACCGATGCCGAGGTGGTCGCCACCTTCGCGCTGCTTGCGCAGGCCGTGTGGGCCATCGGTCAGCATCATCGACGGAATTCCGATTCGCTCAAGCGGTTTCGTCCACCAGAAGTTGGCGCCGCTGGTGAGCGAGGCCTTCTCCACGAGCGAGAGGCCGGCAGGTGTCGGGTCGTCAGCAGCCGAGGTGGTCACCTGATCCATTGTGCATATCGCGTGGCCGTGCGCCGAAGACCTGCTCAATCACCGTTCCAGAACGGCGGCCAGTGCGTCGTCGAGGATGCCCAGGCCGGAATCCAGTTCGGCGTCGGTGACCGTCAACGGTGGCGCGATACGGAAGATGCCGCCCATGCCGGGCAATTGCACGATGTTCATGTGCAAGCCGCGTTCCAGGCACGCGACGGTGACTTCGGCTCCCAGAGTTTCGGCCGGCGCCTTGCTGGCTTTGTCCGAGACCAGCTCGATGCCCTGCAGCAGGCCGCGCCCACGGACGTCGCCGACCTGTTCGTAGCGATCCCGCATCTTGCCCAATCTTTCCGCCAGCGTTCGGCCGAGGGTCTCTGCGCGGGCAACCAGACCGTCCCGTTCGACGACGGTGAGGACGGTCAGCGCGACGGCGGCGGCCAGCGGGTCCGAGACGTGTGTGGTGAAGAAGAGGAAACCTCGTTCATGACAGACGCTTTCGATCTCATCGCTGGTGAGCACCACAGCTACCGGCAGTCCCGCGCCGAGTGTCTTCGACAGGGTGAGCAGGTCCGGGACGATCCCCTCCCGCTCGAACCCGTACATCTGCCCGGTGCGCCCCACGCCCGTCTGGGCCTCGTCGACGATCAACAGCATGTCGCGTTCTGCGCACAGTTCCTTCAGACGACTCAGGTAACCCGGCGGAGGCTCGATGATCCCGCCGGAGGACAGAATCGGTTCGACCAGGCACGCCGCCAGACTCCCCGAAGACTGCGCGTCGACGGCCGCAAAACCGTAGTCGAGTTCGGACTTCCAGTCGTAGCTGCCGTCGGTGTGACGGAACGGCGACCGGTAGGCATTCGGTGTCGGCAGCGTGAGGTTGCCGGGCATCGGGGGGCCGTAGCCACGCCGCCCGGCGCTGAACGTCGCGGAGGCCGCACCCGATGTCATCCCGTGCCAGGACCGATCAAAGGAGACGATCTCGTATTTCCCGGTGTAGAGCTTCGCCATCTTGATGGCGGCCTCGTTGGACTCCGCACCGGTGCTCAACAGCAGCATCCTGGTCAGCGGCGCGGGCAGAGTCGCGCAGAGCGCCTTGGCGAGTTCGACCACGGGCACGCTGAGCATTCCGCTGTACAGGTGGTCGAGTGTGGAGATCGCCGTGCTGACCGTGGTCACGATATCGAGATGCGAGTGTCCGAGAACGGAACTCATCTGCCCGGAGGTGAAGTCGAGGATCGCGGCTCCGTCCTGGTCGTAGACGTAGCTCCCCTTCGCCCGGGTGATGATGCGCGGCACGAACGATCCGCCGTATCGCACCATGTGTCGCTCGGCGGCATGCCAGAACTGCTCTGTGTTCGTCACTGAATCCCTTTCCGCGACAGGCCTCGGCTGAGTCAGGGCTGGATCGTCGTTTCGGCGTCTATGACCGACATCGCCTCCAGCAATGCCTGTTGTTGATCGGCGGTCCCCTGTGCGTCGATGGCAAGCAGGTACGTCGCGTCCGTGCCCGGTATCACCACTGTCTTGCGCGCCACGAACACCGACTGGCCGTCTTTGTAGAGGGTTCCGGCGATCTGGGCCGCGTCAAAACCGGAAAGAGTTCCAGGGCTGCCCGTCTCGGGTCCGTCATAGCCCGGCTGATTCCGGACAGCATTGGGCGCAAGTTCCAGGATCCTGGCTGGATCGACCTCGCCACCGCTGAGGCGCGCCATGCTTGCGACGATCACAGGGGGGTTGGGCCCCCCGGCGGCGCTTTCGAGCACGATCGCTCCGTAAGCGTCTTTGGGTGTATTCGGACCAACATCCATCCAGCCCGGTGGCGTCGGCAGATCGAGCTGGGGTGCGGTGGCGTCGCCGCGACTCACCATGATCTGGGTGATGCCATTTTCGTCCAGGTAGTCGCCGACGGTGGTTGCCGGTTGCTCCGCCTGCCCAGGTGTACTCGTTGGGGCGCTGCTCGTCTCAGCGGAGGACGAGGTCGTGGTCTGCTCCGAAGTCGTTGCCTCCGTGGCGCTGTCCGTACCACACCCGGCCAGCCCCAGAGTCAGCACGATCGCCGCGGTCCCGAGCACCACCTTTGTTGTCTGCGTTCCCATGAGCTCGTCCCTCTGCGTGTGCGGTGCCTGATCTCGACTAGGGCTGACGGTAGTGCATGAACTTTTTGTCGCGCAGGATTGAGCGCCCCGATGGCGGACAGGCGACCGGTGCCGGTATCCGAGACCGGTTACTTCTCGACACGTGTCAGGGGTCGCCGCCGCAGCAGTTCGTCGGGGTGAATGGGCCCGATTGATTCGCGGTGGAGTGGTGCCGTCGGTCCAGCCCAGCCCGACCGGAGACCGTGACTTCTGTCCGAGGTACCGACGGAGCTTGTCGAACACGGTGAGGATCGTCCTGACATGGTCCTCACCCAGCGTCTCGGCGGCCACCGCTTCGGCGACCGCCGGCAGCGGCGGTCCGATTGGGGATAACTCGACGTGAGAACGCCGCCTACGACTCCTTCTCGTCGCTGTCGTCGTCCGTCGGCAGTGCCTGCGCGCCAGGCGTGGCGGGAGCCAGCACCTCGTCGTCGACGGTCGGTTCCTGGCCTTCGTTCGGTCCTGTGGTCATGGTCGTGAGCCCTCCGATAGCAGTTGCGCACAGCCACTCCGGACTGTGTGTCTGTCTCCTACCCCGAATGCGGTTCGGCAATCATCGGTTTCGTCTCGGGCCATCGGGGCACTCTGCGTCATGGCATTCAAACTGACGTATACGGATGGACAAGAGGCCGAGTACGACGACGACACCGCATGGGAAGTCGACGACGGCGTTCTGAAGATGGGGCGCACAGAGGGCGACTGGACCGTACTCGTTTCGCCCAGTCACTGGGCCGTGGTCGAGGTGGGTAGCGCGGCGGCGCGCACCTCCGACAAGGACGACAACCAGAAGGACGACTCGGAGGACGACTCGAAAGACGACTCCGACGATGACGACAAGGACAAGGACAAGGACAAGGCCGAAGACTGACCCCGGGAGACTCGGCAATGCAACACGAGTGTGAGGGCAGTGGCACCGAACTCACCGCCGATCCGCCGGCCGCTGAGGCGGCAGCGTGTCCGGTGTGTGGACGTGCGACGGGAGTCGAACCGGCAGAACCCGGGGCGGGCAAGAACTTCCGGATCGCCAGCCATCAGACAGTGGTCAACGAGTCCCGCTGAGCCGAGGGTCCGCGGTCCAGGTCTGCGTTTCGCTGCGGGACACCACCGCTCCGCGGTGGATGACGACACGATCGGCCGGGGCATTGGCGATGACGTCGACCACGCTGGTTCCGCGCACCGCGAGCAGTTCCGCGCAGCCGCCCACCCACGGGCCCGCTGCGGGTAATCCGAGCACGGCGCGAGCCTCCTCGGTCACCATCGCCAGCGCGACATCAGGATGCAGGTGACCGGCGATCACCGCGAGCATCGCGGTCTCCAGGGCGTCGCTGCGCCCCAGTGGGTTGAACGGGTCGCGAACGTTGTCGGCACCCGCCGCAACACGCACCCCGGCGGCGCGCAGCGGTTCGATCGCCGTGATGCCGCGCGGCGTGGCGGCCGGTTGGTCGCGGCCCTGCAGGTACAGATTGGTGATCGGGTTGGCGACCACGCCCATCCCGGCGCCGGCGATCCGCGGCACCAGGACGTCCAGTTCAGACCGTGTCATGGTGCCGAGCCTGGTGCAGTGGCTCGCGGTTCGATTCCGATCAGGTGGCCACTGCCCCGCCCGGTCCGCGTAGGCGCCGACGGTGTGGTGGTCGCCGTCGAGGAACTCATCGGTGTGCAGGTCGGTGCCCACACCTCGCGCCTCCGCGACACCCAGCAATCGGGTGAGTTCGGCGTGCGGATCGGGCGCACTGTGCGGGGACCCACCCACCAGGTCGGCACCGGCATCCAGTGCGGCGTGCAACAGATCGGCCGACGAGTAGGTCTTGATCAGCGCGACGATCTCGATGTCGATGAGTTCGCGCAGTTCCCGCCGTACCGCCGCGACGGCCCGGATTCCCCGCAGCGGGTCGTCCCCGGCGAGGATGTCGACGTGGGTTCGCACCGCCGTCGTACCGTTGCGGACCAGCGCGAGGGCTGCGGCACGCGCCCGGCACCGGAACGACTCCTCGTCGAACTGAGCTGAACCTCGCTTCCACGCGGCGATCGCGTCATGCAGGTCGCCCAGTGGCGGCTGCAGCGTGTCCCACGACATCGCCTTGTCCAGATGCGCATGCGGTTCGGCGGGAGCTGTGATGAGCAGATACCCACTCAGGTCGACGACGTCGTCGGCCGTGGGTGCGCTCCCGATCGATCCGGCTGGATCGACGGCGGTCACCACGGCGTGCTCGCCCTCGCGCCCGACCCGGACATCGACCACCGAACCATCGGCCAAGGTCGCTCCGAGCAGCGTGGACACCGGCCGCGCCCCCGGCGATGTGTGCGTCACCGACTAGATCCGTCGGGTCCGCACATAGAGCCCGGCAACGTGGGCACACGCCGCTGAACGGGCGCCCTCGGCGTCACCGGCTTCGATCGCCGCCACGATGCGCTCGTGCTCGCCCACGGCAAGACGGCGATTGAGCTCGGTGGACCACATATCGGACCGGTACAGGTGTGACTGACCGTCCAGCCTGGCCAGCGCATCACTGAGCGGACGATTCCGGGCGCTGTCCCGGATGAGTGTGTGGAACTGCAGGTCCAGCTTGGCGTCACGATGCCGATCGGCGGGCTCGTCGAGAAGTTCCTGCTGGACGTGCACCATCTTGCGCAACTGCTCGACGGTCGCACGGGTGGCTATCAGCGTGGCGTTGTGCGCCGCGAGTCCGTCGAGCACTTCGCGGACCTCGAAGACCGCCTTCACCGCGTCGTCGTCGAGGTGGGTCACCCGCGCACCGGCGTTGCGGGTGTGGGTCGCCAACCCCTCGTAGATGAGCTGCTGGACCGCTTCCCGCACCGGGGTGCGGCTGACGTTGAGCCGGGCGGCCAAGGCGGGCACGCTCAGTGGGCTGCCGGGCGCGAGTTCTCCGTTGAAGATCAGCTCCTGCAGGGAGTTGTGCACAGACTCGGTGAGAAGAGCGCCGTCGGACGCGGTCATGATGCCTCCCCTACTCGGCGGCAGCGGCCACCCGCGCCGCCTCTCGCAACGTGGCCTGTGGTGCCACACCGGCACGCAGACCCGCAACCTTCATCGCGATGTTCTCGGCAACGGTAATCGGTTCGTATCCGACTTCTCCGTCGGCGAGGGTCCCCGGCAGCGCCTCCAGCACCGCGTCGTGGTTCCCGTCGAAGAAGAAGGCCGCCGAGCGACGTCGACGAATCCGGCCGTTCACCACCGGAGGATCAACCCGGTGCACCGTCGACATCCATCGATCGTTGGTCCAGCGCGCCATCGCGTCCCCGAGGTTGATGAGTAACGCGCCGTCCGCGGGCGCCACGTCGTGCCAGCTGCCGTCGCGGCCGAGCACCTGCAGGCCCGGAACCTGGTCGGCCCACAGGATCGTCAGGATGCCGAAGTCGGTGTGGGCCCCCATCCCCTGGAACTCACCGGTGATCTCGGTGTCCCCTTCCGGCAGCGCGAAGTTGTTCATCTTCAGCACCTCGATGCAGTGATCAGTCATCGGGTCGAAGTAGTGGCGTGGCAGGGCGAGAGCGTCGGTGACCGCGGTCATCAGCGTGCGGGCCAACTGCTGGGCCTCGGCGAAGTAGCGCTCGATCCGCGGCCGGAACCCCGCGGCGGCGTCCGGCCAGTTGTTCGGCGTGTAGCTGGCTTCCGGGAGATCCAGCCCCGGGAAGGATGCTCGCTCGGTGCCGACTGTGAAGGCCTCGTAGTAGTCGTGGAGTTGGTTGGCACCGATGCCCAGGCTCATGCTCAGCGATTCGCTCTTCGGCGGCGAGTAGCCGCGGTTGGCAGCGGGATCACGGCGGTACTGCTTCTTCACAGCGAGGGGCAGTGCGAAGAATTCGTCCAGTGCGTCCGACAGGTCGGTGAGCGCAGCGGTATCGATCCCGTGACCGACGATCTGGACGAACCCGACCTCCCGACAGGCCCGGTCCAGCGCGGCGGCCACCCGTGCGCAGTCGGGATCGGTGGCGGCGTCACCGCCGGCCACATAGCGGCTCACGTCCAGCACGGGCACGTCGAATGAATTCCCGGACATCGAGTTTCTTCCTCTCGTCGTTCAGAGTTGGCGGCCGGATTCGTGCCAGCGACCGACAGCAAGCCGGGTCACCACACCCATGATCGCGAAGACCACCACACCGAAGATCGACGCGAGCACGATCGCGGCGATCAGGTCGTCGGACTGCAGTCGCCCCCGGTAGACGTCGAGCAACGTGCCGATTCCCGGCTGGCCCTTCGCGAAGAACATGTCGCCGATGATGGCGCCGACGACCACCAGACCGGCGGCGGTACGGACGCCGGTCAAGATCGCCGGCAGCGCCGCGCGCAGTTCGAGTTTCACCAGTCGGTCCCAGCGAGACGCCCCGGAGATGGTGAACAGTTCGTGCATGCCGCGGTCCACCGACCGGATTCCGAAGTGGGTGTTGGTGATGATGGGGAACACCGCGATGAGCACACACACCAGCGTGCGAGCGGCCATCCCGTAGCCGAGCCACAGCCCGATCAGAGGGACGATCGCGAGGATCGGAATGACCTGGATGACAACCGCATACGGGTAGATGATCTTCTCCAGCCAACGAGCCTGGCACATCACCACACCCGTGCCGATACCCACGACGACGGCGACGACGAACCCGACGACGGTGACCTGGGCGGTGACCGAGAGCGCCGTCAGCATCGGCTGCAGGTGTGTCCAGTCCAGCAACGAGTTGCGTAGGACATCGACCGGTGGCGGCAGCATGAACCGGCGATGCGGTTCGAGCACAAGGTAGCTGACGATCGACCACACCACCAGACCGACGGCCAGGGACAACAGCGGATAGAAGATCGCGCTACCGATGCGTTTGGCTCGCAACGACTCTCGGGCCTCCGCCGACGTGACATCGTCGACGGCGCGGCTGAACAGTCTCGCCGGGGCCTGCAGGGCGGTTCCGAGCACGGTCATGACGCCCTCCCGTGCAGCAGCGCCGACACCTCGGCCACGTAGTCGGTGAACCGTGGCTCGAACCGCAGCATCTCCGGGCGTGGATAGTCGAAGTCGATGTCGACGATTCCGGCGATCCGGCCCGGACGCGGAGTCATCACGACGACCCGGTTGGCCAGGTAGACGGCCTCCGATACCGAGTGCGTAACGAACATCGAGGTGAACCGCCGCTCGGTGTACAGGCGCTGCAATTCGACCTGCATGTCCAGACGGGTCATCTCGTCGAGCGCACCGAACGGCTCGTCGAGCAGCAGCACGTCAGGGGACATGGTCAGCGCGCGGGCGATCGACACCCGCATCTTCATTCCGCCCGACAGCGCGTTCGGCAGTTGTTCGGCGAACTGCTCCAGTCCGACAGCCGAAATCGATTCGGCGGCAATAGTCTTCGTGTGAGCCCGGTCGGCGCCGCTGAGTTCGGCGCACAGTTCGACGTTGGCTCGCACACTGCGCCACGGAAGCAGGGTGGGCTCCTGGAAGATGAAGCCGACCGACGCGGTGTCGAGGCGGACGGTACCCGCACTCGGCTTCTCCAGACCCGCTGCCATCCGCAGCAGCGTCGACTTGCCGCAGCCGGAAGGGCCGACGACGGCGACGAAGTCGCCGGGTGCGACCCGAAGGTCGGTGCGCTCCACGGCGACGGTTCCGGTATCGAAACGCTTTGATACGTCGGTGAACTCGATCTGTGGTGGTCGGCCGCGGCCACGCAGGCCGGCGTCACGGATGGTCTGGGAGGGCTCCACTGTGGACTCCAGGGTAGATCGTTCAGCAGTATTACATGTAGTGACTCATCAAAGAATGTGTCCCCAAGAGTTGATTACATGTATTACGGCAATGTTTCTGTGCGTGAACCACAGGTAATGACTTTGCGCCTGATCGCGTATTTCCCCTGCAGTACGCCGTCATCACGCAGATGAGGGAGCGATTTAACACAGCCGAAATCCGCATCGTGATTGCATGTAATCACCGATCGACGACCCACACCCAGACCATTCCAGATTACCGAGGAGTCCCATGTACCGATCAGTCCTGTGGAAGACGGCAGCCGTCACCACTGTCGCAGTCGCGTTGAGCGCGTGCGCATACGGCGGCGAAGAACCCACTGAACAGGCCTCGCTCGAATCCGCCGCCGACGCTCAGCAGCTCGCGGACGTATGCCCGGCGAACGTCGGCATCCAGCTGCAGTGGCAGCCACAGTCGGACATGGGCGCGGTATTCGCCATGCTGGGTCCCGGGTACCGGGTCGACACCGACAACAAGTCGGTGACCGGTCCCCTCGTCGCCGGCGGAAAGGACACCGGTGTGGACCTGACTCTCAAGGCCGGCGGACCGGCGATCGGATTCCAGTCGGTGCCGTCACAGCTCTATGTCGACGACTCGCTGACGATGGGGATCGTGCACGGCGACCAGTTGATCGCCGCAGCCGCCGACCAACCCGTCGTCGGGGTGACGCCACTGTTGAAGTACAGCCCGGCGATCCTGATGTGGGATCCGCAGTCGCACCCGCAGTGGTCGACGGTCGCCGACATCGGCAAGACGGACGCCACCGTGGTCGTGTCCCAGGATCAGATCTTCCCGCAGTGGATGGTGCAGAAAGGTCTGCTCAAGGAGTCCCAGATCGACACCGGCTACGACGGCGCACCGTCGCGATTCGTGGGAGATCCCACGTTGGCGCAGCAGGGTTTCGCCAACTCCGAGCCCTACACCTACGAAAACGACACCCCGGCCTGGAACAAGCCGGTGGCCTACGGCTTGATCAAGGACGTGGGATACGACATCTACGCGTCGAACATGTCGGTTCGTGCCGACAAGCTCGCCGAACTCTCGCCGTGCCTGGAGAAGCTGGTGCCCATCATCCAGCAGTCGGGTGTCGACTACGCTGCCGCGCCGGAAGCGGTCAACGACGTCATCGTCGATGTGGTGTCCCAGGACAACACCTATTCGCCGTACTCGCAGGGTGAGGCGGCGTTCAGCGCCGCACTGCTGGTCGACCGAGGACTGCTGGCCGCCGAGGACGACGGGTCATTCGGCGTCTACGACGAGGCCCGCACCGCCCGCAATGTCGAGGACCTCCGTGATGTCCTTGCCGCCACCGGCAACGTGGTGCCCGCAGACATGACCGGGGCGGACCTGTTCACCAACCAGTTCAGCGATCCGTCGATCGCCGCCAACTGAATACCGTAAGGACAACAGCAGCATGACTGACATGACCGAACTGCAGCGCGAGAGGGCCATGGGCGCTCTGGGCACCGAAAGCGACCGGGAGGTGCGACGCATCTCGTTGGCCGACATCGACTCCCGCCGGTCGCAGGTGGCCGACGAGATATGGAGTGCGGCAACCGATATCGGCTTCTTCCAGGTGATCGACCATGGCATCGATCTCGGCGACGTGCGAGCGGCGTTCGAGATGGCCGAAGCGTTCTTTGCACTGCCGGAGGACGTGAAAGCGCGACGGCCAAAACGGTTCAACTCCGGCTGGGAACAGCTGACCCAGGTGCGCCCCTCGGTCGGAGTCCCGGATCAGAAGGAGTCCTACCAGGTCACGTTGTCGAACATGGACGGGCTATGGCCGTCGGACGACGAGCTCGCGTGCTTCCGCGCAACCGTTCTGGACTTCGAGAGCAAGTGCTGGGCGCTGGCCATGGAGTTGCTGTCGCTCTTCGCGGACAAGCTGGGCTTCGAGCGTGACTTCTTCACGCGCGCACACGACCCTGCGTCGTCGACGTACCAGAGCACGCTGCGGTTGCTGCACTACTTCCCGCTGCCCGCCGACGCAAATCTGACCGGGGTGTGGCGCGCAGGCGCCCACACCGACTTCGACTGCCTCACCCTGCTGTTCCAACGCGACGGGCAAGGTGGGCTGCAGGTCTGTCCGGGCAAGGAGCGCGAAGCCCAGCAATGGACCTCGGTCCATCCCTCCGAGGATGCGATCACCTGCAATATCGGGGACATGCTCATGCGTTGGAGCGACGACCTGCTGCCCTCCAACTTCCACCGCGTCAGAAGCCCGGGACCGTCCGACCATCGAGGTGCCCGCTACAGCATCGCCTTCTTCGCACAGGCCAACAGTGAGGTGACCATCGCCGGACCGCAGCGCAAGTACCCGCCGATCAGCGCAAAGAACTATCTACAGCAGAGGATCAACGCGAACTTCACCCGCTAGACAGGCCTGTTCGCCGCACCGCTGACCCGGGAGCGCAGGCCATGCGGCACGCTGGACCTCAAGATGTCTCCCCCCAAGGCTGCTCCCCTGCTCGATGACCCGGGCGACCTGTCCTCGCTGCGCGCCCAGAGCGCCGACCCCGACGAGTTGTTCACAACGTTCGCCGGGTGGGCCGAAGCGAACGGCACGGTGCTGTACCCGGCGCAGGAGGAGGCGCTGATCGAACTGGTCAGCGGTGCGAACGTGATCCTCGCGACGCCGACCGGTTCGGGTAAGTCGCTGGTGGCCACGGGCGGGTTGTACGCGACGCTGGCGGCGGCGGGCACGAGCTACTACACCGCGCCGATCAAGGCGCTCGTCAGCGAGAAGTTCTTTGCTCTGTGCGAGGTCTTCGGCGCGGTCAATGTCGGCATGCTGACCGGCGACGCCTCGGTCAATGCCGACGCACCGATCATCGCCTGCACCGCGGAGGTGCTCGCCAACATCGCGTTGCGCGAAGGCGCCGATGCCGACATCGACTTCGTGGTGATGGACGAGTTCCACTTCTACGGCGACCCGGATCGCGGCTGGGCCTGGCAGGTGCCGCTGCTGGAACTGCCGAGGGCCCAGTTCCTGCTGATGTCGGCCACGCTCGGTGATGTCACGTTTCTCCGTGAGGACCTCACCCGTCGCACCGGACGGCCGACGGCCCTGGTCGCCAACGCCGAGCGTCCCGTCCCGCTGTTCCACAGTTATGCGACGACGCCGATGCACGAGACGATCCAGGAACTCCTCGACACCAGGCAGGCGCCGATCTACGTCGTGCACTTCACCCAGGCTTCAGCATTGGAGCGGGCGCAGGCCCTCATGAGCATCAACGTCAGCACCAAGGACGAGAAGGCCGCGATCGCCGAACTCATCGGCGCGTTCCGGTTTTCCACCGCCTTCGGTTCCACGCTGTCACGGCTCGTCAGGCACGGGATCGGCGTGCACCACGCCGGGATGCTGCCCAAGTACCGGCGGCTGGTCGAACAACTGGCGCAGGCGGGCCTGCTCAAGGTGATCTGCGGCACCGACACCCTCGGCGTCGGCATCAACGTACCGATCCGGACGGTCGTCTTCTCGGCGCTGTCGAAGTACGACGGCATCCGCACCCGCCTGCTACAGGCGCGCGAGTTCCACCAGATCGCCGGGCGCGCGGGCCGTGCCGGCTACGACACCGCGGGCACCGTCGTCGTCGAGGCACCTGATCACGAAGTCGAGAACCTCAAGCAGTTCGCCAAGGTCGCCGATGACCCGAAGAAGCGTCGAAAGCTGGTGCGCCGCAAGGTTCCCGAGGGCATGGTGCCGTGGAGCGAATCGACCATGAACCGGCTCGTCGAGGCCACACCGGAGCCGCTGACGAGCAACATGCGGGTGTCGACGGCGATGATTCTCGACGTCGTCGATCGTCCGGGTGACCCCTTTGTCGCGATGCGGCGACTGCTCCTGGAGAACCACGAGCCCCGCAAGCGCCAACTCCAACACGTCCGCGAGGCCGTCGGCATCGCCCGCTCCCTGCTGCAGGCCGGCGTTGTGGAACGACTGGAAGAACCCGACGCCGACGGTGGCCGCTACCGGCTCACCGTCGATCTGCCTCCTGATTTCGCCCTCAACCAGCCGTTGTCGACGTTCGCGCTCGCCGCGGTCGGTGTGCTCGATCCCGCGTCGGAAACCTATGCGCTGGAGATC
The DNA here is from genome assembly GCF_039729195.1 of Mycobacterium sp. DL. Lineage (NCBI taxonomy): Bacteria > Bacillati > Actinomycetota > Actinomycetes > Mycobacteriales > Mycobacteriaceae > Mycobacterium > Mycobacterium sp. DL. The sequence goes on from NZ_CP155796.1 coordinate 5,939,497, forward strand.
GTCTCGGTGATCGAGGCGACGCTGGAGGACCCGCGTCAGATCCTGGCGGCGCAGCTCAACAAGGCCAGGGGCGAGGCCGTCGCCGCGATGAAGGCCGAGGGAATCGAGTACGACGAGCGCATCGAGCTCCTCGACGACGTCACCTACCCCAAGCCGCTCGAGGAGCTGCTCCACCACACCTACGAGCTGTACCTGCAGAGCAACCCCTGGGCGGCCGATGCGCGGTTGTCACCGAAGTCCGTGGTGCGCGAGATGTGGGAGCGGGCCTTCACCTTCCGGGAGTACGTCAGCGTCTACGGGCTGACCCGCTCGGAGGGCGCGGTGCTGCGCTACCTGTCCGATGCGTTCAAGGCGCTGCGGTCCGGCGTGCCGGCGGCCGCGCGCACCGAGGAGCTCACCGACATCGTGGAGTGGCTCGGTGAGCTTGTGCGCCAGGTCGATTCGAGCCTGCTCGACGAGTGGGAACAGCTGACCAGCCCGGATCAGCCGCTGGACGCGCCGGTGACGGTGCCTGCCCGCCCGCGGCCGTTGACGGGAAACGAGCGGGCCTTCACCGCGATGGTGCGCAACGCGTTGTTCCGCCGGGTCGAGTTGTTCGCGCGACGCCGCTGGCACGACCTCGGCCAATTGGACGCCGACGCCGGCTGGACTGCCGAGCGCTGGGAGGACGTGGTGCGGGACTACTTCGAGGAGCACGACGACGTGGGCACCGGCGCCGACGCCCGCGGCCCGGCGCTGCTGATCATCGACCGGCAGCCCGCTGTGTGGCGGATTCGGCAGATCCTGGATGACCCTGCGGGCGATCATGATTGGGGCTTCGACGTCGAAGTGGACCTGGAGGCCTCAGACGAGGAAGGCACGGCGGTGATCCGCGTCGTCGACGCCGGCCGGATGGGCTAGGGCGCTCGGTCAGCGCAGGATGCCGTAGCTGCCATCGGCGAGTCGGCAGGCCACCGGGCCCTGACCGGTGACGGTGCACGCCGCGGGTCCGTTCTCGATGCGTTCCCCCATCGGCAGAACGTCGACGCCGGGGCGGGTGAACGTCGGTGTGTCGGCGTGCCGGTGGTGCGTGCCGGACGAGTCGAGGCTGATCTGATTGGTGCCGGCCGGCGCGTGGTCCATCACAAAGCCGAAATCACAACCGGCCACGCTTCCGTTCGGCCCGATGCCGCAGCGGTAGTCGAGTTCGCCCTTGTCGTCGGTGCGGAAGAAGACCCAGCCCGGATCAGTCGAGCTGGCGAAGTCGCCCCGGGCGAGCGGCCACATGTTGATGGTGGACATCGGTGAGGGCACGGCCGGAATCGGCCCCGTCGTGTTCTTCTCGATGACAGCAGCGACGGCGCTCATGACCACCAGAGGCAACTGAGGGTGCGCGGGGGGATCGAGCGACGGCCGGACGTAGGCGACGACGACGGTCGCGCCTTCGCCATAGGCGTATCCCCTGGGACCGTCGGGAATGAGGTCCAGAAAATGCACGGTGCGCCCGGCGATCTCGACGGTGCCGCGGGCTGCCTCCGGACCGAGGCGTGACACCAAGGCAGAGACATACTCTTCTGCGCTGCCGGATTCCAGCGTGCCGACCACAGCGCCCAGCATCAACTCATCGGGTGACATCAGTCCGTTGGTGATATCGGCGGCTGCGAGGGACGCGAACTCGCCGGCGTCGGCTCCGGCCAGTCCAGGACCGACGTCGGCGACGCAGATGGGACTGGCCACATAGTCGGATCCCGGAGGACCGAGTCCGTCGAAGGCGGTGGAGAACTCGGCGGCCGGCCAGGTGCAGTCGTCGGCACCGGCGGCCGCCGCGGGCCACAGCCCACCGGCAACAAGGGCGATCACCGCTGCCCACCTCGTGTGCTGCCGCATCGGTCAGCCGACGAACGCGGTCAAAGCGTCGGCGAACTTCTCGGGCTGGTCCTCCGGGATCAACGTCAGCGAATCGTCCACCAGCACAAGGGTGGAGTCCGTGAAGGTCGTCGCGAGCCGTTCGGCGTGTTCGAGCGGGAACATCAGGTCCTCACGCGCCCAGAGAAGCAAGACGGGTCTGGTGAACGCCGGCAGTCGATCCGCCCACTCCAGGAGCACCCGGCGCGGGGGTGCCCCGGTGCAGAACTTGACCATGTCGCGCCGAATGTCCCTGTTCTCGGTCGCGGGACGGAACCACTGGTCGTACACCTCGTCGGGAACGCCCCGCTTGCTCAACACGCCGTAGGCCTTGCGATTGTGCCGAAAGAAGCTGGTGCCCATCATCTTTGTGAACAACCAGCCGCCGCCGGGGATCCGGCACAGCATCGCCGCGGGACGCGCCGGCTTGGGCGGGAAGTTGTCGAACGCTTCGCACGACGCCAGCACCAGGCGCCCGACACGGTCTGCGCGACCATCTGAGATGACGAACTGCCCACCGCCCCAATCGTTGAGCACCAGCGTCACATCGTCGAGGTCGAGCGCGTCGAGGAAGTCGGCCAGGATCCGGGCGACACCGAGTTGGGTGAGGTCGGCATCCGGTTTCATCGCCACGGTATGCGCTCCGAGGGGCAGCGTCGGGGTGATGCAGCGGTACCCGGAGAGCAACGGCAGTACCTTGCGCCATTGCAGTCCGTCCATCAGGAGTCCGTGGCAGAAGACCAACACCGGTCCGCTGCCGCCGGTGTCCCCGTACGAGACCGGCCCGCTGCTCAGTTCCACCGTCGGCATGCCCACTCCTAGATAGATCGTTCTACTATGAAGTGAGCATATAGACCGCCCCAGCGAGCGTGCAAGGAAAATTGAGGACAGTTGCCCCGGCCCGGGCGAACTCAGTCCCCTGCGGCCACCAGCGATCGCAGCTGAACCGACGGGTTGTCCCGCTGGACGTTCTCGAGGCGCCACTTCGTCGAGAAGACCGCGAGGACGACACCGTCGGTGCGGGTGAACACCTCGACTGACGCCTGCTTCTGGAGCAGCTCGACGTCGTCGGGGTCGGCGGCGCGGGCCACCGTGTACGGCAGCGGCTCGAGCTCGATCGGCGCACTGTATTCGGCGGCCATCCGGTGGCTGGCCACCTCGAACTGCATCGGACCGACGGCGGCGAATACCGGCGCCTGATCACCGCGCCGGTCCGAGCGCAGCACCTGGATCACGCCTTCCTGGTCCAGCTGCTCGATCCCCTTGCGGAACTGCTTGTGTTTGCTCGGATCGGTGCCCCTGGCCACGGCAAAATGCTCCGGGGAGAAGCTCGGAATCGGCGGGTACTGCACGGCGATGTCCCGGTACAGGGTGTCGCCCGGGCGTAGCGCGGCGGCGTTGGCCAGGCCGATGACGTCACCCGGCCACGCGGTGTCCAGCGTCGACCGCTGCTGGCCGAACACCGACTGCGCGTACTTGGTGACGAAGGGCTTGCCCGTGGAGCCGTGGGTCAGCACATCGCCGCGTTCGAACGTGCCCGAGCACACCCGGGCGTACGCGATCCGGTCGCGGTGGGCGGAGTCCATGCCCGCCTGAACCTTGAACACGAAAGCGCTGAAGGGGGCGGTCGCGTCCCGCCGGTTGCCGTCGATGTCGAGTTGACCGCTCGGCGACGGGGCGAGCTGGGCGAGGACATCGAGGAGTTGGTTGACACCGAAGTTGAGGATGGCCGAGGTGAACAGGACCGGTGTCGACGTACAGCGCAGGAACGAGTCCCGGTCGAAATCGGCGCCGTCGGCGGACAGCAGCTCGGACTCCTCCATCGCGTTGTCCCAGTCGCTTCCCGCGACCTCATGGGCGCGGGAGGCATCGATGTGTTCCTCGGGAGCGGCGGTGGCACCGCCGGCCGTACGGGTGTACTTGATGTACTTGCCGGTACGCCGGTCCAGGACCCCCTTGAAGTCACCGGCGATGCCGACCGGCCAGGTCAACGGGGTGGTCTGCAGCTGGATGCGCTCGTGGATCTCGTCCATCAACTCCAGCGCGTCGCGACCCGGCCGGTCCCACTTGTTGACCACCGTGATGATCGGGATGCCGCGATGTCGGCAGACCTGGAAGAGCTTGAGCGTCTGCGGCTCCAGCCCCTTCGCGGCGTCGATGAGCATCACCGCGCAGTCGACGGCGGTCAGGACGCGGTAGGTGTCTTCGGAGAAGTCGGCGTGCCCGGGGGTGTCGAGCAGGTTGATGACGCAGGTCTGCCCGGTCTGGGTCTTGTAGGGGAACTGAAGGGCTGTCGAGGTGATGGAGATACCGCGGGCCTTCTCCATCTCCATCCAGTCGGACACCGTGGCGCGGCGACCGGCCTTGCCGTGGATGGCACCCGCCTGGGTGATGGCGTTGGCATGAAGCACCAGCGCCTCGGTCAAGGTGGACTTGCCCGCGTCGGGATGACTGATGACAGCGAACGTTCGGCGCCGTCGCGCTTCGGCGGAGATGCGGTCTGCCTGAGGCCCGTCGGCCTTGGGCACACCTGTGGCGGTTTCGGTCATTGCGGGGTCGATTTTATTGGCTACGACGCCGAAACGATAATCGCGTCGCGGTGAACTGCATGCCCCGACGCATCGCCGGCAAACGGTCCCGTGGCGATGCGTTTTGTTTGATCATTGGGCGGTAACACTGCACCGCACGCATTGGCGCCCAATCAGCCCTTCGCGGTCGTCACCGAGACGCCCGAAGTCGGCACCGATGCAGGTGCGACCGATGGAAGGAACACCATGGCACTCGACGACAACGACATCACCACCTCAGGCGGCGGAGGCGAGGGAACCGCCGACGGCGGCTCCAACCCCGAAGGCCACGACGGCGGCGCCGACGGAACCGCAGGCGGAGAGGGAACCGCTGACGGCGGCTCCAACCCCGAAGGCCACGACGGCGGCGCCGACGGAACCGCAGGCGGAGAGGGAACCGCTGACGGCGGCTCCAACCCCGAAGGCCACGACGGCGGCGCCGACGGAACCGCCTGACCGCTCCGCGATGCTGAGCCGCTGCATCGCCACCGACCCGCAGACGTTCGCCACCGAACACTGGGGCCGGAAGCCTCTGCTCAGCCGGACCGGTTCGCTGCCCCGCGATTTTGACGACCTGCTCTCGGCCGACTCGGTTGACGAGTTGCTCACCGAACGCGGGGTACGCGCACCGTTCATCCGCCTCGCCAAGGAGGGCGACCTGCTGGCCCGGGATTGTTACCTCGGGCCGGCGGGGTTCGGCGCAGAGATCACCGATCAAGTGGATTCAGCCAAGGTACTCGGCGAATTCGCCTCCGGTGCAACGATTGTGCTCCAGGGTCTGCACCGGCTGTGGCCACCGCTGATCCACTTCGTCCGACAGGCCGTCGACGACCTCGGGCATCCCGTGCAGGCCAACGCCTACATCACGCCGCCGACCAACCGCGGATTCGATCCGCACTACGACGTCCACGACGTCTTCGTGCTGCAGACTGCCGGGCAGAAACGTTGGATCGTGCATCCACCGGTGCACCTTCATCCGCTGCCCTCTCAGCCGTGGACCCAGCACCGGGGCGCGATCGAGGACCGGGTCGCCGAAGAGCCTGTCATCGATGCCGTGCTGTCACCTGGGGACGCGCTGTACCTGCCCCGGGGATGGGTGCATTCAGCGCAGGCCCTGGCGACGACGTCGATTCATCTGACCATCGGGGTGGCGGCCCTGACGGGCTTCGACGTCGCGCGAGCGGTGGTCGATCAACTGGCGACCGTCACCGAGTTCAGGGAGTCGCTGCCGATGGGCGGCGACCCTGCCGATCGGGACGAGATCATCGCGACGGTGACGAAGGTGATGGCGCAGATGACGGCCACCCTTCGCGATGAGGCCTCTGCACTCAGCACCGGTACCGCCGCCCGGTTGACCCGAAGGCACGCCGACCGGACACGTCCCGTCGCGGTCCGCCCCCTTGCCTCGCTCGCGGCGGCAGAAGCCGCCGGCACCACGAGGATTCGGTGGCGCCACGGGCTCGTCGCAACCGTCGATCGTTCCGGTGAACGTGTCGTGCTGCACCTGCCCGATCGGACCATGACGTTTCCGCTCTCTTGTGCCGACGCGGTGCAGGCACTGCACCACGGCCGCACATTCGACGCCGGTCGCCTGCCCGGACTCGACCGCGCCGACGCCACTGTGCTGATTCGCAGGCTGCTGCGGGAGGCGGTGGTGGTGCCGATTCCCGACCGGGGCGGCCCACTGCCGGCGGACAACGGATGACGGAGCCCAAGCGTGCTCCGTGCAGTGACCAGTCGCTGGCCCGCAACGACCCGATGTATGGCACCGCCTCGGCGGGATCCACCTGGGTGCTTCTCGAATTGTGCGGCGCCTGGGGACATTCGGCGTTCCTGAACTCGCCGGCGATCATCGACCCCGACCTAGGGCTCGCCATCGTCCGGCGGGTGGAGAAGGCCGGCATGCGCATTGCGGCGATCCGCCGTCACGGCCGACGCCCCACCGCGCCGAGGTGGCGCTGGTTCATCGCGCGGTCCACGCCGGGTAGCGAGGCCGTCCACTCCGGCGAGGTCGGTGGCCCCCGCGACTATCTGGAGATTGCGCTGGACGGCAGCGATGGCACACTGTCCACCGAACCGCTGGTGGCGATCTGCGCCCACGGCAGGCATGACCAGTGCTGTGCGGTCCGCGGGCGCGGAGCAACTGCGGCCATCGCCGCTGAATTCCCCCAGATCACCTGGGAATGTTCACATCTGGGTGGTGACCGATTCGCGGCGACCATGCTCATCCTGCCGGAAGGACTGTGTTACGGGCGGGTCGACTCGACCGATTCGGCCGGGCTCGTCCGTCTGTACCACGACGGGCGATTGGACAACCGGTACCTGCGCGGGCGTACCTCGCTGCCGCACGCGGTGCAGGCCGCACAGTACTTCGCGCGTGGGGCCTCCGGCGACGACCGCATCGCCGGTCTGTCACCGCTGACAGTCGAGGAAGGCGACCACATGGTGCACGTTGTCCTCGACGGCGACTCAGCCCCCATCGAAGTCACCCTCCACAAGGGACTCTCCGAGCCACTGCTATCACAGTGCCAAGCGAGAGTTCCTGGCGCCGTGAGGGTCTTCACGCTGTCGTCCATCACATCTCCATGATGTTCAGGCGTATCCCAGCGCGGCGTCCTCGGCCCGGATGCGGACGTTGAGCACCAGGGAGTTGGCGATGCTGAACACGATGGCTGTCACCCAGGCCGAGTGAACCAGCGGGAGAGCCGCCACCTCAGCGGCGACCGCCATGTAGTTCGGGTGGTGCACCCACCGGTAGGGGCCGTTGCGAACCAATGGAGCACCCGGCACGATGATCAATCGCGGGTTCCAGTGTGCGCCGAGGACCGACACACACCACCATCGCACCGCGGTGCTCGCAGCGACCACCGCAACCATCGTCCACCCCAACCCGGGAATGAACGGCCGGTGCAGAAACGCGACTTCACCCACACAGGACAGCAACAATGCCGCGTGCATGGCCACCATCACCGGGTAGTGACCGCGGCCGAATTCTTTACCTCCGTGTGCGAACGACCATGCAGCGTTGCGACGCGAAACTGCAAGCTCGACAAGGCGTTCGGCGCCGACCAACAGGATGAACAGGTAGTACATCGCGGGCCCTCACCAGCTCAGCAGGAGTAGTTCGAAGCTGAACCCGGGACCCATGGCCAACATCAATCCGATCGACCCCGCGGCCGGGGGCTCGGCGAGGGTTCGGTTGAGCACGTCGAGCACCGAGGCCGAGGAGATGTTGCCGTTGTCGCGCATCGACTGCCAGCTGTGGCGGAACTCCACGGCGGGCACGGCAAGCGCTTCCTCCATCGCGTCGAGCACCTTGGGCCCGCCGGGGTGGCATATCCAGGCCGACACGTCAGCGGTGGTGAGGCCGTGGCCGGCGAGGAAGTCGTCGACCTCATCGCCGAGGTAGTCCTGTGCCATCCTCGGCACATCCCGGGACATCACCAGCTGGAATCCGTTGGCGCTGACATTCCAGCCCATGACGTCGACGGTGTCGGGAAACAATCTGCTGCGGGTGGCGAGCACGCGTGGGCCACCGGTCATGGTGGGTCCGGCGGGAACCCGGTCAGCCCCAGTGGCGACGACGGCTGCCGCTCCATCACCGAACAGGCACACCCCGATCAACGCGGGTATGGAGTGGTCGTCGCGCTGCAGGGTCAGGGAGCACAGCTCCACCGACAGGAGCACCGCGACGTGGTCGGGAAAGCCCCGCAGGTAGTCGTGGACCCGCGCCAGCCCGGCAGCACCCGCGACACAGCCCAGGCCGAAGAGCGGAAGGCGCTTGACGTCCGGCCGCAATCCCAGTCGCGAGGCGATTCGCGCGTCGATCGTGGGGACCGCCACGCCTGTGCTGGACACCGTCACGATGGCGTCGAGGTCGTGCGGGTCGAGGTTGGCTGCCTCCAACGCCGTGCGCACCGCCCGTTCGCCGAGTTCGGACGCCACGTCGAGGTAGACGCCGTTCGCCTCCGTGAATCCGGCGAGTGTCGGATAGCGATCGAGGGTCATCGCCAGACTGCGATGGTCGACGCCGCTGGTGCGGGCGAATCGTGCGAAGGCCGGTTCGATGGTCGAGGTGAGCTCGCGGACAACCTCGTCCTGCGAGTATCGGTGCGGCGTCAATGCCACCCCTGTGCCGGCGATGCGGGGAGCCCCCGTACGCGGTTCACGAATCGTGTTGGTGAATGTTGAATCCGAGGTATCTGTCATGACGGTCCGAACGGAACACAACTGGCGTTTAGTTCCGCAAATTGACCATTGGTGAGATTCCGCACGAGTTCACGCCGATTTCATAAACTGAGTCTATAAGCCCAGTTCAAAGGCATTTTTCTGATTGATTCATTACACGTCACGCCAAACTTGCTGAGAATTTTCAGGAATGGCGTCGATGCTGGCAGAAATATTGTCTTCTGCTGCCAATTCTCTGAATATCAGAAATACAGCGAAAATCGCAACGCGTTCGGACACGTAGATTTGGGCCGATGAATCACGCAGACGGTGACCGAGCCGACGCCAGCACCCTCACCGGGGTCTCGGAGACGGCGTTGCTGACTCTGAACGGCAGGGCCCACCAGGCCCGGCATCGCGACGCCATCATCGACGATCCGATGGCCATCCGGCTTGTTGATTCGATCGACTTCGACTTCGCGAAGTTCGGCCGCAAGGGCCAGGAGATGGCCCTGCGGTCGCTGGCCTTCGACCGGGCGGCTGTCCGGTACCTGTCAGACCATCCGCGCGGCACTGTCGTCGCCCTGGCCGAAGGCCTGCAGACCAGCTTCTGGCGCCTCGACGCCGCGCTTCCCGACTCAGAATTCCGTTGGCTCACTGTCGACTTCGCACCCATCATCGAGCTGCGGCAGAACCTCTTGCCCCCGTCTCCCCGGATCACGAGCATCGCCCAATCGGCGCTCGACTACACATGGATGGACCGGGTCGATGCCGGCGACGGCGTGTTCATCACTGCCGAGGGGCTGCTGATGTATCTGCAGCCCGACGAGTCGATGGGCCTGATCACCGAGTGCGCCAAGCGCTTTCCGGGCGGCCAGATGATCTTCGACCTGCCCCCGGTCCTGGTGAAGAAGTTCGCGCCGAAGGGGATGCGGGCCTCCCGCCGGTATCGGGTCCCGCCGATGCCGTTCAGCCTGTCGGCTGCTCAACTGGCCGACCTGGCCAACACCGTGCCCGGCGTGCGCGCCGTGCACGATCTACCAATGCCGCGCGGCCGGGGCCTGATGTTCGGCAGGCTCTTTCCGGCCTTCTGGCAACTGAAGCCGACCAAGCAGATCCGCGGCGCCTACACCCTGCTGGAATTCGGCTGAGCACCGAGACTCCGGGCTCTACCCGCGCTTGACCTCCAGTGTGCGCTTGCGCAGTCCTTTGGTTGCGGTGTCCATCAACCCGTTGGCGCCCTTCCTGATCAGAAAGCCGGGAAGCGGCGCGATCAGATCGACGGTCAGTTCGAAGCGCACCAGGGTCGACGAATCTCCCTGCGGTGTCAGTGTGTAACGGCCCTGCTGAGCCCGCTGCTGGCCCGAGCTGACCAGTTTCCAGCTGACGCCCCCGTCTTCGAAGCTGTACTCCAGTACCTGCTCGTCGCTGACCCCGACGATCTTGACGACTTGGCGGGCCTTGCGCGGGCGGCCCTCGGCGTCACGTTCGAGAATGTCGATCTCCTGGTGGGCCGATGACCACTGGGTCAGGGACTCCAGATCGATCAGCACGGCCATGACGTCGGCCGGCGGCGCCTCGATGACTACTTCGCGGACTTCGGTGATGGCCATCCGGTGACCATAACCAGGCAGAAGCGGGTCGAAACACCGCACTGCCTAACATCAGGTGCATGGGCATACCCGCAGTCGACCCGACAGCCGGTTCTCCGTTGTTGCGTATCGGAGCCCGGCTGACGGACAACACCCCGGGACGGTGGCTGGCCCGCCGGGTCGCGCCGCGTGTCGACCGGCGGCTGCTCCGGTTGAGCCGGGGACGGTTGTCGTCGGCGATGGTCACGCCCGAACTCCTGCTTGTCAGCGTCGGCGCCAAGACCGGTAGGCAGCGGACCACCCCGCTGACGTACTTCACCGACGGCGGCCGAGTCATCGTCGTGGCATCGAACTACGGCGGCTCACGACATCCGGCTTGGTACTACAACGTGCTGGCGAATCCCGTGGTCCGGATCTCCGCGGGCGGGTACACCGGCACCTTCGTCGGGCAGGAGGTCACGGGGGCCGATCGGGAACGGTTGTGGAACCTGGCGAAGGAGTTCATCCCTTCCTATGCCGGATACGAGCGCCTCGCAGGCAGGCGGACGATACCGCTGCTGATGTTCACCGAAACCGAGTGATATTCGCCAACCGGGCTGGGTACCGTCACACCATGCGCCCGGCTATCGCCCTGCTACTGCTGATGCTCACGGTGGGCACGATCGCCGGAGTACCACCGGCGGCCGCCGAAGGCGATTTCGACCTGCAGGCCCATCGGGGTGGGCGTGGCGAAACCACCGAGGAATCGTTGCGCGCCTTCGCCAAAGCACTCGAGGTCGGCGTCAGCACCCTCGAGTTCGACATCGTCATCACCAGGGATGGCGAACCGTTGGTGTGGCATGACCCGGTGATCGAGCCGACCAAGTGCGCCGACACGGCGCCCGCCTTTCCGAACGATCCCCAGTATCCCTACGTCGGACAGTTCACCCATGATCTGACGCTGGCACAGATCCGCACGCTCGACTGCGGAAAGCTGCTTGCCGACTTCCCGTCCGCCGAGGTGGTCCCGGGGAACAAGATCGCCACTCTGCCGGAGGTGTTCGACCTCACCGACGCCTACGGTGCGAACGTCCGCTACAACATCGAGACGAAGGTGGAGGCGGAAGATCCGGACACCTCGGCGTCGCCGCAGGAGTTCGTCGACGCGATCCTCGGTGCGGTGCGCGCAGCAGGAAAGGTGGGCCAGGTCGAGATCCAGAGCTTCGATTGGCGCGCACTGCCTCTCGTCGCTGCGGCCGAACCATCCATTCCGTTGGTGACGTTGTGGGACGACACCACCTACGTTCCGGACTCCCCGTGGTTGGCCGGGGTAAACCCGGCTGTTGTCCCCGACCCGATCGCCGGCGCGCTCATGGTGGGTGCCGACATCCTGTCACCGGGCTACTCGGTGCCCACGGGATTGACGCCCGGCGATCCCGGCTTCCAGCTCGTCGCCGATCGGGCTTTTGTCGATCGGGCGCATGCCGCCGGACTGAGGGTCATCCCCTGGACGATCAACGATCCCGCGGCGATGCGTGCGCAGATCGACGCGGGAGCAGACGGCATCATCACCGACTATCCGACCCGGCTGCGCTCGGTTATGGCGGAACAGGGGCTGCCACTACCCCGCGCCTACACCAGGTGAGCGGGTGAAAATTGGTAGCGCATGCTGCTGATCACCGGGCCGTCCGGAAATGTCGGCCACGAACTCGTGGATCTGCTCAGCACCCGGCCGGACCTCGAGTTCCGGGTCGCCAGCCGTCAGACACCTCAGCCGCGTGGCACCGTCAACACGTGCGAGATGGACTTCTTCGACCGGTCCACCTGGGAATCTGCGCTGACCGGTGTGGACCGACTCTTCCTGCTGTTCCCCCTACCCGGCAACCGGGCGGCGCGCGAAGCGATCATTCCCTTCATCGCCGCAGCGGAGCGGGCGGGGTGCCGCCACGTCGTCTACGTCTCGGTCTTCGGGGCCGACCGGGCCCGCATCATCCCGCACTACAAGGTCGAGGCGGCGCTGCGGCGCAGTTCGATGACGTGGACCGTCCTCAGATGCAGCTTCTTCATGCAGAATCTGCACCGCAGCCTCTCGACACACGGCGACGACATCAGCCGTGGTGAGTTGTTCATCCCGGCCGGCCGCGGGCGGACCACGTTTCTCGACGCCCGGGACGCAGCCGCCGTAGCGGCGAGGATCCTGAGTGATCCCGGCGGGCATCTGAACACCGTCTACGAACTGACCGGACCCGCGGCACTGACGATGGACGACGTTGCGGCCGAGCTCAGCGAGGCGCTGGGCCACCCCGTTCGCTACACCGATCCCGGGCTGATCACCTTCGCCCGTCGGTTGCGTCGGCGTGGGGTCAGGTGGGACACCATCGTGTTCATGAGCGCGGTGTACACCCTGACCCGCTCGGGCTTGAACCAACCGATCACCGACGATGTGGCATCCCTGCTCGGTCGACCGCCACGCACACTGACCGAGTTCCTCACTGACAGCGCCTGGCGCTGGCACGAGCGAGCCTGGACATAGGACCATCGTCCTGTCGCAATCTGCGAATAATGGTCGCCGACGTCAATACTGCAGTCTTACAGAATGATTGAGAGTTATCGGCCGGTCGGTAGTTAACCGGTGTTAATCTGCGCATACTGCAGAGTCAGGTCGCCAAGTCGTAGCGAGGGTCTGTCCATGAGTAGCTCCGCTGAACGTGCCGCACAACTCGACCTCGTCGGCGTCTCAAATCGGCCTACCCCGAACTTCCTGACGCACCGACTCCCGACCTGCTCGACCACGACCGTTTCGTCGCCTACATGAAGCCGGTGCACGACGTCGGCGGTGAGCCGGACGCCCCGATGAAGTACGAGAACAAGGACTACGAGTACTGGGAGCACATGACCTATGTGATCTGCGAAGTGCTTGCCTGGCGCGGCATTTGGCTGTCCGAGGAGCGGCGGCGGATCGGCAATGTCGACGTCGGTCGTGCGGTGTATCTCGGCTTTCCCTATTACGGTCGCTGGCTGTTGTCCGTGGCACGTGTGCTGATCGAGAAGCACCACATCGGCCTCACCGAACTCAGCGAGCGGATGGCCGAGGTCAAAGAGCGTTACGCCGGCGGACTCGAGGGAAAGGCCCTCGAGGCGCGCCCCAAGTCCGAGGGCGACGGAACACAGGTCAAGCGCAACAGTCACGTGGTGCACGCGGTGGGCAAAGGCGATCCGCAGGTCTATGCGGGCAAGGCCGGCGAACCGAAGTTCAAGGTCGGCGACCCCGTCGTCGTGCGGGAGTTGCCGGTGCTGTTCTACACCCGCACCCCCGAGTACGTGCGCGGCGCCAAGGGCGAGATCGCCGCGGTGGCCTACGAAAGCCCGGCCGCCGAGGACGAGACGTGGGACATCCCCGACGCCCAGCCCGAATGGTTCTACGTCGTCCGGTTCCGCATGTCCGAACTGTGGAACGACTTCAACGGGCCGGCCACAGACAGTCTCCGGACTGAGATTCCCGAGCGCTGGCTGCAGGCCGGCTGAACGGAGAAACATGACAGCGCACGACCACGACCACGACCGCACCGTCAAGCCGATGGTCGACGAGGTCACCGACTTCGAGATCCTCGAGATCGCCCTGCGCGAATTGTGCATCGAGAAGGGCATCTTCACCGCAGAGGAACATCGGCGCTTCACCGAGTTCGCCGAGCAGATCGGTCCCACTCCTGCCGCCCGTCTGGTGGCCCGCGCCTGGCTCGATCCCGATTTCAAGAGTCTTGCCCTCGCCGAACCGATGACGGCGAGCAAGGAAGTCGGCGTCGACTGGCTCGAACCGACCGGGTTCGGCACCCCCAGCGATTTCACGGCCTTCCAGATCCTGGAGGACACCCCGACGGTGCACCACGTGATCGTCTGTGCCCTGTGCTCGTGTTATCCGCGACCGATCCTCGGCAACTCCCCGGAGTGGTACCGCACACCCAATTACCGTCGGCGCCTGGTGCGTTGGCCGCGTCAGGTGCTCGCGGAGTTCGGCCTCTACCTGACCGACGATGTCGAGGTGAGGGTGCAGGACTCCAACCAGAAGCACCGGTTCATGGTCATGCCGATCCGCCCCGAGGGCACCGACGACTGGACCGAGGATCAGCTGACCGAGATCATCACCCGCGACTGCCTGATCGGCGTGGCACTGCCCAAGGCCGGAGTCACGACCAACGTCATCACCGACACCCGTGCCGCGGTGCACCCGGACGGCGTCTGACAATGGACCGGCCCGTCGACAGCGACGTGTTGCAGCACCTCGTCGATCGTCGTCAGGTGTGGCCGGCGATGGCGGCCAAGTACGGCGTGGAAAACCCCGTGCCACCGTGGAAGACCAGCCTCGACGGCCTCTGTGATGCACTCGACCACGCTGCGTGTGACACCCCGGTCCCGAGCTTCAAGGAACGCCGCGACGAGGAAGACGCTCTGTCTGCGACGGTGTACTCCGACCTTCCCTACCCGGAGAGCCAACTGGTCTCGCTGGCACATTCGCTGATGACGCGCGGGCTGATCACAGAATCCGAACTGCGACAGAAACTATCGGCCATCCGGGCGCGCCTCGAGGCCTGAGCGAACGCCCTGACCATCAACCCTGGCGAAGCGTCAGGACGGTGATCTCGCTGGGCGCGAAGACCCGGAACGGCGGTCCCCAGAACCCGCTGCCGCGACTGGTGTAGAGCTGCGTGCGCTCACCATGGCTGCTCAGACCGTGCAACACCGGCTGATCGAGCCGGACGAGGAAGTTGAACGGCCAGATCTGCCCACCGTGGGTATGCCCGGAGATCTGTAGATCCACGCCCGCACGGGCCGCGCTGGTGATCTGCTTGGGCTGGTGCGCCAGCAGCAGCACCGGCAGCGTGGTGTCGGAATCATGCAGAGCTGCATCAAGATTCGCACCATGGCCGTCGATCCCGGACGCCTTGGCGGTCGCGTCGTCCACGCCGGCGACGACGAGCCTGTCGCCGCCACGTTCGACCACGATGTGCCGATTGTGGAGTGCATCCCAGCCGATGCGCTCCATGTAGTCCAACCAGCCCTGCGCCTCGTTGAAGTATTCATGGTTGCCGGTGACGTACACCCGGGCGAGCCTGCCCTGCGCGGCTGCCAGCGGAGCAACCTGGTGCTCGCGCACACTGACCGTCCCGTCGGCGAGATCACCGACGTGGCAGACGATGTCGGCGTCGAGGATGTTGACCCGCTCGGTCACCGACGCCGACCAGCGGGCCCGGTCGATCGGGCCGTAATGGGTGTCGGTGATCACCACGACGCGCAGGCCGTCCAGTCCCCGGCCGAGCCGGGCGACCCTGACGTCGACATTCTTGATCCGCGGAATCCGCATGGCTTCGACGTATCCCCAGACCAACAGCACGGGGACGACGACAACAATCGCAGCGGCTACCAGGCGAGCCCTGAGCGGGTCTTCGACGCCGAATACAAGAATACCCAGACGCAGCAGCAGCGACAGCACCGACCACACGAACAGCACCCAGATCGCACCGAGCAGAGCGTCGGCGATGACGGCCGCCCAGTCCCGGTGCCGATGCCCGTGGCCCCACGCCATCATCGCGGGCAGTCCCACAAGCGCGGCCGCGAAGACCAGGGAGCCGGCTACGACCACCGCGGTGGGCCACTGCGTCCCGGCGAACACCAGCGTCCACCACGGCACCCCGAACAACAGCAGCAGGATCGTGGAGACGACGGCAAGGCGCGACCATCGCCGTCGCGATCGCCGCGCAACGGCGGGCCTGGCCTCGGTCGACTGCGTATCTGACATCGCGGCGCGCCTCGATTTTCTGTGTGTGGATTACCGACGACGGTACCTGCACCGACGAGCTGGTGACTCCGGCGCGCATACCCACCGTCATCGGGTGCCACCGCGCCGAAATCGCGCACACCCGAACCATGACGCGACTGCCGGAGCATGATGTGTGCACGGCAGTCGGTGCGGCCGGACGGTCTACCGAGGAGGTGTGTGACGGACTGGGCAGTCGCGGTCGTCGGATCCTTCTTCGTGCTGTTGGTGATGCGCGATGTGTTTCACCCGATCGGCCACGGCAGCGTCGCACCGCAGGTGATGAAGTTCGTCTGGTGGCTGCTGCGGTTGTTCCCACCCGATCGGCGGATTGCGTCGTTGACGGGTCCGCTCGGGATCGCGATGGTCGTGTTGACCTGGGGTGCACTGGCGGTCCTGGGATGGGCGATGCTGTACTACGCCTTGATGCCGGAGGGCTTCGCCTACAGCTCGGAACTCAATCCTGCGGCACGGCACAAGGTGTTCGACTCGGTCTACGTGTCGCTGGTGACCATCGGCACCCTCGGGTTCGGCGACATCGTTCCCACTGCACCGTGGCTTCGTGTGATCGTCCCCCTGGAGGCGTTGTTCGGGTTCATGCTCCTCACCGCCGCAGTGTCCTGGGTGCTACAGATCTACCCCGCCCTTCACCGCCGGCGGGTGCTGGCGTTGGAGCTCTCGACCCTGCGCCAGGCGCGGCGCGCACTGCCCGCCCTCGGAATCGAGTGCGTGCCGACAGATGTGCTGACCGGTATCGCCACCGCGGTGGTGGAGGTCAGGAACGACTTCACCCAGGACAGCGCGACGTACTACTTCCGCGATCTCGAAGCGGACGCATCGCTGGCATCCTCGCTCGAGTACGCCACCCAGCTCGCTGACGAGGCCCATCTCAGCGAAGACCCACAGGTCCGCCTGGCCGGCGCACTCATCTCGGCCGCCGTGGACAGCCTGGCCGGACTTCTCGACGAGGAGTTTCTGCGGCTCGGCGGCGATACCGCAGCCATCATCAAGGCCTATGCCACCGACCACCGCCACAATGACTGACCGAGGCTGGACGGCACCCCTCACGTGCCGGATACGGTGACCACCACTTTGTCGCCGTGACGCTCCGCGGCGCTGCTGAAAGCATTCGCCGCGTCCACCAGCGGATGGCGCTGGGTGACCAGCGAGTCCAATTCGATCCCGTCGGCGGCCAGGGAGATCGCGCGCGCATAGGTGTCGTTCATCCGCCGTACCATCGCAAACGTCAGCCCCTTTCTGCGGGCCGCGGCAGCGGGAAACGACGACGTGTCCTGCGACGGGATCCCGCCGAGCGCGATACGCCCACCGGGTCGAGCGGCAGCCACTGCCGTCTCGATCGCGTGGTCGGTCCCGGCCATCTCGATCACAACGTCCACGCCGCGTCCGTCGGTTGCGTCCACCACCGCTTCCGCACCGTGGTCGGGGGAGAACACTGCGTCGGCACCCCAGCGAAGCGCGGTGGCTCGGCGATGTGCCAGCGGTTCGACGACGAAGACCCGGCGGGCACCTGAGCGGTGCGCCACCTGAACAGCGAGGACACCGATGGGTCCGCCGCCGACCACCAGGACATCCGCTCCCGGCTGCAGGTGGCTGATTCGGACGGCATGGATGGCGACGCCCAGCGGCTCGAGCAGGGCACCGGCGTCGTCACTGATGTCGTCGGGCAGCGGGTGCAGCAGGTGATCCGGCCACACCAGGTGTTCCTGCAATGCGCCGTCGAGGGTGCCGTGACCGGCGAACTGCACTCTGGGACAGAGGTTGTGGTGGCCCGCGTTGCACATCTCGCACGACCCGCAAGGGATTGCGGGGTCGACGGCCACCCGGCGCCCCGCGTGCGGCCCGGCGATCGCGACCGCCGCGAACTCGTGGCCAGGCACGACAGGCCGGTCGATGCGATTCTCGCCGATCCCGCCGTCGACGAACCAGTGCAGATCGGATCCACAGATTCCGACCGAGGTGACGGCGAGCATAGACCAGCCCGGCGGGGCCTCTCCGGGTTCGGTTTCCGTCGCGACCCTCAGGTCACCGACGCCGTGAAGTCGGGCGACGATCATCAGCGGGCCCGGCGATCAGAGTCCCGCGGCGACATGGTGGTAGACGTCGTTCCACTTCAACTCGTGCTGGAAGCCGCGCACCGTCGTCGCGCTGTCGATGACGAGCAGTTCGGTGTCCGTCATCGCGGCGAAGTCGTCGATCGTCTCGGTGGTGACCGCGCTGGTCATCACCGTGTGGTGTGGTGCGCCCGCCATCAGCCACGCCTCGGCCGAGGTGGACCACGACGGCAGTGGTTCCCATACCGCGCAGGCGACTGGGAGATTCGGTAGCGCAGCTGTCGGCTCGACGACACGAACCTCGTTGGCCACCAACCGGAATCGTGACCCCATATCGCAGATGCCGATGATCACCGCATCGGCCGGTGCTGCCGTGAAGCGCAGCCGGACGGGATCGTCGCGGCCACCGATCGACAGCGGGTGCACCTCCAGCGTCGGGGTCCCGGCTGCGATGCTCGGGCAGACCTCGAGCATGTGCGCGCCGAGGATACGCTCGTGGCCCGGGGTCAGGTCGTAGGTGTAGTCCTCCATGAACGAGGTGCCGCCGGGAAGGCCTTCGGCCATCACCTTCACCGTGCGCAGCATCAGCGCCGTCTTCCAGTCACCCTCGCCGCCGAACCCATAGCCATCGGCCATCAATCGCTGGACAGCCAGACCGGGAAGCTGGCGCAGGCCGCCGAGGTCCTCGAAGTTCGTGGTGAACGCGTTGAATCCCCCCTGCTGCAGAAACTTTCGCAGGCCGAGTTCGATCTGGGCGCCGCTGCGCAATGACTGATGGCGGTCACCGCCGGGCAGCAACTCGGCCGCGATCCGGTAGGTGCTCTCATACTCGCGAACCAGTTTGTCGATCTCGGCGGGTCGAACCCGTTCGACAACATCCACCAGGTCGTTGACGCCGTAGGTGTCGACCGATACGCCGAAATGCGCCTCCGCCTCGACCTTGTCGCCCTCGGTGACAGCGACGCCGCGCATGTTGTCCCCGAACCGGGCGACCTTGAGAGTCGACAGTTCCGCGTGACCCAGTGCCGCCCGCACCCAGGAACCGATCCGTTCTCGGGTACGCGGGTCACTGACATGCCCGGCGATCGTTTTACGCGAATGCGACAACCGAGACTGGATGTAGCCGAACTCGCGGTCGCCGTGCGCGGCCTGATTGAGGTTCATGAAATCCATGTCGATGCTGTGCCAGGGCAACTCGACACCGAACTGGGTGTGCAGATGCAGCAGCGGCTTGCGCAGCATCTTGAGCCCCCGGATCCACATCTTCGCCGGCGAGAACGTGTGCATCCAGGCGATCACGCCGATGCACTCGTCGGAGGAGTTCGCCTCGCCGAGTACCCGTGCGATCGATTCGGAGTCGGTGACGACCGGCAGCCACCGCACCTCGACCGGGATCTCCGAGCCGGCGTCGAGGAGTTCTGCGATCTGCCGGGACTGCGTCGCGACCTGGTCGAGGATGTCCTGCCCATACATGGACTGGCTGCCCGTGATCAGCCATACCTGGCTGGTGACGAGTCGAGACGCGATCATCGCTGGTTCTCCTGAAGGGTGTCGGAAGACTGGCCGTACACGTTCTGATAGCGCTCGAACAGCGCAGCGACATCGGCCGCGTCCAGCGTTGGGGCGGCGCCGAGTTGACGGCTGATGTGAACGGTGCGTGCCACATCCTCGACCATCACGGCCGCTTTGACGGCGTCGCGAGCAGTCCGCCCGATGGTGAACGGGCCGTGGTTGCGCATCAGCACCGCCGGGGATCTGCTGTACCGCAACGCCTCGACGATGCCACGGCCGATGGAATCGTCGCCGATGAGCGCAAAAGGTCCCACCGGGATGTCTCCACCGAACTCGTCGGCGATCATCGTGAGTACGCACGGGATGGGCTCGCCGCGCGCGGCCCACGCCGTGGCGTAAGTGGAGTGGGTGTGGACCACACCCCCGACCTCGGGCATGTGGCGATAGACATAGGCGTGAGCAGCGGTGTCCGATGACGGGGCGAGAACCCCGTCGATGAGATTGCCGTGCAGATCACACACCACCATGTCGTCGGGCGTCAACGAGTCATAGTCGGCACCTGAGGGTTTGATGACCATCAGATCCTGATCGGGAACCCGGGCGGACACGTTACCGGCTGTCCAGATGACCAGCTCGTAGTGCGTCAGTTGCGAATGCAGATCGCAGACCTGGCGACGCAGTCCGGCGATGACCCGGTCGATATCGGAGGTGATGGTCATGAGGTGGGCTCCATAGCGGTTTCCGGTGATCCGATACGCCGGAGTCGGCGCATCATGTCGTTGCCGCGACCGAACCAGTCGTAGGCGGTGACGTACTCGCGGTAGAGCTGTTCGTAGGCAGCAACATTGGCAGGAATCGGGGTGTAGGCGTTGCGGTGCCGCCGGCCCATTTGTTTGGCCGCGGTGCGCACATCGCTGAATTCGCCTGCTGCCGTTGCGGCGTGGATGGCCGAGCCCAGCGCGGGAGCCTGCGTGGACGGCACCACCGACAGAGGCAGTCCGACAGCGTCGGCGTAGATCTGCATGAGTAGCTTGTTCTTCAACAGCCCGCCGGCGACCACCAACTCGGTCACCGGGACGCCGTTGGCGACGAACGTCTCCACGATCATCCGGGTGCCGAACGCGGTGGCCTCCAGCAGCGCCCGGTACATGTCGACACAGGTGGTCGCCAACGTCTGCCCGATCATCACGCCCGACAGTTCGTGATCGACGAGTACCGAGCGGTTTCCGCTGTGCCAGTCGAGCGCGACGAGTCCGTGTTCGCCGACCTGTTGGCGACCGGCAAGCTCGGTCAGATACTCATGAAGCGACAGATCTCGACGACGCGCCTCGACCTGATGGCTCTCCGGGACGCAGTTGTCGACGAACCAGCCGAAGATGTCTCCGACCCCTGACTGCCCTGCTTCGTATCCCCAACTGCCCGTTCCTATTCCGCCGTCGACCACGCCACACATCCCGGGCACCTCACGCAGCACCTCGGCGTTCATCACATGGCAGGTCGAGGTTCCCATGATCGCCACCAGTTGCCCTGACTCCATCGCGTCGGCCGCCGCGACGGTGACGTGGGCGTCGACGTTGCCGACGGCGACGGGGATCCCGCTCGGCAGTCCGGTCCACTGGGCCGCCTGCTCGGTCAGATACCCGGCCCGCTCCCCCAGTTGGCCGATCGGGTGATCCAGTTTGTCGGTGACGAAGCCGGCGAACTCCGGGCGCACCGATGCGAGAAACTCCCGGGACGGATACCGGCCGTCCTGGCGGATTCCTTTGTAACCGGCACTGCAGGCATTGCGGACATAACTGCCCGACAGCTGCCAGACGATCCAGTCCGCCGCTTCCACGAAGTGGTCCATGGCGTGGTAGACCGCCGGGTCCTCGTCGAGGATCTCCAGCGCCTTCGCGAACTCCCATTCACTCGAGATCAACCCGCCGTAGCGCGCAAGCCAATACTCTCGCCGCTGTGCGGCAACGGCATTGATTCGATCGGCCTGAGGCTGAGGGGAATGGTGACGCCACAGCTTGACGTAGGCATGTGGGCGATCGTGGAACTCCTCGAGATCGGAGAGCGGGGTTCCATCGGCGCGCACCGGCACCATCGTGCAGGCCGTGAAATCGGTACCGATCCCGACGATGTCAGTGGGATCAACACCTGCCCGCACGACGGCCTCCGGCACGGCGGTGCGCAGCACATCGAGGTAGTCGCCAGGCATCTGCAGCGCCCACTGCGGCGGAAGCCGGACTTCGCTTCCGGGAAGCCTTTCGGTGATCACACCGTGCGCATAGGAGTGCTCGGCACTGGCGAGTTCCCGGCCGTCGCTGACGCGCACGACCAGTGCCCTACCTGAAAGGGTGCCGAAATCGACTCCCACTGTGTACTTCTCGCCACTCACAGCGCCTCCTCGTGCATTGCAGTGCTGTCACGGATGATCAGTTGAGGGGGCAGGAGCGGCACACTGGCAGTCGACCCGTCCAGCGTCGCCATGACGAGGTCGATCGCGCGCTGACCGATCGCCTGGAAGTCCTGGCGGACGGTGGTCAGAGCGGGATTGAGGTATCCCGCTTCGGGGATGTCGTCGAATCCGACGACGCTGATGTCGCCCGGGACCGACAGGCTCGCTTCGGCGAACGCGTGGAGAACCCCGATGGCCATCTGGTCGTTGGCCACGAAAACGGCTGTCGCTTCTCCTCGGCGCACCAGCTCGCGACCGATCTCGTATCCGCGGGCAGGGGTCCAGTCCCCCTCCCAGAATTCCCGGGGGGCAAGTCCGGCACCACGCATCGCTTCCTCGTAACCGGTGCAGCGGCCCTTTGCCTCTGTCCAGTTCATCGGTCCGGCAACGTGGTCGATGGCCCGGTGCCCCAACTCGATGAGGTGCTGGGTGGCTTGTCGGGCACCGCCGATCTGGTCCACACCGACGCTGAGCCCGCGTCCCGACAGATCGCCTTCGACGACGATCAGCGGCAACCCCGCGTCGGCGGAGTGCACGACCGCCAGCGCGTCCTCCTGGGCGGCGATCATCACGATCGCCTCGACCGATTGCCGCGCCAGGTGATCGAGCGCGTCACGCAGCGTCTCCAGGGTGACCTCGGCCAGCGGCACCAGACTGGAGAAGTAACCTGCTGCCCGGGCGGCCTCCTGCACCGACCGCTGGATGCTCGAGGGTCCGTACAGCGCGCTGTTGGTGCCGACGATCCCGATGATTCCGGACCGTCGCGTCACCAGGGCCCGGGCGGCCGTGTTGGGTCGGTACCCGAGTTCCTCGATGGCCTGCTGGACTCTGGCCTTCGTCTCCGGCCGAATGCTGGCGGATCCGTTGATGACTCGCGACACCGTTTGGTGACTGACGCCTGCAAGTCGTGCGACGTCCGCCATCACGGGCTTCGCTGTGATCGGCTGGGCTGGCTGGCTGCTCATCCGGGCTTCCTCACCACTAGTCGTTGCACCAGGACGAATATCAGCAAGAGCACTCCTGTCATGATCCGGGTCTAGTACGAGTCGAGGTTCGCCGCGGTGACGAAAGTCTGAATGGTGCCCAGCACGAGCACCCCGACCACCGAGCCGAGCACGAAGCCGACGCCGCCGGAGAGCAGCACACCACCGATGACCGCCGCCGCGATGGCGTCGAGCTCCAGACCGACACCGTTGAGGCTGTATCCGGACAGCTTCTGGGCCGCCAGCAGCAGTCCGGCCAGGGCGGCACAGAGTCCACTGATCGCGTAGACCGAGACTCGTGACCGGGACGCGTTGAGCCCCATCAGCTGTGCGGAATGCCGGTTGCCTCCGACGGCGTACACCGTGCGGCCGAAACGGGTCTGGTGCAGGACATAAACGGCGATCACCACGACGGCGAGGGCGATCACCACAGTCCAGCGGATGAACTTGTCCTCGTAGAGATAGACGTAGTTCAACCCGACCTCACGGAGCACCGGATCGTTGATCGGCAGCGTGTCCACGCTGATCACGTAACACAGCCCGCGCGCCAGGAACATTCCGGCGAGGGTGACGATGAACGGTTGGACGTCGAAATACTCGATGACCAGGCCCATCATCAGGCCGAGGGTGGGTCCCACCACCAGCACGGTGCCCACGGCCAACGGCATCGGCCAGCCCGCCTGCAAGGTGGTGGCCACGATCACGGTGGACAGCGCCACCACCGAACCCACGCTCAGGTCGATACCACCGGTGAGGAGTACGAACGTCATCCCGACCGCGAGCACGATCAGATAGGCGTTGTCCACCAGAAGGTTCAGGAACACCTGGGCGGGGCTGGCGAAGTCGTAGCGGGTGATGACCGCGGAGAACATCACGACGAACAGCACCAACGAGGCCAACGGCGACAGGTAGCGCCCCCGGGCACGCTGCATCAGGTCTGTGGCGACGACACGAGGTCTCATCGCGGTCCGAGTGCTCATGTTGGGCTCATTTCATCGCCACCGCGGACGTCGACGACGTCGGTCCGGTTGCGGGCTCGGGGATCGAAAGCGGCATCGCTGCCGGTGCCGACCCAGGAGCCGAGTTGCCGGGTTGGCTGGTGGGTCGGGATCGGCGCCGCGAGAACATCTGCCGGAACTTGGGTGCCTGAAGCAGACAGACGGCGATGACCACCAGCGCTTTGAACACCAGCGTGGTCTCGGGGGTGATCCCCACGGTGTACACCGTCGTCGTCAGAGTTTGGATGATCAAGGCGCCCAGGATGGTTCCGGTCAGACTGAACCGTCCACCCAGCAGTGATGTGCCGCCGATGACGACCGCCAGGATGGCGTCCATCTCGATCCACAGCCCCGCGTTGTTGGCGTCGGCTGCCGAGATGTTGGACGCGATCATCAGACCGGCGACCCCGGCGCACAACGCGCAGAAGACGTACACCGCAAAAACGATCGATCGGTACCGCACACCCGCGAGCCGACTGGCATCGGGGTTGATACCGACGGACTCGAGCAGCATGCCCAGCGCGGTGCGCCGGACCAACAGCCCCACCAGCACGAACACCGACAGACTCACCAGGATCGCCACCGGTAGTCCGAAGGCGTAACCGGCCCCGAGCACCTTGAACGGTGCGCTGGTGACCGTGACGATCTGGCCGTCGGTGATGAACAGCGCGATTCCGCGGCCTGCCGTCATCAGGACCAGCGTGGCGATGATCGGCTGGACCCCGAACACCGAGACCAGCATTCCGTTCCACAGCCCCAGGCCCACGGCGACACCGAGTGCGATGCCCATCGCGGTGATGACGGTGCCCGCACCGGCCGGATCCGCGGCTGAAGCGATGTGGGCACACGCCAGCGCGCCGCTGACCGCCACCACCGCACCGACGGACAGATCGATTCCGCGCGACGCGATCACCAGTGTCATGCCGAGCGCCACCAGCATGGTGGGCGCGCCGTTGCGCAGAATGTCGATGAGGCTGCCGAAGAGGTGGCCGTCCTGCACGCGGATGCTCAGGAAGCTGGGTGTCAGAACAACATTCACAGCCAGCAGCGCCGCCAGCGCCAACGCCGGCCACACCAGCGGTGACGCGGTCAGTTTCTTGATCACTGCTCACTCCCCCCGGCGATGAGCGCGGTCAGTTCCCGCACAGTGCACTCCGTGCCGACCTCGGCGATGCAGTGCCCCTCTCGCAGAACCGCGATCCGATCGCTGATCCGCGCGACCTCGTCGAGCTCAGCGGAGATGAACACCACCCCCATGCCGTCGGTCGCCAGATCGGCGACCAGCTTCTGGATCTGTGCCTTGGCACCCACGTCGATGCCCCTGGTGGGTTCGTCGAGGATGAACAGCTGCGGCTCGGTGATCAACCACCGCGCAAGCAGTACCTTCTGCTGGTTGCCGCCGCTGAGGTTCTTCACCAGCGCCCACGGATCGCGGGGCCGGATGTCGAGGGCCTCCATGTAGCGACCCACCAGATCGTCTTTGGTCTTCTTCGACAGCGGCCGCGCGAACCCGCGTCGGGCCTGCAGTGCCAGGACCAGGTTGTCGCGGATGGTGAGCTCGCCGATGATCCCCTCGCCCTTGCGGTCTTCGGAGGAGAACGCGAAACCTTTGGCGATCGCGGCGCGCGGGGAACGCACCGACGCCGCCTTGCCGTTGACGGTCACCCGGCCGCTGCTCGCCCGGTCGGCACCGAAGAGCAAGCGCGCCAACTCGGTTCGGCCCGATCCCAGCAGACCTGCCAGGCCAACCACCTCGCCGCGGTGAACCTGGAAGTCCACCGGATGAACCGCAGGCGGGCGCGCGATGCCCTGTGCGCTGAGAATCGTCTCACCGGCAGCGACGCTGTCCGCGGCGACGGTGTCCCTGATCTCCTCCAGTAGATCGAGTTCGTGGCCGAGCATCGCGGCCACCAGCTTCACTCTGTCCAGCGCCGCCGTCGGGTATTCGCCGACCAGACGACCGTTGCGCAGGACCGTCATTCGATCGGATATCTCGTAGACCTGGTCGAGGAAATGGGAGACGAAGAGAATCGCCGTGGCACCGTCGCGCAGGCGTCGCATCACGCGGAACAGTTCGGCGACCTCGTCGGCGTCGAGGCTCGACGTCGGCTCGTCGAGGATCAGCACCCGCGCAGATACCGCCGTCGCGCGGGCAATCGCGACAAGCTGCTGAAGGGCGATCGGGTGGGCGCCCAGGGTTGAGCTGGGATCGATGGTCAGATCGAGGTCGCCGAGCAGCTCCGCCGCCCGACGGTTCATCGCGCGGTAGTCGATACGCCCCAGCCGGCGCGGTTCTCGGCCCAACAGGATGTTCTCTGCGACAGTCAGATTGGTGCAGAGGTTCACCTCTTGGTAGACGGTGCTGATGCCTGACTCCTGCGCCTGGCGCGGGCCGGTGAAGCGCTGTTCGACGCCGTCGACGGTGATGCTGCCGGAGTCGATGTCGTAGACGCCGGTGAGCGCTTTAATCAGGGTCGATTTGCCGGCGCCGTTCTCACCCATCAGGGCGTGGATCTCGCCAGGCAGCAGCCGGAAGTCGACGCCGTCGAGGGCCTTCACACCCGGGAAGTCGATGGTGACCGCGCGCATCTGGACCACCGCGGCGTCGCTACGCCCGGAGACCGGTGCTGTCATCGAGGAGTCCTTAGGTAGTGGTTGATGCCGCCCGGGCCGCAAGGGGTCCGGTCCGGGCGGCATCAACGGTTCGTGTTTCAGTACTTGCGATCGGGCAGTACCGCGGCCGCGTGCTGCTGGTCGAAGGTCTCATCCGGGGTCACCACGCGGGTCGGGACCTCTTCACCGGCGACCACCTTCTCGGCCAAGGTCATCAACTCGGGGCCGAGCAGCGGATTGCACTCCACGATGAAATTGAACTTGCCGTCGGCGAGAGCCTGCATACCGTCGCGGGTGGCATCGATGGCCACGATCTTGATGTCCTGACCCGGTGTCATTCCGGCCGCCTCGATGGCTTCCATCGCCCCGAGCGCCATGTCATCGTTCTGCGCGAAGACCAGGTCGATCGCCGGGTTGGCCTTGAGAAAGGCCTCCATCACCTGCTTGCCGCCCGAACGGGTGAAATCACCGGTCTGCGAAGAGATCACCGTGAGCTTGGGGTCCGCAGCGATCGCCTCGGCGAAGCCCGAACTGCGTTCCATCGCCGGGTCCGAACCGGTCGTGCCCTCGAGTTGAACGATGTTGACCGGCCCTGGGGCCGACGCATACTCCTTGACCACCCACTCGCCCGCCCACTGCCCTTCCCGGACGAAGTCCGCCCCGACGAAGGTCTTGTAGACGTCGGGTTCCTGGGTGTCGACGGCACGATCGGTGAGGATGACGGGAATCGCGGCATTTTTGGCTTCCAGCAGGACGGCGTCCCATCCGGTGCGCACCACCGGGCTGAACGCGATCACATCAACACGCTGCTGGATGAACGAGCGGATCGCAGAGATCTGGTTCTCCTGCTCGCCGTTGGCGTCGGAGAATTTGAGGTCGATGTCGGCGTCCTGCGCAGCGTCCTGGATGGACGTCGTGTTCGCGGTGCGCCACCCACTCTCGGCGCCCACCTGAGAGAAGCCCATCGTGATCTGCCCGTCACCAGACCCCTCGCCGTCACCGCCGCCCGGGGCGGGTCCGCTGCCGCACGCGGCCAGCGCGCCCACGGTCACGATGCCGATCACCGAAGAGAGAAATCTATTCACGACTGCTCCTTAATAGTGTCTGTTTGCCCAGTTCAAGCCCGTGCCGGATCAGGTTCGGCAGGCCGCGGAAGATGCGGGAAACGATGTGACCGGCATTACACCTTCCGGATGTTAACGCTCACATCGAACCGCTGTCAACGATTTTGTTAGCGCTCACATTTGTTGGCGTGAAGTCTTGACAAGGCCGTGAGGAGAGTCACAAGATCGTTGATGTTAACGCTCACATCACCTGCGGCCCGCCGCGCGGGATCCGCGATGTCGAGCAAGCCAAACCGGAGGATTTCATGCGCAAGAGCTTTGTTCGCGTCGTGGGTGCACTGGCCGCGGTAGCCGTACTCACCAGCGTCGGCTGCGGCCGTTCGACACCGACCGAGGCCGCCCAGAGCGGTGGCGAGCGCACGGGCACCGTCGGCATCGCGATGCCGACCAAGTCGTCCGAGCGCTGGGTCGCCGACGGGGACAACATGGCCGAGCAGTTCCAATCGCTCGGCTACGAGACCGACCTGCAGTACGGCGACGACGTGGTGCAGAACCAGGTGTCGCAGGTCGAGAACATGATCACCAAGGGCGTCCGGGTCCTCGTCATCGCACCCATCGACGGCTCGTCACTGACCAACACCCTGCAGCGCGCTGCCGATGCCGGCATTCCGGTCGTCAGCTACGACCGGTTGATTCGTGGGTCCGAAAACGTCGACTACTACGCGACATTCGACAATTTCCAGGTCGGGGTCCTGCAGGCGTCCTACATCGTCGACACCCTCGGTCTGGAACAGAACGAGGGACCGTTCACCGTCGAACTATTCGCCGGGTCTCCCGACGACAACAACGCGACCTTCTTCTTCGACGGCGCGATGAGCGTGCTTCAGCCCTACATCGACAGCGGCAAGCTTGTCATCAGGAGCGGTCAGACGTCGTTCGACCAGGTGGCCACGCTGCGCTGGGACGGCGGGCTCGCTCAGTCACGGATGGACAACCTGCTGAGCCGTTCCTACACCAGCGGTCGGTTGGATGCCGTGCTGTCCCCGTACGACGGCATGTCCCTCGGGATAATCTCCGCGTTGAAGAGCTCCGGTTACGGCACGCCCGCCAATCCGCTGCCGGTCGTCACCGGACAGGACGCCGAGTTGGCGTCGGTGAAGTCGATCATCGCCGGCGAGCAGACCCAGACTGTCTTCAAGGACACCCGCGAGCTCGCGAAAGCCGCCGTGCAAATGGCTGATTCGCTGCTCACCGGCGGTTCGCCGGAGGTCAACGACACCAACACCTACGACAATGGGACGAAGGTGGTGCCGGCGTATCTCCTCGAGCCGGTCAGCGTGGACAAGAACAACTACCAGAACGCCCTCGTCGAGTCCGGGTACTACACCGCGGCACAGGTCGCCTGATGGACCGCACCGCCGCGCCACTACTCGAGATGCGGGACATCACCAAACGATTCGGCAACGTGACGGCCTTGTCCGAGGTCAACCTGACCGTGCACCGGGGTGAGATCCACGCGATCTGCGGTGAGAACGGCGCCGGAAAGTCGACGCTGATGAAGGTGCTCAGCGGGATCTATCCGCACGGCAGCTACTCCGGTGAGATCGTCTTCGACGGTCGGCCAGGCGATTTCAAGGACATCCGATCCAGTGAACGCCGCGGCATCGGGATCATCCACCAGGAACTCGCACTGGCCCCGGTGCTGTCCATCGCCGAGAACATCTTCCTCGGCAACGAGCACGCCTCGGCGGGGGTGATCAGCTGGCACGAGACCATGACCCACGCTCAACAACTGCTCGATCGGGTGGGTCTGAGCGAGAGCCCCCGTACTCGCATCTCCGACATCGGCGTCGGCAAGCAACAGCTCGTCGAGATCGCCAAAGCGCTGTCCAAGAAGGTGCAGCTACTCATCCTCGACGAGCCGACCGCAGCCCTCAACGACGAGGACAGCCGCCATCTGCTCGACCTGATCGTCGAGCTCAGAGGCCAGGGTCTGACCTGCATCATCATCTCGCACAAGCTCAATGAGGTGATGCGCGTCGCCGACAACATCACGATCCTGCGCGATGGCCGCACCATCGAGACTCGCGCTGTTGAGCATGAGCTCACCGAAGAGCACATCATCCGGGGCATGGTGGGCCGCGACATGGTCGACCGCTTCCCGGAGCGGTCGACTCACCCCATCGGCGAAGTCACCTTCGCCATCAACGACTGGACCGTGTTCCACCCACTCGATCAGCAGCGCAAGGTCGTCGACGATGTCTCCATCAACGTCCGGCGTGGTGAGATCGTCGGCTTGGCCGGGTTGATGGGAGCGGGCCGCACCGAGCTCGCAATGAGTGTCTTCGGCCGCAGCTACGGCAAGAAGGCCGGCGGAACGGTTTTCAAAGATGGACAAGAGATTCAGACGCGCACGGTGTCTGAAGCAATCGCGCATCGCATCGCCTACGCCACCGAGGACCGAAAGCACTATGGGCTCAACCTGATGGACGACATCGCCCGCAGCGTGACTCTGGCGTCGCTACCCAAGGTGAGCAGGATGTCGATCATCAACGAGCACGAAGAGACCGTCGTCGCCGAGCGGTTCCGAAAGGACATGCGCATCAAGGCGCAGTCGGTGAAGGCCACCACGGGAAACCTGTCGGGCGGCAACCAGCAGAAGGTGGTGCTCAGCAAGTGGATCTTCGCGGACCCGGACGTGCTGATCCTCGACGAACCCACCCGCGGCATCGACGTCGGTGCCAAGTACGAGATCTACATGATCATCAATTCTCTTGCTGCGCAGGGAAAGGCGGTCATCGTGATCTCCTCCGAACTCCCGGAGCTGATCGGCATGTGTGACCGCATATACACCCTCAACGAGGGTCGTCTCACCGGTGAGGTGGCACGCGAGGACGCCGCGCAGGAGACGTTGATGCGCTACATGATGAAGGGACGCACTTAGATGACCGCCTCTCCCACGGTGAGCACACCGGCCGACGCACCGGCGCCGCCGCCATCGGATTCGCCCGTCGCACGACTGCGAACGGCGCTGCAGGGCAACTTCCGGCAGTACGGCATGGTCGTCGCGCTGCTCCTGATCGTGCTGCTCTTCCAGGTTCTGACCGACGGCATTCTGCTCAAGCCGCTCAACGTCACCAACATCGTTCAGCAGAACGGCTACATTCTGATCCTCGCGATCGGAATGGTCATCGTGATCATCTCGGGACACATCGATCTGTCGGTGGGATCCATCGCCGGATTCGTCGGCGCCATGTCGGCGGTGTTGATGATCACCCACGACATGCCCTGGCCCGTCGCCGTGGTGCTCTGCCTGCTTCTGGGTGCACTGATCGGCGCGTGGCAGGGTTTCTGGATCGCCTACGTCGGCATTCCGTCGTTCATCGTGACGCTGGCCGGGATGCTGGTGTTCCGCGGGGCAACCCAGTACCTGTTGGAGGGGCAGTCGATCGCGCCCTTCCCGAGTAGTTTCGGTCAGGTCAGCAGCGGGTTCCTTCCCGAGATCGGCGGCAGCAGCCTCTACCACTGGCCGACCATGATCCTCGGTGCGGTTGTCACGATCGCGGCTCTGTGGCAACAGGTTCGACAGCGAAGGACGCAGTCACACTACGGATTCGACGTCCTGCCGGTGGGTTGGTTCGCCGCGAAGTGCGCGGCGATCGTCGTGGCGCTCGCCGCATTCACCCTCCTTCTCGCCAGCTATCGAGGGGTGCCGGTCGTCGGCATCGTCCTGGTGGTCGCGTTCGTCATCTACGCCTTCGTCATGCGCTCGACCGTGTTCGGGCGGCAGGTCTACGCGGTCGGCGGCAACGTGGCAGCCGCGAGGCTGTCCGGTGTGAAGACCAAGCGGGTGACGTTCCTGGTTTTTGTGAACATGGGTCTGCTCTCCGCGCTGGCCGGACTGCTGTTCGCCGCGCGACTGAATTCCGCCACTCCGCAGGCGGGTATCGGGATGGAGTTGGAGGCGATCGCCGCCGCGTTCATCGGCGGCGCGTCGGCCAACGGTGGCGTCGGGACGGTGTTCGGGGCCATCATCGGCGGTTTTGTCCTCGGTGTGCTGAACAACGGAATGTCGCTGATCGGTATCGGCAGCGACGTGCAGCAGGTGATCAAAGGACTGGTCCTGCTGGCCGCGGTCGGATTCGACGTCTACAACAAGAAGAAGGGCGGATCCTGACATGCCGGGCGGAGGCATCGCGGATCGCTTCGAACATGACATCGTGACATTCATGCGTAGCTGGGCACCCTACGGCGGACCTCCCGCCGACGAGGTACTACCCGAGTTCGGGCTGACACGAGATCAACTGGTGCACCGCTATCAGCAGATCGTCACCACCGAGATCGCACGTCGGGAACAGGAGCGGCGCCACCAACCCTGGTTGGCGCTGCGCCGGGCCGGCCTCCACGAGGAAGGGCAGCAGTCGGCGCGATGACACCCACGGAGGTGAAGCCGTGGACGTTGGCCGACGGACGCGACGAGCTGTTCTTCGTGTTACCGGGCCACCGCTGCAGTCCTGTCGCCGACCGGCGGCAGCTACCCGATAGAACAACCACGCAGTCGGAGTTACGTTTCGACCGCAGCACCGAACAGTGGGTGGTCATCGCCGGGCTTCGCCAAGAGCGCACCTACAAGCCGCCGCCAGACCAGTGCCCGCTGTGCCCCGGACCCACCGGACTCACCAGTGAGGTGCCGGCTACCGACTACGATGTCGTCGTTTTCGAGAATCGCTTCGCGAGCTTGTCGGAAGCCGACGGATCTGGGTCCCCTCTTCCGGCGCCGGTCGGCGACGACTTCGTCTCCGCGCCGAGTCACGGTCGGTGCGAGGTCATCTGCTTCTCCAGCGACCACCACAGTTCGTTCGCGGACCTGAGTTTTCCCCAGGCCCAGCTCGTCGTCGAGGCATGGCGGCACCGCACTGCCGACCTCCTGTCACGACCCGGCATCGAGCAGGTGTTCTGTTTCGAGAACCGCGGCGAGGAGATCGGCGTGACGCTGACTCATCCGCACGGTCAGATATTCGGTTATCCCTACCTGACCCCCCGCACCGAGCGAATGCTTCGGGCGGCGCGGGCCCATCGGACGAGCCACGGCAGCAACTTGTTCGCCGACATCCTGGCGCAGGAGGTCGCCGCCGGAAGCCGAGTTGTCGCCACCAACAACGGTTTCACCGCCTTCGTGCCCTTCGCGGCACGCTGGCCGGTCGAGGTCCACATCTACCCGAACAGGTTCGTGCACAACCTGCTCGACCTCGACGCCGCCGAACTCGACGACTTCACAGAAATCTACCTGGATATCCTCAACCGGCTGGATCGCCTCTACCCCACCCCTCTGCCGTATATGGCGGCGTTGCACCAGTACTCCGATACCGACGCGCAGCGCGAGGGGTACTTCCACATCGAGGTGATCTCGACCCGACGCAGCGCCACCAAGCTGAAGTATCTGGCTTCCTCGGAATCGGCGATGGAGGCGTTCATCAGCGATGTGGTGCCGGAGGACGTCGCCGCCATGCTGCGAGGCGTGGAAGAGTGACCATCTCCCAAGACACCATCGAGTATTCGGCGCCCGGCCGGATCAACCTCATCGGCGAGCACACCGACTACAACCACGGCTTGGCGTTGCCGATCGCCCTGCCCGAGCGCACCGTCGTCACCTACCACCCCGACGACACCGATTCGCTCACCGTCAGTAGCGACCGCGCCTCCAACCCGGTGAGATTTCCGCTCGACGTGAATCCGGGTGAGGTCGACGGCTGGGCAAGCTACATCGCAGGAGTGGTCTGGGCGCTGCGGAGCTCAGGTCATGCGGTCACCGGCGGCACGATGGCGGTCACCGGCGGTGTCGAGATGGGCTCGGGGCTCGCGTCGTCGGCCGCTCTGGAGTGCGCGGCACTCGGCGCAATCCTCGCCGCCACGGGGCAACCGCTGGACCGGATCGCACAGGCACGCATCGCCCAGCGGGCCGAGAACGAATTCGTCGGCGCCCCGACAGGCCTGCTGGATCAGCTGGCGATACTCTTCGCCGAACCGCAACGGGCCCAGATGATCGACTTCCGCAGCGTCACAGTCGAATCAGTGGCTTTTGATCCGGACTCCCAGGGCGTTGCGCTTCTACTCATCAACTCCCATGCCACCCACCGGCACGCAGATGGTGAGTACGCCGCGCGACGCAGGTCGTGTGAGCGATCCGCCGCGGACCTGGGTGTCGCTTCGCTGCGGGACGTGCAGGACCGGGAACCGACACCGTGGGAGAAGGTCTCACATCCCGGCGACGCCCGCCGCGCCCGGCACATCATCACCGAGAACCAACGGGTGCTCGATGTTGTTGATGCGCTCGCTGTCCCCGACTACGTCGAAGTGGGTCGTCTGTTGACCGCGTCCCACACCTCGATGCGTGATGACTTCCAGATCACCACCGAGCACATCGATCTCATCGCCGAAACGGCGACTCTTGCAGGTGCGTTCGGCGCACGCATGACCGGCGGCGGATTCGGTGGTTGCGTGATCGCCCTGGTCGAGAAGGAGCGAATGGCTGCGGTCGATGCTGCTGTGCGTAACACGATGCAGCAGGGCGGATTCCGAACCCCAACCATCGTGCACACGCACGCCGGCGGCGGTGCCGGCCACGCAGTGAGCCCAACGCCGGGCTGATGACCTCACGGCGCCTTGTCTTGGTCGTCAGGATCAGTGGACTCTCCGATGAGTAGGTCATGCAGGGTGTTCGATGTCGTGTGCGCTGCCGCCGAGAACGGCTCGAGGACAATGTGCACCCCGGTGGCGTGCAGTTTCGCGGCATCGTGTGGCGTGTGGGCGGTCAACGCGATGGTGCCGACGTACTGGTGGTGACGAAGGCCGTGGAGGAGAGCCAGGTTGGTTTGCAGCATCGGGATGGCGCTGACGACATACTTCGCCTTCTCCAGCGGCAGAGCCGCCAGAAGGTCCACGTCCTCCGCGCTGCCGAACGTCGTCGTCACGCCGTCACCGTCGTTCGTCTTCACCGAGTGCGGGTCGAAGTCGACCGCGAGCACGCGGTGGCCGGCAGCGCTGAGCCGGCGCGCCAGATGGCTACCGAATCGACCGAGTCCGAAAACGATCACGTCGTACTCATCTTCTGCGCCAACATGTTCCGGTGCCTTGCTACCACTGCGCTCGAACACGGCCAGCCACCGTTTCACCCTGTCGTAGAGCTGGTGGGAGTACATGATCATGTAGGTCGATCCCGCGATGGTGATCAGGCCGACCACCGTGATCAGACTGACGGTGGCACTGGTGATATGGCCGAGGCTCAATCCCAGCGCGGCCAGGATCAGCGAGAACTCCGATATCTGGGCGACCGTCAACCCTGCGAGGAAGCCGATGCGCACGGGGTAGCGCATCGCCGCCATGATCACGATGACGATCAACGGGTTTCCGATCAACACGAATGCCGAGAAGATCACGGCCTCGGTGATCTGCCTTGCAGCGTCTGTGAATTCGAGTCGGGCACCGAGATCGAGGAAGAAGAACAACAACAGGAAGTCGCGCAGGCTGACCAGCCGCGCTCCGAGCGCCTCACGGTATGGGGTGCTCGCCAACGACACACCTGCGAGGAAGGCGCCGACTTCGGAACTGAACCCCAGCCACTCGCTCAACGCCGCCAACGACGTCGCATAAGCCACACCGAACAGCACCAGGAGCTCTTGGGACTTTGCAACGTGAGGCAGCAACCACGGCAGGATGTAGCGCATGAGCAGCCAAGTTCCACCGATCAGG
This sequence comes from Mycobacterium sp. DL, assembly GCF_039729195.1. NCBI lineage: Bacteria > Bacillati > Actinomycetota > Actinomycetes > Mycobacteriales > Mycobacteriaceae > Mycobacterium > Mycobacterium sp. DL. The sequence goes on from NZ_CP155796.1 coordinate 5,974,935, forward strand.
CCTGCACCCTTGATCAGCACGCTGGCGATACCCAGCCCGAGGTTATCGCCGGTGTCCTGCCCGAAGGCGGTGAGCGCGATCATCACCAGGACCACGACGATGTCCTGGACGATCAGGAAGCCGATCGCGATCCGGCCGTGCAGCTGGTCCAGTTCCCGTTTGTCCGACAACAATTTGACGATGATGATCGTCGACGAAAATGTCAGAGCCACTGCGACATAGACCGCAGTGACACTGTCCATGCCGAGCCCCACGGCGATGAGGAAGCCGACCACCGAGGTGAAGAGCACCTGCCCCAGCCCCGTCGCCAATGCCACGGGGCCAGTGCTGCGGATCATGTGCAGGTCGAGCCGCAATCCGACCAGGAACAACAGGATCGCGATGCCGAGCCTTGCCAGTAGTTCGATCGTGCTGTCAGCCGATACCCATCCGGTGCCCACCGGACCGACCGCGATGCCTACGACAATGAACGCGACGATGAGGGGTTGACGTAGCCGGGTGGCGATCAACCCGGCGACGGCGGCGATCGCCAAGATGACAGCGATCGTGGTGAATGGGTGCAGGTCCATGATCAGCCGTCCACTGCCGGTACAACGAGCACGTCGGATTGTGATTGGCGCATCACCTGTTGGGCAACGCTGCCGAGAAGTGCGTACGACACCGGTGAACGCGCACCTGTCCCGACAACCACCAGGTCGGCAGCGTAGGCGTGGCACACCTCCACCAGGCGAGTCGCGGGGTGGCCCGATGTGATGACAACCTCCTTCAAGGGTGTGGGCAGTGCGTCAGCAAGTCGCGCGATATGTTCGCGGACCACTTCGGTAGAGGTTCGCCGGAGTTCCTCGATCTCCTCTTCGCCGACTCCGTTCATCCGCAACAGGTTTTCACCGACCACGGTGCACGCATGGAAGACGCTGTGTTCCGCGACGGGCGTCAGCCCCGAGGCGAACCGGGCGGCATCGGCCGATGTCGCGGAGGTATCCACGGCGAGGACGACCTTGCGGTATGCGCCCTCGGCGGGCTTCTTCACCAGCAGGACGGCGACGGGGCTCATCCGCACCAGGTTTTCGGTAGTGCTGCCCAAGAACGCGTCGGCCAGCCAATGTGCACCGTGCGCCCCGACGACCACCAGGTCGGCCCCGCAGTCCACTGCCGCGCTGGCGATCTCGCGGGCCGCCGTTCCCCGGCGGATCGTGATGTCCACTGGGGCGCCGTCAAGGTGATCGGCGAGGTGTGCTTCCAGGCTATTGATCGCACGATCGGCATTCTCTTCGCCGATTTCGGCCGGCAGCACGAGCAATGCGGTCAAGACAGAGCCGTGTTCACGCGATAGTTGGGCGACTCGGGTCACCGCCATCCCCGCCCACGGCGACAAGTCGGTCGCGACCAGAATATGCCTGGGCGGCGTATCGGCGACCCCCATTCCAGCTCCTCTCCATTTCATTGGGCCGTTCTGCGCGCCCGTAGCCACTTCTCCGCGCCGACGGCCACGCTGACGACGACGGCGATCGCCAGGATGCGCAGCCAGACTCCGACGTCCAGCGGCGCGGTCTGGAACACCGTGTTCATCGCAGGCAGGTAGGTGATCGCGAGCTGCAAGATGGCCTGCGTAGCCACCCCGACGATGAGCCAGTGGTTGGTGAAGAATCCGATGCGCCATGCGGAGTGGGTAAACGAGCGACAGCTGAACAGATAGAACGACTGGACGACCGCGAACACGTTGATCGCTGCGGTACGCGCTTCGGGCAATGTCGCCCCGTTGGCCAGTTCCCATTCGAAGAGCCACCACGCGCCGGCGACCAGCAGAGTCGACACCAGCAGAATCCGCCCGACGAGCGCGCGCGTGAGCAGAGACTGGCCGGGGTCGCGCGGCGGCCGGGTCATCACATCCGCCTCTTTCGGCTCGAATGCGAGCATCAGACCGAGCGCTACGGCAGTGGTCATGTTGATCCACAAGATCTGAGTCGGCAGGATCGGCAGCGATGTCCCCAGCGCGATCGCCGTGACGATCACCAGGCCCTGACCGATGTTGGTGGGCAGGGTCCAGGTGATGAACTTGGTCAGGTTGTCGAAGACTCCCCGGCCCTCCTCGACCGCCGCCTCGATGGTCGCGAAGTCGTCATCGGTGAGCACCATATCGGCGGCGTCCTTGGCGACCTCGGTGCCGCTTGCACCCATCGCGACTCCGATGTTCGCCTGCCGCAACGCCGGCGCATCGTTGACGCCGTCGCCGGTCATCGCGACGACGTGACCCTTGTCCTGCAAGGCCTCGACAAGTCGCAGCTTCTGCTCTGGCGAGACTCTGGCGAAGACACTCGCCCGCTCAACCGCTTCGGGGAACTCCTCGGACGGCAGCGCGGCGAGATCCGCACCCGTCAACACCATTCCGTGGGTGCCCGTGCGGTCGTCGAGGACCCCCACTGCCGCGGCGATCGCGCTGGCGGTGCCGGCATTGTCACCCGTGATCATCTTCACCGCGATGCCCGCGGAGTGGCATACGCTCACCGCCGATGTGGCGGCCGCTCGGGGCGGGTCGAGCATGGCCTGCAGACCGGTCAGCGTCATCGAACCGACGAGCGCGTTCTCGGTGAACTCAACAGGGTCGCCCGACGGGCCGACACCGATCGCCAACACCCGAAGCCCTTTGGCGGCAAGCCCTTCTGCGGCTTCGAGCACCGCCGGGCGATCGATGGACCGGCACGATCCGTCAGCACACATCTGCGTGCTGCACAGTTCGACCATCCGCTCGACTGCGCCTTTCACGAGCACCACATCGTCGTCGCGATCGGACCTGTGCAGGGTGGCCATGTATTGGCGTTCCGAGCTGAACGGGATCGCCCCGACTCGGGTAAAGCTCTCGGCACGGCTCTCCGGAGTGAGACCGGCCTTGGCTGCTACGACCAGCATGGCCGCTTCGGTCGGATCCCCGACGATGTCCCACCGCTCACCGGCGCGCGTCAGAGCGGCGTCGTTGCAGGCCGCTCCGGCAAGCAGCGTCCATCGCAGCGCGGCGTTCGTCTCGATCGACGCCGGTCTTCCGTCGTGCGTGAGCAAGACCCCGTCGACCGCATATCCGGAACCGGTTACTTGCACCCACTCGTCGGCCGTCCAGATCTCCCGCACCGTCATCTGATTCTCCGTGAGGGTTCCGGTCTTGTCGGCGCAGATGACCGTGGTGCTGCCGAGGGTTTCCACAGCAGGCAAACGTCGAATAACCGCCCGGCGCTTGGCCATTCGCGAGACTCCGATGGCCAGCGTGATCGTCACGGCGGCCGGGAGGCCTTCGGGGATCGCCGCGACGGCGAGCGCGATCGCCGCGGTGAAGGTCTCCACGGCGTCCTGTCTGCGCAACAGTCCGATCGCAAAGGTGAGCGCGGCCAGACCCAGGATTCCCACGGTCAGCACCTTGCTGAACTGGGCGAGCTTCGCGGTCAGTGGGGTCGCCAATGTCGTTGCGGCGCCGACGAGCCGGTGAATCTCCCCGATCTCGGTTTCCGCTCCCGTGGCCACCACGATGCCCGCACCTGTGCCCGCCGTCACCAAGGTGCTCGAGTGAACCATGTTCCGGCGATCCGCCACCACGGTCGGGTCGGGGAGTACGACGTCGTCCTTCGGTACCGACACCGACTCACCGGTCAACGCCGACTCGTCCACGCGCAGTTCGGTCTGGCGAAGCAGCCGGATATCCGCGGGAACTTTGTCGCCTGCTTCGACGAGCACCAGGTCACCCGGCACGAGTTGCTCCGACTCGACAGTGCGTTCACGGCCGTCACGAACCACTCTGGCCACGGTGTGGACCATCGCCCGCAGGCTCTGCAGCGCCGCCTCGGCCCTGGACTCCTGGATGTATCCGACGACGGCGTTGACGAACACCACACCGAAGATCACGGCGGAGTCCACGTACTCACCCAGCAGTGCGGTCACGACACCCGCGACCAGCAGGACGTAGATCAGTGGGTGGTGGAACTGGCGAAGGATTCGCACCAGCAGCCCCGCACCGGCCGGTTGGGGGAGCACGTTGAGGCCGAAGCGTCGGGCACGCTCGGTGGCCTCGTCACCGTTGAGCCCGCGATGCGGATCGGTCTCCAAGAGCAGAACGACCTCATGGCCCGACATACCGTGGTGCGCGCTCATCGCGACGGGTGCCGGCGCCGCCATCAGCTCTTCCCGCCCGAGTCGTCCTCCGGTTCGATGACGAGCACCGGCACCTTGGAGTGCTGGATGATGTCGGCCGAGACACTTCCCAGCAGACGGGTGGACACGCCCTGCCCGCGCCGCCCGACCACCAGAAGATCCATGTCCTGCTGTTCGGCGAACCCGCGTAGCGTCGGGCCGGGCGCGCCGGCGAGTACCTCGGTGTGCACCACACCGACGATCTCGGCACCATCCACCAGACCGGCCAGGCGCTCTGAGGCCGCCTCGAGGTCGGTGCGGGTGGCGTTCTCGGCTGTCTCGTAGTGCACGACTTCGGCCAGCACCAGCAGTCCGCAATGCGGCCCAAAGAGTCGCAGCGCGGTCGCGAGCCCGCGTTCAGCCTCGGCCGACCCGTCGTAGCCCACCAACACGCGCAATCCGGGAGTGGCATCCGATCTGAGGGGCGGGGCTCCTCTACTGCCGAACGTGGCGACGCTGGGACGACGCTGCACCCGCTCCATCGCAATGGGGACGAACAGTGGTCCCAACACCACCGCGATCAACGTCCACAACGGATCGTGTCCGTGGCGGGCCATCCAGAGTCCGGACAGCAGCCCCACGATGATCCACGCGGCGGCCAGTACGACGACGAGGGTGGTGTCCACACCTTCGAGGTTTCCAGAACTGGCGATGCCCTTCCAGTCTCATCCGACGGTCAAGCGTAGGGACTTTGTGCCCTGGTCTTCGGTCAATCGGCCTGGTCGGCGCGGGCCATCACGTCGCGGTACTCCTCGAGGTCGATGTCCTCGGCTGTGACCGTCTTCGTGCCGTTGTACACATCGTGGTCGATCTCATCGTCGGCGTTGGCGACCAGCATCGCCACGAAGGTGTCTCCATTGACGTTGAGGAAGGTGCGGAAGATGCCGGTGAACCAGTCGACCGCGATCATCAGACCGATGGCCTGGACCGGAAGATCCAGTGATGCCGCCAGGAACATCGCGATCACCGGGAATCCGCCGGGGACCGTGACGGTGCCCATGTTGAGCAGGATCGCCAGGCCCATTCCCAGCACGATCTGGCCGATGGTCAGATCGATGTTGCCCGACTGCGCGAGGAACATGACCACGATCATGTAGTTCAGCACCGCCCCGTAGGAGCCCATCGTCAGCCCCACCGACAGCGTGAAGTTGGCGACCTTCTGGCTGACACCGATCTTTTCGACGGTGTTCCTCAGCACCGTGGGGAAGGTGACTGCCGAACTCGTTGTGGTGACGGCGATCGCGGTCTGTTCGGCCAGCTTGCCGGGCAGCTTCCACGGATTCAGACGGGTACGTGCCGTGACGACGACAACAAACAGCGCGAACAGGATCAGCACCCCGAGCAGCGTTGTACCAAGGTATTTCAGGGCGGTGGTCACCACCGCAAAGCCGACATCCCCTGCGAGCGGTGCCAACAGACAGAACACGCCGAGCGGCGCGATGTACATCACCAATCGGATCATGGTGAGCACGATCTGCTGGAGTTGATCGATGAACGTGAGCACCCGCGTGTCGCCGGTCTTGTTGATCTGAGTGCGCAGGGCAACTCCGAACAACAGCGAGAACACGATGATCGGCACCATCGTCGCCGTCGACATCGCGTCGAAGATGTTCGTCGAGACGAAGTTGAGCAGTGTCTCCTGCCAACCCAGAGCCTCGTCGACCGACCCCTCCAGGCTCGGGTCGACCGCCTCGCCGAAAACGATTCCCGCGCCGGGCCGGATCAGGACACTCAGCGCCCATGCCAGAACCGCTGCGACGAAAGAGAAGCCGAGCATCCACTTGAACGTGCGGAAGGCGATCCTGCCGGTGCCCGTCCCGGTCATCGATCCCGTCGCCACGATCACCGACGTCATCACCAGTGGCACGATCGCCATCTGGATCAGCCGGATGAACATGTCGCCGACGAACTTCAGATTGGCCGCCCATTCCCCGACCAGCAGGCCGAAGAGGATGCCGCCGATCGCAGCGAGACCGATCTGGACCGCGGGATGTGACAGCGACTTCATACGTACCTCCGAAAAAGGGGTCCGGCACCACGATTCGACTGCCGCGCCGCGGACCCCGATTGGCAGCGTTGGATCAGCGGAACGTTATGCCGACCGGGATACCTGGACGTGGCGACCAGATTTCGTGCGCGTTACCGCATCGCCGTCCCGTGCGGTTCAGCCTTCAGCAGCCGTCGTCCTCCGACGGCGGGCGACTCGGCGCCATCGGAAGACCCCGGCGGCGCCGATTATCACGACGAGAAGCACCAGCAGCGGCAGGATTCCGATGGCGCCGACGGCCGCTGACATCGCTTCCTGCACCCGTGCGGCAGCCTCGATCAGCGGGTCCGAGGCCGACCCACCGCCGATCACTCGCAGTTCGTACACGCCGTAGTACGCCACATACGCACCGGCCGCGAGCAGCAGCACACCGCCGATCCGGTTCAGATGGCCTGTCGCGCCGCGGAGCCAGTTCGTGACCGGCCCGGCCGCCAGCGCGATCGCGGTGGCGAGGACACCGACCAGCAACGCCATGCCTGCGGCATAGGCCAGGTAGGCGGTGACCCCGTCCAGAATCGAGCCCGTCCGGAAGGTCGAGCCGGTGACCGCGAGGAACGGGCCGATCGTGCAGGACAGCGAGGCCACCGCGTAGGCCACGCCGTAGCCGAACATCGAGCCCAGCCGCGCGGTGGGCGCACCGCTTCGGGCCTTCGGGAGAACGAGGGTCAGCTCCCGGCCGCTGAGCATCCAGGCCCCGAGCAGGACCAACACGGCCCCGATGACCACGGTGAAGACCGGCAGGTACTGCTGGATCACGGCGGTGAAGGGCGCCAAGATCAGTGCAAACGATCCGAAGACGACCAGAAAGCCGGTCGCCATCATCGCCGTGGCAGCAAGCGCGCGGCCCACCGCGGCGAGGCGACCGGGAGGCGCACCGCCCTCGCCGGCCACAACCAGAGCCAGGTATCCCGGCAGAAGCGCGAAGCCGCACGGATTCAGGGCCGCGACCAGTCCCGCGGCCATGGCGAACCCGACGGCTCCTCCGTCCATCAGGGGTTGACGAGGGTGGAGATCCGGGTGTTGAGCGCCGGCGCGCCCAGGGTGCCGGGCACGACGTCGACCGACCCGTCTGCCGTGACGAACGCAAAGGCCGGTTGCGCAGTCACGCCGAACCGCTGCCATACCGCGCCGTCGATGTCGGCGATGTTGGTGAAGAAGTCCAGGTCGTATCTGTCGACGAACTCCTGCATCGCAGGCTGCTGATCCAAGGCCGCGACGCCGACAAATGTTGCGTCGGGATTGGCGCGCGCGGCCTCGGCGACCTCCGGTGCCTCTCGCTGACAGGTGGGGCACCACGGCGCCCAGAACCAGAACACAGCGGGCTTACCGGCCAGCGTCTGTCCGGAGAACTTCTGTCCACCGACGGTCTGGGCGACGAAGTCGAGTTGAGCCGGCACCGATGCGACGCTCGCCGTCGTCTCGGACGCCACTGTGGGAGCCGTTCCCGCAGCCACCGATTCGGTGGTCTCCGCGGAACCGCCGCATCCCGCAGCGACGCTGACGGTGGCGCCCAGCGCCGCAACTGCATACCTGATTCGCACTGTCAGACCTCTCCTACTTCGCGCGGACGGCATCATCCAAGCAGTACATGAGCAGGAGCTGCTTGGCCATTGTCATCAATGTGACGGTGTCCGAACCGGCCGGAAGCGTTACGCCGACGCGGACCCTTTCCGCGCCGCGATCTTGGCGCGGACCTGCGCCATGTCCAGTGCTTTCACGCGGCTGATCAGATCTTCCAGTGCCGCCGCCGGCATCGCACCGGCCTGGCTGTACACCAGCACACCGTCACGGAACGCCATCACGGTCGGGATGGAGCGGATGTCCAGCGTGGCGGCCAGGTCACGTTCGGCCTGGGTGTCGACCTTGGCGTGCACGACGTCCGGATGCGCGGCGGCCGACCGCTCGAAGACCGGCGCGAAAGCGCGGCACGGGCCACACCAGGACGCCCAGAAGTCCACCAGGACAATCGGATTGTCGGTTACCGTGGGCTCGAAGTCGTCGTAGGTCAGGTTGTTGATGTTCGTTGCGTTGATGGGTTTGGCATTGATTGTCATTGCAGTGTCCTTTCTCCGGGTAGAGATTTCCTAGGCGAGACCTTTGAGCATCAGATTCCAGTACATGAACGGCAGCCCGTACTTCTTCAGGTACCAAAAGCTCCGGTGCGGTCTGGTCGGGTTGATCAACGGGAACGACGGCGTGAGGTTGAGGTCGTAGTCGAACTCCGCCAACAACATCGAGTGCGACGACGTGACGATCGGGCACGACCCGTATCCGTTGTAGCGGGCGACCAGTGGCCGGCCCTCGAGGAAGGCCTCGATGTTGTCGACGACCACCGGCGCCTGTTTGCGAATCGCCGCTCCGGTCTTGGAGTTGGGTGACGATCCGGCGTCGCCGAGGCTGAACACGTTGGGATAGCGCACATGTTGCATGCTGTGCTTGTCGATCTCGACGTAGCCACCCCCGTCCCCGGTCGAGAGCACGCTCGACTTGATCCAGTCCGGCGCGGACTGACGTGGCACGGCATGGAGCACGTCATAGGACAGCATGGTGCCGGGTCCGCCCTCGCCGACTCCGGTCACACCGACCTTGTGCGACGCCGCGTCGACAGAGGTCACCTCGGCGTTGGTGTGCACCGTGATTCCGTAGTCCGCTGCGACGACGTCGAGGCTGTCGGCGATCGCCGGGATGCCGAACAGCCGGGGTGTCGGCACCACCAGGTGTACGTCGATGTCGTCGAGCACTCCTTGGGACCGCCAGTAGTCGCTGGCCAGGTACGCGATCTTCTGCGGCGCTCCGGCACACTTGATCGGACCCGAAGGCATCATGAACACCGCACTGCCCGAACGCAGGTCGCGAATGTGCTCCCACGTGCGCGGCGCCAGGTCGTACCGGTAGTTCGAGGACACACCGTCCGTGCCGAGAGCGTCCTGCAAGCCCTCGGTGCGGTTCCAGTCCAACTGGATCCCGGGACAGACGACGAGCACGTCGTAGGAGTAGGTCGCGCCGTCGGTGCACGTGACCGTGTTGTTGTCGGGATCGACGGTCGCGGCGGCATTCCTGATCCAGGTCGCCCCCTTGGGCATCACCGACGCCTCCGACCGTGCGGTCGTCGACGCCTGTGCCTGACCGCCGCCGACCAGCGTCCACAGCGGCTGGTAGTAGTGCATGTCGGACGGCTCGATCACGGCGACGTCGGAGTGGCCTTTGCGGAGCAGCCGGGCGGCAACCGAGATTCCGGCACTGCCGCCGCCGACGATGAGGATCTGATGTCTCGTGTTCACGATGGTCGGTTCCTCAGCCGCTCAGGCACTCTGGTGGGCGTCGTCCCAGGCGCCGAAGCCACCCAGGATGTCGCTGACATCGACGAATCCGTTCTGCCGCAGCAGGCTCGCCGCCACCGAGGACCGGTACCCGCCGGCGCAGTACACCACCGTGGGCTTGGCGGGATCCAGCTCGCCCAGCCGGGTCGGCAGCTGGCCGACGGGGATGGCGATCGCACCCGGGATGGTGCCGGCTTCGACCTCACCCGGGTTGCGCACGTCGACGATCTGCAGATCAGCGAGCTCTGACGCGCGCTGGTCGAACGCCTTGGCCGTCAACCGGGATGCGATCTGCACGTCGTCGCGGTGGGCGAACATCACCTCGAAGGGCTTGTCGAGGTAGCCGATGACCCGGTCGAAACCGATCCGGGCGAGCCGGTTCTTGCCTTCCAGTTCCTGACCCGGCTCGGTGAACAGCACGACGTCGACGTCGGAGCGCAGCACCGACCCGGCGAACTCGGCGTAGCGGCCCTCCAGACCGATGTTGATCGCCTGGCGCAGGTGCCCCAACGCAAATTCCTCCGGGCCGCGCCCGTCCACCAGAACCGCGCCACCCTCGATCGCTTCGAGCACCTGCTCGTAGGTCATCGCGGTCGGCATCTTGGTCTGGTCCAGCAGTTCGCGGTCTTTGCGGTTGAGGATCGCGTCGTAGACGAAGTAACTCGGCGCCGGCGGCTGACCTTCGGTGACCAGGTTCATGAACGTCGCCTTGTCGGGCGCACGCAACGCGTAGTTGGTCTCCTTCTGCTCCCCCATCGTCGACCACAGATCGGTCGACAGGTTCTTGCCGCACGCCGAGCCCGCGCCGTGCGCCGGGTACACGCGAGTGGCGTCGGGCAGCGTCATCAGCTTGTTGTGCAGCGAGTCGTAGAGCTTCTCGGCCAGCTCCTCGCGCGTGAAGCCGATCGAGGCCAGCAGGTCGGGGCGACCGACATCGCCGATGAAGAGCGCGTCGCCGGTCAGCACGCCGTAGGGCACCTCGTCGTCGGCGTGCTCGTACACCACGATGCTCATCGATTCGGGCGTGTGTCCCGGGGTGTGGCGGAACTCCAGCGTCACCTCGCCCAGCGAATAGCGTTCACCATCGGCGACGCCCATCGACTCGAACTCGGTCTCGGCGACCGAGGAGTACACGATCTTGGCGCCGGTGGCCTCGGCCAGTTCCAGATGGCCGGACAGGAAGTCGGCGTGGAAGTGGGTCTCGACGACCAGTTCGATCGAGAGACCGAACTCCCGGGCGTCGGAGAGATACTCGCCCACGTCGCGCTGGGGATCGACAACGATTGCACGTCCGGTCTTTTCGTCGGCGATCAAGTACGACGCATGGGACAGGCAGTCCAAGTAGTACTGGATGAATTTCATGTCGGTGGCCCTTTCGTTCGGCGGGGGATGCTGTCATCGTGCCTATACCCCTGTGGGTATGTCAAGTACCCCCGGGGGTATAAATATTCCTGCTTGCGTTTACCCCCAGGGGTATGCATATCATGGAGCCAGCACATACCCCCCCTGGTATCGGTCACTATGGCCGAAACGCCACCCCGAAAGGACCTCGACATGGCCGCACCTGCCACCATCGATTCGCAGAACCTCAGCGAGCTACTCGATTCCGCTGCACCGCCACGGGTGCTCGACGTCCGAACCCCCGGCGAGTTCGAGACCGCACACATCGCCGGCGCCTACAACGTGCCGCTGGACCTGCTGCGGGAGCACCGCGACGAGATCATCAAGCACCTCGACGAAGATGTCGTCCTGGTCTGCCGCTCGGGCCAACGTGCCGGCCAGGCCGAGGAGACGCTGCGCCACGCCGGACTGACCAATGTGCACATCCTCGACGGCGGCATCACCGCCTGGGAATCCCGCGGGTTCGCGGTCAACCGCGGCCCGCAACGCTGGGATCTCGAACGCCAGGTCCGTCTGGTCGCCGGGTCGATCGTGCTCAGCGCCATCCTGGGCAGTGTCGCCGCACCCAAACTCAAATGGGTGGCCGGGGCGATCGGCGGCGGACTGACGTTCGCAGCGCTGTCCAACACCTGCGCGATGGGCATGATGCTGTCGAAGTTGCCGTACAACCGCGGCGCGGCCTGCGACGCCGACACGATCGTCTCCCAACTCGTCGGCAGCACGACCGCCCCGGGTAAAGCGAGCTGATCGACATGATCGCGCTCACCATCGGCCTTGCCGTATTCGTCGGCATTGCACTCGGATTGCTCGGCGGCGGAGGGTCGATCCTGACCGTCCCACTGTTGGCCTATGTCGCAGGCATGGACGCCAAACAGGCCATCGCAACCTCGCTGCTGGTCGTCGGCGTCACCAGCGCGATCGGCGCGATCTCGCACGCACGGGCCGGTCGTGTGCAGTGGCGCACCGGTCTGATCTTCGGCGGTGCGGGCATGGCCGGCGCCTTCGGCGGCGGTCTACTGGCGCGCTTCATCCCGGGCACCGTCCTGCTCATCGGTTTCGCCGTGATGATGGTCGCGACCGCCGTCGCGATGCTCCGCGGGCGGAAGAACGTCGAGGTCACCGAAGGATCGCACCGCTTGCCGGTCCCCAAGATCGTCGCAGAGGGACTCATCGTCGGTTTGGTGACCGGATTGGTCGGCGCCGGCGGTGGATTCCTGGTCGTGCCCGCTCTCGCGCTGCTCGGCGGGCTGCCGATGCCGATCGCGGTCGGCACGTCGCTCATCGTCATCGCCATGAAGTCCTTCGCCGGTCTGGGCGGATACCTGTCGAGCGTCCAGATCAACTGGACGGTCGCGCTCGCGGTGACCGCCGCCGCCGTGGCGGGCGCACTGCTCGGATCCCGCCTGACCGCGAAGGTCGACCCCGAGGTGTTACGGAAGGCGTTCGGCTGGTTCGTGCTGGCCATGTCCTCGGTGATCCTGGCCCAGGAGATCCACCCGAGCGTCGGACTCGTCGCCGCGGCGCTCACCGCGGTATCCGCCGTGATGACGTTCGTCTGCACGCGTTACGCCCGCTGTCCGCTGCGTCGCCTCACCGGCGCCCGCACCGCTGGAACGGCGGCCGCATGAGGACGATCGGGAATACCCCCACGGGTACCATGGTCCTACTGTCGGAGAGAGGAGACACAACCATGGTCGGAGACGAGGACGCAATCGCCGCGGTGCTCAACAGGCTTCGCAGGGCCCAGGGCCAGCTGGCCGGAGTGATCTCGATGATCGAACAGGGCCGCGAGTGCAAGGACGTCGTCACGCAGCTGGCTGCGGTGTCGCGCGCGCTGGACCGGGCCGGCTTCAAGATCGTCGCGACCGGCATGCGGGAATGCCTTACCGGCGAGTCCCACGACGGTAAGCAACCGATGACCGAAGCCGAGCTGGAGAAATTGTTCATGGCACTTGCCTGATCAGACAACCAGGAGGAAATCATGAGTTACGCATTGTCCACGACGTTGCACACCACGTTCGAAGACGCTGTTGATCGCACCCGCAAAGCATTGGCGGATCAAGGTTTTGGGGTGCTGACCGAGATCGACATGAAGGCCACGCTGAAGGCCAAGCTCGGCGAGGACATCGAGGACTACCTGATCCTCGGCGCCTGTAACCCGCCGCTGGCCCACCGAGCGGTGAACGCCGACCGTCAGATCGGCCTGCTGCTGCCCTGCAACGTCGCCGTGCGCGCCGACACCACCGCCGGCGGCGACGCGGTGATCGTCGACGCGATGGATCCTCAGGTGATGGTCCAACTCTCCGATGAGCCCGGTGTTCGTGAGGTTGCCGAAGAAGCCGCGGCCAAGCTGCGGGCGGCGCTCGACTCGCTGGGGGCCGACCGCTGATGACAGTGCCGGACCACAGGAGCGACATCGATGTGGCCATCATCGAGACGAGCGGGCTCGGAGATCGCAGCTACCTGATCAGTGCCGACGGGATCGCCGTCGTGATCGATCCGCAACGCGACATCGACCGCGTGGTCGACCTCGCCCGCGAGCGGGGGGTGAAGATCACCCACGTGCTGGAGACACACATCCACAATGACTACGTGACCGGCGGCCTCGAGCTCTCCCGGAGCGCCGACGCCGAGTACGTGGTGCCCGCCGGTGACGAGGTGGGCTACCGACGGCGTGCCGTCGTCGACGGCGACGTCATCGATGCCGGCCCAGTTCGACTGCAGGTCATGCACACCCCCGGTCACACCCACCATCACGTCAGCTATGTGCTTCGCGACGCCGGCGACAACGTGGTCGGCGCATTCACCGGCGGATCGATGTTGCACGGGACGACCGGGCGCACCGACCTCCTCGGCACCGAGCACACCGAGGCGCTCACGCATGCACAGTTCCACTCGGTGCGCCGACTCGCCGCCGAACTGCCCGATGACACCCCGGTCTATCCGACACACGGGTTCGGCAGCTTCTGCTCGGCGACCCCCGCCAGCGGCGACTCGTCCACCATTGCCGAACAGCGCCAGGACAATCCCGCCCTGACCCAGGACGAACAGAGCTACGTCGACGAGCTGATCGCCGGGCTATCGGCCTACCCCGCGTACTACGCGCACATGGGCGTCATCAACTCCGAGGGACCTGACCCGGTTGATCTGTCACTGCCGGAACCGGTCGATCCCGACGAGCTGCGGCGGCGTATCGACGCCGGGGAGTGGGTGGTGGACCTGCGTCAGCGCACCGCGTTTGCGGCCGGACACCTCGGTGGCACCGTCGCTTTCGAGCTGTCGGAGTCCTTCGTCACCTACCTCGGCTGGCTGTACTCGTGGGGTTCGCCGCTGACCCTCATCGGCGCGGATGTCGACCAGATCGCCGATGCGCGACGCGAACTCGTGCGCATCGGTGTCGACAACGTGACAGGATCCGCTGTCGGAGAGATCCACACGCTCGCGGCCGGACGGCCGTTGCGGTCCTATCGTGTCGCGGACTTCGCTGATCTCGCCGAGGCACTCGACGCCGGCCGACCCGCTGTGCTCGACGTCCGGCAGAGTGGCGAGTTCGACGACGGCCACATCCCGGGCGCGCTCAACATCCCCCTGCACGAGGTCGCGGAGCGTATCGACCAGGTGCCCGCCGGCGAGGTGTGGGTGCACTGCGCCTCCGGGTACCGCTCCTCCATCGCCGCCTCGATGATCGACCGCTCCGAGCGGACCGTGGTCCTTGTCGACGACACTTTCGAGCAGGCCGAGAAGTTGGGTCTCGTGCGCTAGCCCAGAATCACGGAGTACAGCAGCACGACGACGATCGCGGTGGCGAACGCGATCGTGACACCACCGATCAGCAGGACCTCGGTGCGCGGGGCGGACATGACCGTTCGTCCCGCGACCACCGGGCTGTCTCTGATGTGGTGCGATCGCCGGTAACCCAGCGCGAGGACGAGCAACGCGAGCAGCGTCGCGGTCAGCGCAAGCGCCGTCCGTCCAGGCCCCAGCGGTCCGTGTTCCCGCAGCAGTACAAGGGCGCCGCCGACCAAGAAACCGAATGCGGTTCTCTCCCAGGACAACAGGGTGCGTTCGGGTTGAAGACCGGGCTTCCACGGCTCACGGCGGGACACCTCACCGCCCACCCGGCGGCCAGACGACCAGAATCACGAGAACCACGACGGTGATGGCGAAGATGGCACCGCCCAGAAGCAGCGGCACATACGTGGTCGGCAGGTCCTCTTCGCGCCGCATCGCGGTCTGCACGCGCTGCCAACGCCGCACCGCCAGCGCAGCCAACAGTCCGCCCCCGGCCGTCAGCACGACGCTGAGGCCGTGCCGCACTCCGGGTATCCCGAAGGACGGGACGAACTGCACCACGGCGATACCGCCTGCGATCAGCGCCAGCGCGGTGCGGATCCACGCCAGGAAGGTCCGCTCGTTCGCCAGCGTGAAGCGGTAGTCGGGTTCCTGTTCATCCCGGGATGCGGCCGATTGATCGTCGTCGCGGAGGTTCACCCGACCGCCTTCCCTGGTGTGTTCATCGTCGGACCACCGTAGATCGCCATCGTGCCATCCACGATCCGCCGTCGCCCCCGAGTTGAGGACCAACGCCCCTACTGGTGTCGACCGCCGCTGCCTAACGTCAGCGATATGGCCCAGAAAAGCGGGATCGTCGTCGCTGTGGACGGTTCACCCTCATCAACCGCGGCGGTCCTGTGGGCTGCCCACGACGCTGACATGCACAGCGCGTCGCTCAAGGTGGTGCACGTCGTCGCCCCACTGACCTATGTCGCGCAGGGGTGGTCGCCGTTCCCGGCGGCGGTCTACTCCCAGATGCAGGAAGAGCAGGCCGCCCGGATCCTCGAACAGGCTCACAAGATCGCCGTCGACGCCGTGGCACCTGGCCGGGCCTCGTCAGTGACGACCGAGGTGGTGCACAAGCCGACCATCCCGGCACTTGTCGACCTGTCCAGGTCCGCCACCATGGTCGTCGTGGGCCGCCGCGGCGATGACGGGGTTGCCGGCACGCTCCTCGGCTCGGTCAGCGCCGGCCTGGTTCACCACGCGCATTGCCCGATCGCGGTGATCCACGATGCCGATCCCACCCCCCTTGCATCGGCGCCGGTGGTGGTGGGCATCGACGGGTCACCCGCCTCGGAACTGGCCACCGAGATCGCCTTCGACGAAGCATCCCGGCGCGGAGTGGACCTGGTCGCGGTGCACGGGTGGACCGACATGGGTTCTCTGGGCTTTCCACCGACGGACTTCGCGCCGATCGAGTGGCGCAATGTCGAGGAGCAGGAGCAGGAGCTGCTCTCCGAACGGCTCGGCGGATGGCACGACCGGTACCCCGATGTCACCGTCCACAAGATCGTGGTCAGTGACCGACCGGCGCCGCGACTGCTCGAAGCAGCTCAGAACGCTCAGCTCATCGTCGTGGGCAGCCACGGCCGCGGCGGCTTCACCGGCATGCTGCTCGGTTCGGTGGCCCGGGCTGTCGTGCACTCGGCAATGATCCCGGTGATAGTGGCCCGCAACTCCGAGGACCATTGACGCTGAGGATCATTCACGATATCGACGGTCGAGGAGGTCGGCGATGACGCTCCGCCTGATCATGGGTTACGACGGCTCACCCGAATCGGGGTCCGCGATCGAAGCAGGGGGGCTGCTGTTCCCGGGGGCGCACGCCCTGGTCACCTATCTGTGGGTACCGCCGTTCGCCAGTGACAAGGTCCGCCGACGGTTACGCGCCCGCGCCCGGGATCTCGACGACCTGGTCGCGATGATCGAGCGGGATGGTGAGCACGAGGCCCAGAGGGTGGTGGCCATGGGCGTGACGTTGGCCGGCGCCGCCGGGTGGGACGCGCAGGCGCTGCTGAAACGGACCTGGGGCGGGGAGGGCTGGCGGATCGCCCAGGCCGCCGAGGAGGTGGATGCCGACCTCGTCGTGGTCGGTTCCCGCGGCCTCGGTGGCACCCATGCGGTGTTGGGCAGCGTGTCTGACCTGGTGGTGCACTACAGCGCACGCCCGATGGTCGTCGTCCCCCATCCGATGCTGGCCGCGGAGCACGCCGCCCTCTCGAACGGGCCGCTGGTGGTCGGATGGGATGGCTCGCCCGGCGCAGAGGCAGCGTTCACGGCGGCCGCGCGACTGTTCCCGGAGCGCGACGTGTTGCTGGTCTCCGTCGACACCGACACCGACACCGACCCGCCGCCCGTGGAAGCCGACATCCTGGGCGGCCGGAAGGTCACCCGTCTGCGGGTCGAACGGGGTCGCGGATTGCGGGCGCATGCCGTCGCGGACGCGCTGATCGTCTGTGCCGCCGACCGGGATGCGGCGGTGATCGTCGTGGGATCACGGGGGCGCTCGATGGCACGGGAGGTCATGCTGGGCAGCGTCGCGATGGCCACACTGCACAAGGCCGAGCGGCCGGTCATGGTGGTCCCGGGCACGTGGGAAGCACTCTAGGACTGGCGACTTCGACGAAGCGCCCGCTATTGCTGCTCAACGACCATGCCGCGATGAAAGACCCGGTCACCGACGACGCCGTCATGATCGGCGCGGTGCAGCACACAGCGGTTGTCCCACATGACGACGTCACCCGGGGCCCAGGCGTGGCGCAGGACGTTGTCATGGTGCGTGCAGTGTTCGAACAGTCGGGCAATGGTGACGCCGGCCTGCTCCGCGGACATGCCGCTCACCTGTGCACAACGGCCGGGCGCGGAGAGGTAGAGATATCTGCGCCGCGAGATGGGGTGCACGCGGACAATCGGATGCACCGCCGACGTCTCGTCGTCTGCGCCCAGATCCAGGCCGGTGACCACGTGGGTGATGTGACGTCCCGCGAGGTCGTCACGAAAGTCAGCCGGCAACGTCTCGTACGCGGTGTACTGGTTGGTGAACAGGGTGTGTCCGCCGCGGGCGGGGACGTGGACGGCCCGTAATGCGGTGTAGCTCGGCGGTTTCCGCACATAGCTGGTGTCGGTGTGGAACGTCGATCGCGGCGGCGTGGTCCGCCCGACATTGCTGATGACGTTGAGCTCGGGAAATCCGGGGACCGGCGTCTCGCCGACGGTGAACATCGTCGGGCCGAAGCTGCGGAGGAACTCCAGGAACCGCCGGTCGTCGATGTCCTGTGACGGCATCACGACGACGCCGTGTTCGGCCAGCAATCGCCGCAGGTCGGCCACCGCGTGTTCGTCGAGCGCTCCGACCCGGAAGTCGTTGATGCGCACCCCCGTTGGAGTCATCGTGGTGATGTCAGGCATGGCGTCTCCCGTCCCAGTTCGGCCAGGACCAGTTCAAAGAGGTCGGCGACGCCCATCCCGGTGGCTGCGGCCATCACGGCGACGACACTGCTGGGTGCGAAGGAGCAGTACAGCCCTGCCTCCAGGAACCAGGGTCGGCCGTCGGGGTCGATGCGGAAGTCGAACAGACTGTAGTGCCGGCAGCCGAGCGCGATGTGACACTCCCGGGCCGCCGCCCACACCCGCTGGGTGAGGGCTTCGTCGTCGACGACGATCCACGCCCGGGAATCGTCCTTGGCAACCAGATACAGCTCCCCGGCGCCGTCGCGGGCCAACTTGTCGTCGCGGCCGCGGATCGGTTTGGTGTCCGGGTTGACCGCGTACTCCTCCAGCGGCAGGCACACCATCTCCCCGTCGCGGACCACGATGCCGCACCGTACTTCTCGACCCAGTTCCACGTAGGACTCGACGAGTGCGGCGCCGCTGTGCGCGGCGGCGGCGTCGAGGGCGGCCTTGTACTCCGCGGGTTCCCGGACGAGCGACACCCCGACGGAGTTGTCCGCGGCGACCGGTTTCACGACGACCGGCAGCGGCAGCGGCAGGTCGTCACCGGGGTGCACCACCGCCCCGGCGGGTACCGCCACGCCGGCGGCGGCCACCACCGCCCTGGTTTTGGCCTTGTCGGCCGCGATCGCCATCACGTCCGGCGGGTTGCCCAGGTATCGGATACCGAGAAAGTCGAACAGCGCGCGGTAGGTCGTCATTCCGGGCAGGCAGAACATCTGCGGTACCACCGCGTCGATGCCGAGCACACCCAGATGGTTGATCGCCTCCGACGCCGTCATCCGGACTGCTGCTGACAGCGACTCGGTGCGGAGATCGGCAGGGAACCGCCACGTCCCGTCCGGAGAGACGTAGGCGACATGCATGGTGTGTGAGGTGCGCGCGGAGAGGGCCTCGATGCACGCGCCCGCGTACAGTCGCGACAGTTCGGCGTGGAAGTCGTCCACCGGAGATCCGACCAGGTGCAGAATCGACGCCATCTAGTCCCCGCCTTCTTCGACGAGCTTGCCGATGTTGAAGTCGATCTTGGTCCACCCACGGCGTCTGCGTAGATTGCCCAGAAGCAGGACCGGGATCTGCACATGGTGAACCATGAGGTAGGGCAACGGATCCCACCAGGTGAAGATCGCGTCCTTCCCTCGCAGAATCGTCGCCAGCCTGTGGCGGCGGCGTCCCGGCTGGGTCAGCAGCCGCCAGAGTTCCTGGTAGATCCAATATGTCGGGCGGGCGCCGGGCCGCGGCGTGACCATGGGATGGCCGTCATCGAGGTAGGCCGCCGCGACCTGCCGGTGGTTGTCGAACATGGTGATCGCCGAGTGGGTGCGCGGATTGCACTCGATGGCGTAGACGTGGCCGTCGGCGGCTTCGATGAAGTCCAGGGAGACCTGTCCGGTGACGCCCACCTCGCCGACGAAATGCTCCACCCACGAGAGTATTTCGGGCTTGTCCAGCATCGCGTAGTTCAGTTGCGAGGCCGAGGACTCACAGCAGCCGTACACCTGCAGCCTGCCGCACCTGACGGTCCCGTGGGTGCAGTACTCCTGGCCCTCGATGTACTCCTGCAGAATCCACGGATCGCTGTCCGAGATGGGCAGCGCACGGGCGAATTCGGCGTTCTTCGTCGGAGTCTCGGCGGACAGCCTCGTCAGGTCCAGGCGCCCCACCGGGTTGTACGCGATCCGCTTCAGGATGTAGCTGCGCCCGTCGGGGAAGTCGAAGTCCGCCACCTGCTGCGGATCGGTGATCCGCCGCCAGTCGGGCACCCGCAGGCCCAGGGCGCCAGCGGCTTTCGAGAACGCAGCCTTGTCATCCATCATGCGGACCATGTCTTCGTCGGCGTGCACCACCTCGCAGACGCCGTCGAGCAGTCGTCGGGCGCGGGCATCGTGCAGGCTCGCCGCCGGACTCGAAACCGGGACGAACACGTCGACGCGCTCGCGCCGGACGATGTCGAGCAGCGCTTCGGCGTATCCGCTCGCAGTGGGCTCGGGCACGCAGTGGAACGCGTCCACCGCCCGGGAGAAACGGTGACCGGTGAGGCGGTACTTCGCCGATTCGATCAGAACCACCCGGTGCCCGGCGACATGGAAGGCCCTCGCCAACTGCAGCGCCTTGGTCATCTTGCCGCCACTGATCAGCACGGTCCGCCCGTCGCCCGCAGTCCCGGCCGGATCCGGCACTCGACGCAGGAGCGCGAGACCTACCAGAGCGAGATCGATCGGCAGGGTGGCGAGCAGAGCAAGCAGCGTTGCGCAGGTCTTTCCCGCATCGCTGCGACGGGGGTGCTGCACCTCCGCGGCCGAACTGGAAACCGCCACGGGCGCAACGGCGGTCACGTTGATCGATCCGGTGCCCGCCGGATCAGGGTGACACCGTCGCGTAGGGGCAACAGCACCTGCTCGACGCGCGGATCGTAGGTGAGCGCGGCGTTGAATGTGGCGATCGCGGCCCCGTTCTCCGTCCGCGTGCCATCCTGCTTGTAGGGCTCGCCCTGCATCAGGGTGTTGTCGACCGCGATCACCGCCCTCGGCGTGAGCAACGTGCTCTCGATGAGGAACTCCACGTAGTTGAGGTAGCCGGCCTTGTCCGCGTCGATGAACACGAAGTCGAACGCCGCCGCGCCGGCGTTCTCCATGCGCCGCAGTGTGTCCAACGCCGGCGCCAGTTCGATGGTGATCTTGTGGCCCACCGGGGATGCATCAAAGCACTCCCGCGCATAGCGGGCAGCACCGGGATCGACCTCGCATGCCACGACAGTGCCGTCATCCGGCACCGCCTCGGCCATCGCCAGCGCCGAGTACCCGGTGAACATCCCGATCTCGAGCACCCTGTGGGCACCGGCGAGATGCACCAGGAACTTCAGCAGTTGACCTTCGACATGTCCCGACAGCATTTCCTGCTCCAGTCGGCCTCCGGAAGGCTCTGCATCCCAGTTGATCTCACGTGTTCGGTGTGCGAGATCGGCCAGCGCAGCCGATTCCGGCGTCGTGCACTGGGCGAGGTAGGGATCGAGGCCGGCAGCGAGGTCCCGTGCCCGATACAACCGGTCTCGCACCGTGGGGTCGGCGTCGGCCGCGTCCAGCAGTCGGCATAACTCGGACAGCTCCTCGGCGAGAATGGTCGACGGTGTCACCGGCCTCGGTCCACGAGGTGCCTGGAGTACCGCCGGACTACTCATGGGTGCCCTCGGGCGTGGTTGCGGTGAACATGTCGACACCGTCACCGCGGCGCGGATAGTCCGAGCAGATCTTCCTGTGCAGCACCAGTGTGTCCGCGAGTTCATCGGTGGTCACGTCGTTGAGGAAGATGCACTGCCCTATCGGTGCCGGAATCGCCGCGCGCAGCAGACCATCGCGGGTCTTGAGGATCGACGACGTCGCCGCGGTGAGCAGTTCCGGGGTGAGGTGGGGGCTGTCGAGCGCCAGGCCGAGGTCGCTCATCACACCGAGAACACGGTCACGATCGCCGACGGAGAGATGACCGCGTTGCTCGGCCAGCGTGGTGGACAGCGCCATGTCGATGTTGATCGCGTGGCCGTGGAAGAACGGCTCCGGTGGCGTGAGCTCGAGTGTCGGACTCCAGGTGTGACCGAACGCGATCACCCTGTCCAGATCGATCTCGTGCAGGTTCGGGGCCTCGAGGTCGAGCATCGTCGCGATGGCCGCATAGGTGAGCCGGTCCCCCACCGCCCGCAGCTCCGGCGTGCCGTCCAGATGGCCGAAGCGGGTGCGCAGCAGATCGGCGCCATGCTCTTCGAGCATCTCGAAGATCGTGCTGTTGCCGACAACGGAGATCTTGATCAGCTCGGCCATGCCATTGCGCACCTGATCCTCTGGCAACGTCTTGAGGAACGAGAAGTCCAGGAGCACCTTCTGTGATGCGTGATAGGCACCCAGCCGGTTCTTGTGCTTGCCGTAATTGACGGCCACCTTGATCGACACACTGGCATCGATCAGGCCGATGAGCGTCGTCGGAATCCTGATGTACGGCGTGTTGCGGCGGTAACTGGCACAGGCGAACCCGGCGACATCGGTGGTGAGGCCACCGCCCACCACGAGCACCGGTTCGGTGCGGACCAGACCGTAGGCATCGAACTCGCCGACGATCCGTTCGAATGTCTCCAGCGACTTCGCGGTCTCCCGGATCTGCACCGGAAGCACCGTCAACTCGATCTCGTGGTGGTGGAAGTAGGCCCGGGCGGCGTCACCGTAGAGGTCGTGGACAACCTCGTCGATGACCATCAGCGTCCGGCCGTAGGGACGGTAGGTGTCCGCCAACTCCGAGTTGTCGAGGGCGAAGACGCCGTCGACGTAGACGAGGTCGTACTCGATCTTTTCGTAGCCTTCGACGTGGAACGCCCGGTCGCCGGCTGACACCTGCGCTTGAAGATTGCTCATGGTGATGTCCTCAATGTCATCGAAGTGGTGTGGGGTGCTCGCTCAGGCCCTGCTGAGACCGAGGACCTGCCCCGACTCGAGGTGGTCGACTGTTTCGGCGGCGGCGCTGAAATCGCCGCCGGTGGTGTTCTCGTTCGGGAATGCGATGCACGTGACACCAGCCGCCACCGCCGCAGCGACTCCCCCGACGTTGTCCTCGATGGCCACGGCAGTCCGCGCGTCCTCACCCAACTGCTCGAGCGCAAACGTGTACGCCGCAGCATCCGGCTTCGGCTTCTTGACGGAGTCACGGTTGACGATCAGATCGAACATCTCCGCGCTGATATGGGGCTTCAACGCGGCCAGGAGCGCGTCGATGTTTCCCTGCGACGTCGTGGTGACGAAGCCGACCTTCCGATGGTCGCGCTTGGCCTCCTGGACGGTTTCGACGACTCCGGGCCGCACGGTCAACGGTTCCGCACCGAGCAGCGCCTGGAAGATCTGCGACTTGGTGGCGTGCACGACCGGCGCATCGACTTCGTCCCCGCGGGCTTCGGCGTAGTCGGCGATCCGCTGGGCGCCGCCATTGGAGTCGAGCATGGACAGGTAGTCGTCGCGTGACCAGTTCCAATCGAGGCCGTGTGCCTCGAACGCTTCGTTGAAGGCTCTGCGCTGCAGCTCGGACGTGTCGGCGAGGGTGCTGATGGAGCCGAAGAAGATGGCGGACATGGGGTTCCTTTGCGGGGTGCGGTCTGGGATTCACCGTGGTCACAGCGAGTCGCTGTGCACGCGCCCGCTGAATCCCCCGTACACTACTGTTCTAAACGTTCAGTATTGATTCGATCGTCTGGTACCGGGTAATTAGTTCATCAGTTAATTTCTCTCGGGCGGGCTCCAACAGCGGAAGACCACGGCGACGAGGTGAAGTACACAGATGGCGGCCGACACCGGTGAGGACGCTCGGGTCGCGCGCACCCGCGCCGACGTCGCGCGCGCCGCTCTCGACGTTCTTGTCAACGAGGGCTCCGACGCGGTGACCCACGCCCGCGTCGCCGAAGTGGCCGGTTACTCGAAGACCACGTTGTACAGCCACTGGCCCGCCCGGTTCGACCTGATCGTGCTGGCGCTGGACGGCATCGGCGACATGCCCCATCATCCGCCGACCGGCGAGTTGCGAGCCGACCTCATCGGCGAGTTGCAGGTGTTCCGTCAAGTTGTCATCGACATGCGGCTGGACCGCCTTCTCGCAGGGATGGCGCAGTGGGCATCGGTCGACGAGATCGGTCAGCTCAGAGACAAGATCAACACCGGCGGTCAGCGACCGCTGCGGACGATGCTCGAAGGATCCTTCAGCGGTAGCGGACTGGAAGCGGCGGTGTCGATGCTGTCCGGCGTCGTCGCGTGCCCGTCGCTGATGTTCGGCACGCTCCCCGATGACGACACCATCGCGGCGGCGGTCGACATCGTCCTTGCCGGCGCGGTCACCGCCGAGCGCCCCGCTGACCGTTTGAGTTGACCAAAACGGCCAAAGCCACGGGTGCTGCCCAGCATCGGTCTACCGTTCAATCACGGGGTGGCCGAAGGAGTTTGCGATGACAACCATCGAAGACAGGCTGGAGACATTCCTCGGCAAGGCGGTGGGTGATCTGGGCGCCGCCGCGAGTGCCGTCCTGGTGTCGATCGGAGACGAGCTCGGGTTGTATGCGGAGCTTGCGAAGCAGCCCTGTTCGGTCGAGGAACTGGCCCGCCGGACCGATACGAACGAACGCTACCTGCGCGAGTGGCTCGCCAACCAGGCGGCGAGCGGCTATGTCGACTTCGACGAGCCCAACGACAAGTACCACCTGAACGAGGAACAAGCGATATGTCTGGCAGACCCCGAGGGCCCGGTCGATCTTCCGGGCGCGTACCAGATCATCCGTGACCTCTTTGCGGTTCGCGATCGCGCGGTGGAGAACTTCCGCAGTGGCGAGGGCATGGAGTGGGGGGAACATCATCCATGTCTCTTCGAGGGCACTGAACGATTCTTCCGGGCGGGCTACCACGCCAATCTGCTGACGTCGTGGCTGCCCGCTCTGGATGGGGTGGTCGAGAAGCTGGCTGCAGGGGGCCGGGCCGCCGATGTCGGGTGTGGACACGGCGCGAGCACAATACTGATGGCGCAGGCGTTTCCGGATTCACAGTTCGTCGGGATCGATTACCACCGCCCGTCCATCGACACTGCCCGCGATCGCGCGGCGACATCGGGCGTGAACAACGCGACCTTCGAGGTTGCCGACGCAACCTCCTACCAGGGCAACGGCTTCGACCTCATCGCCTTCTTCGACTGCCTGCACGACATGGCGGATCCCGTCGGTGCCGCTCGCCATGCGAGAGCGACCCTCAAGTCCGATGGCCACTGCCTGCTCGTCGAGCCATTTGCCAACGACAACGTCGCCGACAACTTCAACCCTGTGGGACGACTCTTCTACGCCGCATCGTCTCTGATCTGCGTGCCGGTTTCACTGGCGCGACGAGGTCCAGCACTGGGTGCACAGGCCGGAGAGCGCCGGTTGAAAGACGTCATGGTGGACGGTGGCGGTTTCACGCAGTTCCGCCGGGCGGCGCAGACACCGTTCAACCTGATCTTCGAGGCGCGACCATAGGTCAACCCAACAGCAGACGGGTGGCGCGCTTCAGCACATCGGCACGGCTGCTCCCCGGGTGTTCGGCTGCGATGCAGTGGTTTCCGATCGCCAGGGCAAACGCCAGCATCCCGCGTGCCTCGACCTCGCCGGGGTCGGCGCAGTAGCCCGAGATCAGTTCGCGCAGGTAGTCCATCCGGTGGTTGTCGACCCGCCGAAGCCGCACGGCCACTGCGTCATCGCGGCGTGCCCAGTCGCGAACCGCGAGGTCGATGGGCAGCAGTGCGTCGGAGAACGTCAACATCCCCGCACGGGTGGCCTTCCGACGCGGATCACCACCTTCACGCTCGACACGTTCGCGAACCTCCTCGGTACTTCTGCTTTCCCACGCGTCGAGCAACGCGTCGAGAAATGCCGGGCGGCTGCTGAACTGGTGGTAGAAGCCACCTCGTGTCACACCGAGTGTCTGGGCGAGGACGTCGACGCGCACCGCATCCGGTCCACCGTCGGCAAGCGCGGACAGGCCGGCGTCGATCCAATCGTCGCGGGTGGTACGGGTGGCCGCGGGCATGGTCACTTTCTAGTTGACAGCGTTCACAAATGATACATACAGTTGTGTATGCTTCATATCATGGGTCGCGCATGCAGGGCGGCGATCGTGCCGTTCCGCCGGATCATCCACCCCAGGCTCCTGAACTCCGTTTCGCGGCACCGGCACCAGCACGCCCGTCAGATCGACGTGCCGGCGGCAACCACCACACTGAGCACCCTGCCCCGTGTCGACTATGCCGACGCGTTCGTGCTGAGCACCCAGAAGCACCCCGACTGGACGGCGGAGACCTGGGCCAGAGCTGTGCTCGAGGGGGCACCGGCGGCCACCCGGGCCGAGCTGACGGCGGGTTGGGCGGCGCTCGGTTTGCCCGCGACGAACTCATCGGCGTCGGTGCTGGGTTGGGTGATCCGTCACCGCACTTCGGAACGCGTTCTGCTGGGCAGAGATTCGCGCATCGGGATGCCCGGCGAGTTGCTCTTCGAGCGGCGAGCCGATGGTCTGCTCTTCGCCACGTTTGTCCACCACCGCACTCCGGCGACCCGTGCGGTGTGGGCGGCGGTCCGGCGCACACACGTGCGCACGGTGCTCGAACTGCTCGACCGAGCCGCGGATGACGTCGCCGACGTGACGTTAAGTGCCGGTAACCAATAACATTGTGGCGTTTCGACTGAAAGTTCCTGCGGGTACACCCTTGCCGTCGGGCCGGGGGAGCAATGGCGCCGACCGCAGCTGAGGATACGAGACAGGCGGTCCACATGAGCAGAATTGGTCGTTGGTTGGCAGGCGTCGCACCGATCGTGGTGGCAGTGGCGGGTATGCCCGCGCTCGCACCCCCCGCGTACGCAGCACCGTGCCCCGATGTCGAGGTGGTCTTTGCGCGAGGCACGTTCGAACCCCCAGGTGTCGGGTCGACCGGACAGGCCTTCGTGGATTCGCTCCGCGCGAAGACAGAGGGCAAGTCGGTCGATGTCTACGCGTGAATTACCCCGCCTCGCTCGACTTCGCCACCGCCGCGGACGGCGTCATCGACGCCAGCAACCGGATCGTGCAGATGACCACCGATTGCCCTGACACGCAGATCGTGCTCGGCGGATTCTCGCAGGGCGCGGCGGTCGCGGCCTACATCACCGAGGACGCCATTCCCGAGGGCTACACCCCGCCCCCCGGCATGACCGGTCCGATGGACCCGTCAGTCGCCGAACACGTGGCCGCTGTGACGCTGTTCGGCAAGCCGTCGAGCGGCTTCCTGCAGATGCTCAACACCGGCGCACCGCCCATCACCGTCGGCCCTGAATACGCGGGAAAGACTCTCGACCTGTGCATCCCCGAAGACCCGGTCTGCTCGCCGACCGGCGGGGACGGCGGCGCTCACGGCGCCTACGCGATCAGGGGCGTGGTGGATCACGCGGCGGAGTTCGCAGCGGGCAAGCTCCCCGAGCCAACGTCCGGCCCGAACGGCGACGGGACTGTGACTGCGGGGTCTTGACACCCGTCAACAGTGTGACCGGCCTCACTGTTAAGTTCACACGGTGGCTCGCACTGATCTCGTCATCGAACGCCCCACCGAACTCAGCGCCGACTGGCTGACCGCTGTTCTCGATCGCGGAACCGTCACCGATTTCACCTTCGAGCGGATCGGCACCGGCCAGATGAGCGAGTGCTACCGCATCACGCTGACCTACGCCGATGCCGGGTCGAGCGGTCCGGCGTCGGTGGTGCTCAAGGTCGCCGCCACCGACCCCAGCAGCAGGCAGACTGGACAGGCGCTCGGGCTCTACGAACGTGAAGTACGGTTCTACACCGATGTCGCGCCGGGCTTGTCCGGGCCGGTGGCACCGTGTCACCACGCTGCCTACGACCCGCAGACCGGTGCGTTCGACCTGCTGATCGGGGACGCCGCACCCGCGGTCGTCGGCGACGAGATCCGCGGGGCCACAGTCGAACAGGCGCACCTGGCACTTTCCGAGCTCGGCAAGGTGCACGGCCCGATGCTGGGCGACACGTCGCTGACCGCCAGCGAATGGCTCAATCGCGAATCACCGCTGAATCAGGCGCTGGTCGCGCAACTGTGGGCCGGGTTCTCCGAGCGATTCGGCGACGCCATCGCGCCGAGGCATCGGATGGTGTGCGAGCGTTTGGTCGGCGCGTTCGACGCCCACCTCGCCGCCGAGGCAACGTCGGACCGGGTGCACGGACTGGTCCACGGCGACTACCGCCTCGACAACATGCTCTTCGGGCAAGCCGGTGCCGAGCGCGCGCTGACCGTGGTGGACTGGCAGACCGTCACGTGGGGACCGGCATTCACCGATGTCGCCTACTTCCTCGGCTGCGCCCTGCCGACAGAGGCGCGCCGGCAGAACTACGACGCGCTGTTGGCTGCCTACCATCACGCGTTGGAGGGCACCGGGGCGACGGTCGATCGTGATGTCGTCCGTGACGGGGTGCGCCGACAGAGCTTCTTCGGCGTGATGATGGCGATCGTGTCGTCGATGCTCGTCGCGCAAACAGAGCGCGGCGATCAGATGTTCATGACGATGCTGGCGCGACACTGCGACCACGTGCTCGATACCGACGCACTCGAGGTACTTCCGGAAGTGGATGCGCCCGAACCGCTTTCACCCAGCAGCGAGGACGAAGGCCCGCATACACCGGGTGGCGAGGAGCTGTGGAACGAGAGCTGGTACTTCGACTTCGCCGATGCCGGCCAGGACGTGGGCGGCTGGGTCCGGCTCGGGTTGGTGCCCAACCAGAACACCGCATGGATCAACGCGCTGCTGTGCGGCCCCGACATGCCGACCGTCGCGATCGTCGACTTCGCCGTCGAGCTGCCGACGGATCCGTCCGAGATCAACACCGAGGCAGCGCATCTCACCTTCGATGCCAGCGAGCCTCTGCAGACCTACCGGGTGACCGTTCGAGGACGCGGCGAGTCGTACGACGATCCAGCAGCCCTGCTGCGGGGCGAGGCGGGGCGACCGACGGAGCTGACGATGGACCTCACCTGGACGACGGCGGGCACTCCGTACCAGTACCGCATCACTCCGCGCTACGAGATCGCCTGCACCGTCTCCGGGACCGTCACAGCCGACGGCCGGCAGTACCGACTCGACGGCGTCGCCGGGCAGCGCGACCACTCCTGGGGGGTGCGCGACTGGTGGGGAATGGACTGGGTGTGGAGCGCCCTGCACCTCGATGACGGAACCCGCCTCCACGGTGTCGACATCCGCATCGACGGAATGCCGCCGATCGGCATCGGCTACCAGCAGCCGCCGCACGCCGGACTCACCGAACTGACATCGGTCATTGCGCAGGCCGCGTTCGCCGACAACGGATTACCGACCTCGACGACGTTGGCGCTCGAGCCCGGCGGGCTCACCCTCGACGTCGACATCCGCGGTCACGCCCCCGTGCGACTGACCGCCGACGACGGCCGGATCAGCTACTTCCCCCGCGCCTGGGTGGCCGTCAGCACCAGTGACGGCCGCTCCGGAATCGGTTGGCTGGAGTGGAACCGCAACGCACGCTGACCCGCGTCACTTCCGCGACCGTCGCGTTCCCTTCTTGACCAACGCACGCTTACGCGGCGCCGACTTGTCGGCCGGGATCTTCGACGGCGCCACCGCCGAGGCCATCACGGCATCGGCGCGTTCCCACACCCGATGCTTTCCCAAGGCGGTGACCAGTTCGGTGGTGAAGGGCTTGTCGGCATCGCTGCCGATGAGCACACCCGGCGCGGCACGGTCGATGCCGGCGGCGTCGAGCAACGAGACACCGTCACCCCATGCGCCGAGGGCCTTGCAGTGCCGGAAGAGTTCCTGCAGCAGCACCACTAGCTTGATGTCATTGGTGGGCGTGGTTCCCGCCGCCACCACGACCGCGTCGAACTCGATCGACCGGGCGGTGGCGAAGGTCCGGTCCACCACAACGGCGCGGCGGCCTGCTTTCAGGGTGCCACCGACCGGCGCGGTCACGAGCACCTCGACGCCCAGCTTTCCCAACGACTTCGTCAGCGTCGTCACAGCTGCCAGATCGGAGCCCGCGTCGGCGATGACCGCGACCTTCCGACCGGCGACGGGGCCGGGCTCGGTGACGATCTGGGACAGAGCCGCGGACGGGACGACGTTCTCCGGCGGGTTGCCCTTCGGCGCAGGGAGTCCCAGGCCTTCGGCAACCTGGCGGCACAGGTCGGTGTCGACGTTGGCCAGCACCTCCAGTTCGCGTTCTTTGATCACCTTCTCGTAGCACTTGCCCAGCTCGAAGGTGAACGCCTCGACGATGTGCACCTTTTCGACCTTGGTCAGGCTCTGGTAGAAGATGGCGGCCTGGCTGAAGTGATCTGAAAACGAGACCGGTTCGGCCCGCTCGACCGGACCGTCGACTCGGCGCGGCACGGGTACGTAGCCGCCTTCGTCAGCGGTGGCGACCAGGGGTTCGCCTCCATCGATGCTGTTGCGCAGATACGGCGCCTGGCCGGTGTGGACGGCGGTCTGATGCATCCCGTCGCGGAGCATGTCGTTGACCGGGCAGTGTGGCCTGTTGATCGGCAGTTGGGTGAAGTTGGGTCCGCCGAGTCGAGTGAGCTGGGTGTCGAGGTAGGAGAACAGCCGTGCCTGCATCAGCGGATCGTTGGTGACCTCGATTCCGGGCACCAGGTTGCCGGTGTGGAAGGCGACC
This sequence comes from Mycobacterium sp. DL, assembly GCF_039729195.1. NCBI lineage: Bacteria > Bacillati > Actinomycetota > Actinomycetes > Mycobacteriales > Mycobacteriaceae > Mycobacterium > Mycobacterium sp. DL. The sequence continues at coordinate 6,005,390 of NZ_CP155796.1, forward strand.
TGTTCGGTTTCGGCGAAGTAGTTCGTCGGGTTTCGGTCCAGCGTGAGCTTGCCGATGAGGTGCACCGGCGCAAGTTCCTCGGGCACCATCTTCGTCGGGTCCAGAAGGTCGATGCCCTGGAACGTCTCCGACTCGTCGTCGGGCATCACCTGGATTCCGAGTTCGTACTCCAGTGGCGCACCTGCTTCGATGCCGTCGGCCATGTCACGGCGGTGGAAGTCCGGATCGACACCGGCGGCGATCTGCGCCTCTTCCCACACCAGCGAGTGCACGCCGGCAACGGGCTTCCAGTGGAACTTCACCAGGCTGGTGGCACCGCGCTTGTTGACGAGCCGAAAGGTGTGGACGCCAAAGCCTTCCATCGTCCGGTACGAACGCGGGATGCCCCGGTCGCTCATGTTCCAGAAGACGTGGTGGGTCGCCTCGGTGTGCAGCGAGACGAAGTCCCAGAACGTGTCGTGCGCCGATTGGGCCTGCGGGATCTCGCGATCCGGGTGGGGCTTGCCGGCGTGGATGACGTCGGGGAATTTGATGCCGTCCTGAATGAAGAACACCGGGATGTTGTTGCCGACGAGGTCGAAGTTTCCTTCGTCGGTGTAGAACTTCACCGCGAAACCACGAGTGTCCCGCACGGTGTCGGCGGATCCGCGCGATCCCAGCACCGTGGAGAACCGGCAGAACACCTCGGTCTTTCTGCCCTTGGCCAGGAAGCCCGCTTTGGTGACATCGGCGGCGTTTCCGTACGCCTCGAAGGTGCCGTGCGCGGCGGCACCGCGTGCATGCACCACCCGCTCCGGGATCCGCTCATGGTCGAAGTGGGTGATCTTCTCGCGGAGGTGGAAGTCCTCCAGCAGTGTCGGCCCGCGGGGCCCCGCCTTGAGAGAGTGATCGGTGTCGGGCAATCGGAGGCCCTGCGCGGTGGTCAGGTAGCGCCCCGTCTGGGCACGCGAATCCGGCTGTCCTGCAGACTCTTCGGGTGATCCAGCGGGGCCGACGGCGGCGGGGGCGTTCTGGTCGCGGTTACGTGATGGGGGCATGGGTGCTCCAAGCGATTGCTGATCAATGGCGGTCGCCGAATCGGGCGGACCAGGCCGGCGCGAGGGGCTGTGCGCCAGTAGTCGGTGGTACCCGCTGTCGCGGCGGACAAACGTCGCCCCGGGAACGAACCGGCCCCGGCGATGGACGCCGGGGCCGGTGGGGGTGTTCTCGCTGATGGGTCAGGCTGCGTTGCCCCGCAACGCGTCCCGTGCCCGATCCAGTAGCGATGCGAACGGGCCCACGGCGAAGTTGGCGAACGCCGACTCCACACCGGCATGCGGGTGCGTCGGAGCGATCCTCTCGGCGATCTCCACTGCGGTGGCGAGCTTCGCCAGTTCAGCCGGGTCCAATTGCTCCTCGAGCAACGTGAACTCCTCGGTCTCCTCCCGCTCGGCGTGCTCCAGCACCGCCGCCTGCAGGTGGATCAGGGCCTTGCTGAAGTCCGCTGTGCCGCAGGGGATGTTCTCGAGTTCAGCGAGCGCGACCTTGGCGTCGTGTTCCTCGGTGAGGCGGGCGTCGACGACCTCGCGGGCTCCGTCGATCTTCCGGCGTACCCGCGGGTGCACCATCATCTCCTCGGCCGTCTCGTGCACCGCCAGCAGGGTCCGCAGCCGGGTGAAGGCTGCTTGCTGCTCGGTGGCGTTTTTGGCGTCCAGGGTCTCGACGAACAACGCCTTGATCGCCTCGTGCTGTTCTTTCAGATAGGTGACCACGTCACCGGAGCCGCTGACAGGTTTTTTCGACACGATGGATGACCTCCGTGATTGGGCTGATGGCTGCGCGAGGGGCTGTGCGCTGTCCGAGGATTACCCGCCCGAGACCGGGCACAATCAGCTGTTGGCGCGGTCCGCCTGGCGTTTCACCTTCTCGGTTTCGGCCAGTTGTTCGACCCGGTCGGCCTTCGCACGCTTGGTCGAGGCTTCAGCGCGCTTGGCGGCCGCGTCGTCCAACCTCGCTTGGGTGGCTGCGACAACGGCTTGCTCGTCGTCCAGAATCGCCTCCCGCTCAGCTTTCCTTGCAGCTTCGACCGCTGATGCCTGTCGGCTTGCGGCCTCGTCGGCTTCCTTCTTCGCAGCCGCTGTGCGTTGCTGTGCGGTCTCCGCGGCGCGGGTCGCGCGCTTTTGAGCTGATCGCTGCGCTTCCTCGACTTCCTGCGCCCGCGCCTCGCGCGCGTCCTGCTGCTCCTGGCTCGCCTCGGACAGTTTGGCTTCCTTTGCGGCGTCCGCCTTCTCGCGCTTGGCGGTGGCGGTCGCATCCAGCCGCGCGGCACGCGACAACGCATCGCTGCGCTCGACGAGTGCCGAGCCCCTGGTCTGCAGGTTCACGTCCCCCAGGGCCGAACCGACCGCTGCGTCCAACGAGCCCAGCGATCGCTCGTAGAACAGCCGCGCGGGCGTCTCGGCGTCGAACCGGGTCATCACCCGGTCCTCGATGAGCTGAAGGGGCACCCGGGCAATCCGGTACTGCAGTCTCAGAATCGCGACCGGCACGCTGACGATGTTCATTGTCCACTCCTGTGTCTTGCTGTTGTTCACGGCAGGTCGGCTTCCTCGGTGATGCCCGCTGCGCGTTGCCTGAGGGCTTCGGCCTGTTGCTTTGCGTTCTCGGTCACCTTCACCGCGGTCTCGTGCTCGGCGGTCGCTGCCACCACATCGTCGCGCGCTGCCTCGACTTCGACGTCTTCGCGGGCCTTGGCCCGGCTCGCCTCGACCTGCGCATCGGTCTGGGCTGCCACCGCTTCGGCGGCGACGCCCTCGCGGGCGGCTTGTTCTGCAATCCGCTTCTCGTCTTGCTTCTGCGCCTGGATGGCGCCCTTGATCTCCGCGGCCTCGGTGTCGACCTGCTGCCGTTCGCGAGCAAGCTCGGCCTCGGCTCCCGACAGTTCGGTGCGGGCTTCTTCCACCTCGGCGTCCGCGACGGCCTCGGCGATGTTCGCTTCCTTGCGCTCACGGGCCTGCGCCTGTTCGAGTTGGCCCTCGGCGGTCAACGAATCGTTGCCGATCACCGCACCGGCGATCTCCTTCGCCTTGCCTTTGACGGAGTCCATCAATCCCTCGCGGGCCTGTCCGGACTTGTCCTGATCGCTCATTGGAGTAACTCCTCTCGACAGCCAACGCCCCGAAGTGGGGCACAGCTGGATGCCCTCGAGGCGTTCCCCGCTGAAGGGGGTTCAACCCTCGATGCGGCGCGCGCTTTCTCACATCTGGTCGGCACCCGCGGGAGGGATATTCCGGCGGAGAACGGGTAGCTCAGACGAGCCCGGCGGAGTTCGTCTGCCAGGCCTTGACAGAGGAGACATCCGTGATCGGAACAATCATCGGCGCCATAGTCGTCGGACTCATCGTGGGCGCACTGGCCCGCCTGATCATGCCCGGCAAGCAGAACATCGGCGTGATCATGACCGTGGCGCTGGGCGCCGTCGGTTCGTTCGTCGGAACGTGGGTCACCTACCGGTTGGGGTACTCGAACGAGAACGGCGGCTTCGAGATCATCCCGTTCCTGGTGGGGATCATCGTCGCGATCCTGCTGATCGCGGCCTACCTCGGCATCACCGGCAAGCGCAGCGGCCGGGTGCAGCGCACCGGTCACTGATCCCGGGCACTCCGGTGCCGGCGGCCGGCGGGTACACAATGGATGCCATGGTGGTCCGCGAGATCGACACAGTCCGGCGGCAGATCGGCCGGGCGGTGTTCGGAATGGTCGCCGGACCGGATGGTCCGAGCAACAGAGCGCAGATCCACGAGACTCCGGGACCCCGGTGGTTCGGTGAGGATCGGCCCATCCGGCGGGTGCACGGCGACGCGTCGATGTTCGTAGGCGGGCTGCGCGCGCTGCTGCTGCAGTCCCTGCATCCGCTGGCGATGGCGGGGGTCGCCGGGCACTCCGACTACCGCGGCGACCCGTGGGGGCGGCTTGCCCGAACCAGCACCTTCCTGGCGGTCACCACCTTCGGCCCGTCGGCTGATGCGCAGCGCGCCGTGGACCGGGTACGAGGCATCCACACCCGGGTGCGCGGAACCGCAGAGGACGGTCGGCCGTATCACGCCACCGACCCGCACCTGCTCGAATGGGTGCACATCGCGGAGATCGACAGCTTCCTGCGGGCCCATCAGTTGTACGGCGCCGCGCCGCTGGACCAACGCGGCCGCGACGGCTACGTCGCCGACACCGCGCGGGTCGCGATGGCGCTGGGAGTTCCCGACCCGCCACGCACCGAACAACAACTCGCCGAGCGGATCGAGGCCTACCGCCCCGAGTTGGAGAGCACCGCGGCCGCGCTCGACGCGGCACGGTTCCTGTTGTTGACTCCTCCGCTTCCGCTGATCGCCCGGCCTCCCTATGCGGTGTTGGCGACGACCGCGGTCGCGATGTTGCCGCAGTGGGCGCGAGCACCACTGCGGCTGCCCTACCTGCCGCCGGTGGAGACGACTGTGGTCCGCGCGACCGGCCGGGTGCTGGTCGGTGGCATCCGATGGGCGATGACAGCCGACCGCTGAGCGGTCAGGCAAGATGCGTGGCGATGTCCTCCTCACTCGGCGACGTGCTCGCCACACTGCGACTCGAGCAAGTCCACTCGAGGCTTTTTGTCGGCCAGCAACTTCCTGCGCCGGCCAACCACATCCTCGGCGGACACATCTCGGCCCAGGCCTTGCTGGCAGCGAGCCTCACCGCGCCGGGCCGGACACCGCACAGCGTGCACACGTATTTCCTGCGGCCCGGCGACTCGCGGCGCCCAGTGGCCTTCGAGGTCGCCGATCTGCAAGACGGCCGGACATTTTCAGCGCGCCGGGTCACCGCCCGCCAGGACGACCAGATCCTCCTCGAAGCGATGTCGTCGTTCAAGATCGCCGACGCTGGATCCGCTCAGGTCGTCTATCAACCACCGATTCCGCAAGTGCCCGAACCGGACTCGCTACCGCGGGTGCCCCCGCATTTCGCCGAGTCCGAGGGTGTCACCGAAGGTCAGTGGGCGAGTCTGCGATGGTTCGAGCGCCGGATCGTCGACGCTGAGCAGTCGCCGCCCGCGCAAGCGCGGATCTGGTGGCGACCCGACGGCGAGACACCCGACGACCCGGTCCTGACGGCGAGCCTGGTGGCCTACCTGTCGGCGGTGACGTTGACCGAGCCGGCATACGCGGCCCGCGGGGGTATCGGGGTATCAGCGCAGCGGGACCACTCGGTGTGGTTCCACGCACCGGCAGTGCTCTCGGATTGGCTTCTCTACGAACAGTCCTCCCCCAGCAGCGCCGACTCTCTCGCGCTGGCGAACGGAACGATGTTCAACCGCGATGGCAGCCTGGTCTGCACCGTGCGGCAGGAGATGTACTTCCCGCCACCGCGGCACTGACCTGATTCACTCGAACTCTATGACCTGCCTGACAGCCCTGCCGTCGGCGAGTTCGTCCATCGCAGAATTGATCTCGTCGAGCGTGACCCTCGACGACACCAGCGCTTCGACGGGAAGCCTTCCCTCGCGCCACAACTCGACGAATCGTGGGATGTCTCGGGCAGGCACCGATGACCCCAGATAGCTGCCGATCAGCGAGCGCCCCTCGGCGACGAGACCCAGAGGCGACACACTGAGTCGAGCGTCCGGGCGGGGAAGCCCGACGGTGATGGTGCGGCCGCCGGGCGCCGTCAGTGCGATCGCGGTCTCCAGCGCGGCGGGGTGGCCGACCGCCTCGATCACCACCGCCGCCTTGATGTGGCGTTCGGTTGCCTCGTCGGGGGTGCATGCGTCGTGAACCCCCAATGCGCGGGCGCGTTCGAGTTTGTCGGCCAGCGGATCGACGCCGACGACGCGGACATCGTCGTGTGCCAGCGCGGTGAGCGCCGCGGCCATCCCGACACCGCCCAATCCCACCACGACGACGGTCTGCCCGGGCTGCGGGTGGCCGGCGTTGAGAACGGCGCCGCCACCGGTGAGCACTGCGCACCCCAGCAGGGAGGCGACCACCGGCGGGACGTCGGACTCCACGGGCACCACCGAGCGGCGGTCCACGACGGCGTGACCGGCGAAACCCGACACCCCGAGGTGGTGGAGCACCGGCGCGCCGTCCCGGGTCAGGCGGGTATCACCGGCCATCAACGTGCCTGCACCGTTGGCGGCGCTGCCGGGGATACATGGCGCCAGCCCATCGGTGGCGCAGCCGTCGCACTGTCCGCATCGCGGCAAGAAGGTGAGCACCACCCGTTGACCGACCGCCAGATCTGAGTTCCCGCCCACCTCCTCGATCACGCCGGCTGCTTCGTGGCCGAGCAGCATCGGCACAGGCCGCACGCGGTTGCCGTCGATCACCGACAGGTCGGAGTGGCACAGCCCGGCCGCCTCGATGCGCACCAGCAGTTCGTTGTTCCCTGGCGGCGCCAGGTCGAGGTCGGCGATCGACAGCGGACCGGAGTCGGCGTACGGGCGGGGTAAACCGATCTGGTCGAGCACGGCTCCGCGGATCTTCATGACGCCCAGCTTGCCCTGACTGACAAACTACGGCCATGACGAGTGAGGATCGGTCGCTGCGAAGCGGTGATTTCCCGGTGCACTGGCCGGTGTTGACGCGCTGGACCGACAACGACATGTTCGGTCACCTCAACAACGCGGTCTACTACGCACTGTTCGACACGGCGATCAACGCGTGGATCACCACCACCACCGGAACCGATCCGCTGACCGCCCCGTGGCTCGGGGTGGTGGCCGAATCCGGATGCCGGTACTACGCCGAGCTGAAATTTCCCGATCCGCTGGCCGTCGGCCTGGTGGTCGAGCGGTTGGGCCGAACCAGCGTCACCTACCGTCTCGGGGTCTTCCAGACTCCGCACGATCCGCTCGGTGCCGGTGACCATCCGGTCGCAGCCGTCGGGCACTGGGTGCACGTGTACGTCGATCGCGCCACCCGCCGACCTGTGCCGATTCCCGATGAGATCCGCGGACTACTGGAGAGCGCGCGCTCCAGCTAGCTCCTCAACCGCCTTCGGCGAGCACAGGCGATCAGCCGCCTTCGGCGACCCTGGCGCGCTCCCTCATCGAGGCGACCACCCCGCCGTCGTTGAGGATGTCGGTTCCGGTGAGATAACCGGCCTTGTCGCTGACGCAGAAGGCCAGCAGCTCGGCCATCTCCTCGCGTTTCCCCCACCGCGGCACCGCCGCGTTGGTGACCATCGCACCCGCGCCGGCCTGCTCCTCGAGTCGGCCCATCTCCGTGTCGACCGATCCCGGGGACACCGAGACGATGCGCAGCCCCCGGCCGTTGAACCTTTCGGCCTGCGACGAGCTGTACCACCTGACGAAGCCCTTGCTCACGGCATAGGCGAACCCGGAGCGGGCTTCGTCGGGGACGGCGCTGCACGTCGACATCATCTCCGTCATGAAGGTCTCCACGTCCTGCATCGCCAGGGGGTACTTGCCCGTCGGCATCATCTCCTCGGGCAGCAGGTGGGCCGCCATCGATGCCACGTTCACGATCGCGGCGCCCTCGGCGGCGGTGTCATAGAACGCTTCGTCGACGTTGAGCGTGCCCAGGGCATTGGTCCTGATGATGTAGTCGGCGCCGCCCATGCTGGGGCTGACCCCGGCGGTGTGGATCACCGAGGCGACCGTCCCGAGGCCGGCGGCGGTCTCGAAGAGTCGCGCGACCGCCTGCGCGTCGGTGACGTCGCAGTTCACCGCTGTGGCGGTGATCCCGAGGTCGTCCAGCGCGGCGGCCGCCGCATCGAGTCGTTCCTGTCGGACATCGCAGAGGACGACGCCGTGGTCCCTGCCGACGATCTTGGCCGTCGCCAGACCCATGCCGCCCGCTCCGCCGGTGATCACCGAGACTGCACTCATCCCTGGACCGTATACGGAGCCACCCGCAGAACGTGGCACCGGTCGCACGTCGGTGTAAGCGACCGAGGTGCGGGTATAGCTGCGCGGTGTTCGCAGCCCAACCGAGTCCGGTTTCCGAGGATCTCCGCCAACTGGCCACGGCTCACGGCGTGGCCACGTCCTACCGCAACGAGCGGCGGGAACCGGTCGCCGTGGACGCCGACGTGGTCATCCGAGTGCTCGGACTCCTCGACGTCGACGCCTCGACCGAGGCTGCCCGGCGGGATGAGTTGGAAAAGTTGGCCGAGCGAGAACGTTCCGGCGTGCCGGCACCCACGGTGGCGGTCCGGCTGGACGGACGTCCCAGATCTCTGCCGGGGGCAGCGCTGTTGGTGGACGAGTCCGGCGCACACATCGAGGTGCACGATGAACTGCCCGGCGACCTCACGCCGGGGTGGTATCAACTGCACACCCTCGACGGGCATCGGTCCACCCTTGTGGCGGCGCCGCCGACGGTGCCCTCGGCCCCTGCCACCTGGGGTTGGATGCTGCAGCTCTACGCATTGCGTTCGGCACGTTCCTGGGGCATCGGCGACCTCGGCGACCTGCGTGAGTTCGTGGAGTGGACCGCCGCCGAGCACGGCGCAGGCGCAGTACTGCTCAACCCTCTGCACGCACCCGGCCCGACACATCCGGTGCAGCCCTCCCCCTACACACCCTCCAGCCGGCGGTTCGCCAACCCGCTGGCATTACGCATCGAGGACATCGGCGCCTACCGACGCGCCGATCCCGATGTCCGCGCGGAAGTGGACGCGCTGCGTGTCTCCGCCGGCACCGAGCGGATCGATCACGACCTTGTGTGGGCGGCCAAACGCGCTGCGCTGGAACTTCTCTGGCGTTCCGAGGGCAGGCCTGATCCACTGGACGATCCGGCGGCGCCCGAGGGTTTGCGGGACTGGGCCACGTACTGCGCGCTGGCCGAGCGGCACGGCGGACGGTGGAGTCGGTGGCCGCAACCGCTGCGCGATGTCACCGGGTCGGCTGTCTCGTCGGCCCGCCGGGAACTGGCGCCCAGGCTGGCGTTCCATGCCTGGGTGCAGCACCGATGCGCCGAGCAGTTGACCGCTGTGCGGGATGCCGCCCGGGACTCCGGCATGGCACTGGGTGTGCTGCACGACCTGGCGGTGGGAGTCGACGCCGACGGCGCCGACGCGTGGGCGCTGGCCGACGTCCTGGCGACGGGGGTGAGTGTCGGGGCGCCGCCGGACAACTTCACCCCGCGTGGTCAGGACTGGGGTCTGCCGCCATGGCGGCCGGATCGGCTGGCCGCCACCGGATACTCCGCCCTGCGCGACATGCTCCGGGCCGTTCTCGCACACGCCGACGGCCTGCGCATCGACCACGTCGCCGGCCTGTGGCGGTTGTGGTGGATTCCGCCGGGTGACGGTCCCGACCGGGGCACCTACGTGCACTACGACGCCGACGCCATGCTCGCGGTGCTCGCGCTGGAAGCCCACCGGGCGCACGCCACCGTGGTCGGAGAGGATCTCGGGACGGTGGAACCGGAAGTCACGCAAGCACTTTCCGACAACGGCATGCTGGTTTGCGCGGTGTCGTGGTTCACCCGCGATCAGTCCGCACCGGACGAGCCCTTGTTGTCGCCGGCGAACTGGCCGACACGGGCTGCCGCCAGCCTCTCGACACACGACCTGCCGACCGCGGCGGGGTTCCTGCGGGGTGAGCATGTGACGGCGCGCGCCGACCTCGGTCTGCTCGACGACGTCTCGGCCGAACGGGCCAACGCCGACCGGGAACGCACGGAGTGGGTGGCACTGCTGCGCTCCGAAGGGCTTCTGGACGCGGCGTCAGAACCCGACGAGCCGGCGATCATCGTTGCGATGCACCGGTTCCTGGCGTCCACCCCGAGTCAACTCAAGCTCGTCTCACCGTATGACGTCATCGCCGAACCGCGGCAGCCTAATCTTCCCGGGACGATCGACGAATACCCGAACTGGCGTCTCCCACTTCCGGTGACCCTGGAGCAACTCCGCACCGACCCGCGGGTCGCGGAGGTCACCGCCGCGTTCCGGGGGGATCGCTGAGACGCGGCGGGGGCGTCACTCGGATTCGCTGCGGCCCGCCATCGTGGTGTAGTCCTCCTGCACCGTCTCGCCGTGCTGGTTGGTGATCCGGCTCCTGATCGTCAGGACGTCCGCTCCGAACGCCTGCCGGAGCGACTCGAGCCGAATGTGGCAGTAGAGCCTGTCACCCGCCTTGATGGGCCGCAGCATCGTGAGACCCTGCTCGCTCTGGACGATCCGTTCTTCTTCGATGGGGATGCCCGCATGGGCGAAGAAGGCGAGCTGGGCCTGCAGCCCGAAGATCGAGATGAACGTCAGCGGCGCCAGGATGGCGTCGTGACCCAGCGCCCCGGCGGCGTCCTCGTCGAAGAACGCGGCGTCGGAGTTCTTCACCGCCTTGGCGTACTGGCGGATCTTCTCCACCCCGACCTCGTAGTAGTCGGGGTACAGGTAGGTCATGCCGACGATGTCCGGTGACAGGGCCATGAGTGACGAACCTATCTGCCTCGGCAATTAGGGTCCAGCCATGAGCCTCGTCACCTATGAACTCGAAGACCACGTCGCCACCATCACCCTGAACCGGCCGGAGGCGCGCAATGCGATCAACGGCGCGCTGCGCAACGACCTGAACGCGGCCTGGGATCGGTTCCGCGACGACGAGGACGCCTGGGTCGGGATCCTGACCGCCAACGGCGACGTGTTCTGCGCCGGTGGCGACCTCAAGGACGGCGCGGGCGCAGTGGGCACATTCGGCGGAACGTTCTGGGAGAAGCCGACTATCAACTCCTTCGAAAGCGGAATGGAGTTGTTCAAGCCCACCATCGCCGCGGTGCACGGCCCCTGCATCGGATACGGGTTGACCGGGGTGTTGTTCTGCGACTTCGTCATCGCCAGCACCGAGGCCAGCTTCCGTTTCCCGGAGGTGACGCTCGGGGTGCCCACCGTTGTCGGAGCGATCCGGTTGCCTCGTCGCGTCGGGTGGGCCAACGCGATGGAACTGCTGTTGACCGGCAAGTCGATGGACGCGGCGCGCGCCAAGGAGATCGGGTTGATCTGGAGGCTGGTCGAACCCGGTGATCTTCGGGCTGAGGCCATGGCGTGGGCCAAGACCCTGACCCAGGCGGCGCCACTGGCTCAGCGGGCGACCAAGGAGGTCGCCTGGCGCACTGCCGACATGGGCTGGATCGAGTCGGTTCGCTTCGGCGAGACCATGCGCAAGGTGGCCGGAGCCACCGAAGACGTCGCCGAAGGGATGCAGGCCTGGCGCGACCGACGCCCGCCGCAGTGGCGGGCGCGGTAGCAGCCTGAGACCGCGAGCGCGCTACGTTGACCGCTGTGGACACACACAGTGAGGGGCGCGTGCTGATCACCGGCGGCCGGGGCTTCATCGGTCGGGCCGTCGTGAAGGCGTTTCACGACAGGGGGATTCCCGTGACGATCGTCGACCGGCAGGAGCCCGACGAGCCGCGCGCCGGGGTGACCGACGTCGTCGGAGACCTCCTCGACAAGGCCGTCCTCGACCAGGCAGTGGCACCCGGCACCGTAGCCATCGTCCACCTTGCCGCCGCGACGTCGGTACTCCGCTCGGTGGAGAGGCCCGCAGACACCTACGCCGAAAACGTCGCTGTCACCCACGAACTGCTCGAGCTGGCCCGAATCAGGGGGGTCACCAGATTCGTGCTGGCGTCGACGAACGCAGTGGTGGGTGACGTGGGGACCACCACGATCACCGAGGAGCTGCCGTTGCGGCCGCTGACGCCCTATGGAGCCACCAAGGCCGCCTGCGAGATGTTGCTGTCGGGCTATGCAGGGTCATACGGGCTCACGACCTGCGCGCTGCGGTTCAGCAACGTGTACGGATCGGGCATGGCGCACAAGGACAGTTTTGTTCCGAGGCTGATGCGGGCAGCGCTGTCGGGTTCGACCGTACGCATCTACGGCGACGGTTCACAGCGCCGTGATCTCGTTCATGTCGACGACGTCGTGCGTGCTGTCCTGCTCGGTTGGGACAGCACCTACACCGGCAGCGCGATCGTCGGATCGGGACGTTCGGTGTCGGTGCTGGAACTCGTCGAGACCGTTCGCCGTGTCACCGGCCGGCCTCTGGTCGCGGAACACATTGAGGCGCAACAGGGTGAGATGCCCGCCGTGGTCCTCGACCTGTCGCACAGTGCGCATGCCATCGGCTACCGCCCGTCGGTCGAACTGTCGGACGGGCTCGAGAGCACATGGCGCTATTTCCGCGACGAGGCTTCGGGCGCGACCGCGTGACACGCCTCGCCGAATACCCGGACGAGGTGGACACCCTCGCCGTCGCGGAGTTCCACCGGCGCCATTCGCACCCGCGCCTCGCGGAACTGGTGGTGGTGATCGCCGCCTACAACGAGGCCGCCGGCATCGGCGCGGTGCTGGCGGGCATACCGAAAAGCTGCTGCGGCATTCCGGTGGACGTGCTCGTCGTCGTCGACGGCGCCACGGACCAGACCGCGGAGATCGCGGACCGGCACGGGGCCTACACCTGCGTCGCGCCGCGAAACCGGGGTCAGGGTGCGGCCCTGCGACTCGGCTACCGCCTGGCTGCGGACTGCGGCGCCCGCTACGTGGTGACCACCGACGCCGACGGCCAGTACGACGGTTCAGAGCTCGCCGAACTGGTGCGCCCGCTGGTCGAGGACCGTGCCGATTTTGTCACCGGTTCGCGCCGACTCGGTCGACACGAGTCGGACAGTCGGTTGCGCTGGCTCGGAGTGCGCGTCTTTGCGATGCTGGCCTCGCTGCTGACGTGGCGCCGTCTCACCGACACGTCGTTCGGGTTCCGGGCCATGCGGGCCGAACTGGCCTGCACGGTTCCGCTGGTCGAGCCGCAGTATCAGTCGTCGGAGCTACTGCTCGGCATCATGGCCCGGGGGGCGCGGGTCCTCGAGGTCCCCATGACGATGAGCCGCCGCAGCGACGGTGCCACCAAGAAGGGTGGTGACCTGGTCTACGGCGCGAATTACGCCCGCGTCATGCTGCGGACGTGGTGTCGGGAGTACGTGCTGCGCGGTCGACGAAGATGAACCGGTCGAAGAGCACGAACTTCAGCACGAACATGGCACCGTAGGTCGCCAGGAACGCGGCGCCGACGAGGCCGACCTGGAGCGCCTGCGCAGAAACGTGGTCGCGAACCCAGCGATCGGCGGCCGTCGTGACCAGGATCGCGGTCAGCGCGGTGACGATCACGATCACGGCGTACGGGAGGACTTCCCTGGTGCGGTCCGGGCGTCCGCGGCGCTGCCAGGCCCAGTACCGGTTCATCAGATAGTTGGGCACAGCACCTGCGACGAAAGCGAGCAGACTCGCGAGCAGCGGACCGGCCGTGAACCAGTAGGTGACCAGGAAGACGATCTCGCTGAGGATCCCGGCGATGACCGAGGCGCCGGTGTAGCGACCCCACAGTGGAATTCGTGTGCGCCACGGTCGAATCACGACTCGCTCCGCTTGCGGGCCACACACAACACCGACTGACCGAAGGGCACCCGCACCCGACGTTCCAGAGCCTTCGTCACCGGCACCACACAGCGGTCGAAGGCGGCGACCAACCTCGGATTGGGTGCGCCGGCCCCGCCCCGGCGAACGGCCAACCACCAGGCGACGCCGCCCAGCAGGTTCACCGGCCTGACGAGTTCGACGTCGAGATCCGCTCGCCGTACGGCATCGGCCAGGGAGTTCGGCGTGTAGCGACGAACATGGCCCACCTTGCGGTCGAACTCGCCGTAGAGCTGTTGATAGCCCGGCACCCACAGGACCAGCCTGCCGCCGACCTCGACGGCAGTGGCGAGCGACCGCAGCGCGCCGGCGTCGTCATCGATGTGCTCGAGCACGTTGATCGCGACCACCGACTCGACGGGGCGATCGAGATCGGGCGCTGTCCCCAGCTCGAGTTGACGGACCTCGACCTCGGCGCGCCCGGCGAAGCGTCGCGCCATGACCGCGACCGCGGCCGGGTCGACATCGGTGACCACGAGTCGGTCCAGGTCGTCGAACTGCTCGGCGAACTCGCCGAGGCCGGCGCCCACCTCGAGGATCGACCTGCCGCAGTGCGGCGCGATCAGTTCGTATTGGTACCGGCGATAGCGGGGCTTGTCCGGTCCCGCGGCCTCGAGTTGACGGCCGGTGGCCGCGGTGAACGCCCCCCGGTGATCGTCCATGTGTCACTCCTCGATGCGTGGGTACTTGTCGCCATTGTGCACGCCACCATTGTCAAGGCTTAGGCTCGTCGTGATCATCACATCCAGGAGGAGGCAGTCTGTGCGAGTTCTGGTACTCGGCGGTGACGGATACCTGGGCTGGCCGACCGCCCTGCATCTCTCCGATGGCGGCCACGACGTGGCGGTGCTCGACAACTTCGCGCGACGCGGCTACGACGAGGAACTCGGCGTCTGCAGCCTGGTCCCGATCGAGGATCTCGACGTGCGGGTGGCGGCATGGCGCGACGTTTCCGGGAAACAGATCGGCGTCTATCCCGGCGATCTGCTGGATCCGGAGTTCGTCTACGCCACGTTGCGTGACTTCGCCCCTGACGCGATCGTGCACTTCGCCGAACAACGGGCAGCCCCGTACTCGATGATCGACCGGGCGCACGCCGTTTACACGCAGCACAACAACGTCGTCGGAACGCTCAACCTGCTGTACGGCATCGCCGAGACCGACCCGGACATCCACCTGGTCAAGCTGGGGACCATGGGCGAGTACGGAACCCCGAACATCGACATCGAAGAAGGCTGGCTCGATGTCGAACACAACGGTCGCAGGGACCGGGTCCTCTTCCCCAAACGGCCGGGATCCTTCTATCACCTGAGCAAGGTGCACGACTCGCACAACATCGAGTTCGCCTGCCGGAACTGGGGTTTGCGGTCCACCGATCTCAACCAGGGCGTCGTCTACGGTCAGCAGACCCCCCAGACGGCGGCGGATCAGCGGTTGTCGACCCGGTTCGACTACGACGGCGTCTTCGGAACCGTGCTGAACCGGTTCGTCATCCAGGCCGTGCTCGGCGAACCCCTGACCGTTTACGGAACCGGCAAGCAGACGCGGGGGCTGATCGATATCCGCGACACCGTGGAATGCATCCGCCTCGCCGTCGAGCATCCCGCCGACCGAGGCGAGTTCCGGGTGTTCAATCAGATGACCGAGTCGATGTCGGTGCGCGACATCGCCGGGGTGATCGCAGAGCAGTTCCCCGGGCCGGTACAGATCGAGCACATGAACAACCCTCGGACGGAGGCCGCGGAGCACTACTACAACGTCAAGCACACCCGCCTGGTCGAGCTCGGACTGCAGCCTCACCTGCTCTCGAACACGCTGATCGAGTCGCTGTTCAGCATCGTGGAGGCCAACAAGCACCGGGTCGACGTCGAGAAGTTGTACCCCACCGTGCAGTGGGCGCAGCCCAGCAACGCCTGAATTTGACGGCCTCTCCCGCACGCGCGACCCGTCGTCTGGTCACCCGACACTGGGTGTTCCTGGCCGTGGCGACCGTCGGTGTCACGTTGCGCGCGCTGGCCTGGTTCGCCTACCAGCCCGCGTTGATGTTCGGCGATTCCTTCCGCTACCTCGGCAACATCGGCATCTACAACCCCGGCGGCCTGCACCCCATCGGATACGAACTCTTCATCCTGACACCGACACTCGCCGTGGGCGGGCTGGAACTGGTTACCGCGCTTCAGCATTGCGCAGGCGTGGGCGCGGCGATCGCGCTGTACGCACTGACGTTGCGGCACGGAGCGAATCGGTGGTTGGCCGCGCTTGCCGCCACACCGCTGCTGCTGGACGGCTACCAGATCCAGATCGAGCAACTGATCATGTCCGACGCCTGGCAGCAGGTGCTCCTCGTCGCACTCCTGTGGGTGCTGCTCGGGGTCGGCGCCCCGAACCCGCGTCGGGCCGCGTTCGGTGGGCTGCTGCTGGGTGTGGCGGTGATGCTGCGACTGGTGGCGTTTCCGTTGGTCGTTCCGGCGCTGTGCTACCTCGTCATCGCGGGTGGAGCGTGGCGGTCATGGCGTGCCTGGACGGGCTGGCGCACGATCGGCGCGCGCACGCTGGCGTTTGCGGTCGCTTTCGGCGTGGTGATCGCGGGCTACGGCGCGTACTTCCACGCGCAGACGGGCGAGTGGGGATTGACCCGGACCACCGGCAACGTGCTCTACGGCCGCGCCGCCGTGGTCGCCGACTGCGACAGCTTGACACTCGAACCGTTGACGGCGCTGGCCTGCCCCGAGGAGCCGTTGGGGCAGCGCAAGCGCCTCGACGCCTACGCCCACATCCAGACCGACCCGACCTGGCGAGCTCGATTTCCCGCGGGCACGGACCTGTTCGCGGTCCAGAGATCGTTCGGCTGGGCCGTGATACGCCAGCAGCCGCTGGACGTCGCCGGCGCCGTGGCACTGGACTTCCTCAAGGGATTCCGCCCTGTGCGCGCCGACGCGCCCGGCGACGTCACCGTCGCCAGATGGCAGTTCAAGTCGGAGTACCCCACCGTCGACCTGGACTACAGCATCCGGGCTTCGCAAGAGTTCAGCGGGCAAGATCCCACCGCGGTGCCTGCCCTCGCCGCGTTCCTGCGCGGATATCAGCTCAGCGTCGGCTACACCCCGGGCACGTTGTTGGGTGTCCTCGGAATCGTCGCACTGCTCGCCGGATTCGGGCTCGGCCGCGCCCGACACAGCGGCATCCGCTCGGCCATTCTCCTGGCGGTCGGCATGGCCGTGACCATTCTGCTCGCGTCGGCGGCGTTCGAGTTCTCGTGGCGCTACCAACTGCCCGGTCTCGTACTTCTGCCGTTCGCCGGCGTGCTGGGGATCACCGCACTCCGGGGGCGCGGGTCAGCGCCCACGCCCAGGAGACGCGATCCCCAGCCGGCGGACGTACCTGACCTATAGCACTCATCAGGCGGGAGCGAAGAGCCGCGGCTCGAGCAGGGCGTTGTCGCGGAATCGGTGCAACCCCTTCGCACCGGCCAGCACCGCCAGGTCGGCCAGCGGTTCGAGGATGATGACCGACAGATAGGCCGCGCCGAACATCGCCACGCTGCTCAAGGTTTCGGCGGTCAGACCCTCGCCGTAGAGCGCCCAGAACGTCACCCACGACACGATCCCGGCCTGGTACGTCGCCGAAAGACCCAGGACCTGACGGTATTTCAGTTCCACATAGGGTGTCTGCGGGGCGATGGTCCTCTTGGCCACATACTGCAGCGCGAACAACGGCACCAACAGCGTGGTGACGTTCATGCCGAACTGCGGGAGGTCGAAGGGCGCGACGAACAACCCCTGGATCAGGAGTCCCGCGGCCAGCCCGAACGCCGCCGGCGCCGCCCCGAACAACAGGAACAGGGTGGACCCCAGGATCAGGTGGACTTCGGAGACTCCCACCGGGAAATGCGGGAACACCTGGAAGAACACGAACACCATCACCGTCGTCGCCACCGTCCCGAAAACCAGCGACGCCGAACCGCGCTCCTTGATGTGCTTCCACGCCGAGTTCAGCGCGTAGGCGCCGACACCTGCGGCGGTCAGGTAACTCAGGACGATCTTCGAACCTTCGACGATCCCCGGCTCAATGTGCATCGCAGTTCCTTGTCTGTTGGTCGGTCAGTGGTGGTCGTCGGTCACAGCGTGGTCGCCGTCGTCGACGTGCAGCGGTGCGGTGAGAATTTCTCTGTGCTGGACCACGTCTTCGAGCGCGGTGACCCAGTGGTCGTAGTACTCCCATTCGCCACGGGCGGACTGCGGCGATGCTTCCCAGCCCCCGATCGTGTCGATCAGGCTCTGCTGGAACTCGCTCCACGGATAGTGACCGAACTCCGAGAGTGCCAGAGCCAGACCAAAAGCCCGGCGCTGCCAGTCGTGGTCGAACGACGGGGCGGCCTGGTCGGTGGTGCAGGTTTCGTGGAGTGTCATGCCGGCTGCCCCGCCAACGCGACACCGATCATCGATTCGGTGGTGACCAGGTCCATCAGCTGCTCATCGGTGAAATCATCAGTCCCGGAGGGCCGTTCGGGGATGACGAACCACCGTGAGTGCCCGCTGGAATCCCAGACCTTGATCTCGGTCTCCTCGGCGAGTTCGACGCCGACCTCGGCCAGTACGGTTCGGGGTTCGCGCGCCGCCCGGGATCGGAACACCGGGTCCTTGTACCAGTAGGGCGGCAGACCCAGAACCGGCCACGGGAAGCACGAGCACAGGGTGCAGATGATCAGGTTGTGCACGCCTGGCACATTGGCGACGGCCTGCAGGTGTTCACCCTCGGCACCGGCCATCCCCTCGGGCAGTTCCAGCTCGGCGATCGCCGCCGGGGTGTCGACCACCACGCGGGCAGCAAAATCGGGTTCCTTCCACGCCTTGACGACGATCTTCTTACCGTTCAACGGTGTCATCTCGGACTCGAAGTAGGACAGCACCTTGTCGACGGTCTGGCTGGTGATGACCCCCTTCTCGATCAGCAGATGCTCCAGTGCCGCAACCTTTTCGGCGCTCGACTGTTCACGGTCGGATGGGTAGGCGAACTGATCACTCACTGGTCCTCCTGGACGGGTTGGAGATAGGCCTCGAACAGCTCGGCATAAAACGTGTTCGCACCCGGTTCTGCGCGCACACCCCAGAGCTCATCGGGGGTGAATTCGACGATGTAGATCGGCATCGGGTCCCCGATGCCGTCACCGGTGTGGACGAAGTAGCCGTAGTCGCCTTCGAAGATGCGGGTCACGGTGCCGATCCGGTCGCGCAGCGCGCCGGGTAGCCGGGTATGGGCTCCGGCCGGGACGTTGGTGATTCGCACCTTCTGGCCGATGGCGAACTGCGGGTGCGCGACGTCGCGCCTGGGGCTGTCACCGCGGCGCAGGTAGTCGATCACCTGAGCATCGATCGCCGGTGCACCCGTCTCACCGGTTTCCGGCGAGGTGCCACCGAGCAGGGCGCCGATCTCCTCCTCCGACACGTAGCCCTTGTCGATGAAGAACTGGGTGATGCCACCGAGCCACTTCTCGTAGTAGCGGAACTTGAAATAGTCGAAGGGGTTCATCCCCTCGGCACCGGTCCGCAGGTCCGCCCACGTCCATTCGTCGTGGAACTCGGTCGGCACCTGGGCGATCGGGTACTCCGGCAGTGCAGAGCCGAGATGGTTGCTCAAGCCCATCATCGCGACGTGGATGCCGAAGATCCGCTTCTCCCATTCCTCGACGAACACCCGCTTCTCGAGGTTCAGGGGCTGGGGCAGGCCTTCGAGGCCGCCGAGATAGTGCTGAAGTTTCATGCCGTGGCACCTTCCGTGTCAGGACGGCTGACTGGAGCCGTTCGTGTCATCACGTTCGCGAGGTACTCCGAGAGGATCCCGAACGTCGCGCCCAGGACGCAGGCACACGCCGCCACGAGACCGGGATGGGAGATGCTCGTCGCAGTGACCAGTTGTCCCGTCCCGGCCACGGTCGATACCGTCGAGGCGAAGCCGACCACCACAGCGGGAGTGGTGGACAGGAATCCGACCCAGGATGCCTGCACCATCAGCGCACTGCCGACACCGACGGCGACGGCCGTCAGGGCGAGTCCGCCACCGAGCAGATGAGCGGCGTACAGGCTGCCGCAGGCAATCGCCACACCCACCAGATTCGACGCCACCGACCGCAGCCAGCCGGCGGGTCCGCCACCGACGAAGAAGAACGAGGCCCATGCCAGGAACACCACCCATATCGGAACGGTGATCACTGTGGCGGTGAACGCCACCGCCACGCCACCGAGCACACCGATGCTCAGTGTCAGCGCAGATCGAGAATCCATACAGTTCCACCTTGTGTCGTCGAGATCGAGAGGTGTCGTCGAGATCGAGAGTCGAACCCGTGAACAACGTTGGGGCCGGCGTGTTTCCGATCGGTTACCGGGGCTTGACCGCTGACTGCCGGCATGGACATCTCTCGGGCAGAACAGGACATCGCCCGGGCGGGCAGACCAACACGGACACGTGGGGCGAAAATCCGGACATCGGCCTGCGTCCGACCGTCCGTTCGGCCACGCTTGCGCCATGTGTCACCACGTCGAACACCAGAATCGCACGATCGCGGTGCTGGTGTTCGACGGCGTGCGCACGCTGGACGTCACCGGCCCGCTGGAAGTCTTCGACGTGGCCCGGACGATGGGCTGCGCCTACTCCGTAGCGCTCTACTCGTGTGGAGAATCCCGGACGATTCGGTGCTCATCGGGGTTGTCCTTCGACGCGGCCCCGGCGTCGCGGCTGGCGTCGGGGGTGGACACGCTCCTGGTTCCCGGCGGGGACGGCCTTGTCGCCGAGGGTGTTCCGCGCCCGCTGCAACAACTGATCCGCACGCACGCTCGGGGTGCACGGCGCGTCGCGTCGATCTGCGCCGGTTCGTTCGCCCTCGGTGCGGCGGGACTGCTCGACGGTCGCCGCGCCACCACACATTGGCGGCACCTCGACACGTTCGCCGCGCGTCATCCGTCGACGATCATCGAGCGCGAATCGGTCTACACCCGCGACGGCGAGATCTGGACCTCCGCCGGTGTCGCCGCCGGCATCGATCTGGCATTGGCTCTGGTCGCCGACGATCACGGCCCGGACATGGCACAGCAGATCTCCAAGGAGATGGTGGTACTCAGCAGGCGACTGGAGGGCCATCCGCAGATCTCCGTCGCCGCGCGGACACCTAGGCCCAAACATCCTGGGTTGGAACGGTTGATGGCAACAGTCAATGCCGACCCCGCGGGGCACTACGAGTTGGATGCCGTGGCAGCCCAACTCGGGCTGAGTCCGCGACACCTCGCCCGACTGTTCAAAGCCCAGACCGGCGTGACGCTGCGACAGTACGTCTACGACGTTCGGCTCGAGAACGCGGTCGGCCTGGTCCTCGCGGGTGAGTCGTTTCACGCGGCAGCCCGACGCAGCGGTCTGCGGTACGGCGCGCGAGTCCGTGACCATCTCGCCGCGCACCGCATGCTGCCGCTGCGGCCGACCGGTCTACTGGTGGATACCCGTGGTGCGGAAGCGGTTTCGGTACACGCCGGGTGACACACCGAGGTTGCGCCGGAATGTGCGTCGCATGGTGTCCGGGGTTCCGAACCCGGCGCGGCGGGCGACGGTGTCCTGGCTGTGGTCTCCTGTCGCGAGGAGGACCTTGGCCGCTTCCAGTCGGGCCTGCTCGACGAATCTGGCCGGTGTCATCCCGACCTGATCACGGAACATCCGCACCAGATGCCGCTCGCTGAGCGCGGCGCGGGTGGCCAACGAGGCGATGGAGTGGTCGGCGCCGGGATCGGCGATGACGGAATCCACGACCTCACGCAGCCCACCCACGACCGGGAACGCCGATTCGGCCCACACACTGAACTGCGCCTGCCCACCGGGTCGCTGCAGGAACACGACCATCCACCGCGCGACGCGGCGCGCCACCGCCGGGCCGTAGTCGCTCTCCACAAGGGCGAGCGCGAGGTCGATGCCGGCGGTGATGCCGGCGCCGGTGATGTAGCGGCCGTCCTGGACGAACAGCGAGTCCGGGTCCACCTTCACCTTCGGATAGTTGCGAGCAAGTTCCTGGCAGTGCGCCCAGTGGGTGGTCGCCCGGCGGCCGTCCAGCAGTCCGTGGGCGGCGAGAACGAATGCGCCGGTGCACACCGAGGCCACCCGGCGCGCCCGCGGCGCGAGGACGCGCACCATCTCCAGCGCATCGGGGACCGCATCGGGTGTCGGCTCTTCAGGGATGTCGTGCAGGCCGGGGGTGAAGGTGAACTCGGCCGGGACGCCGCCCGGCACCAGCAGGGTGTCGATCGAGTCGGGGACCTCGGCCAGCGAGACGTCCACGCTCAGCGAGGCGAACGCCGTTGTGCCGACCGCCGCTCCCGTCGGGGAGGCCAGCAGCACCCGGTAGGCGGCCCCGAAGTCGTTCGCGCGGGCGAAGATCTCCAGCGGTGCCGCGACGTCCTGCAGGGTCACCTTGTCGTATAACGCGAACACCACTGTTCTGGCGTTCTGCGCATGTCCTGAATCGCCGGCCATGTGTCCTGAACTGCCCTTCCATCGCCCCCGCGCGCCCGTCAGACGGCACGTTCGCGCACCTGGGGACAGTCCAACCATCGTCGAAGTCGGTCACATCTGCAGCACAAGTGGTCGCCACGGGAATAAGTCGACGCTCATCGGTGTTACGCGCTCCGTGACTGAACCAGCTGAACTGAGCCCCACGGACTGGGTCCGCGAACAGACCGCGCGCATTCTCGAACAGGGAACCACCGACGGCGTCGAGATCATGGACCGTCCAGTTGTCCTGTTCACGACCACCGGCGCCAAGTCCGGCAAGAAGCGCTACGTGCCGCTGATGCGCGTGGAGGAGAACGGCAAGTACGCGATGGTCGCGTCCAAGGGCGGCGACCCGCAGCACCCCTCCTGGTACCACAACGTCAAGGCGCACCCGCAGGTGACGGCGCAGGACGGCGAGACGATCGTCGAACTGACCGCACGCGAGGTGGACGGCGAGGAGCGCGCGCACTGGTGGGATCTCGCGGTGCAGGCGTACCCGCCGTACGCCGAGTATCAGACCAAGACCGATCGCCTGATCCCGGTGTTCGTCCTGGAGTAGTCGGGACGTCAGTCGCCGAACGCCTCAGCGGGAACCTCACGCTCGCCGGCACGGATGGCGGCGATGATGCGCTCTGCGACGGCGTCGGGTTGCAGGCCTTCCCGGAGTTTGGGCGCGGTACCGGCGATCGGGCGGTCCGCGAGGCCGGTCTCGGTGTGCGGCGGGCGTGCGTCGATCACGGTGACACCGGCGGCACGCAGCTCACGACTCAGCGCGCGGTCTGCGGCGGTCAAGGCCGCCTTGGACGCGGCATAAGCGGCCATGCCGGCAAGAGGCTGCTCGGCGACCACGGCGCTGATGTTGGCGATGAAACCACGGGACGCGGTGAGCGCCGGGAGCGCAGCCCTCATCAGCCACAGCGGTCCCAGCACATTGGTGAGGAACAAGTCTTCGATCACCGCGTCGTCGGTGTCGGCGAGGGACCCGAACGCGACGACTCCGGCTGCGTTGACCACACCGTCGATCCGGTCGTCGGCGCCCAGGGCTGCCTCGACGATCGACCTGCCTGCCTCCGCGTCGCGCAGATCCGCGGACAGCAGGGTCGCGTCGATGTCGAGTGATCGAAGGGCGCTCATGTCACGGCCGACCAGCGTCAGTCGGGCGCCCTGTTCGGCGAGTTGTGTCGCGATCCGGCGGCCGATGCCGCCGCTGGCCCCCACCACGACGATCGATGCGCCGTCGAGGACTCGGTCTGCCATGCCTCGAACGTACGCTTCCGGATGTGAGGCTCGAAGAAATAGCCCGCCAGGTGGCGTCCGCCGGCGTGTCCACCGTGCTCATCGACGGCCGGTCCGGTTCCGGCAAATCGACACTGGCAGAACACCTTCACCGTGTGTGGCCCACCAGTTCCGTGGTGCGCCTCGACGACATCTACCCCGGCTGGGACGGGTTGGACTGGGCGATCGAGCACCTTCGTACCGAACTTCTGGCGCCGCGCGCCGCCGGTCTTCCGGGACGCTGGCGACGCTGGAACTGGGACACCGGCGCCCCCGACGGATGGCACACCGTCGACCCTCACCGGCGGTTGATCGTGGAAGGGGTGGGGGCGTTGGCCGCGTCCCACCGCCCACTGGCGGAACTCGGGATCTGGGTCGAGACTCCTGACGATGTCCGCAAGCAGCGGGCCCTGGACCGTGACGGTGACACCTATCGGCCGCATTGGGATCGCTGGGCGGCCCAGGAAGAAACATTCCTCATTCGCGATGCTCCCCGCATCGCCGCCGACTACGTGGCAACCGAGGACGCCGACGGCCAGTCCTGGACGTTGACGCGGAATGAGTCCCGCCCGGCCTAGCGCCACAAACCTGCCTGCGCTAGCTTGGGAGCCGTAGAACCACACGGGAGCGCACACCGAGTGCGCTGAGAGGACAGCTGACCGGCTGTCGACCGTCGAACCTGACCGGGTAATGCCGGCGTAGGGAGATGAACGTGACACGTGCCCCTCACGTACCACCCAGCTGAGCCCGCGCTCGTTGCTGCTCGAAATTCACTTCAAAACACCAGCTTTCGCGCCGACCGCGCTGTCAGCGCATCGCCGTCCCCATGCACAAGGAGTCCCCATGGACGAGCAGAACACCGATCACAGGCCCGCAACGCGCTGGCGCGTCGTCGACATCGTGGTCGCCAGCGTGCTGGCGGTGGCCGCCGGCCTCGTCTTCGTCTTCTGGAACATCGCATCCAATCCCCTCTCCGCCCCGTTGATCGCCCTACTACCCGGCCTGCAGGGACTTGTCGGCGGTGGATGGCTGTTCGCCGGCGTGCTGACCGCACTGGTCATCCGCAAGCCCGGCGCCGCCCTGTACGGCGAACTGGTGGCGGCCACGGTGTCGGCGCTGGTCGGCAACCAGTGGGGTGTCATGACCATCGAATCGGGACTGGTTCAGGGCCTGGGCGCCGAACTGGTTTTTGCGGTGTTCCTCTACCGACGCTGGAACCTGCCGGTGGCCGTCCTGTCGGGCGCGGTCGCCGGAGTGGCGCTGGCCATCAACGAGCTGATCATCTACTACCCCGGATCGACAACGGCTTTCGCCGTCATCTTCACGGTGTCGGCAGTGGTCTCCGGTGCGCTCATCGCCGGCGTGCTGTCGTGGTTCGTGGTCCGCGGGCTGGCGAAGACCGGCGCTCTCAGTCGATTCGACTCCGGCAGAGTAGCGAGTCCTGCCGCACGATGAGCCCGAGATCGGTTCCGTCCACCGACGGGGTTGCGGTGACGGCTCACCGGTGGGGCTGGCAGCACGCCGGGCAGAACCGTTGGGCGGTAAGCGATCTGGACCTTCGCATCGACCCCGGCGAACGGGTGTTGCTGCTGGGGGCGTCGGGGTCGGGCAAGTCGACCCTGCTGCAGGGCCTGGCCGGGCTGCTCGGCGGTTCCGAAGAAGGCCATGAGTCCGGACGCCTGCTCGTCGACGGGGTGCGTCCAGCCGAGAATCGAGCACGGATCGGGATGGTGTTGCAAGACCCGGACTCCCAGGTGATCCTGTCCCGCGTCGGTGACGACGTGGCGTTCGGAATGGAGAACTTCGGCGTGCCACTTGAGGACATCTGGCCGCGTGTTCGCCAGGCGCTGCACTCGGTGGGCCTGGAGCTTCCGCTGCCGCAGGACACCGCCCACCTTTCCGGCGGGCAGAAGCAACGCCTGGCCCTGGCGGGTGTACTCGCGATGAATCCCGGTCTGCTTCTGCTCGACGAGCCGACCGCCAACCTCGACCCGACCGGCGTCATCGAGGTCCGCAATGCCGTGGCCGCCGCCGCTGACCTCGCCGGTACCACCGTCGTCGTCGTCGAACACCGCACCAAGGTCTGGCTTCCCGTCATCGACCGCGTCATCGTTCTCGGCCCCGATGGCGACATCATCGCCGACGGCGCGCCGGAGGACACGATTCGACGGGAACGTGACCATCTCGTGCGGTCCGGAATCTGGGTGCCCGACGCGCCCGTCCCCCGCATCGTCCGCACCGCAGCGCCCGCGTCGGAACCGTTGTTGACGGCAACCGATTTGTCGGTGGGTTACCGCTCTGGGCCGCAGGTGCGAGGCGGACTCGACTTCGCGATCGCCCGGGGGCGAGTCACGGCGGTCACCGGACCCAATGGTGCCGGAAAGTCCACGTTGGCCCTCACACTGGGAGGTCTGCTGCCACCCCGAGGCGGCACCCTCGAGGCACAGCCGGACTTCGCACCGTCGCCGAAGAATCGTCAGCCCGTTCGATGGCGGTCCAAGGAACTCCTCACCCGCATCGCGAGCGTCTTCCAGGATCCGGAGCATCAGTTCCTGGCTGCCACCGTTCGCGAGGAGATCTCCCTCGGACCGAAAGCGCTGCAACGCGACAAGGCCGAGATCAGCTCGCTCGGAGACGCTCTGCTCGACAGGCTGCGCCTGACGCACCTCGCAGACAGAAGCCCCTACACGCTCTCCGGCGGCGAGAAGAGGCGACTGTCCGTCGCGACCGTCCTGATGACCCGACCAGGCCTGATCGTCCTCGACGAACCGACCTTCGGGCAGGATCGCCGTACCTGGTCCGAACTCCTGAACCTGCTGGCCGAGATCGCCGACGAGGGCACTGCCGTGGTCGCGGTCACCCACGATGCCGAGTTCGTCGAACTGCTGGCCGACGACCGGATCGAACTTCGATGACATCGGCCGTCGCCGCCCCGCCCCATGCTGCTCGACCCAGCATCAACCCGGTGGCCAAACTGGCGACCGCAGCAGTCATCGCCCTGACGCTGGTGCTCAGCGTCGATTGGGTCTCCGCGCTCACCGCGCTGCTGTTGGAGATCCCGCTGTTCATTGCGCTCGGAGTTCGTCTGCGTGCCTTCCTGATTCGCGGCGCGCTGATCACCGTCGCGGCGGCGCTGACGGCCCTGACCAATCTGCTGTACGGCGAGGTGCGCGGTACCGTCCATTGGCACTTCCTGCTGATCAACGTCAGCGACGGATCCATCGAACTCGCACTCGCGATGTTCCTGCGGGTCTTGGCGATCGCGCTTCCCTCGGTCCTGCTGTTCGTCGATGTCGATCCGACCGAACTCGCCGATGGCTTGGGACAGACACTCAAACTGCCCGCCCGGTTTGTGGTCGGAGCGCTGGCCGGAATGCGACTTGTCGGACTGTTACAGCAGGATTGGCAGTACCTGGGCTACGCGCGCAGAGCACGCGGGGTCGCCGACCACGCCCGACTGCGACGTTTTCTCGGTCAAGCCTTCGCACTGCTGGTCTTTGCGCTGCGGCGCGGATCCAAGCTTGCGACCGCGATGGAGGCACGGGGCTTCGGCGCCTATCCGACCCGCACCTGGGCGCGGCCCTCGTCATTCGGGCTGCGGGAGTTCGCCCTCATCGCCGCCGGGGTGGGCATCGCAGCCGCCGCCGTCTCCGTCTCCATCGCGTTCGGCACCTGGCACTTCATCGGCGGGCGCTGATGCTTCCCGCTAGGCCATCGGATGACGCTCGGCGAAATCCCACACGATCGCGCTGGCGTCGGGACCGGCGCGATCGGTGTACAAGCCGTCGCTGTCGGGGCCCGGCCACGCGTGCCCCATCTCCTGCACGAAGTACGACTCGACAATCGAGTTGCCCTCCGGCGCAGTGACAGTCGTGTGGGTATACGCATGCCGGCCGGGAACGGACGGCACCGTGCCGGTTTCCTCGACGAGCGGCAGGCTGTCATTCAGAAGGCCGTCGTCGACAAGATCACCGACCGCAGTCCAGTGCTCGACCAGACGTGCCCCGACAAGGGGCGGAACGACGTCATCGTCGGCGCCCTGGAATACCAGCAGCGGCACCTGCCGGGCACGCTCGCCCATCTGCGACCACGCCTGGCGTGCGGTGTACTGCGGTGCCGTGGCGTCGGGGTCCTCCGGATCCACCTGGTTCAACCCGTACTCACCCCCGGCGACCGACGTCGCCGTCGCGAACACATCGGGGTAGGTCGCGGCGAGGATCAGCGCGGTACCGGCACCCGAGGATGCCCCGGCGACGTGCACCTGGGCCGCATCGGCATTGAACTCCTCGATCACCTCCCCAGCCACCCCGGCGAGCAACGCGGGGTCGCCGGTGTGGCGATGCTGCTCCCGGGGATCGGCCGAGTTCCAGCAGTTGACCGCGCTACGGAACATCCGCTGCGTCGGGTACACGACGATGAAGCCCTCGCGGTCGGCCAGGCTGTTGAACTGGGTGGTGGACTTCATGGAATTCCAGCCGTAGCCGGTCATTCCGCACCCGTGGATCGCCATGATCACCGGTAACGCAGTCGTGCCGTCGTACTGCGGCGGAAGGTGGACCTGATAGCGCACCGATCCGGCATCGCCGTCGTAGACGCGATTGTGGTCACCCTCCCCCATCCACCAGGGAAGGCCGTACTGGAACGCTGCCGTCGCGGCGCCCGCCACGCTCACCAGGACGCCGACGATTCCGGAGACGATCCACGGCCATCGCCGACGTCTGCGAGGAGCCTCGAATCCGCTAGACACCAGTGGAAAGCTGTTGCAGGACAGCATGGGCGGCGGTGATCCGGGCGGGGATGGGGAAGTTCTTGTTCGCGAGCATCACGATGCCGATCCGCTGGTCTGGCACGAATGCGGCGTACGCGCCGAAACCGTTGGTGGACCCCGTTTTGTTGAACAGCGTGGGACCCGCCGCAGGTTGCCCGGTCAGAACCGTCACAGGGTTCGACTGCATCGCCATGTCCGGTGAATTTCCGGCCAACAACTGGTCCAGGCTCACCGGGTACGGGTACCGTTCCCAGCCCAGTCCCTGGACCATGTCGTTGACCTTGAAGTACCCGGTGTGCGTTGCCTCGACTGCTTCGCGCATCGGCGCCTCCAGGCCACCGGGCGCGATGTTCGCTTCGACGAAACGGAGCATGTCCGCCGCGGTGGACTTCACGCCGTAGGCCTCGGCGTCGAGAACGCCGGGGCTCACCCGGGTCGGTACGTCGTCGGCGTCGTAACCCCAGGCGTAGCCGTCGATCTGGGACTGCGGCACCTCGATGTAGCTGCGGCTCAGCCCGAGTCTCGGGAAGACCTGGCCCTGGAGCAGGTCGGTGAAACTGCTGTTCATGGAGATCGCGGTGACGCGGCCGAGCAGTCCGATGCTGGGGTTGGAGTACCGGCGTTGTTCGCCGGGGGCGGCATCAGGTGTCCACTGCTGGAAGTAGGTCTGCATCTGGGCGTCATCGGTGACGTCCGTCGGGAACTGCAGCGGCAACCCACCGGCGGTGTAGGTTCCGAGATTCAGCAGGGTCGCTTTGTCGATCGCGCGCCCCGCCAACTCCGGCAGGTACGTGCCGGGGTGCTCGTTGAGTGAGATCCGTCCGAGTGCCTGTGCGTAGGTGGCTGCGGTCGCGGTGAAAGTCTTGGACAACGAACCGATCTCGAAGATCGTCTCGGATGTCACCGGGGCCGCACTCTGCCGCGACGCGACTCCGTAGGTGAAGTGGTGCTGACGGCCGTCGACCGTCACCGCGACGGCCATCCCGGGTATGCCGTATTCGGCCAGCAGCGGTCCGAACGCTTCGTCCACCGCCGCGGCGACGGCATCAGGACGTGCGGCGGCAGGTCCCGCGATGGACATCGCACACAGCACGACTACCGACAGCAGTGCCGTGACCGCCCTGGTGATGATTCGCAACTGAAAACTCCTCTGCACTCGTGCTTTCCGTCAGATTCGCCGTCGACGTTCCCGCTCGATGACAAGCTCGGCCAG
Organism: Mycobacterium sp. DL; assembly: GCF_039729195.1. NCBI lineage: Bacteria > Bacillati > Actinomycetota > Actinomycetes > Mycobacteriales > Mycobacteriaceae > Mycobacterium > Mycobacterium sp. DL. The sequence goes on from NZ_CP155796.1 coordinate 6,034,621, forward strand.
GCGCAGACCTCGCTCGACCGGTGCCGCATCGACGCCGATCGCCAGTGCGCTGAGCATCCCGTCGTAGATCAGCGCGATGTCGCCTGCCGCGCGACACGGATCGCGAAGTCCGGCTGCCTCGGCCAGTGACGTGAGCCGGGTGATCACAAAACGCTTGTGCTCGACGGCCGCACTGATGCCGGCGTGGCCCTGCGGCAGCTGTGCTGCCGCGGCGACGTGGGCACATCCTCGCCGCACATCCGAATGACGCGCCCACTCATCGGTGGCGCCGAAGATGGCCAGCAGTCGGTCGACCGGGCTGGTCGCCGCATCGATCTGAGATTCCCACAGCGTGCGGAAGCGCTGGTCGCGGTCAGTGAGGTACGCGGCGACGAGGTCGTCCTTGCCGCTGAAGTTCTTGTAGAGCGATCCGGTGGCCACGCCGGCCCTCGAGACGACGGCGTCGACACCGGTGGCCGCAATTCCGTTGGCGTAGAACAACTCGTCGGCGGCACGCAGCAGGCGTTCGCGGGCGGGTTGCCGAATCGGTGGCATGCTGACAGTATAGGTCGAGTGCAACGATCGTTCTACTCGCTGGTGGCGTCGGGTGCCGCGCTGATCGCGTGCTGCTATGGGTTCGCGCGCTTCGCGTACGGGTTGTTCACGCCGGTGCTCACCGAAGAGTTCGGCCTCAGTTCCACGCTTGTGGGCACCATCGCGGCCGGAAGCTATGTCGGCTACTGCGTCGCGATCATCGCCAGCGCGACGTTGACCAGACGTCTCGGACCACGGTTGGTGGCGATCGGCGCGGGAGTTGTCGCCACGCTGGGCATGACCATGGTCGCGCTGGCAACCTCGGCGTTGATCCTGGCCGTCGGGGTGCTGATCGCCGGGTCCAGCACAGGCATCGCGTCGCCACCGCTGGCCGCGGCCATCGCGCACCGGATCAGCGGTGCCGCCGGTGACCGCGCTCAGACCATCGTGAACGCCGGCACCGGCGTCGGTGTTCTCGTCTCGGGCCCGATCGCCTTCGCCCTGTTCGACCAGTGGCGACTGGCCTGGGGCGTGTACGCGGTCATCGCCGCCGTCACGACGATATGGGTGGCATTCAACGTCGGTGACACATCGGACTCCGCCGTCGAACCGGTGCAGGTCCAACGTTGGCGCACCGGGAGTTTCGGTCTGGTGCTGGCGTCGTTGCTCACCGGCCTCGGCAGCATCACGGTGTGGAGTTTCGGCCGCGATCAGATCAGCACCGGCGGGTCCGCCAGCGTCGCTGTCGCATCGATCGCGTGGATGGTGCTGGGGGCAGCGGGTATCGCCGGTGCGTTCGGCGGCGACCTGGCCCAACGGATCGGCCTCAGGCATGCGTGGGTGGGCACCACCCTCGCGATGTCCTGCGCTACCGTCGTTCTCGCGATCGCCCCGTGGAACATCGTCGCGATCATGCTCTCCGTCAGCATCTTCGGGGCGGCCTACATCGGGCTGACGGGGCTGCTCCTGGTGTGGAGTACACGGGTCTACCCGGACTCGCCATCGTTCGGAGTCGGGTTGTCGTTCTTCATGATTGCGCTCGGTCAGGCCCTGGGCGCGCCCACCGCGGGTGCGCTGATCGACGCACACGGAGCCACTGCCACGTTCATCCTGTTTGCGATGACGGGTGCCACGGCCGCCGTCGTGCGTCCCGTCACGGCCGCGGCCACGGCCTCGTTGGACCGTCAGCACTGATCGATCACAGAGGACATGTGGCACCCGCCGGTGGCAGCGTGAGGTCGATCAAGTAGTCGGCGGCGATGTCGTCGACGCACGCGTTGGTGCCCCCGGCCACCACAGTGTGCCCCTCCCCCTCGACGGTGAGCAGCGCACTGCCAAGCGTTCTCGCGAGATTGACACCGCCGGCGTGCGGAGTCGTGGGGTCTCCCGTGATCGACACCACAAGGGTGGGCGCAAGCCCGTCGATGTCGGTGGCGTACGGGAAACCGAGCGTCGGCTCGGCGGACCAGTGCTCACACCCGTCGCGCGCTCCCGTCAAGGCGACGCCGGGATCCATGAACGGTGCGGCGTCGAGAATCGCCCGGCGCAGCGCGTTGCCCTGCTCTTCGGTCAGTCGATCCTCGTCCATGCAGTTGATGGCGTAATTCGCTTCGGGCAGGTTGGTCCAGCCGATTTCGGGACCGCTGAGGGCGAAGTCGTAGCCGATCTGCAGCAGCGCGTCGCCTCTGCCCTGCCGGACCTGGTTGATACCGGTGATGATGCGCGGCCACGCCTCCTCGGCGTAGAGGCCCGAGACCACGCCGCCGATCCCTTCATCGAAGTCGAGCTCGGTATCCAACGCCGGGATCGGCGCGCCGCGGAGCGGCCGCATGATCTGCTGGAACACCTCGACAGCCCGCTCCGGATCGTCGCCGAGCGGGCAGTCGTCCTGCGTGACACAGAACTCGGCCATCTGGTCGAAAGCTCTTTGGAATCCGGCGTAGGCGCCGACGCGGCGCTCGAACGTCGCCTGGTGCGGGTCGATGCCGCCGTCGAGGAGCATGGCTCGGACGTTCTGCGGGAACTGCTCGGCGTACACCGCACCCAGTCGTGTTCCGTAGCTCTGCCCCAGGAATGTGAGTTGCTCGTCACCGAGCACCGCGCGCAGCACGTCGATGTCGCGGGCAGCGTCCCGGGTGCCGACGCCGGCGAGCACCTCGGCCCCGCCGGAGCCCTCGGCACACCGGTCGAAGATCTGCTTCGTATCCTCCTGCGACCATTCGACAGTGCTGCCCTGGGTGGACAGCCACACGTCCCCACGCTCGGCTTCGGCATCGGAGTAGCAGTCGATCGCCGGCTCTGAGGCACCCACCCCGCGGGGATCGAAGCCGACGATGTCGAAGCGTTCGGTCACTCGGCTTTCCGGCAGCGACGCGGCCGTGGCGGCGGCGCCGAACAACCCCGAGCCACCCGGACCTCCCGGGTTCATGACGAGAGAACCGATCGCCTCGCCTCGCGCGGGAACCCGCATGACGGCGAGCTTCGCGGTCCTGCCTTCGGGATCCTGGTAGTCCAGCGGCACCTCGAGGCGGCCGCACTCGGCCGTTTCAGCGCCTGCGAAGACCACCTGCTCGATCGTCGTGATCGCATAGTCCTCGCACGCTCCCCAGGAGAGCTCTTGACCGTAGAACCGGTCGAGTCCGGACGTCGACGCGTCGTGCGGCGGTGGCGCTTCTTGCGGTGCCGTCGCACAGCCCGTCATCAGGACCAGGAGTGCAACGAACGCGCCGCCGGATCGCACTGAATGCCGCATCTTCACCCGCCCATTGGAGACTGTGCCGCCGGGGCACAGTCAAAACACGCCCTGGTCGAGCCCCGGGTCAGGCGCTCGACGCGGTGGCGGTGCGCCGGAACTCGCTGGGGTTGACACCCCGAACTCGTTTGAAGGCCGCGCTGAATCCGAACGGTTCGGAGTAGCCCACGGTGCGGGCGACCGCAGCCACGGTCGCCTCGTGTTTCTCGATCAGCAGATCCGCCGCCAGCGTCATTCGCCAGCGGGTCAGATATGTCAGCGGCGGTTCACCGACCAACTCGGTGAACCGCTTCGCCAGCGTCGATCTCGACACGCCGATGCGATCGGCCAGCGTGGCGACCGTCCATGGCGCCGCAGGCTCGGCGTGCATCAGGCGCAATGCGTGGCCGGCGACCGGGTCCCGCTGGGCCGCCCACCAGGCGGGCGGTTGTCCGCCGGGCCTGTCGAACCACTCACGCAGCGTGCATACCAGCATCCAGTCCAACAACCGGTCCAACACCACCTGCTGCCCCGGGATGTCGGCGGCGACCTCGGCGGCGAGGTGGTCGAGCACGGCGTCACCCGTGCCGCCGGCCTCCACCCGCAGCACGACGGGCAGAACGTCGAGCAACTGACGACTGATCTCGCCGCGCACCGGGTAGGCGCCGACGATCAACGTCGTCGCGTCGGCCATGCCGGGGTCGGTGTCGCTCCAGCCGAGCCGGTGCCGGGTGCCGCCGTGCTCGGGTGTCGCGCAGAACTCCCCGCACGCAATCGGTTCCGCCGTCGTGTCGAGTCGGTCGACGAACGTGAACGTCGCAGGCCCCCGCACGACAACCGTTTCGTACGCCCGCAACGGCTCGGGCGAGCCATGCTCGGGCACGATCCAACCCGAGCCGCCGATGACGGTGCACAGGGTCAGCGGGGCGCCGTCCACGAAGTGGAGCGCCCACGGCGCGGTCAGGGTGGAACTGCCAAAAAGCGAGCCGTGGGCCCGCACCCCCCGGAACAGGTCACCGAACACGTCCATGCCATCGAGGTTAGACGAATGAACAGGCCATTCGGGCTTTCACCCATGGATTCGTCCGATTGTTGCGGGTTCAATCGGTGTCATGACTACTGACAACAACACCCTTGTTCTCGGCGCGACAGGCAAGACCGGGCGCCGCGTCGTCCCCAGGCTGCGCATCCGGGACGTCCCCGTGCGCGCCGCGTCCCGGTCCAGCGCCACCCGCTTCGACTGGTCCGACCCCGGCAGCTGGGACGGCGCCCTGCAGGGGGTCGCAGCCGTCTATGTCGTGCCCCCGACCGTCGTCGGACCCGTGCACGACTTCGTCGCTCGGGCCGAGTCCGCGGGGGTGCAGCGCCTGGTTCTGCTGTCGGGGCGCGGCGCCGACACCTGGGGTGATTCCACGTTCGGGCTGGACATGCGCGACGCCGAGGACGCGGTGCGCAGCTCATCGCTGGAGTGGACCATTCTGCGGCCCAACAACTTCGCCCAGGACTTCGACGAGGACGTGTTTCACGCCCCTCTCCTGGCAGGTGAGCTGGCACTGCCGGCCGGTGATGTCCCCGAGCCGTTCATCGACCTCGAAGACGTCGCCGACGTCGCGGCAACAGTGTTGACCCAGCCCGGCCGCCATGCCGGACAGATCTACGAGATGACCGGACCGCGCGCTCTGACCTTTGCCGATGCCGTCGAGCTGATCTCCAGGGCCACTGGACAACTCATCACCTACAAGCAGGTCTCTCCTGCCGAGTACACCGCCGGGTTGGTCGAGGAAGGCCTCAGCGAGGGCGACGCCCAGCATGTCGCCGACATGTTCGTGATGATGGACCGCGGACTCTTAGCGGACACCACCGACGGTGTCGCCACCGTGCTGGGACGGGACCCTCGCACGTTCGAGGATTACGTCGTGCGGACCGCCGCCAGTGGAGCGTGGCGGCGATGAGCACCGATTCGCTGACCGGGGAGGACCTCGAACTCCTCCGGCGGCCCCTGTACGGTTTCCTGTCCGTGGCCGCCGGCCCGGTCCCGGCGCAGCCGCGGCCGGTGTGGTTCGAGGTCACTGCCGAGGGCACCATCCAATTGTTCACCGGCCCGGACACGGTGAAGATTCGTCGACTGCGACGCGACCCCCGCGCCTCGCTCGTCGTCGCGGCCCCCGTGGGTGAGCGGGAGCGCTGGGTCTCGGTGGCCGGCCGGACCACGGTGGAACCCGATGGCGCGCACGATCTGGCCGCGCGTCTGGCGGCCCGGTACTGGGACCTCGACGACCCGACCCGCGCCCGCGACTTCACGGAAATCATGGCCGAGGACTACGTTCGCCTCGTCATCCACCCGGAGAGCGTGAGTCGCTTGACGTTCTGACCGGCACGTCGGCCACCGCAGACTGCGCACCGTAGGCCCGGGCGACGTCCATCAGCGCCGAAGCCGGGGCCGTCAGGTGGATGCGGCGACTGACAGCGGCCACATGCAGGTAGGACTCCGGGACGATGCGCTGCACCCGGGCCCCGGACCTTCGGGCTGTGCGGGTCCACGCCGACGGCATCACCGCTTGGCCGAACCCGTTGATGACCATGGGCAGGATCGATGTCCGGTGGGCGATCTCGGCGGCGATCGTGACCTGGACGCCTTCAGCGAGCACCTCGTCGACGAGTGCGCGCATCAGGGAGCCGCGTTGCGACACGATCAGCCGGCTACCGCTGAGTTCGTGCCGGTGCACGACACCGCCGTCGGGGCCGCCGTCCGGCCCTGAGATGAGCACCAGCGCTTGGCTTTCCAGCGGCACCACTGCCAGATCTGCGGCCAGCACCGGCTCCGGCGAGCCCAGGATTCCGATCTCAGAGCTCCCCGAGCGCACACTTCGGATGATCTCCTCGGGGGTGAAGCCCGCTTGGGAATTGATGGTGACATGTGGATGGCTCTGGGCGAACGTCGTCAGAATCGTGGTCAGCGGTTCCATGCCCGGTGAAGGCATCGTGATCAGATCCACCCGGCCACCGCGGAGCTGCCTGAGTTCGTTCATCGCTTCGCGTGCTTCGTCGATGTCACGCAGCACCACCCGCGCCGGGCCGACCAGCGCCCGGCCCGCGTCGCTGAGCACGACACCGCGGTTGACGCGGTGAAACAGCGGCATGGCGAGCTCGCGCTCGAACCCTGCGATCGCTTGGGACAGTGACGGCTGCGCAACCATCAACTCCTCGGCCGCCTTGCTGAAGCCTCCGTGATCAACCACGGCGAGGAAGAACTTCAACTGCCTAACCTCCATCGAACCGCCCTTTCAGCTCGCTTTATAGGCCCAGCCTATGACTCGGATCGCAATTACGTCTTGGACGCGGCAAGCCGGGGAGACGTGGAATAGGGACGAAGTGGTGTGACCTGCACTACACCGACCCTTCCAGGAGACCCCATGGCCCAGCAGACGTTCAAGATCGCCGCGATCCCCGCCGACGGAGTCGGTAAGGAGGTCGTAGCCGCAGGAAGGCGCGTACTCGACCGCCTCGCCGAGCAGTCCGACGACCGCTTCGAGTTCGAATGGACCGAATTCCCATGGGGATGTGAGTACTACGAGCAGACCGGTCGGATGATGGCCGCCGACGGACTCGAGACGCTTCAGCCCTTCGACGCGATCTACTTCGGCGCGGTGGGTTGGGAGAACGTACCGGACCACATCAGCCTGTGGGGTCTGCGCCTGGCGATCACCCAGGGCTTCGACCAGTGGGCCAACATCCGGCCGGTCAACTTCCTGCCCGGTGTCACCTCGCCGCTCCGCAGGGCCGACGACACCGAGCTGAATTGGGTTGTCGTCCGGGAGAACAGCGAAGGGGAGTACGCCGGGCTGGGTGGCCGAAATCTCAGCAGCCGCGGGCCCGGCAACGAGGTCGCCCTGCAGACAGCTCTGTTCACCGAAAAGGGGTGCGAGCGGATCATTCGTTTCTCCTTCGAACTGGCACGCACCCGCACGGTCAAGAAGGTCTCCAGCGTCACCAAATCCAATGCCCAGCAGTACGGAATGGTGTTGTGGGACGAAGTCTTCGCCCGAGTCGCGCAGGATTATCCGGATGTCGAGACCGAAAGTGTGCTCGTTGATGCGATGAGCGCCAAGTTCGTGTTGCACCCCGAGCAGCTCTCCGTCGTCGTCGCGTCCAACCTCAACGCCGATATTCTCTCCGATCTCGGCTCTGCCCTCGCCGGCAGCCTCGGCCTCGCCTCCAGCGCAAATTTCAACCCCGAGAGGCGCTTTCCGAGCATGTTCGAACCGGTGCACGGCACCGCCCCTGACATCGCCGGTCAGGGCATCTGCAACCCGATCGGTGCCATCGCCAGCGCCGCCTTGATGCTCGCGCACCTCGGGCTCGCCGCTGAGGCGCGCCTGATCGATGCAGCGATCGAAGCCACCACCGCCGGCGGGGTGTTGCCTCGGGACCTCGGGGGCACCGCCACCACTGAGGAGCTCACCGACGCGATCATCGCTGCTCTGAGCCCTGCACTGCTCGACGCCTGACCCGAGACGACCCGGTAGACGAGAGGGGAGATACCCGTGCGAGTCCTCATCGCCCCTGACAAATTCAAGGGCAGCCTTTCGGCCGCCGAAGTCGCCGCACACCTGGCCTCGGGGCTCGCTGATGCAGGTGTCGACAGTGACATGCTGCCGCTGGCGGACGGAGGCGACGGCAGCATCGACGCCGCCGCCGCAGCGGGGTTCTCCCGTGTCGAATGTTCGGTGCGCGACGCGCTCGGACGACGACACCGCGCCGCCATCGCCATACGGCAGAACACCGCTGTCGTCGAGCTCGCCGGGACCTGCGGGTTGGCGACTCTGCCGCCCGGACAGCTGGCACCGATCCAGGCATCCAGCCACGGATTCGGTGAGGCCCTCGTCCACGCCGTCCGATCAGGCGCCCGCACCCTCGTGTTGGCACTCGGCGGCAGCGCCAGCACCGATGGCGGTGTCGGAATGCTTGCGGCACTGGGGTTTCAGTTCCGGGATGACCGCGGCCGCCTTCTCGACCCATCCGCGGGAAACCTCGGCCGAATCCACACTGTCGACTCGACGCGCGCCGTCGATCTCGAGGACATCGACGTGGTCGTCGCCACGGACGTCATCAGCCCCCTGCTCGGCGGGACGGGCGCAGCGGCGGTCTTCGGTCCGCAGAAAGGAGCGACAGGCAATCAGATTGCTGAACTCGAGGCCGGGCTGCGGAATTTCACCGAGGCCGCCCGCCGGTCCGGTTGGACGGATGCCGAGGACATTGCCGTATCCGCCGGAGCGGGTGCGGCAGGAGGATGCGGATTCGCGGCAGCACTGCTGGGCGCGGATCTGGTCTCGGGCGCGGACTTCTTCCTCGACCTGCTGGGGTTCGACCACCATCTGTCCGGCACCGACATGGTGATCACCGGTGAAGGCAGACTCGACGATCAAACCCTGGCCGGCAAGTTGCCGGCCGCAGTCCTACAGCGAGCGGCGCTCCTTCCGGTCGTCGCGGTTGTGGGGCGGGACGAACTTCGTTCCGACCGTGAACGATTCGTCGCGATACACGCCGTGGCCGACCTGACTGACGTGGACACCGCCTCAGATCGCATCCGTACCTCCGAACTACTGCGCGTCATCGGGGCCCGGATCGGCCGGTCACTACCGCTGGTCACTCAGCGGGCCTGATTCCTCACATCCAACTCACTCCACGGAGAAGCCATGACAACCGCACATCAAGGTCGGCGCACTGACGTCGACAAGGCACTGCTTGGCAGCGCCACCTACCGCAGTCTCGGGGAGCAGAAACTCTCTCCTGCCGAGGAGCGCTTCGAGAAGGGCCGGCGCACCATCGGCCTCTTCCTGGCCCCGCTGGTCACCATCGTGTTTCTTGCGCTACCGCTGAGCATGGAACCCCAGCAGCAGACCCTGGCGGGCGTCCTGCTGGGCGTCATCATCCTGTGGATCTCCGAGGCAGTACCCATCCCGATCGGCGGATTGCTGGGTGTCGCCGTCGTCGTTTTCCTGGGCGTCGCCCCCGCCGACGACGTCCTCGGCGCCTTCGGCTCCTCGACCATCTTCACCTTCATCGGCGCGTTCATCCTCGCGCAGGCCATGCTCAAACATGGTCTGGCCCGGCGGTTCGCGTTCCGCATCCTCGCGCTACCGCGCGTCGGGCAGTCGACCACGGGCGTCATCGTGGCATTCGGCGTGATCACCGCGCTGCTATCGGCTTTCGTCTCCAACACCGCGACCGTCGCCATGATGCTGCCCACCGCTTTGGGAATTCTCGGTGTCATCGCCAAGCTCATGCAGGATCGCGGAATCGTCAAGGAGGACTTCGACCCACTGCGGCTTCGGGTGGGGGCTGCGATCATGCTGATGCTCGCCTACGGGGCCAGTGTTGGCGGCCTCCTGACACCGGTCGGTAGCCCCCCGAACCTGATCGGGCGCGGTCTGATCGAAGAAGCCACGGGCGAGCGCATCAGCTTCGCGCAGTGGGTCGCGATGGCCGCACCGATCTGTCTCCTCATGTTTGTCGCTTTGGCGTTCATCGTGATTCGACTCAATCGTCCGGAGCTCAAGCGCATCGACGGTGTCGCTGACTACGTCGCCGAGCAGCGGGCGGAGATGGGCAAGCTCTCTCGCGCCGAGAAGAACACCCTGATCGCCTTCGGAGTCACCGTCAGCTTGTGGATCTTTCCCGGCATCGTCGCGCTCATTGCCGGCAACGACTCAGATGTCTACACCTTTGTCAGCGACCGCCTCGACGAAGGCATGGTAGCCGTGTTCGGCGCGGCACTGTTGTACCTGCTGCCAACCGACTGGGCCCAGCGGGAGTTCACCCTGCGCTGGCGCGATGCCGCCGATATCGACTGGGGCACCATCGTTCTGTTCGGGACCGGCATCATCTTCGGCGCCCTGCTCGCTGCGACCGGACTCGCCGAGACGATCGGCACGTCCGTCGACAGCGCGCTCGGTCTGTCCAGCATCGTGCCCATCACGATCTTTGCGGTGATCCTGGCCATCGTCGTCTCGGAGACGACCAGTAACACCGCCTCGGCTGCGGTGGTGGTGCCGATCATCATCCCGGTGGCGATCGCAGCGGGGGTCAACCCCTTCGTGCCCGCGCTGGCTGCCACATTCGCCGCATCATTCGGGTTCATGTTGCCGGTGTCCACACCGCAGAACGCCATCGTCTACGGATCCGGGGCGGTGCGGATAACCACGATGATCCGCACCGGCTTCTCGTTCGACATCCTGGGCGCCATCCTCATCATCGTCGCCCTGCCCGTGATGATCGCCTTGATCGGATTAGGCGGCTGATCGGGGGCGTTCAGCCGGCGACCGCGGTTCCACAGATACCGCAGACCTCGAACTGCCTGCGCTTCCAGCGTGCCACCGGGATGAAGAACAACGTGAACTGCTTGAACTCCCGGACACGCGCCCACTGCGTGGTGTTGTGGCACCTCGGACATGTCCGAACCTCCCCGGCGCCCAGGTGCTTCTGCTTGGTGCCGTAGCCGAAGAGAAAGAACAACATGGCACCAGAGTAGGGATCGTCGTCCGATGTTCAGCGACTCGCGCACCTCACGGCGACACTGATGACGTTCCAGATTCCGCGGGTGTGGTGAGTCGTTCGTCTGCCGCAGCCTGCAGCTGTGCACGAGCACGGCGCACCGCCCACCACGTGACCAGAAGTGCCAGCGCCAGCAGCGGGTAGCCCATGGCGATCCGCGCGACCGCCAACCAGCCGGTGGAACCGGCGTCGTAGAGCCAGTCCTGGACGACGTAGCGCGCAGTGAACACCGCCACGAACGTCAGGGTCGCGATGTCAAAAGCGTGCAGCGCCTTGCGGTCTGTATGCCACACCGTTCGCTCCCCTGCGCTGGTGAGCGCATTCCAGATCACGCCCACCAGGGGCCGCCTCACGACCACGGAAACCGCGAACACGACGGCGAACGCCACACTCATCCAGATGCCCGGGAGGAAATAGCCCTCCGCTGAGCCGGTGTAGAACGCGATCAGCGATGCGACGGCGACCCCCAGCAGTCCCGAGACGGCCGGCTGGATCGGCTGCTTACGCACTTTCCTCAGCACGATCAGGCCGACGCTGGCGCTGATGGCCACGACCACGGCAGCGTCCAATCCCGCGATCGCGTTGGCGATCACATAGGCGAAGGTCGGCACGCTGGCCGCCACCAGCCCCGACACTCCGCCCATCTGTTCCAGAAGGGTCTTCGGCTTCTCCGCTTCGGTCATGCGTTCCCACCACCGAGGTGTTCGGCGAGGAACCGATCCACGGCCCGGTACATGTCGATCACGTTGTCGGGGTTGAGGAACCCGTGCCCCTCGTCTTCTTTGACCATGTACTCGACGTCGACTCCGCGGTCCCGCAGCGCCTCCACGAGGTTGTCGGATTCGGCCTGAACGACTCGAGAGTCGTTGGCGCCCTGCACCACCAGCAGTGGGGTGCGGATCTGATCCACCCGGGTGATCGGGGATCGGGCCAGCATGTCCGCCTCCTGCTGCGGGTCATTGGGGTCCCCGACGAACAGGTGCCAGTTGTTGGCCAGATGCGGCCGGGCGATCTCGGGAAGGGTCCGCATGAAGTTCGCCAGGCTGGAGATGCCCACATAGTCGATGGCCGCGGCGAACACGTCCGGGGTGAAGGTGACACCGACCAGCGCGGCGTACCCGCCGTAGGAGCCACCGAAGATCGCCACCCGATCGCGATCCGCATAGCCCTGCTCTACGGCCCAGTTCACTCCGTCGATGAGGTCGTCGTGCATCTTGCCGGCGAACTCGCCGATCGCCGCCTTCACGAAGCCCTGCCCGTAGCCGGTGGAACCCCGAAAGTTGACCTGCAGCACGGCGTAGCCGCGGTTGGCCAGGAGCTGCACGTCGGGCTGGAACCCCCAGGAGTCACGGAACCACGGACCGCCGTGGACAAGCAGCACCAGCGGTGCCGGGCCCGTCGCACCCAACGGCAGCGTCAGGTACGAATGCAGATCCAGCCCGTCGCGGGAGCGGATGGTGACCGGCTTCATCGGCGCCAGCGCCTCGGGATCCAGATGCGGGAGCGGCCGGAACAACTCCCGGCTCTCGCCGCTCGCATGGTCGTAGTAGTAGGTGACTCCGGGCTCCCGATCGTGGATGAAGCTGACCACCCAGCGGTTCCCGGTGTCGTCCGAGGAGATCTTGCCCAGGTCGCCGTCGGACAACGCCTCCAAGTTCTCGAGCACGTCGGCGAAGTCCGGATCCAGCGGCTGAATCACCTGTCGCTCGCCGAGATAACGGACTGCGAGCAGCTCACCGGTCCGTTGGCTGAGGATCAGTGGCTGGGGAAGTACGGGGGCGACGCCCCCCATCGGGTCGATGCTGAAGTTCGGATGGTGGTGGACATCGGTCTCCTCACCGGTGGCGACGTCCAACCGCACCAGCGTCGTCCGGTCCGGATTCCGGTTCGAGCCGAGCCACAAGCCCTTGCCGTCAGGCGTGACCACCATCGGCCAGATGCTCAACGTGTAATCGGCGCCGTCGTACACCGCGAGGGTGCGAAGTGCCTGCTGGTCGGGCTCCCATGTCGACAGTTCGACGTCACCGTCGGTGGTCAAGGAGTAGCCGAACAGGTCACCGTTGCGGCTGGCGAACCAGCCGGCAACCTTTCCGGGATTCTCGGCGAGCAGGGTCAATTCGCCGCTGGCGATGTCGAGTTCGTACGCGTCGGCGAGCAGCGGCGTCCGTTTGGTCATCCCGACCATGGCTTTGCCGGGGCGGCCGGGCAGCAACTCGAAATAGGTCCTGATCCCCGGAAACGGCGTGAGATCGACGGCCGGCGCCGCCGGGTCGTCGAGATCGACGCGGTAGATGTGCCAGTTCTCGTCGCCGCCGCTGTCCTGGGTGTACAGCATCCACCGCGGATCATCAGTCCACTGGTAGTTGATGACGCTGCGGGTCGCGTCGGCGGTGACGCAACGCGGCTCAGTTCCGCCGTCCACGTCCTCCACCCAGACGTTCAGCCGGTTCTTCCACGGTGCCAGGTAGGCGATCCTGGTGCCGTCCGGCGAGATCGTCGCCAGGGTTCGTACTGGTGGAGCGAAGAGATCCTCAACCGGGAGGTGCGCGTGTGTTGCCATGTTCCCAGGACACACCCGGACGCTGCGGCACAGTCAAGCCGACGACTGTGGACAATGGAGCGGTGGCATGGAGTACCCGCGAAATTGCTGAGCTCGCGGGCACCAGCCTGCGCGCAGTTCGGCATTATCACCAGGTCGGTCTGCTCGAGGAGCCGGAACGGCGCAGCAATGGCTACAAGCAGTACGGCGTCGCCCACCTGGTGCGGCTGGTGCGGATCAAACGACTCACCGATCTGGGTTTCTCACTGACCCAGATCGCCGACATGGACGACACCGACGACCATCCCGAAGAAGCGCTGCGGTCCCTGGACGCCGAACTCGCCGCCACCATCGATCGGCTGCAGCGCGCCCGGGTGGAGTTGGGTCTGATTCTCGAGAAATCCGCGCCCACCGACCTGCCACCCGGTTTCGTACCGCCGAGCGCGATGGCCAAGATGTCCGATGCCGATCGTTCGCTGGTCATCGTGCTGACCCGTGTGCTCGGGCCGCAGGGACTTGAGATCTACGCCGACCTTCTGCAGAACGCTCCCGACGAGCCGGCGTCACTGGCGTTCGACGATCTACCGGACGACGCCGACGAGGCGACACGCCAAGACATCGCCGAGGGCCTGGCTCCGTACATCCACGCAATCTACGAAGCACACCCCCGGCTGCTCGAATCCCGGACGGATGCCCCGAAGGGCGAGCGTTTTGTCGACGAGACCATCGCCGAAGCGATGTCAGAGCTGTACAACTCGGCACAGCTCGATGTCCTCCGCCGCACCCGGGAGATCATGCGCGCCAACGCTGATTGGGACGGATCAGCCCGCTAGCGGCGGCAGCGGCAGCGGCGCCGGGCGGTAGCTCGGCGGTTCGGAGCCGTGCAGATGCCGAACGAAGAAGTCCCACGTGCGCTTCACGAAATAGTGCTGGCGGCCGATCAGGGCGTGTTCGACTCCCGGGATGATCACCATGTCGAAGTCCTTGTCCGCCTTGATGAGCGCATCCGCCAGGCGCATCGTGTGGGCGGGCTGAACGTTGTCGTCCAGCTCGCCGTGGATGAGCAGCAGTTTGCCCGCCAGATTGCCGGCCAGGGGCACGTTGGAGATCGCCTGCTTCCCCTCGTCGCTCACGTCACCGTGGTAATGCTCGGCCCACATCGTGAGGTTCACCGCGTTGTCGTGGTTGCCGGACACCGCGACCGCGACCCGATAGAGGTCGGGGTACATCAGCACGGCGCGGGCCGCGGCGAAACCGCCCGCGGACTGGCCGGTGATCCCGACCCGCCCGGTGTCGAGCCACGGATACCGGTGGCCGAGTTCGCGGATTGCGGCGATATGGTCATCCAGCGCGCCGGCGTTGCCCAGGTCGCCGTAAGAGTGATCGTGAAAGGCCTTGCTGCGCCCCGCGGTTCCGCGGCCGTCGATCGCGACTGCCACAAAGCCCAACGCGGCATAGGCTTCTGGTTCGCCGAAGTGCATCTCGTTGAACGACGGGCCCGCCCGGAAGTTCTGCGGCCCGGGATAGATGTGCTCGATCACCGGATAGCGTCGCTGCGGGTCGAACCCGTGCGGTCGCCACAGCAGGCCGTAGATCGGGGTCTTGCCGTCGGCGGCGGTCACACGGAAACGCTCGGGCGGACGCCATCCGACCGCTTCCAGCGCAGCGGTGTCAGGGGATTCGAGCTCCACCAGAACCTGCCCGTCACCGTCGAGGACCACCGTATGCGGCGGTTGACTCGACGTCGACGCCCGGTCCACCAGGTAGCCGCCTTCGGGTGGACTCACCGCGTCGTGATCGACGGTGTCGTCGGTGATCCGGGTGAACCCGGAGCCGTCGAGACCGATCCGGCAGATCTGGCGGACGTACGGGTCGTCCTCGACGAGCCCACCCGCCAGGAACCACACCTGTCGGCGATCTTCGTCCACCCACAACACGCGACGGACCAGCCACTGCCCGGTGGTGACCTGGGTGACCTGATGCCCATCGGCTGAGTAGAGATAGAGATGCCCCCAACCGTCACGCTGCGACCACCACAGGATCTCCCCGGAGTCGAGCACCCGCGTCATCGGCGGCTCACCCAGCAGCGGAGTCGGATCCACCCGGGTTTCGCCGGTCTCACTGATCAACGTGGTCGTCTCGCCAGTGGTCGGGTCGACGCGGCGCAACTCCAGCGTCCGGGCATCACGCGATTGGTGAAGGTAGTGCACCGATTCTCCGGATTTGCCCGTCCACCATGGGTACACGATGGCGCTCGGATGCGTGACCGTCGTCGGCTCGCCCTGCTGCCGGACCACCGTGCGCTCGACGACGTCCAGGACGGTCCACGACATGCTCGCCTGCGACTCTTCCCCCGGCATCGGGTAGCGGGAGCGGTGCTCGACCGGGCGTCCGCCGTCGTACGGCGCGGACTCGACGAGCACCAGCTCAGGCAGGTCGCGCTGGTCGAGGCGATGCACCAGAATTCGGGTCGAATCCGGCGACCAGTGCAGCACGATGGGCTGCGGCAGTCCGAGAATGCGCATCAGCGAACGCGCGCCGGTCGCCTCGGGCAGTCCGCCGTAGTCGAACTGCGGTTCGGCGTCGTCGGTGAGCGGGAACTCCTGCTCGCCGTCACGCGCGCCGTCATGCGCCCCGTCCGATTCCCCGGGTCGTTTCGCTCCCGCCCGCCGGACCCAGATGTTGCCGTCGCGACTGAATGCCACCCACGACTTGTCCGGCGACGGCACCTCGTCGAGTGCGTGCTGATGGTCGTCGTCGGCTCGGGAACACGTGCCGGCAGTGTCCGACCATTCCCACGCGGACCCGAACGCGGTGAACCGCGTCGTATCGCCGTCGCCGAGTTCGACCCCGGTGATCGGCAGGTCATCGGCGGTGACGGCATGACCGGAGGCCTCGGACAGGGCGCCCGCCAGCCGATCGTGGTCGAATGCGTCGTCGCGGCTGCCGTCTCGGGGATCGACCACCACGAAGCGACCACCGACCTGGTAGGAGAATCGTCTTCCCTCGGAGAGCCATTCCGGTGTCACCGTGGTGCCGGGGACCCGCCTCAATCGGTACGGGGCGAGCATCTGCTCGGCACGCGCGTAATCGGAGTCGGTCAGGCGCACGCTCGGCTGTGTCGTGTTGTTGTCCGTCACGACTCGAGGAAACACCGTGCCGTCGCGGCATGGTCAAGATCGGCGACGTGCGGTTGACTCCGCCGCGGCGTCACAGTGTCCGCTTGAGGCATGTCGCTGGTCGCCGCCGCCTACCTCGGCTCACACTTTCTGAGCCTGTTCGGTAACGGGATCGCTGCTGTGGCGCTACCGCTGATCGTGTTGCAGACCACGGGTAGCCCACTGAGCGTTGGCGCCGTCTCGGCGGCGACCGCCGTTCCCGCGTTGCTCGTCGGGTTGACCGCAGGCATCGTGCTCGACCGCCTCAACCGCCGGACCTGTTCGGTGCTCGCCGATATCGTGTCGGCGGTGGCCGTCGCCGCCATCCCGCTGGTCGATGTGTTCTGGGGTTTGAACATGGGGTGGTTCATCGCGCTCGCGATCGCCGGCTCTTTCGGCGACGTTCCAGGGATGACCGCGCGCCAGGTGCTGGTACCGGCGGTGGCCAGGCATACGGGCGTGACACTGGAGAGACTGGTCGGCCTGCGTCAGTCGATGACGTCGATAGCGCTGGTGATCGGGCCTGCGGCCGCCGGCACTCTGCTGTCGCTGTTCGATGGCAGCACCGTCCTGTACCTCACCGCAGCGACGTCGGCTGCCGCGGCACTGCTCACCCTCGTGATGCCACACCGGCTCGGTGCCGTCGACCAGGCTCCCGCACAGCGAGAGTCTCTGTGGGCTCAGCTGACGGCGGGAGCGGCAGCGCTTCGCCACAGCCGATTCCTCAGCGGCACAGTCGCTCTGACCGTGGGACTGGTGATCGTGATCGGCGGGTTGCAGGGCCTGGTGTTGCCGCTGTACTTCAGCCAGCTCTCCCGGCCTGACCTACTGGGGTTCGTGCTGACGGCGCTGGCAGTCGGGATGTTCTGTGGCACAGTCATTTTTGCGACCGTGGGGGCACGCCTGCGGCGACGGTTCTGGATGACCTCCGCCCTGATCGGCACCACCGCGGGGCTTGGTCTGATCGCCACGCTGACCTCGCCCGCGGTGGTGTTCGCGGGGGCGGCCCTGATCGGTGTCGGCAACGCGGTGCTGGGCGCCGTGTTGGGTGTGTTGCAGGCCGAGCGAATAGCGGATTCGGTGCGCGGACGGGTGCTCAGCGTGCAGAACGCGCTACTTCAGGTCGCCGCGCCCGCCGGTATCGGACTTGCCGCGGTGGTCGCCGAGTACGCGTCACCGGTTGCCGCCGCATGCACCGTCGTCGCGGTCTGGGTCGCGGTCGCGGCCGCCGTGCTGATATCCCGGGCACTCACCGATCTGGAACCGGCCGACGATATCGACGGGCGACCTGCCGAATCGACGGTCCGACGCTAGTGCGCCTGCGTGTCCGGGATCCGAGGGGCAGGGAATTCCGCGCTGCAGACCCGAGTTGGGTACTGATCGATACCGAAGTGCACCTGTCAGTTCTGCGCCGAGCCAACGGGTCACAGCACGGCAAGCCCACCATCGACAGGAGACAGACCATGGGCACCTCCGCCCCCGAGCATTACACCCACACGTCACCGAAACCGCTGACCGGGCACCGTGCGCTGGTCACCGGAGGCTCCCGCGGCATCGGCGCCGCCATCGTGCGCCGCCTCGCCGGCGACGGAGCGTCGGTGGCCTTCACCTACAACTCGTCGCCGGAGCGCGCCCAGGAAGTGGTTGCGCTGGCCTCGGAGTCGGGTTCGACGGTGGCCGCGCTGCACGCCGACAGCGCAGACGCCGAGGCGATGCGTGGTGCTGTCGATGAGACCGCCCGCCGCCTGGGCGGGTTGGACATCCTCGTCAACAACGCCGGCGTCGCACACATGGCGCCGATCGAGTCCTTTCCCCTGGACGAGTTCGATCGTCTGGTGGCCGTCAACGTGCGCGGTGTGTTCACCGCCGTTCAGGCAGCCGTGCCGCATATGGACGGCGGTGGTCGCATCATCACCATCGGTAGCGTCAGTGGCGATCGCGTGAACGTGCCGAACCTCTCGGTGTATGCGATGACCAAGGCCGCGGTCTCGGGACTGACGAAGGGGTTGGCACGTGAGTTGGGTCCGCGGGGCATCACGGTCAACAACATCGCGGTAGGTCCCACCGCGACAGAGATGAACCCGGACGACGACGGCGACCTCGCCCGCGTCAATCGCGCATCACTGGCCATCGGCCGCTACGGTCAGGCACACGAAATCGCCAGTGTGGTGGCCCATCTCGCGCTTCCGGAGTCGGGCTACGTGACCGGCGCGACGTGGACCGTCGACGGCGGATTCAACGCCTGAGCAAGTCCCTCCGCTAGCCTTGATAGATCGTTCTAGCCGGTGGCGATATGCTTCCCCTCAGCCAGCACAAGGAGGGACCGTCATGGCAGATCCGAGCACCCGCGACCGGATACTGGAGGCGAC
The DNA here is from genome assembly GCF_039729195.1 of Mycobacterium sp. DL. Taxonomy (NCBI): domain Bacteria; kingdom Bacillati; phylum Actinomycetota; class Actinomycetes; order Mycobacteriales; family Mycobacteriaceae; genus Mycobacterium; species Mycobacterium sp. DL. The sequence goes on from NZ_CP155796.1 coordinate 6,053,485, forward strand.
CGCCGAGCTCTACCGACGCCAGGGCATGTCCGCGACCGGCCTCAAACAGATCTCGAGTGCGGCCAAGGCACCCTTCGGCTCGATCTACCACCACTTCCCGGGCGGTAAGGAAGCGATCACCGCTGAGGTCATCCGGTCCGAAGGAGTCCGCTACGGCGAGTTCGTCGGGACTCAGCTGAGGCACACCGACCCCGCCAGTGGGGTTCCTACATTGTTCGCGAACGCGGGCAAGCTGATGGAATCGCAGGACTACAGCGAGGCATGCTCCATCGAGACCATCGCCTTGGAGGTGGCGAGCACCAACGACCACCTCCGGCAGGAGGCCGCCCGGGTCTTCGAGATCTGGCTGGGCGCGCTCACCCAGTGGTTTGCACAGCTCGACGTGTCCGAGGAGCAGAGTCGACAGCTGGCCCTGGTCACCCTGACAGCACTGGAGGGCGCGTTCGTGCTCTGTCGCACGCTGCGCTCCACCGAGCCCATCGTCGCCGCCGGCCACGGCGTCCAGGCGGCCGTGTCGGCCGCGCTTGCAGCGAAAAGCACTGAGAGGCAGCGGCTCTGATCAGCTGCCCTGTCTACATCTCAGGTCGGACGTTTCATGCTGAATGCGGTTTCGGGCCCGATCTCGCAGTAGCCGGCAGGTCCGCCTGCACGCAGGATCGGCCGGGGACCGGTGGTGTCGTACACACCGTCGACCAACCACTGCGGGTCGATGTGGACGGCGATGACCTGACCGAGGACCAACCAGGCGTCGACCGCGTCGCCTTCGGTGTCGCTGAGCCTGATGAGTTGCGTGAGCCGGCATTCGAAGTTGACCGGACTCTCGAGCACACGCGGTGCGGCGACAAGGCTGGACGGGACCGCGGTCAGTCCGCTGCGGTCGAACTCGTTGTCCTCGGGAGGAAGTGTGGCGGCGGTTTCGTTCATCGCCGTCGCGAGTTCGCGGGTGGCGAGGTTCCAGACGAATTCGCCGGTGGCGTCGACGTTGGCCACGCTGTCCTTCCAGCCGATCGACGAGAACCCGACGATCGGTGGGCGGTAGTTGAAGCCGTTGAAGAAGCTGTAGGGGGCGAGGTTCTGTACGCCGGCAGCGTTCTGGCTGGAGATCCAGCCGATCGGCCGGGGGCCGACGATCGCGTTGAACGGATCGTGGGGCAGCCCCGGTCCGTCCTCGGTTCGATAGAAGTGCGCCCCTGCGCCGGCCATTGGATATCTCCCTACATCTCTGCGACACGGCCGTTGTCGACCAGCCACGAACGATCCAATCGCACGTTCTGCAGCATCCTGCGGTCATGCGTCACCAACAGCAAGGCACCCTCGTAGGTTTCGAGCGCCTGCTCGAGTTGCTCGATGGCCGCGAGATCGAGGTGGTTGGTGGGCTCGTCGAGAACCAACACGTTGGTGCCGCGAGCCTGTAACAACGCCAGTCCGGCGCGGGTCCGCTCACCGGGCGAGAGATCGTCCACCGCGCGTTCGACATGGTCGGCACCCAGTCCGAACTTGGCAAGCAGCGTGCGTACCTCGGCCGTCGACCACGACGGCACTCGCTGCTCGAAACGGTCGACAAGTCGTTCGTTTCCGGTGAAATCGGCACGCGCCTGGTCGATTTCACCGATGGCCACATTGGCTCCCAAACTCGCACGGCCGTCATCGGGCTGACGGCGGCCAAGGAGCAGACGTAGCAGTGTCGACTTGCCGGCCCCGTTGGGGCCGGTGATGCCGATCCGCTCACCGGAATCGACCTGAAGTGACACCGGACCCAAGACGAAGTCGCCTTGGCGCACAACGGCATTGTCGAGTGTCGCCACCACCGCGCTCGACCGTGGCGCCGTGCCGATCGTGAACTCCAGTGTCCACTCCTTGCGCGGCTCGACGACCTCCTCGAGACGGGCGATCCGGCTCTCCATCTGGCGGACCTTCTGCGCCTGCTTCTCACTGGACTCCGTCGCCGCGCGCCGCCGGATCTTGTCGTTGTCGGGTGACTTGCGCATGGCGTTGCGGACACCCTGGCTCGACCATTCCCGTTGGGTGCGTGCCCGCGCCACCAGGTCGGCTTTCTTGTCGGCGAACTCCTCGTACTCTTCCCGCCGGTGCCGACGCCCGACCTCACGCTCCTCGAGATAGCTCTCGTAGCCGCCGCCGAACACCGTGGTGGTGTTCTGCGCGAGGTCCAGCTCGAGTACCCGAGTCACGGTGCGGGCCAGAAATTCCCGATCATGGCTCACCAGCACCACGCCACCGCGCAGCTCGCCGACGAAGCGCTCCAGCCGGGCGAGTCCGTCGAGGTCGAGATCATTGGTGGGCTCATCGAGCAGGACGATGTCGAACCGCGACACCAGCAGCGCGGCCAAGCCCACCCGCGCCGCCTGCCCACCTGACAGATCCGTCATCAGAGTCGATCCCGGTCGCACCGCATCGGAGCCCAGGCCCAGGTCGGCCAGCACGGCGGGCACCCGTTCGTCGAGGTCCGCCGCCCCGGTGGCGAGCCAGTGGTCCAGCGCGGCGGAGTACGTGCCGGCCGGATCCGCACCGGCGGAACCATTCTCCGGCTCTGCCAGTGCCGCCGCTGCTGCGTCCATGGCCCGCGTCGCTTCCGTGCATCCCGCACGCCGTGCGATGTACCCGGCAACGGTTTCCCCGGGAACGCGCTCGTGCTCCTGCGGCAGCCATCCGACGAACGCGTCGCCCGGCGTGATGCTGACGGTGCCCTCGAGCGGTTCCAGGTCACCGGCGAGGATCCTCAGCAGGGTGCTCTTGCCGGCTCCGTTGGCGCCGACGACTCCCAGGACATCACCCGGCGCCACGGTCACATCCAGCCCCTCGAAAAGGGTGCGGTGGGCGAAACCGCCGGCCACATCCTTCGCGACAAGCGTTGCGGTCATGGCCCAATGGTCTCATCGTGGGCGTGCCGGCACGCACCGGCGGCACGAGGTCTGTGACCAGAGCATGACCGCGCCGGACTCATGGTCTGTTCCCCGACCCGCGTGGGTAGACCATCGTGATGGCACACATCAACAGCTCCGGATTCGCTCACGTCCGACTGACCGTCACCGACATCGGCCGATCCAAGAAGTTCTACGACGAGCTCTTCGGGTGGCCGAAAGCCATCGATGCGTCGGCTCAGGCGGCGGAGCCCGGCGTCAAGGATTCCGCCGAACAGTTCTACGGCGGCGTCGTCTATCAGACGCCGCAGGGCACGCTCTTCGGGTTACGTCCGGTGGGCGATTCCGCGTTTGATTCCACGCGAACGGGCCTCGACCATGTCAGCTTCGCCGTGTCGGCGCGTTCCGATCTCGAGGCCGCTTGCGAGGCGTTGGCCGCGGCCGGCATCACCCACGGCGAGATCATCGATCTGGACGATGCCGGCATCGCCATCCTGTCGATCCAGGATCCCGACGACATCAACATCGAGCTGACCGCACCCCTCGGCTGAGCCTCTGTGGCCCCTACCAGCCGGCGCGGGTGGCCAGATCGATGGCGTACTGGTTGACGAAGGTCCCCGCACTCGGCGCGCCTCGGCAGGAACCGTCGGACTCACCGGGTCGCTTGACCCACAGGAAGGCGTCGACCTGAGGGTTGCCGGTCGCCGTGGTGGGCGCGACGCCGAGTGCGCGGCCGCTGGGATTGCACCAGTACAGCTCATCGTTCTCCACCGGCCCGGCGCCGTTGCGCGAGGTGTCGATGACGAACGGCTTGCCGCCCGTCATTCCCGAGATCGCGCCGCCGTAGCCGAAGTTCTCGTCGGTGGTGAAGAAGTTCGCGGTGTTGAGGCTGAAGCCGCGGGCCTTCGCGACGCCGACCCGGTTCAGCCGATCGGCCATCACGTCGGCGGCCACCCAGCGGGGATGACCGGCGTCGACGTACACGGCGGTGGCTGGATTGCGGGTCAGCGTGTCGACGGCGTACCCGATGAGGTCATAGCGCTCCTGCTGCTGGGCGTCCGACAGGCAGTCGGCCATGGCGAGCGCGTCGGGCTCGAGGATGATCGCCGCCGGTCCTGAACCGATGGCGGCGGCGACTCCGTCGATCCAGCTTCGGTAGGCCCCGGCCGACCCGAACCCACCTGCGGCGTAGCTGCCGCAGTCGCGATTGGTTATCCCGTAGAGCGCAAGAATCGGCATGGTGCCGGCGGCCTGCGCGTCGGCGATGTACTTCGCGTCCACGGACGGGGTGGAGAGGTGGTCCATCCAGTACGCGGTCGGCGTGTTGACGACAGCCGCCAGCAGCGGGTTCGGATCGCCGGCCGCCGCGCGTGTGCCCTTCGAGTTCGGGTTGACGTAGAAGGGCAGGCCGACCAGCGGGTTCGCCTCGCTGGCGAGGCGCACTGCCGGACCTGAACCAGTATGCAGTGGGGCGGCGGCGACGCCCATTCCGACGACGACGGCGACCGTCATGACAGGAGCGACCCACCGTGCGACAGCGCCGGCTATTGAGGACATCACCCCTGGGAAGTTAGTAGCGCTCCGCGATAAGCGCCAATCGCGCTCGGCACTCGCGATGGTGGGGTTCGAATCAGGCCGTGGCAGCGGCGTAACGGGCGGAGACCTCGTCCCAATCGACCACCTGCCACCACGCGTTGAGGTAGTCGCCCCGGCGGTTCTGGTGCTTCAGGTAGTACGCGTGCTCCCAAACGTCGTTACCGAGCAAGGGGATTCCTCTGACTTCGGCGACGTCCATCAGCGGGTTGTCCTGGTTGGGAGTCGACGTGACAGCGAGTTCGCCGTTCGGCTCGACGATCAACCACGCCCATCCGGAGCCGAAGCGCTTGGTACCCGCCTCGTTGAACACCGACCTGAAGGCCTCCATCGACCCGAACTCCTGGTCGATGGCAGCCTGCAGTTCCGGCGACGGCCCACCGACAGTGCCGGGCGAGGTCATCGTCGTCCAGAAGAAACTGTGATTCCAGTGCCCGCCTGCGTTGTTGCGAACCGCTGCGGGCATCGTGCCCGCCGTGGCGACCAACTGCTCCAACGGAACTCCTTGCAGCGCAGGGTCGGCAGCCACCGCCGCGTTGAGTGCGTCCACGTAGGCCTGGTGATGCCTGTCGTGGTGGATGGTCATGGTCTCGGTGTCGATCACCGGCTCCAGCGCGCCAGGTGCGTAAGGCAGAGGCGGCAGGGTGAACGCCGATTGCGCAGCAGCGGGTGCCGCCGCGTGCGTGGCTGCCGCCCCCGGGACGATCAGGGCGACGGCGGCGGCCAACAGGACGAGGTGACGGCGCATTCTGCGGATCTCCAATCACGGGCTTCGGGTCCCTCACAGGGACTTCGCAGGTGCATATCCACTCGTTTGCGCAGGCAAACATCTGTACCGCACCGGGCGGTTCGATCAGGTGTTCAAAGATCAGTCGCCGGCCGGTCAGGCCTGTAGTCCGTCCCGCAATTCGGCGAGCGCCCGCGTGAGCCCGACTCTCGGGGTCCAACCCCAGCGGCGCGCACGGTCAGCGACGATCTGGCCGGTCCATGCAGGTTGCTGCTCCCACACGATGTCGATCCCCAACGCGTCGGCCACGGCCCCGAAGTAGTCGCGCTGCGTCGCCGGCCCATCGGCGGCGCTGACCACCGTGCAACCGCTCTCGAGCGGACCTCGTTCAGGGTCGGTGGACGTCTTGATCCGCCCTGTCGCGAGATCGGCGAGTAGGGCCGCGAGATCGTCGACGTGCACCCACGCGAATGTCTTTCCCGGGACGGCGTGGCGTGCGGACTCGGTTGTCGCCATCTCGCGCGGGCGAAGCGAGTTCCAGATCGAGGTCTCGCCGGGGCCGAGGATGGCCGGCGGCCGCACCAGGACGCGGGTCAGATCGTCGAGCGCGGCGAGGGCGGCGTCGGTGTCGCGTTTGGTGACGGCATAGTCGCCCGCATCGTCGTCCACCAGCGCCGCTGACTCGTCGACCTCACCGACGCCGGGCGACCGGTCGTAGACGGCGGCGGTCGACATGTGAACCAGACGGTCGACGCCGGCGGCCCGGGCCGCCCGCGCCATCACCGGGGTGCCGTCGACGGCCACTCGATGCTGGTTCTGCCGATCAGAGCCCATCGGATGCACGGTCGTGACGACGGCGCCGGCCCCGACGACCACGACAGCGGCGAAGTCCGGGTCACCGAAGCTCCCCACCCACTCCTCGACACCGCTGAGGTTCGGTGCGGTGCCCGCGCGGCGTACGACAGCGCGCACTGCGACCGCGCGTTCCACCAACGCGGCGCAGGTACGCGCACCGACAAAACCGTTCGCTCCGGTGACGACGACGGGTGAGAGGTGATCGGCGACCATCTGCCCACCATGCCAGCTACGCGTGAACTTCCCCGGTGAGACACCGGGCGCCTGATTGTCTTCTGAATGAGACGCATTCACGAAGCTGTTGCGGTCGGGCTGCCCCGCCTGCTAAACCTGACGGGTTGGAGTGATGTAGAACACACTTTGAGGAGACTCGATGCGCTCACCGACCCGCGAGACCGAGGCGCTGACGTCCGGAACCGGGGGCACCGCCGGGTCCGGCAGGTTCATCGGGCGGGTCGGCGCGCTCGCGGTCTTCCTCGGCGTCGGTGCGGCACTTGCCATGCCGTCCGCGCACGCAGACAGCGACGACTCGTCCGCGGGTTCGTCGTCTACGAGTTCGTCGTCCTCGAGTTCGTCGTCGAGTTCGTCGTCAGACTCGGCGACTGAGTCCACCGGAAGAAAGTCCAGGACTTCTTCAGCGTCGTCATCGTCGACGACCGATTCAGACGACACGGCCCAGACCTCGGACAGGGAGGCCGCCGAGAGCCCCCGCCCCGGAAAGCGCAGCGAGCCTGCGGGCGATCCTGACGAAGCCGCGGAGTCGGAATCCGCTGACGACGAGTCCGACAACAACACCTCGACCGAACCCCCTGACGCACCGGAGGACGAGGGCTCCGTGACCACACAAGTGCCGGTCGCCGAGGTGCAGATCGTCGAGTCCTCCGCGCGGTCGGCCCCGGAGGACCCCGCCGAGGCCCCGCTCGCGTCACCGGCCGAATGGGCGATGGCGGCGGCGACGCGGCGGGAGGTCGGCGTCGAGGCCAACACCGCGGTTGCGCAGCCTCAGGCCACCGTGAGCATCAACAGCAGCGCTCTGACAAACCAGGTGAGCCCACTGGGCACACCCGAACAGATCGCCCGCGAGAAGATCGCCATGCAGACCGCCAACTCGCTACCGGTGGCCTTCATGAAACTTGTTCTCCGGATTGGTTTCCTGGCCGCCGCCAAAGAACAGTTCGCCCTTGTCGGCGGTCCCGACGCCGCGAACCTGGACGCGCTGGACCGGGCCGTCGACGAGTACGCGCTCGCCGCAGCGTTCCAGCAGCAGATCCTCAATCCCATGGATCCGGCCGTCGTCACCCAGGTCGCGCCGCCGCACAGCTGGTACGGGATCGATGTCGGCGGCTCACGTCTGCTCTACGACAACCCCGATACGATCTACCGCTTCATGCCCGTCAACAAGACGTCGGAATATGTGATCACCGGCCGCCTGTACGACGGGATCCCCGCGGACACCACGTTCAGCGTGCTCGAGGGAACCGCCGGCACGACGTCGACGATCCTGACCCTGAGCGACCTGGACGTCGACGACGACGGCACGTTCGTGATCACCGTCAGCGGTGCCCCCGCCGCGCCCGGCCAGCGGAACCACCTGCAGCTGACCTCCAAGTCCACCCTGATCGCAGCCCGAGACACGTTGGGCGACTGGACAGTCGAGGATCCGATGGGGTTGGCGGTGCACCGTGTCAGCGGTCCCCGCAACAGTCTGTTCGCTCAACTCGGGGGGTTCGTTCTGCTGGGCGGGCTGGTCAACGACAGTCCGCTGTTGACGTCGCTGGTGTCGCTGATACCGCCGCTGGGCATCGCCGAATCACGTTTCGTCCGGGGCACGCTGACCGCGCTGCTACTGGTGGTCAGAGGCGCGGAGCAGGCCAAGTACATGGCGTTGGCGACGACCGATCCCGACACCGGTGAGCTCCGGGCCCCCAACGTGATGACTCAGCCGGCCAGCAACGCCGAGTTCCTCGCCAACCAGCTGCAGAGCAATGGCTACTTCCAACTGGCCGATGACGAGGCCCTGGTGCTGACGATCGACCCGGGCAACGCCGGGTTCTTCACCGTTCCGGTCTACAACGACTGGACGATCACCGACGACTACTGGAACCAGCAGACGAGCCTGAACGACGACCAGGCCGTCGCCAACCCGGACGGCACCTACACCATGGTCGTCTCGGTGACCGATCCCGGTGTGGCCAACTGGATTTCGACCGGCGGGCTGAACCAGGGCATCATCTCGATGCGGTTCCAGAACCTCGACCCGGAGTCCAGCGACGCACCGGGTGTGCAATCGGTCGTGGTCAAACTCGAAGAACTCGACGAACATCTGCCCGCGGGCACGATCTACGTCACGGCCGCGGAGCGGGCGGTACAGCTGGCGACACGCAAAGCCGGCTTCGACAAGCGTTGGGCGCCCTATCCCCAGGTCTGAACCGGACGTCTCCGGCCGGCTGTCTCGGATTCGAGGTCAAAGGTCGGTGTGCGGTGCGACGGGGTGCGCGCGTTAGTGTGCTTCGGTCGGCCTCAGCGAACGAGAGGCCAGGAAAGTCGAGCACAGTCATGACCGCATCAGCAGACGCACCGGCACTCGAGGCGCGGGTCGGCCACTACTACCAGATGGACGACACCTACCTCGTCGGCCGCGAGAAGGTGCGTGAGTACGCCCGCGCCGTGCAGGACTATCACCCCGCGCACTGGGATGTCGACGCCGCCGCCGCGCTGGGCTACTCCGGTCTGGTGGCACCGTTGACGTTCACCTCCGCGCCGGGCATGTCCTGCAATCGCCGCATGTTCGAATCAGTGGTCATCGGTTACGACACCTACCTGCAGACCGAGGAGGTCTTCGAACAACACCGTCCGATCGTCGCGGGAGACGAACTGCACGTCGACGTCGAACTGACGTCGGTTCGCAGGATCGCCGGCAGGGACATGATCACCGTGACCAACACCTTCACCGACGCCGCCGGCGAGAGGGTGCACACGCTGCACACCACTGTCGTCGGCGTCACCGCCGAGGATCTTGATCCGACGATCAAGACCGCCGTGCAGAACGCGATGATGCATGACGTCGACTTCTCCGGTATCGGCACGTTCGACACCGAATACCACAAGACGGTGCGTCCGGAGGGCGAGGTGCGCATCGCCGAGGGGGGCACCACCCGCACTCCGGGAACCCCGTCGTTCGAGGACGTCAACGTCGGTGACGAACTTCCGGTGCGGCACACGCGACTGTCGCGGGGCGACCTCGTCAACTACGCCGGCGTTGCGGGTGACGCCAATCCGATCCACTGGGACGAGGACATCGCCAAGCTGGCCGGGCTGCCCGACGTGATCGCCCACGGAATGCTCACCATGGGTCTGGGCGCCGGGTTCGCCTCCGGGTGGTCGGGTGACCCCGGGGCGGTCACCCGTTACGCGGTGCGGCTGTCTGCGCCGGCGATCGTGTCCGCCACCGAAGGAACCGACATCGAGTTCAGCGGCCGGATCAAGTCATTGGACCCGGCGACCCGCAGCGGCGTCGTTGTCATCGCCGCGAAGTCCGACGGCAAGAAGATCTTCGGGCTGGCGACGATGAACGTCCGCTTCAGCTGAGTGCGCCGGGGTTCTGACGAACGATCGCCTCGACGTCGGACCGCAGTTGCGCGAGCTTCTGCTGCTCGTCGGCGGAGTAGTCGCGGGCCGTGTCATCGAGTGCGCACACCGTGCCCACCACGTTGCCGTCGGCGTCGTGGACGGGTAGGCCGAGGTAGTTGTGCAGTCCGAACTCGGTCTCGTCCTCGTTTCCGGCGAACACAGCGTCGGTGCGCGAATCCCGCACGAACAGCGCCTCGTCGGAGTTCACCACCCGTTCGCAGTACAGCGGTTTCCGGTCCTGGTCGTCACCGGCTTTCTTTCCCGCCGCCCACGGTGTAGTGCTTGGTGGCCTCACCGCCGGTGGCGGCCACGACCATCGAGTCCGGTTCGGAGCGCATCACCAGCACCGACTTCACGTTGAGCTGGCGCGCCAGTCGCTCGAGCTCGGGGGTCACCGAAGCCAGTCCCTCGGTGGCGTCCGGTCGGTGCGGTGCCGGCGCCCGGGTCTCGTCGACGGTGGGGTCCGAGTCGTCACGGTCGTGTTCAGTCATCGGTTCATTCTTCCAGTCGCGGCCGGCTGCCCGCTGGTTCGAGCATGACGGACTACTGGACGTCACGGGTTGTCGGGCACGGGACCTGAGCCCATCACGACCGTGATCTGGGCGGTGACCTCGACGGTTCGCCCGGCAAATGGATTGGTGCCCACCACACGATCCTCGAGCTCGGGGGGTGACGGTAACGACGCCTGCTGGAACTGCAGGAAGCCCGCGTCGATCAGCACCCGAACCGCTTCGGCATAGGTCAGCGACGTCACATCAGGAACCACTCGTAGCGCCGGCTTCTCGGCGTCGGGGGTGTTCCGTGCGGGGCCTGTGGACACGTTGACGGTGATCTCGTCGCCGGACCCCACTGCGGTGTCCGCCGCGGGGTCGGTATCGATCACGTGGTCGCTCGGCACCGTCGGATGCTCCTGTTCCTGCACACGGGTGCTGACGCCGGATTCGTGCAAGGCCGCGACCGCGTCGGTCAGGGCCTGACCACGCACGTCCGGAAGCGGAGCACTGCCAGGGCCACGTCCGGCCAGGTTGACCGCGACGGCCAGCACCACCGCTAGCACTGCGAGCGCACCGAAAGCAATCAACTTCCGTGACCTCGACGAACCACTCCGCCGCGACGGATGCGTCGGGACCTGCTCGTTCGGTGAGGTCGGGCGATCCGGCCCGGCCAAGGACAACGGCGACGTGAGTTCAGCGGCAGTCCCCTGCGCGGCAGCGAACGGCGGATCGCCATTCTGAAGGCGGATCAGGTCGACGCGCATCTCCGCGGCCGACTGGTACCGATCGGCGGGATCTTTGGCCATCGCCTTCAACACCACGGCGTCAAAATCCGGTGTCAGTCGACCGTCGCGGCTGGACGGCAGATCCGGGTCCTCGCGGACGTGCTGGTAGGCGATCGCGACGGGCAGATCACCAGCGAAAGGCGTTTCGCCGGTGGCCAATTCGTACAGCACACACCCGAGTGAGTAGACGTCGGAGCGGGCGTCGACATCGCCACCACGGGCTTGTTCGGGGGACAGATAGTGGGCGGTGCCCATCACCGCCCCGGTCCGGGTGACGCTGTTGTCGCTGTCGGCGAGTGCTCGGGCGATGCCGAAGTCCACCACCTTCACTGCTCCGGCCTCACTGATCAGAATGTTGGCGGGCTTGACGTCGCGGTGGACGATCCCGTGCCGGTGGCTGAACTCCAGCGCTTCGCAGACATCCGCGGCGACCCCGATCGCCCGCCGCGGGGTCATGGCTCCCCGGGCACGCACGGTATCCCGCAACGTCAGACCCTCGACGTACTCCATCACGATGTACAGGAGCTGCCCTGTGGACGTCTCCACCTCGCCGCTGTCGTACACCGCAACGATCGCGGCGTGGTTCAGTCCCGCCGTCTTCTGTGCCTCCCGCCGGAATCGCGCGTTGAGGCTGGGATCTCTGGCCAGATCCGCGTGCAGCACCTTGACCGCCACGTCGCGATTCAGTCGCAGGTCACGGGCCAGATGAACTTCGGACATGCCGCCGATTCCCACGATCTCGCGCAGTTCGTAGCGATCGGCGAGGACGCGCGGCGTGCTCACTGCCGAATCCCGACGTGTCCTGCCCCAGGTTCGCTCGACACTCGGCTCCCAAGGCAGGTTGTCCTTGGTGAGGCCACCTGACAATCCTGGCACGTTGCAGGTGCCCCGGCCAAAGACCGATCGGGGATCAGCCGGACCGGCGACGCCAGCGTCTTGATCAGTCCCGGTCCGACCACCGGAACACGGCGAGACAGCCGATCAGTCCGCCGACCGTCCACACCATCAGCACCAGGAAGATTCGCCAGTGCTCCCAACTGCCCGCCGGTTCGAGCACGACCATCTCAGGCGGCAGGAGCACCGAGCGGAACCCCTGCGCCATCCACTTGACGGGGAAGAGCGAACCGACGATCAGCATCCACGTCGGCAAGACCATGATCGGCACGTAGGTACCCGACAGGAACTGCAGGCCCACGGCGGGACCGTTGGTCAGTACCGCCGCGGACACGGCGTTGCTCGCGAAGTTGCTGATCAGGATGCCCAGCAGGGAACAGCTGACGATGCCCAGAACGAAGACCCACGTCAACGTGAACCATCCGAAAACGTCTGTGGGCAAACGAAGTCCGAAAACGAACACACCGACGAGCAGCAGCAGGACGGCCTCGGCGAGACTGACGATCCCGACCAGCGCGATCTTGCCGATGAAGTACGACGACGCGGTTGTCGGCGTCCCGCGGAGGCGTCTCAGGGCACCGGTGTCACGGTCCGCGGCGACGCTGATACCGAGGTTGATGAAGGATGTCGACAGGATTCCGTAGGCGAGCATGCTCGCAGCGATCACGGCGCCGGTGCTGATATCGCTGTTCGGCAGTTTCTGCGAGAAGATCGAACCCAGCAGCAGGCAGATCACCGCCGGCATCGCGAACGTCAGAACCATCTGTTCGGGCCGGCGGTAGAACATCTTCAACTCGGGAACGACTCGCGACAACCCGATGCGCACGGCGGAGGGAATCGGGGATCGCACACCGTCGGCGCGGTGCCGGGCCGACGATGACTTCTCCGAGTGGCCGACGGACATCAGGCCAGTCCGATCAGGTGCAGATAGGCGTCTTCGAGCGTCGGCCGCGTCACGGTGAGCTGTGCCAGCTCGGTGCCATCCGCGCTCCGTTGCCTGATCAACTCGGTCGGGTAGTCGGTGTGTTCCACATGGACCTCGTCGCCCACCATCCACCGGACCGTCGCGGAGGTGTTGACGTGCTCGGTCAACCGTGTCGGCGAATCCATCGCCACCACCTTGCCGCCGGCGATGACCGCCACCCGGTCGGCCAGCGCCGCGGCTTCCTCCAGATAGTGGGTCGTCAGCAGGATCGTCGTGCCGTCGGCAGCCAGGACCCTGATCAGCTCCCAGAACTGGCGTCTGGCCTCAGGGTCGAACCCCGTCGTGGGTTCGTCCAGGAACAGCAGTTCCGGCATGCCGATGATGCCGAGGGCGACATCGAGTCGGCGACGCTGGCCACCGGACAGTGTCCGCACCCTCGAGCCGGCGACCGAGGCGAGTCCGACCAGGTCGAGAATCTCCCCGGTACCTCGAGCGGTGCCGTAGCACCTGGTGAACATCTGCACGGTCTCGAGCACGGTGAGCATTCCGGCGTCGCTGACCTCCTGCAGGACGATGCCGATTCTGGCCCGCCAATTGCGGTCGGCGGTACCCGGGTCTTCACCCAGCACCCGCACCTGTCCGGAGTCGCGTTTACGGTTGCCTTCGAGGATCTCGATCGTGGTCGACTTGCCCGCCCCATTGGGTCCCAGGATGGCGAAGATCTCGCCGTAGCCGACGTCGAGATCCAGATCGTGCACCGCCTGAAGCTGCCCGTAGGACTTCGACAACCCCCGAACCTGTACTGCCGACGATTGATTCGGCTGCGTCACCGCTCGGGCTCGCCAGTCTGCGCCTCGAGTTCGGCCAGCAGCGCCCGCAGGTCGGCATCCGACAGGTCGTCGATCAATTGGGCCACGTCGGCGTCGGCGCCGGGGACTTGTGGCGGCGTCGGCTCCTCGGTGGCAGGCGGTGCATCGCTGTGGATGAACTCGAGTTCGGCAAGCACCCGATCGGACAATGAGTTCACGCTGACGCCTCGGAGTATCTCGAGCACCGGTAGATCGATCGAGAACATCGTATTGATCCTGACCCGGAAGTCCATCGCCATCATCGAATCCAGGCCGATGTCGTCCAGCATGTCGTCGGGCTCGATGTCGGCCACCGCACAGTCGAACACTCCGGCAACGATGCGTCGGACGTGTTCTGCGATGACGGCCGGCCTGTCGACATCCGCTGTCGCCGCCAGAACATCGAGGATCGAGGTGTCCAGCCCCTCGGCCTGCGAAGCGGTGTCGGCCACCTCGAGTTGCGAGAACATCGACGGCAGTCGCCCGCCGAGGCCGGCCTGGCGGGCCCGGCCCCAGTCCGCGGTGATGGCAACGACGCTGGGTGTTCTCTGACTGATGAGCCGGTCGAGGATGCGTGCGCCCACCGCGGGTGTGATCAGCTCGATTCCTCGTTGTGCGTAGATCTTCTCGAGCTTGAGCTCTTCGACCATTCCGACCGACCAAGGTCCCCACCCGATGGTGAGTGCGGGCAGTCCCTGCGCCTGCCGGAACGCCGCGAACGCATCGAGGACGGCGTTGGCGGCCGCGTAGTTCCCCTGCCCGGGCGCGGCGATGGTGGACCCGGCGGAACCGAACATCACGAAGAACTCCAGGTCTTCGAACGTGTCGTGCAACACGCGGGTGCCGGTGACCTTCGGGGCCAACACCGTGGCGAAGTCGTCTTCGCTCATGTTGACGAGAAGCTGGTCGGAAACCGTTCCCGCGGCGTGGACGATTCCGCGGACGGGCCGTCCGCCGTCGCGGATGTGGTCACGCAGCCAGTCCGCCACCGCAGCCGAATCGGTGATATCCACACTGGCGGTGGAGATGTCGACACCGTGGCGCTCGACCGCCCTAATCGTCGACACCGTCGCGAAGTGGCTGTCGTGTTCGGTCATCGACGACCAACTGCTCCTCGGTGGGATGGCGGTTCGGCCGAGCAGCGTGATGTGCCGCGCCCCCCGCTCCGCGAGGTAGGTCGCCACGACGCGGCCCAACGCTCCGGCCCCACCGGTGACGACGTAGGTCGCGTCGGGCGTGAGCTTGGTCGGAAAGGGTTTGGTCAGGCCGGCGCACGGACGCAGGCGCGGGACGTACGTCGTGTCGCCACGGATCGCGATCTGGTCTTCGGAGCCGCCGTCGAGCACATGCTGGCAGATACGCGCGGCATTGCCGGCGGGTGTGCCGGCACCGTCGATGTCGATGAGACCGCCCCACAGTTCGGGGAACTCCTGATGCCCGATGACCCGGCCGAGCCCCCAGACGGCGGCCTGGTCGACCTCGGTCACCTCGCTTCCGGGTGCGGGTTGCGTGTTGGCGGTGATGAGGAACAACCGCGGCTTGACGGCGCCGTTCTCCGCCAGGGCTTTCACCAGACGCAGGAGCGTGAAGGTCCCGATCTGGTGGTTCGCAGCGTCGAGGGCTGGGCGCTCGGTGGCGGATTGGGAGGACATGTCCAGTGGCCAGCAGTTGACCACGCCCGCCAGGTCGCCGACGCCGGCGAGGTGTGCTGCGACGAGCCGGCCAACCTGGTCGGGTTCGTGTGGGTCGATCAGGTAGCCCCCGTCGACCTCTTCGAGCGCCGCACCGCGCTGCTGTCCGACGGTGTGCACACGGTGACCGCGCCTGCGCAATTCGGCCGCGACGGCCGTGCCGGTACCCGAGGCGTCGACGAAAACGAGCCACGAGGATCCCTCGGCCACGTTCTCGCGCACGCTGTCCGAGTCTTCATCGGCCATCTCACACCACTGGACCTCGTACAGACCCTTGTCGATTCGGTCAGCCGACATCCGCGAGGACGCGCTCAGCGACTGCACCGTGAAGCCGTCCAGGACGGCGAGGGTGTTACCGAGTTGGTCGGAGATCGTGATGTCGCTCTTGATCTCCTCCCTGGTCGCCGAGAGGACGTGGACCCGAACCGTCATGCGCTTGTCGGGCGGGCCGTACACGGCGCAGTGCCCGATCCGGGTCGGCAGGTACGGGTCCTCACCCTTTCCCTCCCCGAGAAACGGTGCGCCGAAAAGCGTCTGGAAGGCGCCGTCGATGAGCGCCGGATGGAAGCTGAAGTCGTCGAGCTCGTCGGCGATCACGGCGGGCACGTCGATCTCGGCCTCCGCCCAGTCCTCACCGGCGGTCACGCTCCGGACGGATCGGAATGCGTCACCGTAGTCGAATCCGATTGCCGCGGTGCGGGCGTAGAAATCATCGCCGCTGAGCGAGGTGACCTGCTCCTCACTGCCGGACGGGTCATCGCGACGCGGTACCGCCGGAAGCGTGTTGAGCTCCGCGGTCGCTGTGATGGTCCACTTCAGGTCCCCGTCGGCCGTGGCCGTGAACGCAGCGAACTCCAGCGTGCCGTCGTCCTGGTCGAGTGTGGTCCTGAGAATGGGATCGCAGGTGTCGTCGAGGATGACGGCCCGACGCAGAACGAGGTTGTCGACGCTGTGATTGGACCCGTAGGTCGCCTTGGCGGCGGCCAGGGCCATCTCGATGTACACCGATCCCGGCACGACCACACTTCCCTGGATAAGGTGATCGGCCAGAAATATGTTGAGTACGGTGCTCAGTTCGGCTTCCCAGGTGGGATGCACGCCGCTCACCGATTGCCCCAGCAGGGGGTGCACGGGGTCGTAGAACAGCGTCTCGGTCGCTTCCTGGGTTTCGTTCCAGAAGCGCTTCGTCTGCCACGGGTACGACGGGAGCTTGAGCAGTCGTCCACCGACGCCGGGTTGCACGGCGTCCCACGCGACGTCGTGGCCCTGGCAGTGCAGCGCGCCGACGCAGTTCAGCAGTGTCCGCCGCGCGTCGTGGTCACGACGTTGCGTCGCGGTGACGGAAACGCGCTGCGTTCCAGCAGTTTCGAAGATCGACGCGGCGAGCACGGGGTGCGGCCCGAGTTCGACGAAGTGGGTGTATCCGTCGTCGATCATTCGCCGGATCGCCGGTTCGAACAGCACGGTGGCGCGGGTGTTCTGCCACCAGTAGGCGGCGCCGGCGGTGTATCCGTCCAACCGTTCGCCGGTGACCGTCGAGTAGAGCGGCAGCTCCGCGGTGGCAGACGACAGGCCTTCGAAGGCACTGAGGAGATCGTCCTTCACCGCGTCCATGTAGTGGGTGTGGTAGGGCACCTTCCCGGACAGATACCGGTTGAAGATCTCGGCTTCGTCCAACTGCCGTGCGATGTCCTCGAGGACGTCGCCGTCCCCGGCGACGGTCACCGCTGACGGGCTGTTGATCGCAGCAACTGAAACCCGTTGCCCGAACTCGTCACTCACCTTCTCGTCCAGCGCCCGCATCAGCGATTCGGCATTGAGGCCGACGGCGAGCATCCGACCCTGGCCGGTGGTGCGCTGTTGCAGCCGGCTTCGGTGGTAGATCACCTCGATCGCCTGCTCGAAGGTGAGCAGCCCGGCCAGATGATGCGCGGCGACTTCGCCGGCACTGTGGCCGACGACGGCATCCGGGCTGATCCCGTACTGCGCGAGTTGCTCGGCCAGTGCGATCTGGATGGCGAAGTTGGCGGGTTGCGCGATCTCCGTTTCGCCCATGCGCGAACTGTTCTCATCGCGGCGGAGCTCGTCGAGCAGAGACCAGTCCGCGTAGCGGGACAGCTCCCGGTCGCTGCGTGTGATGCTGTCGGCGAAAACTGGCGAGGTGTCCAGCAGATCCCGGCACATGCGCCACCACTGGGGGCCCATTCCGGTGCAGACGAAGGCGAGCTTGGGCGCGACGGATCCGGTGCGGACCGCCGCTATCTGCGCGCCGTCGGCGAGGGCCTGGAGTTGCTCCTGCGCATCGGTGACGCTGTCGGCGATCAGCGCCTGGCGGTGATTCAGATGCGAGCGTCGCCGGCCGAGGGTGTAGCTCAGATCCGACAGCGTGATGTCAGGATGCGTGGCCAGATGTTGCGCCAACCGTCCGGCGACCGCAACCAGCGCTTCGTCGCTGCGCGCCGAGATCGGCAGTACCGCAAGCGGGAGCGATTGTTCGGCATCTGTTGCCTCGATCGGCGCGGGAGGCTCGGCGAGCACCACGTGGGCGTTGGTGCCGCCGAACCCGAAGGAGTTGACCCCTGCGATTCGTCGGTCGTTGTCGGGAAACGGCCGTCCCGTCCCAGCGATGTCCATGTTGAGTTCGGTGAGGGAGACGTGCCGAGTCGGTGTCTTCAGATGGAGGTTGGCGGGAATGTAGCTGTGCTTGAGCACCAGCGCCGCCTTGATCAGACCGGCCACGCCGGCGCCGGCCTCGAGGTGGCCGATGTTCGTTTTCACCGATCCGATCAGAAGCGGGTCCGTCGCCGGCCGGCCCGGTGCAAGCGCAGTCGCCAGCGCCCGCATCTCGATGGGGTCGCCGACGGGTGTTCCGGTGCCGTGCGCTTCGACGTATCCGACCTCGGCGGGCTCGACACCCGCACGCCGGAGCGCTGTCGTGATCGCCGCTTGTTGCGCGTCCTCGCTGGGCACCGTGATGCCGTCGGTGTGGCCGTCCTGCGACACGGCTGTGCCGAGTATCTGCGCGTAGATCTCGTCGCCGTCACGCAGTGCCTGCTCGAGCGGCTTGATGATGACGATCGCGCCACCTTCCCCGCGCGCGTAGCCGTCGGCGGAATCGTCGAAGGCCTTGGAACGTCCCTCCGGGCTGAGGAAACCGCTTCTCGACTCGGCGATGGCGGTGTTCGGACCGAGCATCAGGTTCACGCCGCCGGCCAGAGCGAGGTCACATTCGCCGTTCCAGATGCTCTGCGCCGCAAGGTGTACCGCCACCAGCGAGCTGGAACACGCTGTGTCGATCGTCATGCTGGGCCCGCGGAGGTCGAACGCATACGAGAGCCGGTTGGCCAGCATCGTCATCATCATCCCGGTCGCCGAATGCGACTTGAACCGGTAACGACTGGTGCGGCCCTGGTTCTGCAGCAGTTGATAGTCCAGGGTGAAGCCGCCGACGAACACCCCGACATCAGTGCCCGCGAGTCCGTCGGCGGGAATGCCCGCGTCCTCGAATGCCTCCCATGTGGCCTGCAGCAGCAGACGCTGCTGCGGGTCGAGGGTGTGGGCCTCACGCGGGGAGATGCCGAAGAACTGCGGATCGAATTGATCGACGTCACTGAGGAATCCGCCGCGGCGGGTGACGATCTTGCCGATCTTCGCCGGATTCGGATCGTGGTATCGCCCAGCGTGCCAGCGTGTTTCGGGCACGACGCAGGTGGCGTCGGTCTCGCTGCACAGCAGGTCCCAGAAGCTCTCCGCGGAGTCGGCACCTCCCGGGAAGCGACATCCGACGCCGACGATCGCCAACGGCGCGTGATTGCTGTCTTCAGGAAGCATGTTCATCCTCTGCCCTCACAACCGGGATCGGTCACCGGCTGCAGTCCGTTCTTGATTCGTCGATCGATACCGTCGCGGGTAAGCCGGGTGTCAACTCGACTGCAGTGCCGGCGCGGTGGCGATGATCCACCCGTCGCTGACGGGGTTGATCTCCTGCTCACGGCGATAGACCGAACGCATCTCGCGCAGAAGCGAATCCTGCTGCCACGCCTGGACCTGCCGCATGACGCCGTCGTCGCCGAACATCGAGGATTTCTCTGCGAGGACGGTGTCGACGAGTTGACCCGCAAGCTGACGGAGCAGCTGCGCATTGGTTTCGAACACCTCGTTGAAGTTCGGAGTCGGTTTCATCATCGCGATGTGCAGCGTCTCCATGAAATTCAGTGGCGCGTACAGGTCGAGGAAAGGAACCGAAGAAGGTCCCTCCTCCACTGCCGCCCACTCCCGGAAGAACTGCTGGACACGATTGCTCAGTGCGATGAGCCCTTCCAGGTGGGGGACGAACTCGGGGTCGTCGGCGACGCGCGCGAATCGGTCGTTCATGTAGAGAAGACCGACAAAGCCCCAGTAGAACGCGATGTCCCAGACGACCTTCGCCGACATCACGGTCGGGGCGCCCATCAGCCTGTACTGGTCCTGGTAGATGGCGAGCCACATGTCGGTGAGCGAGCGGAACAGCGTGTCGCTGATCTGCGATCGTGCGACGACTTCCTCGCCGTCGAGATCGCGGGTGATCATGTCGGTGATCAGGCCATTGCCGATCGCCACCAGGTCCAGCCCGGATGAGTACAGCGGGTCCAGGAAAACTCCGGCGTCGCCGGTCAGGCACCATCGATCGTTGCCGTCGAATATCTTCGTGACGCCGTGGCTGTACTTCTTCATGACCCGGAAGTCCCTGATCAGGTGGTCATGCTCGGCCAGCACTGCGGCGCACTGCGGTTCGTGCTCCCGAAGCCATGCCTTGAAGGTGTCAGGTGTGTTGAAGGTGTCGAACGGGTGCACCGCCGGATCGGCGACGATCCCGACGCTGGTGGCACCGGAAGCGAGTCGGATGAGCCAGACCCAGTAGCCGTCGCCCATCAGGTGGTTGGTGGACATCGCACGTTCGCCCTCGACGAGGCGTCGCTGCCATGTGGGGTCATCACTCCAACGACCGATGTCGATCTCCGTGGCGACACGTAGCCACGCCGCATTGCAGTGGTGCTCGTTGGAGCGCTTGAGGTCCAACTGCCGGGGCAGCACACGATTCCGGCCGGACGCATCGACCACCCACCGCGCCGTCGTTTGCGTGATTTTGTCACCGTTCTGGAAAGAAATGGTGTGCGGCTCTTTTCCGCTACCGAATTCCACTGACCGCACCCGACCGGTCGCTATATCTACGCCGGCAGAAATGCAACGGCGAGTGAGTTCGTTTTCCAATCTGCCGCGATCGATTTGATAGGTCGGCTGCGGCACGAAGCGCGAACCGCCGATTTCCATTCGATGGGTGATGTCGGTGTTTCCGTCGTGTGAAAAGAACATCCGCAAGCCCATCTTACGAATGTGTGACGTGCTCAAGTGGTCGCCCAAACCGAGCCGCTCCCGGAAGTAGTGCGCCGATACTTCGACCGTCGATTCTCCGACCGTGTGGGTGATCTCCGGGACCGGATGAGCGATCGGTTCGATGATCAGAATCCTGGTGCTCGGCCGCTCACCGCGGAGCTCGAGGGCGAGGGTGAGAGCCGCGGCGCCGCCGCCGACGATCACGACCTCGTGATTCGTCCCCGGTGTCTCGGTTGCCGCGAGCTGACTCCGAATTCTGCGGGCCAAGGCCTCTCGCGTCTCGGCGTCAAGCTGCGAAAGTTGCACTCGCGTGTCCATGCGCTTCCCTTTCCGGCGATGGGCTGGAGGAGTGTCTCAGCGAGGGCAACGTTACACGCGGCGAGGTCCCTTCCAGCGGGGAAAAGGGGGGTTCACCGGGGTGGCAGGCCGCTGGGCGACGTCCCGTCGTCGCTCGTCGACGACGGGTTCGTCGGCACCCGGTGGCGGCCGTAGACGAATTCGAATATCGGCGAAGCCATCAGTGTGGTGGCAATGGCCACCAACACCAGAATGGTGAACAATGTCGGAGTGATGATGCCTGCTTGAAGTCCGATATTGAGCAGAATCAGTTCGATCAGCCCGCGCGCATTCATCAACGCACCGAGCGCGACGGATTCGCGCATCGGTAATTTGCTCAAACGGGCCGCTACCGAGCACGCGACTCCCTTTCCTGCGATCGCGACGACGAGTAAACCCGCAGTGACGGCCCAGAGCGCCGGGGTGTTCACCAAACCGATTTGTGTGTTGAGACCTGAGTAGACGAAGAACAACGGCAACAGGAACGTCGTGGTGACGGGTTCGATGGTGTCGGTGAGGCGCGCGGCGAAGAAACCGGATGGCATGGCGACGCCCAGAAGGAATGCGCCGAAGATCGCGTGGATTCCGATGGTCTCCGTGTACCAGGCGCACACCATCAGCAGCATCAGGACCGCACTCAATACCGACGGCGGGATGGCCTTGCGCTCTTCGGACACCCTGCCGAGCGCCCCCAGAGCGCGCCTTCCGATCGTCAGCAGCAGCAAGGTGTAGACAAGGCCGCCACCGATCGCGATGACCGCCGTCGCCGGACTACCTTGGTGCACGGCCAACACGACGGCCAGAACACACCAGGCAATCGCATCGCCGCTGGCACCACACGCCAGTGCAAGGGTGCCCAGAGGTGTTCCACTGAGCCCCTTTTCGAAGATGATCCGGGCGAGCATGGGAAACGCGGTGATCGCGATGGCCGCGCCCAGGAACAACATCGCCAGAATGAGGGGGACGTCGGCGCCGAAGAAGTCCCCGCCTGACAGCATCGGCACGGCGACGAGTGCCCCGAGGGCCATGGGAGCGAAGGTTCCTGCCGCCGAGACTGCAACCGTGGTGCCTGCGCGCTGTTTGATGTGGCCGACGTCGAAGTTGAGGCCGATGATGAACATGTAGAGCACCAGGCCGATCTGCGCCGTGGTGTAGAGCACGACGTTCGACGCACCCGATGGGAAGAGCGCGTCCTGCAGGTCAGGCGCTATCCGCCCCAGCAGGGAGGGGCCGAGGACAACGCCGGCGATCATCTCGCCGACGACCTGTGGTTGACCGACGCGTTGCGCGGCCAGCCCGGCAAGCCGGCACGTCCCGAGGATGACGGCCAGCGCGAGGAAGAACTGTACGGCTATCTCTGCGGGCATGGCTCAGGCTTCACACGTCAGCATGATCGTGGAAATGGTTCGGGCTGCGGCACGCTCGTAATGTAACCGGCAGCGCGGTGAGCACGCGCACCCCCGAGGGTGGTCATTTGATGACGCTTGGGTCGGGGCCGCAAGTCTGCGGGTTCCGGCTGAGGAACGTGTGGGGGCTAGCACCACCTGCACGGTCAGGGCAGCGTCATTGTGAGCTCCACCCGTGCGCGGACATTCTTGTCGCGTCGGCTCGCCACCAGTGCCATCTGATCCAGCGGGCCGATCATAGAAGTCGCGGTCTACGACAGGAGCAAGACATGGGCACCGCAGTTCGCGAGGACCTGGTTCTCTCACACGCAGTTGTCACTGCCGAGGTGGAGGCGCCGTTCGATCGGGTCGACATCACGCAATGGCTCAGAACCCTCCCGACGCACGAGTACCAACGGTGCGCCCCCGGGGACCACAAGGCCGCGGGATACACGGTCGACGACGACGGGACGCCGATGTCGATCAACGTCGAGATGATCGGCACCGGCCTGGTCATCCAGCAGTATCGTTTCGAAGTCGCCGAGTCCCACTACTGCAAGATGGTGTCCCTATCGGATATCCTCACCCCGTCGGGATGGACTACCACGCAGGTCATTTGGGAACTCCGCATGGAGAAACTCAACGGAGATCATTGCCAGTACACCAACACGGTGACCTCCCACCCCACTGAGCACTTTCTGAAGTTCATCGCCGAGAACGGTCAGACATTCGACGAGGCGGCGGCGGCACGGCAGGAGGCCTCGGGCCGTCACTGCCGTATCGAAACGCCGCTGTACGCACAGAGCATCGCCCGCTGGGCAACGGCCCAATCCTCTGTGATCGCCTGATCGGCGAGGCGTTGCGATGACCTCAGCAGTGCTGTTCGACAACCCAGGGCCTCCCGAAGTTCTGCGCTGGCGCGCAACTGATCCCGTCTTTCCCCGCGCGCACGAGGTGGTGATCGGAGTATCGGCCGCCGGAGTGAACAATGCCGACCTCATGCAGCGGCGCGGTCACTACCCTGTGCCGCCGTGGGCACCCCGCCCGTTGGGGTTGGAGTGCGCCGGAACTATCACCGACGTCGGATCCGCGGTCACAGCCTGGTCGCCCGGTGACCAGGTGTGCGCGCTGCTCGACGGTGGCGGGTACGCAGACGAGGTCGCGGTCCCAGCCACGCAGGTCATGCCGATCCCCTCGGGTCTCAGCATCGTCGAGGCCGCCGCGATCCCTGAGGTCGCCGCCACCGTCTACTCCAACCTCGCGATGATCGCGGGGTTGACCGAGGGCCAGGCTGTATTGATCCACGGCGCAGGAGGCGGCATTGGCACTTTCGCGATCCAGTGGGCTACCGCTATCGGCGCACAAGTCATCACCACCGCCGGCAGCGACGCCAAAGCGCGTGCCGGACTCGACGTAGGAGCCCAGACGGCGATCAACTACCGTAGCCGCGATTTTGTTGCCGCTACGGTGGCAGCGACCAACGGGCGCGGTGTGGACGCCGTTTTGGACGTGGTCGGCTCGAGCTATCTCGAGCGAAACGTCGAATGTCTTGCACCAGACGGACATCTGGTGATCATCGGAGGCGACACCTCGCCCGCGCTGCTCGACCTCGGATTGTTGATGTCCAAACGCGCCAGCGTTACGGCGACGATGCTGCGAGCTCGGCCGATCGATCAAAAGGCCGCGATCGTCGCGGGGGTCACCCGCGATGTCCTTCCCCTGTTCGAATCCGGCTCGGTCCGCGTCGTGATCGACACCGTCGTTCCGATGGCCGAAGCGGCACAGGCCCATCGGCTGCTGGAGTCCGGGAATACCATCGGCAAGGTCATCCTCGACAACCGCCGGTAGTCAGCGACGATCAGTTGCGCACGGATGTGTCGACCTGCGGCACCTTCACCGACGGGTAGATCTTGTCCAGCCAGGGGTTGTTGCGGTGATCACGGCCGTAGCCATATCCGAAGCCGTAGTCACTGTTGTTGCTGCCACCGAATACGTACCCGTTGTCGTCAGCCTGCGCCGGAGCGGAGAACCCGATCACGGCCACGGACAATGCTCCGGCTACAACGCCTACCAATCCGAACTTCTTCATCGACCTCGCCTCTTCCCTCTTACCGCTATGCCGACGGGCGAAAGTCCCGACGACACCGCGTGTAACAGGCGATCCCGGGCATTGATTCCGTCCAGGCGCAGCGGCGCCGCACTGCCTACACTCCGGACGACAGTCGCGCCAGGCTGCATCAGCGGCTCGCCGAAGCACAAGCCAAGGCCTACTAGGCCAATGAACTAACTGGCTATGTCAGTGGCGGGCGGCGGCTCGGGTTGGTAGGGGTGGTACCACTTCCATTGGGCGCGTTCGCCGGTCGGTCCGGGGTAGGGGTCCACTGCTGGCGGGGGTGTGGTGGGGGGTCGGGCCAACGATCGGTTGGTGAGTGGTTGGCCGGTGTGGTCGGTGACGACGAGGTGGTCGGCGGGGCCGGTGATGGTGATCAGCCCGCGGTGATGGGCGCGATGGTGGTACGGGCAGACCAGCGCCAGGTTGCACAGTTCGGTGAGGCCGCCGTCCTCCCAGTGCCGCAAGTGGTGGGCGTGCAGGCCGCGGGTAGCCCCGCAGCCGGGGACCACACAGCAGCGATCCCGGTGCTCCAGCGCCCGGCGCAACCGCCGGTTCACCGTGCGGGTGGCCCGTCCGGCGCCGAGGACCTGTCCGTGGCGCTCGAACCACACTTCGCAGGTGGCATCACAGAGCAGGAATCGGCGGTCGGCGTCAGACAGCAGCGGTCCCAGGTGCAGCGAGGCGACGTGGGAGTCGGCGTCGACGTGGATCACCGCGGTGGTCCGCTGGCCGTGCGGGCGCCGCGCGACCTCGGTGTCCCAGCCGGCGTGGATGACGCTCATGAACGCATCGATGGTGCTCGGGAACGGCGGCGCCTGCTCGGAGACGGCTTCGCCGGTGTCGTCGTCACCGGATCCGTGGGCGGCTTTCCAGTCGGCGACCAACCCATCGAGGTGCGAGGCCAGGGCGGCGTCGACGGTGGCCGCTTCGGCGTGGGGGAGCCGGATCCGGTAGGTGGTGTGGGTGTGGTCGCTGGTTTTGGCGATCGTGCGTTCGGGTTCGGGCGGGGGCTGCGGTTCGGGCTCAGAATCGAACTCAGATTCGGGTTGAGGATCGGGCTTGGGGCGGGGTTCAGCCTTCGTCGCGATCCGCAACTGGGAGACCGTCGCGGATTCAGTCAGCAGCGCGTAGTGATCGTCGGAGCCGTCAGCGGCGCGCTCAGCGATGACACCGACCTGATCCAGGGAGAACCGGCCCTCGCGGAGTGCGTCGAGGCAGCGCGGGAAGGTTTCGACGCGTTCGGCGACGGTGACCAGGGTTTCGGCGTTGTGCGGGGAGGTGCCTAGTTTCCAGGCCACCAGCGCGGTGACCGTTCTGGCGCCGGTCGTCGACCATAAGCCGTCGCGGTCGATCTCGGCGACGATATCGACGATGCGTCCGTCGATCGCATTCCGTTGACCCGCCAACTCAGACAACTCGTCGAACAGCACCTCCAGCCGCGCCCCCCGGGGCGGGCTGGGGATGAAACACGGTGCAGCCGAGGACATGACACCATCATCACAGAAGGGTCTGACAAGCGAGGGTCAGCCGAGTCGAGTGACCAGCCCTCGGTCACCGTCGACCCTGACGCGATCGTCTGTCGCGCCAACAGCAGGTGCCAGTCCGAAGTATTGAGGGCGCCCGCAGATGCGGACGCCCTCGTCTCACGACTGCCGCTCAGTTGCGCACGGAGGTGTCAACCTGCGGCACCCTCACTGACGGGTAAAGCTTATCCAGCCAGGGATTGTTGCTGCGATCACGCGTCGACCCGAAGTTGTAGCCGTAGCCGTAGTCGTCGTCGCCACCGTTGAACCCATAACCATCCCTGTCGGCCTGGGCAGGACCTGCAACACCGATCACGGTTGCGAACAACGCGGCGGCGACGATGCCAGCCAGTCCCATGTTCTTCTTCATCAAGATCGCCTCGTCCCTCTTCAAAGCTGCTTCGCGGGTGGAAGTTCCACCGATGTCCCGTCTAACAGCAGATCCGGAGAGTTGATTCCATCGACGCCACGGCGGCCGTGGCTGCACTTCGTGCCCAGCGATCAGCTCTGCTGACCACCAACGTGGAACACACCGGCGGTAGCCAGCATCACGCGTTGACGAGCCTGCTCGGGGTCATCCCCGAAGCGGTCGACGGCCCAGGACACGGCCGTGATGAGCTCGAACACCTTTTCCGTCGCGACCGAGGTCGATGACGTGCCCTTTTCCTGCGCGCGACCCAGGAAGTCGCTGGTTCGATTCGTCAGGTGGGTACACACCTCTTGCACGGGAGGTGTGCTGTCGTCGATTGCGGTGGCGATGCAACTCGGCAGGCCGTGCCAGATACGCAGCCGCCACGCGAGACGAAAGAGCCACTCGCGCAGCGTATCTTCGGCGGACATCTCGCGTTCCAGCTGCTCGGATCCTTCCAGCAGATCGCCGATGGTGTGGCCGACGCCCGCAGCAGTGGCGATGCCATCGGATCGGGGCCCCGCGGTTGAATAGCTTCCAACTCGGACAACTCCCAGACCGCGCCGCTCGCAGCTACTGCGATGCCAGTCGAGTGACCATTCCTCTGTCGCCGTCGACCCTGACGCGATCGCCTGTCTTGAGTACCTGCGTGGCCACCAGCGTGTTGACGACGCAGGGTAGCCCGTACTCCCGCGCCACCACCGCCCCGTGCGAGACCGAACTGCCGATGTCAGTGACCAGTGCGGCGATCACGGTGAAGTACGGTGTCCAGCCCACATCGGTGACGGGTGCGACGAGGATCTCGCCACGTTGCACCTGGCGCGCGTCCTGAATCGACTTCGCCACGCGTACAGTGCCTTCCGCTATCCCCCGGCTCGCCGGTCGGCCCTGGATCTGGTCATCGGTGACAGCGCCGACGGGCCGGGCCACGATGGGTGCGGGCCGTCCGACGGAGACGTCCTCGAACTCCAGTGCCTGTTGGAAAGCCAGCGCATCGCGGCGCTGCTGCGCTGACTGCACGAGGGCTGCGATGTCATCGTCACCCACCACACGGGGCAATTCCGAGCGGTCGAAGAAGAAGACCAGATCGGCATCGGGGAGGCGCCCGGAGTCGGCCAGCACGTCACCCAGATGGCAGTATCCGAGCTTGAGTCGGTGCGCCATCAGGGCCATCTTCGACTTGGTCTCCTCCCGCCCGCGTGCTCCCCCTTGTGCCAGTCGCGCAAGCAATCTCACGGTCCTCGAACCTGGTGTTTCCACACGTGTGCGAGTCGGACGCTCACCGGTGGAATCGCGGACCGACTGCAACATGACCTGCATCATCGATCCGAGTCCCTCGGCGTCTTGCGCCCATGCGGGGTCACGCATGCACAGCTCCCGGTACCCGCGGTGTCCGTGTCGAATCAGAAACTGCCGCAACGGCTCTGCGCCAGGACCGTCGGTGTTCCGCAAACGGGTCACCGCATCCGACGGTGCGGCAGAGAGGAACTGATCCGCGGCGGTGTCATCGGCGGCGATCTCCCCTACCACCGCATACAGTTCGTCGACCATCACGGCGCTCTCGACGTCAGCGGCACCCGCCATGAGCCGAGCGGCCTCCGCCTGGCCCTCGCTCTCGTCGCGACCGTTCTTGACCGCGCTGCGCACCAGATAGCTCTCCAGCACATTCGCGCCCACGGCGGCACGTGAGGAGGACCGCACGTGGACCAGCGTGACATAGCAATACAAGTCGACGCCTGACTCGAGTTGTTGCAGCACTTGTTCGGCGTTGCGACTGGTGGGGATGGGGAACGCGGCTATCCGTTCGCCGAGCCGTCGGATAGCCGGCCCGGCGGACAGCGCATGCGAGGTGAGCCGCACCGTGTTGATCAGTTTGGACACAAGGGGTTTGGGGGGCTTGGCCTCGAGCTCGTCGATCACCCGACCGCAGATCGACATGGAGAACTGCTCCAACGAGTTTCCGAGAATGCCCGAACTCAGCGCCGTCCCTTCGGTCATGTTCAGGAACATGTGCCCGTAGAAGTAGCCGACTTGCAGCCACTGTCGGTCGTAGCGTTCCTGCGCCCGAGCCACCACCTGGGTCATCTGCATCGCATAGTCGATCGCATGTCCCGACACCGACGCGGTGAGCGGACAGAATGCCCCCGGCATCATCTCGCCGATGTTGCAGCGGGTGTAGACATGTCTGGTGCCGGCCACCGGGGTGTCCATTTCGTTGAGATCCCCGGGCAGTGTGGTGATCGGCCGGGCCTGCAACCACCACAGTTTCCCGGCCTTGTCGATCGCCCATTCGAGATCCATCGGCCTGCCCCAGTGTTGCGCGGCGTGCAGCGCTCCGGCGCGAATCTGGGAGACCTCCGAATCGGACAGCACCGGAACGTCACCGACCTCGCACACGGCCCGGGTGCCGTCAGACGTCAGCACGAGGTGGTCGGAGACGGCGGATCCGTCGACGAGCGCCTCGCCCAGTCCGGCGACGGCATCGATCACTATGAGATCCCGACGACCGGTCGTCGGATCTGCGGTGAACACCACTCCGGCCGCGCGCGCGTCGACCATCTGTTGGACGACCACATGCATGACGGCAGCGCCCGCGTCATCGTGGCCGGCGTACGAGGAGGCGCGTTCGGACCCGGTGGAGTCGACGCACTGTCGCACGGCAGCCACAAACCCCTCCACCGAATCGACACCGAGCACGGTGTCGTACTGCCCCGCGAACGACTGCTCGGCGCCATCCTCTCCGGTAGCCGAGGATCTGACGGCCACGGGCGACTGCACCCTGGCGAAGCGGTCCGTGACCGCGTCCGGGAGTGGCAGCGAAGAGGCTTCAGCGATCACGAAACCCGTGGGGACGGAGAGACCGAGCCGCGTCAACTCGGCCAGCCCCAGCGCCTTTCCGCCGTACCGGTCGTCGACGACCTCGGCGAACTCGATCGGTGTGGTCTGCATCGTCAGCCCAACGCGTCGATGATCTCAGCCAGCGCGTCCACCGCGATCGGCCCGGGTTGATACAGGCAGATCCGGTCCGATACGCCGTCCACGCGATCTCGGATGTGCGCGGCCACCTCGGCCGGGGTGCCGCAGGCGGCGATCGTGTGGAGCACCTCGTCATCGATCAGTGTGGCCATTTCCTGCCACCGCCCCTGCTTGGACATCGCGTTCAGTTCGGGTTGCAGGTCACCCCAGCCATGCGCGTCCAGCACCGGACGGTACGCGGGTGTGGAGCCGTAGAACGCCAGCAGCATCCGTGTCGACGTGTGATCCTCACCCACCGACACGATGATCTCGGGCACCACCGCCAAGTCGCCGGCGTCTCGTCCTGCGGCCGCCAGTCCCGCCCGGACCGCAGGCATGGTCTTCTCGTGCAGGAACTTCTTCGACCCGAAAGGCATCACGAGTAGGCCGTCGGCGACTTCGGCGGTTGCCCGGGTCATCTGCGGGCCCAGCGCCCCGAGGTAGATCGGCGGAGGCCCATAGGGATTCGGTCCCGGATTGAACGTCGGTGTCATCAACGTGTGCCGGTAGAACTCGCCACGGAAGTCGAGTCGCTCGCCCTCGTTCCAGGCCGCGAAGATCGCCCGCAGTGCGCCGACCATCTCCTTGATCCGCCCCACCGGGCGGTCGAACTCGGCGCCGTAGCGCTTCTCGATCTGCGCGCGGATCTGGGTGCCGAGGCCGAGGATGAACCGCCCCTCGGAGATCTCCTGCAGATCGTTTGCCTCGTGGGCCAGCTGTATCGGGTTGCGCGGAAACGCGATTGCCACATTGGTCATCAGGTCCAGGCCCCTGACGGTCGACGCCAGAACCAGCGGAGTGAAGACCTCCCTCGGGCCCTCGAACGTGAACACCCCGGAAGCTCCGGCTTCCCGAAGCAGCGCCGCCCGTTCGACCGCATCGGTGGGGCCGAACAAGGCGGTCATGACCTTCACGATGTCGCCTCCGCCGGGACGTCGGTCCAGTCGGCGAAACCCGATGGATGGTGCGGCCCGATGACGGCATGCTCGAACAGTCCGACGCCCTGCTGTGTGCTGCCGTCGGACTCGGTGCAGACGGCATGACCGACGTGGTCGATCAGGCTGAAAGGTGCTCGCGCCAGAACCTCGGGATCCGTCAGATCGTAGGAGACGCGTTCAGAGAACGGCCCGCCCTTCCACGTGCCGTGCATCCAGGAGGAATCCCCGCCGTACCCGCTGCCAAAGGCGATCGGCGCGAACAGTTTCGATTCGACGTCGAGCTGCAGCCTGCTCCCGGAGCGTGTCATCATCTCGATGTGCGCGCCGTAGGGAATCCGGGTGCCCGGTGTGTACCGGATGGTCGCCCGCACACCGTCGAGCTGTTCGACCCTGCCGTCGCGCCAACGTCGGGTGCAGTCGTAGAGGCTGCGATGGCCGTCGGGATCCTCCTGAATGATCAGGAAGAGTTGGTAGTCATCGAACGCCAGCGGTAGATACAGCCACCACATCCCGCCGAAGGCGGTGTCGGGCCGGCCAGCGGGCTCTGCCTCACCGATGGGCCGGATGCCCCACGAACGATCGCGGCTGCCCACTGAGCTGGTGGTGTCGACGCTGAGGCGGTCGCCGTCGACGTCGATCCAACCCTCCCAGGTTCCGAGCTGGGCGAAACGGCACGCCTGCAACGTGACTCGCCGTTCCGAGTGCATCTGGTGCGTATGCTCCAGTGCGGCCGAGAACAGACCCCGCCACCTGAGGTCAGCGGAGATACCCTCGGTGTGCGAGACGGTCAGATGCAGTTCCTGCAACGGTTCGACAACGTCGAGTCGGTACCCGTTGACGTTCTGATTCAGACGGTCGCCGTCGATCGCATCGCTGAAGCGGACGGCGGTCTGAGTGTCTCCTCGCCGGATGACCATGTAGGCGTCCTTGACGCCCAGGCGGGGGTAGTAGCCGATACCGGTCAGCGCCATGAAACGGCCTTGGCGGTCAAGGACATTGAAGTACGACCGATCGTAGAAGTTGCGATCCGAGGTCACCGGGGCGCTGATCGGCACCGGCGCCTGGTGGATCGGGTACTCGTCCAGCGGACTCAAGAACACAACTGTCTCCCCAATAACAATACGATGCGAGCTATATTGTAATTATGAGAACAGATCGGTCCGCGGAAGACAAGGGACCAATCCGATCGTCTGCAGGTCGACCGCGCGACAGCAAGATCGACGCCGCGATCATTCAAGCCACCCGCGACCTTCTACTGGAGACGGGCTATCCCGCGCTGTCGCTGTCCGCGATCGCGGCTCGCGCCGGCACCACCACCGCCGCGATCTACCGGCGCTGGTCGGGCAAGGCCCAACTCGTTCACGAGGCGATCCTGCCCGCAGAGGTCACGGCCATGCCCAGTGCATCCGGTGACGTCGTGGAGGACATCCGGGCATTGGTGGAAGCGACACGCATCATGTTCGACCGGCCCGAGGTCCGGGTCGCACTCCCGGCACTGATCGCCGACACCGTCGCTGATCCGGATGTGCACAGCAGAATGACGTCTCGTTTCGCCGAGAGCCTCGCCACCTTCCGGACCAGGATTGACCGGACGCCCGGCCTGCCCAACGACGATGGCACCCTGCCGTTGCTCGCGGAAGTCGTTGTCGGCAGCGCGATCTTCCGCATCATCGTGCGCCACGACGCCCCGCTGGACGCGGCGTGGGCCGACGACCTCACCACCCTGATCAGCTCCGGGTGGACCTCGATGGCGCGCGGTTCTCGTTAGGGCGCCGGGCCGCGAACTCCACGCGGGCGAATACGGCGATCAGCACGACCAGGACCAAGAGCGGGGCGACGAGCCACAGCCCACGCTGTGCCCACCAGGCGCCGCTGGGCTCGGCCGACAACGTGGCCCCTGTCCGCTCGTAGATCAACACCACCGCCAGGTAGGCGGTCATGTGCCAGACGAAAACCGTCATCGCGACCGCGTTGAGAGCCACCACCGGCTTCCACCACGCGGGCCTTCGTAGCAGCCGCTCTGCGGCCGGCGTGATGAGAATGAGCAACCCCAGCTGGAAAACCGCCAGCGCCGCGATCGTGGCGTTGGTCGGGAAGAGGTTCGATTCGGCGGCTCCGACGGTGGCCACCATCGACCGCGGGAACCCCGCGGCCATCAATCCCATCAGCGCGGCCAGGCCCGCCGCGGCAACTGCCACCCGGGCGACCAGCGGCCGCCGCCCGAGTTGCCAACTGCGCCATGCGTAGCCGAGTTGGTGACAGAACAACCACACCAGCACTGCGGTGACCCATCCGGCCCATTCCAGGCCCGCGCCGCGATCCAGGACCGTGCCGCCCACGATCAGCGCCACCAGCACGACCAGCACCGACTTGCCTGCACACGCGTGCAGCGCCGCAGTGGCCGGTACCAGCATGATCAGCACCGTGTAGACGCCGACAAACCACAGCGGAATGAGATAGCCGGGAAACCACTGCCACATCCACCGGTGCTCACCCAGGAGAGCTGCTGCGAGGATTTCGCTGCCCAGCCAGGCGACGGCCCACACAGCGGTGGGCCACAGTACCCGGCGCAGCCGGCCGCCGACGAACTGTCCGGCCGTGGTTCCGCGCGTCCGAGCCCGCTGGAAGGCCACCAGATTGGCGTACCCGCCGACCACGAAGAACAGTGGCATCACCTGCAGCACCCAGGTCGCCACCCAGCTGCCCGGCGTCACGTGGATCGGATTGGGCATCACCAAGCTGGCGTCGGCGGTTCGATGGGTTACTGACAATGTCCAGTGCCACAGCACCACCACCACGATGCACACGGCGCGGGTGGCGTCGACCACCCGGTCACGCGAGTCCGGGGTCGCCGCAACAAGGCGGTCCAGCTTGGTCACACCCTGGGAAGCAGCGTCACGCCACCACACCCGGCCCCTCCGTCCTCATGCACCTCCGGCACTCGACGGTACGTCAGGAGTCAGGGAACGCGAGTGAGCAGCAGATCGACGGGATGGGGCAGGATTCCGGGGGTGCCGGGCAACGAGATGTCGTGCAGGTAGTCGAGCAGCCGCCCGCGGGCGTCGGGTCGTAGCGCTCGCGAACGAGCACCGATGAGGAAGTCCAGCACCGCCTCGCCGCGTCCGAGCGGATCACTCAGTGCCTCGCGGGCATCGAGGTGTCCGACCAGGGTTTCGGTGCGCGGAGACAGGCCGCGGAGCTCGAGTTCGGACCGGACGTCCTCGGCGAACCACGGTTTCAGCCCGGCCCACGGGCAGAGCATCTCGGTCAGCACGCACAGCGGCTCCAGCGGCGCGATCGCGGCCAGCAGCAGACCGCCGGGCTTGACCATGCTCAGGGCATGGTCCACCGCCGCGGGCAGGTCAGCGACGTAGTAGAGCGAATGCACAAAGTGCACCAGGTCGGCGGGCTGACCGGCCTCGTGGTCGGCGAACTCTCCGATGACGACGGTCGGCGTCAGCGTCCCCGCATCGACTGCGGTCAGCCTCGCAGCGAAATCCGCCGCCGACGGTGCGTGCGGTTCGACCCCGGTGTAGCGCACCCGTCGTCCATCCGCGGCGAGCGCGGCTGCCAGCGGCGCATCGACACTGCCGTCACCCACGCCGACGCCGACGACCCGCACGGGGTCACAGTGCGCAAGCATCGGCGGCAGCGCGGTGGCCAGCCAGGACTGCAGTCGCGGCCGCTGATCGCTGGCCGCCTCGTACAGGGCGTGGGTGTGTGCGTACCGCTCCGGGGTCAACGCCGGCAGGTCCGGCCGGTCGAGGATCTGTGCCCTCAGTTCGTCGAGGGTCAGGGGCGGACCCATCACTGTCACTGACGCCAGTGTGCCCCGAAAACCCTGTCGAACGGCACGATGCCCGATGCCGACACCGTTGCGTAAGAATCGACCCTCGGAATCCGTGGTTGGGTTGAGCCATGAGCCGATCCGATACCGCCCAGCGCAGCCTGGACCACTGGAGCGAAGCCGGCCGATCGGAGATGCAGGCCTTTTATGCGCTGGCCACCGAGGACTACCGGCAACTCGCCGCCGCCCGGCAGTGGGAGGCCGACCTGGCCGAGCACGCCGTCGACGGTTCGGTGCGCCTGCTCGACGTGGCGTGTGGGAGCGGGAAGTTCCCGACGGCACTGCTGGCTGCGGGACTGCCCGCGCATCCCGTCGTCGAGGTCGACCTGCTCGATCCCTCCGCGTTCAGCATCGCCGAGGCGCGCCAGGCGCTCGCGCCACCGTTCGTCGCCACGGGCGAGCACGAAGTGTTCCTGCAGGACTTCGTCGGCACCGGATACGACGTCGCCTGGGCCACCCATGCGCTCTACGCGCTGCCTCCTGCCGAACTGGCCACCGGTGTCGCCAGAATCGTCGGCGCCCTTCGTCCCGGCGGGTTCGGAGCCGTCGCGCAGGCGTCGTCGCGGTCGCACTACCTGACCTTCTACGACGCCTACCGCGCCTCGTTCGCGCCCGACGCCACTCCCTACACCGACGCCGAGGGTGTTGCGTCCGCCCTTCGCGCAGCGGGCGCACCGATCGAGGTCCACGTGCTGCACTACCGCACGGGGACATCCGATCGTGTGGTCGCCGAGGGGTTCCTGCAGCGCTGCGCGTTCGACGACGCGGTATCGCTGGATCAGATGGAGGCCAGCGACGTGCTCGGGCAGTACCTGGCCGACTGCCGGGACACCGATGGCGCCTATGCGTTTCAGCACGAAGCCCACCTGATCACCTGGCAGCAGCCATGATTCGTAACCCGCACCTGTCCGAGTCCACCGCTGCGGGCACCGCGTCCAACGTTGCCGTCGAATGGGATCGCGGCAACGACCAGTGGTGGGACTGGTACATGTCGCTGGCCGACGGCCCTGAGCCCGACGGCCCCCTCGTCGATCCCGTGCCGCACGATCCGGGTCCGCTGCCCTCCGACGACGAGGTCGCCGCGGAACTCGCCGACCCGTACCCGATCACCGACGCCCACATCCGGCGCTTCCAGGCTGACGCGTTCATCAAGTTGCCCGGCGTTCTGACCCCCGGCACCGTCGAGCGGCTGCGGGCCCGGTTGCGCGAATTGCTCGACGCCGCAGTCGATCCCGCGGTCGGTTTCCAGAGCCGCGAGATGATGTGGCTCGATGACGACCTGATTCGCGCAGCAGTCCTGTCGCCGCGCATCGGCGGCATCGGAGCGGCCCTGCTGGGCACGGGTCAGGTGCGGCTCTACCACGACAACGCACTGTCGAAGCAGCCCGGCGCGGGACGCACCCCCTGGCACCACGACGCCCACCACTTTCCGCTGGACTCGCCCGATGTGCTGACGGCCTGGATCCCGCTGCAGCCCACCCCTCGCGAGATGGGCCCGCTGGCCTTCGCCCGCGGCTCCGATGTCGGAGAGTTGGTCGCAGGTCTGGAATTCGACAAGCACGGTACGTCCTACGACCGAGGGGTGTCGGAAGCGTTTCGCGCACATGCCGTTCAGGTCGAGGACGGGCCGTTCGCGGTGGGCGAGGTCAGCTTCCACGCGGCCAGCTGCTTCCACACCGCCGGGCCGAACCGGACGACCGCCGACCGCGTCGTGCTTGCCACGACGTACTTCGCCGACGGCACCCGGGTCGTGCCCAGCCCGACCATGGTCAGCGGTGACTGGCGCAAGTTCATCCCCGGCGTCGATCCGGGCCAGATCGTAGCGAGCCCCCGGAACCCACTGCTGGCACGGCCGAACGCCCGATAGGCAGTCAGCGTCAGAGAGCGGTGATCCGCATCTCGGTGCCCGGGTGGGAACTGACGGTGACGACGATCGTGCCGTCACCCGTCTCGAACGTGGTGTTCGCGTAGCCGACGAAGCCGTAGTGCCCGTCGATGGTCGACACCGCGGTGATGTCATCGCTGCCAGAGGCCCCGGTGTCGAGGTTCTCCCAGGTCGCGGTCACGGTCAGCGCGCAGGAACCGTCGTAGATACCGGCGTCGTAGTGGATCGCCACGCGGACACCGCCCTCGACACGGGCTTCGTCGACCTGCACCGGCGTCACCTGGGCCTCGGCGCTGACCGTGCCGGCGCAAGTCGGGGACGCCACCACCGGCACTCGCTCGAGTTGCGCGAAGGTCTCTGCCTGGGCCGTTGCCGTCCCCCACCAGGGCGCGGCCATCGCGACCGCGAGCGCGCCGGCAAAACGGAGTCGGATCATGCCTCTGTTATCGACGGCGGCCACAGCAGTGTTAGCGATGCCGCGCCGAAGGGGCCAACTCTACTGATCCATTCGCAGGGGTGACCCGTGATGACAGCATGCTGTCATGGTGTGTGATGCTATGCTGTCACGGTGCGCACTACTGTGACACTCGACGACGACACCTTGGCGGTGATCAAGCGACGAATGTCCGAGGACGGCCTTTCTTTCAAGGAAGCGCTGAACAACGCCATCCGCGAGAGCGCTGCCCGCAGGCCAGAACCGGCCGCATTCGTCACCCGAACGGCTGATCTCGGGGTGCCGTCAGTGAGTTTGGATCGCGCCCTCCAACTCGCCGCTGAACTCGAGGACGACGAACTCGTCCGCCGGTTGCGTCAGGGCGCATGAGAATCGTCGACGCGAATGTGCTTCTCTACGCAGTGAACTCGTCTTCGGACCACCACGACGCATGCCGACGATGGCTCGATGGTGCCCTGTCGGGTAGAGACGTCGTCGGACTCGCGTGGGTACCTATGCTGGCCTTCGCCCGCCTCGCCACAAAGCACGGACTGTTCCCGTCACCGATGAGTCCCGACGATGCCATGGCGCAGATCACCGCATGGTGCTCGGCACCGGGTGCCACGACCGTCAACCCGACCGCCCGGCACGCCGACCTCCTTTCCGGCCTACTGTCGACAGTCGGAGCAGGGGGCAACCTCGTCAACGATGCCCACCTGGCGGCACTTGCGCTCGAACACCGTGCTCGTATCGTCAGCTACGACAACGACTTCGACAGATTCAAAGGCGTGCAGCGGGACGTGCCGGAGTCGCTACTCGGCTGAGCTCTGCGCGCTGATGTCACGGGGCGCACATCGTGCGCTGCATGCCCCGACTGTGGCGCGGCGGGTCGCCGGGTTGCCCTGCGGCCGTCGGTGACGGGCAACGGCGGGACCGCACACGGAACGGCCGCGGGCAGACGTGGTGTCGGCCAGGGCGCCACGAAGCTGCGTGCGCGCCCGCGACACCCGCGACATCACGGTCCCGATCGGGATGTCCATCAGCACGGCGGTTTCAGCGTAGGTGTAGCCCTGGACGTCGGCGTAGTAGAGGACCATCCGGAAGCCTTCGGAGAGCCGGCCCAGGGCATCGCGGACCTCGCTGTCGGGCAGCGAATCCAGCACTTCCGCTTCGGCGGAGCGCAGGCCGGTGGACAGGTGCGCGCCGTAGCCCGCCAGTTCACGGTCGGTGATCTCCTCGGAGAGCACTTCAGCGGGCCGGCGCTCCTTCCACCGGTAGGCGTTGATCCACTGGTTGTGCTGGATCCGGAACAGCCATGCCTTGAGGTTGGTGCCGTCATTGAAGTGACGAAAACCTTTGTAGGCACGGATCAGCGTCTCCTGAAGCAGATCCTCGGCGTCGGCGTCGTTACGGGTGAGCCGTCGGGCTCCTCGCTGCAGGACGTCGGCCAGCGGCAAGACGTCCGTGGTGAACCGGGCTTTGAGTTCGGCGTCGTTGAGGACGGCCTCGTCGACGACGGCGTCATGGGCGATGGCGTTCATGGAAGTACCTCCGGTTTGATTTCGCTGCGAACCCGGATGGGCCGTCGAAATCAGACTGTCGGCATACAACGCTGGGGGGACCCTTGGTCACCCGTGGTCAAAGGTTCGTGGTGCCCGTAGTCAGTGGTGTCAGCCGGACCACGTGACGGTGCGCAGCTGCCTGCGCGACGTGATGCCCAGCTTCACGAACACTTTCCGCAGATGCCATTCGACTGTGTGCACGCTGATGAACAACTGGGCACCGATCTCCTGGTTGGTCAGACCGTCGGCGGCCAACTGTGCGATCTGCGCCTCCTGCGCCGTCAGCTCGTCGCCCGAGCTCAGCGGCTGCTTTCGGACCTTCTCGCCGACGGCGATCAACTCTTTGCGGGCCCGCTCGGCATAGGCCTGTGCGCCCATCTGGATGAACATCCCGTGGGCGTCGTTGAGGTGACGGCGGGCATCACCGCGGCGGTTCATGCGCCTCAACCACTCCCCGTAGGCCAGGTGCGTCCGCGCTCGGTGCACCACCACTCGCGATCGGCCCAGATGATCGAGGGCTTCGTTGAACAACCGGTCGGCATCTTCGTTGTCGGCCAGCATGGCCCTGGCACTGGCCATCGCGCCGAGACCCCAGGGGGTTCCACTGGAACCGGCGCGATCCTCGATGTGGGTGATCGCCCACTGCGCAGTGACCAGATCCCCGGTGTGCACGGCGGCTTCCACCAGCTCGTGCAGACACCAGCTGTAGAAACCGAGATCCTCATACTCGCAGGCATCACGCGCCGCGGCGAAGGCTTCCCGGTAGCGGCCGAGTCCGTTGTACAGCACCGCGGTCGCATACCCGGTCAACCCGACCAGGCGTCCTTCGCCACGTGCTACCGCGTCGGCAGCGGCCGCGTTGATCAACCGCAGGGCCTCCACGGCATCCCCGCGCCATGCGGACAGCGTGAGTGCGTAGTACCGGACCGGGCCGTTATGTGTGGTGGCCGCCGTGATGGTCTGCGCTTCGGCGATCAGCGTTGCCGCAGTGGCGAATTCGCCGAGCAAGAGCTGCACACCGGCCCGGTACACCAGCGCCTTCGGGAGGCCCGCCAAGGCGCCCGCGGTCCGGGCCTGGGATACCACCGCCGCCGACAGTGAATCGACCAGCGTTTCGTCCCACAACTCGTGGGCCGCAGATTCCTGCAAGATCGGGAACGCCGGTACAAGCCACCGCAGAAGCTGACCGGGATCGGCCGATGCCAACTCGCGCATCGCGTCCAGCGCGGTGCGCAGATTCTCGACAGCGCCGACCCCACCGGTGATCCGCTCGGTCATCCCGCGGAAGAAGAGGTCCACCGCGCGTGGCAACTCCGATGTGCGGGCCATGGCCGAGCGGGCCGCTTCCGCAGCGTCGAGGAGAGCCCCGGGCTCCCCCAGTCGGCCGGCGTACATCAGCGCGGCGAACGCCTCGAGGTAGGTCTCACGAGAGGCGAAGCCGTCGACGTCCTCCAATTGCTCCGCGGCCTCGAGCAACGCCGGTGCGGTTTCCCCGACCGACGGCGCCCCGCTGTCCCCCGCCCGGCTGCCCTCGAACTGCATCTGGGCACGTAGCCGGGCGGCGCGGGCGCGCTGGAGTTCCGACAACGGCGTCGACTCAGCGATGGTCAACAGTTCATAGGCCGTCGCGGTTGCTGCGGAGTCGCGTTTGGCCTGCGCAGCAGCCAGAGCCCGGCTTCCACGAAGCTCGGGATCGGCGGTTAGCACAGCCGCACGCTCCAGGAAGCTGGCGGCCGCGGCGATTCCGCCCCGGCTCTGCGCCCGGCCTGCCGATGCCTCGAGTTCGGCGGCGATCGCGTCGTCGGTACCGGCCACCGAGTTGGACGCGTGCCAAGCCCGACGGTCGGGATCGGAGTCGGCTTTGGTGGCGGCGGCAAGCGCCCCGTGGATCGCTCGGCGGTCGGTGAGATCGGCGGCACGGTAGGCGGCCGAGCGCATCAGCGGGTGATAGAAGCGCATGCGGGGGCCGAACTCGATCACACCGGCCGATTCCGCGGGGGCCAGCGCGTCCACAGCGATACCGAGCATCGCGGCAGCGCGCAAGAACAGGGCGGAATCGCCCACGGGTTCGGCAGCGGCGATCAGGAGTAGTCGACGTGTCTCGTCCGGTAACGCCTGGATCCGCCGGACGTAACTCTCCTCGATCCGACTCGGTGAGGTCTGCGCGTCGACAGTCCAGAATCCGCCGGCGAGTTCCGCCGCGGTGTACGCGCGCGGCACTTCGAGCAATGCCAGCGGGTTGCCGCGGGTTTCGGCGACCACTCGGTCTCTGACACCCGGGTCGATACCGCCGATCATCACCTGGTCCAACAGGTTTCGCGCGTCGGCGGGCGGCAGACCGTGGACGGGCAGTTCGGGCAGTCCTGTCAGGACCTCGGCCCCCTCGTTGCGTGCGGCGAACACCAATGCCACCGGCTCGGCCATCAACCTGCGCGCGACGAAGCTCAGCGTCTGCACCGATACCTGGTCCAGCCAGTGGGCGTCGTCGATGACACACAGCAGCGGCCGATCTCGTACCGCCGCCGCGAGCAGGCTCAACACCGCCAATCCGACGAGGAAGCGTTCGGGCGCAGGGCCGACGCCCATTCCGAAGGCGACCGAAAGCGCGTCACGCTGCGGGGGCGGCAGGTCGTCGAGGTGCCCCAACAGCGGGGCACACAACTGGTGCAGGCCCGCGTACGCCATCTCCATGTCGGACTCGACGCCGGAGACCTGGACGCAGCGCACACCCTCGGCCTGCTCCAGCAGGTAACCGAGCAGAGCTGTCTTGCCGACGCCCGCCTCACCGCGCAGCACGAGTACGTGCGGCCTGCCCGTTCGCACGGTGGACGTCACCTCGTGCAGCGCCGCGGTCTCTGCGTTCCGGCCGTGCAGCGCTCGTCCTCGAGCTCGGCTCGACATTTCGCACCACCGCGTCCGCTCGGGAATTCCACCGTCTGTGTGCCTGGTCAAAGCCTCGGCCCGGATGGATGGTAACGAGAGGACGCGCCCGCGGTCTAGCCGTCCGTGATGAACGTGACCGTCTCGGGCAATGGCGCCCGGCCGGTGCGGGCATACCCGACGGTGAGGTCCTCGTACCCG
The DNA here is from genome assembly GCF_039729195.1 of Mycobacterium sp. DL. Lineage (NCBI taxonomy): Bacteria > Bacillati > Actinomycetota > Actinomycetes > Mycobacteriales > Mycobacteriaceae > Mycobacterium > Mycobacterium sp. DL. The sequence goes on from NZ_CP155796.1 coordinate 6,094,706, forward strand.
ATGGACATGCCGCAGAACAACGTGAGTCCCTCGGCCGGCTCTACTATTTCTGCGACGGTCTCGCGGGTGGTCGACCACGCCATCTGAGGACAGCTGTGCAATCCTTCGGCACGAAGCAACAGCATGACGGTCTGCAGGTACATACCGACGTCGGCCCACTGAGGCAATCCCAGCCTGTGGTCGACGTAGCAGAATAGCGCGGCGGGCGCCCCGAAGCAATCCCAGTTGCCGATTGATGCGCGATGCCGCGCTTCCCAGTCGTCGCGCACGATGCCGAGGGCGCCGTAGCGTTGTTCGGCGAAATCGCGGCGCCGGTCGCTGTACGGCGGTTCCAATGCGGCAGGGTACATTTCGAACTCCCGCTCATCCCAGGGATCTCCGGCGGCAACACGTTCGACTGCCCGCTTCTTCAGTCGGGCCAACGGTTGCCCGGTCACGACGTAGATGCGCCACGGCTGCAGATTCGACCCCGAAGGCGCCCATGCGGCCGCAGCGAGAACGCGCTCCAGAATCTCCGCGGGCACAGGCTCGTCGGTGAACCCGCGTACGGCACGGCGGGTGGTGACCGCCTCGTAAACGTCCATGGTGTTCCTATCGTGGTCGATAATGCGCTCAGCTTCTGGCCGCTTTCTCGAGAATCCAGTCCTCGAAGCGGATGTCGAACAACGTCGCCCCGGGTCCGGGGACCAGGGTGCGCTCGCTGATGTCGACGCCCCAGTAGCGTGCAGCGGGATCGGCGACCACCTCGCGGCTGTCGCCACGCGCTGTGAGCGCGGTACGGATCAATTCGGGGAGTCGGAACTGTTCGGGGCCACCGACTTCGGCGATCCCGTTGACCGGTTGGTTCACCGCAGCGATGGCCACAGCTTCGGCGACATCGGTGGTGTCCATGGGCTGTATCAGTGCATCCGGTAGCCGCACCGTGCCGTCGACGGTCGCGGAATCCGCGATGACGGTGAGGAACTCGAAGAACTGCGTCGCCCGCACGATCGTGTACGGGACGCCACCGGTGGCGATCAGCGATTCCTGCGCCAACTTCGCTTTGAAATAACCACTTTCGCGGGCCAACAGCTCGGTTCCGACCACCGACAACGCCACATGGTGCGCGACGCCGGCCTGCGTTTCCGCAGCAAGCACATTGGTGGTCGACACGTTGAAGAACTCCTGAGCAGCCGCCTCCTCGAAGGTCGGTGAGTTGGTGACGTCCACAACCGCCTGCGCCCCCACCAGCACGGAGGACAATCCCTCACCGGTGAAGCCGTTGACACCGGTAGACGGTGCCGCAGCCACGACGTCGTGACCCCGCTCGGTCAGCCCCTGAACCACCTTCGATCCGATTCGGCCTGTACCGCCGATGACAACGATCCTCATGGTGACCTCTTCTGTTCGCTTGATGTGAGGCGACGTGATCACCGCCTCCGACCGCCAGAACCCCGCGCCCGACGCCGATTCATCCCCTGAGGCCGTCGTCACTGCCGGATGACCAAGCGGGGCCTGGGCGGTTTCTGCAGATGACCGAGGAGAGGACAGTCATGGAACTACACGATCGTCGAGCGCTCGTCACCGGCGGCACCGCCGGGATCGGCCTGGCCAGTGCTCGGCTGCTGGCCGAGGCCGGCGCCGAGGTGTCGATCACCGGCCGCGACGCCGCTCGCGGGGCGGCCGCGGCCGCGACTCACGAACGAATCCGCCTCATCCAGGCCGATATCGCCGATGTCGACTCCGTCAGAGCGCTGGTACGGCAGGCAGGCGACATCGATGTACTCGTCAACAACGCGGCCAGCTTTCCCGGTGCGCTGACCGTCGACCAGGCCGCCGGCTCCTTCACGCGCACCTTCGACACCAACGTGCGCGGGTGCTACTTCCTGACCGCTGCACTGGCCCGAGGCATGCTCGAGCGACAGCACGGCAGCATCGTCAACATCACGTCGATGGTGGCCTCCAAAGGAGTTCCCGCCGCTTCGGTCTACAGCTCGTCGAAAGCGGCCCTCGAGTCGCTGACCCGCACCTGGGCCGCTGAGTTCGGGAGCAGCCAAGTCCGCGTCAACGCAGTCGCGCCGGGGCCTACACGAACTGCAGGCGTGATCGCCGAATGGGGCGACACCAACGAAGAGCTCGGCCGCGCACTGCCTTTGGGCCGGGTGGCCGAGCCCGAGGAGATTGCACACGCCGTTCTGTTCCTGGCCTCCCCGCGAGCGAGTTTCATCACCGGAGCGGTGCTGCACGTCGACGGTGGCGGGACCGCGATCTGACCTGGACGCCTCGCAGAGTGCCCGGCTACCGTTGACCTGGTGACAGTGTCAAAGTCGCGCGTCGCCCGGTTCTACGCCAGTGGAACCGTCGTCCTCGCGCTGATCGCGGCCACGTCGTGCGGGCACGCCACGCAGCCGCCGGCAGACACCACTACGTCGGCCACCACCGTTCCCCAGGTGACGTCCGTTCCCGCGGTGGCTCCCGTTCCCGAGGTGAATACGGGGGCCGATTTCTCACCCGTCTCCCGTCTGGTGAACGATGCGATTGCGGCGCAACGGATGCCCGGCGCAGTGGTCCAGATCGGGCACGCAGGCAAGGTCGTCTTCCGGGAGGCGTTCGGCTCGCGCAAGCTCGCGGACGAACCGGGACTCCACGGGGTTCCAACGCCCGCTGAGCCGATGACCGAGGACACGATCTTCGACCTGGCATCGTTGACCAAGAGTGTCGCGACGACGCCGGCTTTTCTGCAGCTCCATGAGAAGGGCCTGGTTCAGATCGACGAGCCGGTGCAGCGGTACCTGCCGGACTTCAATCCCGCCAACGACCCGCGACGGGCGCAGGTGACACTGCGGATGTTGCTGACACACACGTCGGGCATTGCGGGAGATCTGAGCCTGGACGGTCCCTGGGGGCTCGACCCAGCCGATGAGGCCGAGGGCATCCGCCGAGCGCTCGGGGCATGGGTGGTGTTCGATCCCGGAACGGCCTTCCACTACTCCGACATCAACTTCATCCTGGTCGGCGCGATCATCACGAAGATCACCGGCGAGCCGCTGGGTACATATGTGCCTGCGAATGTTTTGGCACCGCTGGGAATGTCAGACACCCGCTACCTTCCGGCGGCCAAAGCATGCGGGCCGCACCAGATCCGGGGCACCGCGATCACCCTCGGACAGAACGCGCCCTGGTCGGGTCAGTGTCCGGCGGGTACGTGGAGCACCGCGCTCCTGCCACGCATCGCACCGACGGCGCATGACGGCGACACTCCGGGCCTCAACCCCGACTTCGGGCACCTGCTTCGCGGCACCGTGCACGACCCCACGGCCCGCCGCATGGGTGGGGCGACCGGCAGCGCCGGGGTGTTCTCGACAGCAGATGACGTCGGCCGCTACGCGCAGGCGCTCCTTGATCGTCTCGCCGGGCGGCCGAGCACCTTTCCGCTGACGCAAGCCACCCTGGAAGTGATGACCAGCCCGCAGCAGCCGGGACACACCGCGGGACAGCTCGAGGCAGCCGACAATGCCTCCCGAGAAGCGACCGCTCCGAACTATCCGGCGCTGGCGGGACAGGACCTCCGCGGATTCGGTTGGGATATCGATACAGCCCACTCCCGACCACGCGGCATGATCTTTCCCGTCGGCAGCTTCGGCCACACCGGCTTCACCGGCGTGACGCTGTGGATGGACCCGGGATCGAACACCTACGTCGTCATCCTGGCCAACGTGATCCACCAGCGCGGCGGTCCACCCATCGCGGCGCTGAGCGGCGACGTCGCGACGACGACAGCCCAGATTCTGGGCCTTTACGGCAGCTGAGGTTTCGCCTCCGCCGCCAGGCTGCGTCCGACGCTTCGCGCAACCTCCGAGGAGAGTTCGGCCACCGAGACGTCGCGGGCCGTCGAGAGAGCCATCATCGCGGTGCCCCGGAGCAATCCGATGACCGCCACGGCAGCGACGTGCGGGCTGGCCTCAGGCCGGATCGAGCCATCGTCCATCCCGTCCTGGACGTACTGCTCGAGTAGGTCTCGAAAGCTTGCATCGCGCTCGGCGAACAACGGTGCGAGCGACGGTTCCGCTCCCGCCGACTCGGTCCACAGCTTCAAGAACGCCTCCGAGCGTGGCGAGCGTTCGTGCATGCCGCTCAGGTACGCCTCGACGAACTGCGTCAAGCGGTCCAACCCTGTGAGGGCGTCGGTCGGGACGTCGAACTGCTGAGTGTGCTTGATGAGTTCTTCGAGTAGCCGGGCCCTGCTGCCGAAGTGATGGTTGACGATGCCGCGGCTGTAGCCGGCGGCCTCGCCGACAGCAGCCAGCGACACCGCCCGCGACCCGTGGGCGGCGACCAACGACGTCGCGGCATCGAGTACTCGCCGTCGAGTCTCCGCGCGGCGTTCGGCCTGCGTTCGCCTGCCCACCTGCGCGTCAGTCATGGCGGACATTCTCCCCCATTCACGTGTCGGAGCCCTCCGCTAAGTTGTGTGTCGTCTAGCAAGTAACTACGAAGGAGAGTCCTCACATGTCCGTCCTCGATGCATCCGATCTCGAGAACTTTGTCGCCGCTGACCCGAATAGCCCCGTGGTGATGTTGAATCTGCTGCGCTTCGTGCCTGATGGCGCTGCCAAGTACCTGCAATACATCGAGCGCTTCAGCAGTTCCGGCGTCAAGGATCGCTACGGCGTGTCAGTCGTCTACGGCGGCGTCGGGCATCCATCGCTCGTCGCCGCTGAAGGAGGCGACTGGGACATGGTCGCGCTGATCAGCTACCCGAGTCGGCAGAACTTCGTCGACATGGTCAACGATCCGGACTACCAGGAGTTCGAACACCTGCGCGCCGAGTCGGTCGCCGTTGCCGTGCTGCAGCCCACCACCCCCGCCCTGTGATCCGCCCGTGAATGCGTCGGTGGCGATATCCCGGGGTCCGCCTCTAATCGGGTTGTTGCATCGGTGGTCGGCCGCCGCCGACAGAGGTCATGTTCTGAGTGCCGATCACCGACAACAGCGACAGCGCCTGATGTGAAGGCGTGCCTGGCTCTGCGGTGAAGACAACGATGTGTTGGTCGCGGTCCGGAACCATCAACAGATTGCAGTGCAATTCGAGTGGCCCCACCATGGGGTGGGTCATCGACTTCATCTGGTGACGAGGGACTACAGTGTCGACCTGATGCCACAGATTCTCGAATTCAGCACTGGTGGAACGTAATTCCGCGATGAGCGCGCGTATCTCGCCGTCGCGGGGATACCGTTCGGCCGCGGCGCGGAGCTGGCTGGCGGCGAGCTTCGCAAAATCCTCGCTTCCATTGACGCCGTAGTGGCGCTGCGCAGTGTCAGCCTCGAGGAAGAACGCTCTGATCAGGTTGCGCTTCGGCTGCTCCACAGTGGAGAAGTCTTCAAAAAGGGCTGCTGCCAGGTGATTCCACGCGAGAATGTCGAACTTGGCGTCGAGGATCAGTGCGGCGGTGCCGGGCATCCGGTTGATCAGGTCGAGCACGCTGGGCGTCACGTCGCGTCGCGGGTTCGTCGTGTCGCTGTCGGGTGAGCGCCCGGACAAGGTGAACAGCAGGGTGCGCTCGTCATCGCTCAGCCTCAACGCGTGACTCAAGCTGTTGAGCACGTCTGATGAGGGACGCGACGCACGGGCTTGTTCGAGCTGGGAGTAGTACGACGCGGAGATGTGTGCGAGCGTTGCGACTTCCTCGCGTCGCAAGCCGGCGGTTCGGCGGGGACCGTCGAGGGGGAGGCCGACGTCGGTGGGATCGAGCCGAGCGCGGCGATCCCTCAGGAACCTCGCCATCGGCCGTTGATCCATGAGTGTCAGTATGCCGCGGAGCGCCGGTCCCTACCTGACACAGCTTGTGCCTGGCACGGGGCCGCCGCCCGCGCAAACCTTGAGGAATGAGCAATTCAACCAAAATCGCACTGGTCACCGGTGGCAACAAGGGAATCGGGAACCACATCGTCCGCCAGCTCGCCGGGCAGGGCGTGCATGTCTATCTCGCGGCCCGCGATGCAGTCCGTGGACAGGCGGCCGCCGCCGACCTGACCGCTGAGGGGCTCGACGTCGAGTTCGTTCACCTCGACGTCACCGACAGCGCGTCCGTTATCGCCGCCGCCGAACAGATCGATCACACCGACGGCCGTCTGGACATCTTGGTCAACAACGCCGCCATCACCAGCGGCGCCGACCCCGCATCGGAGGTGACCGTCGATGATCTGCGGCGCACCTACGAGACCAACGTCTTCGGGGTCGTCACCGTCACCAACACATTCCTCCCGCTGCTGCGCAGATCGGGTTCGCCGCGGATAGTCAACGTCTCCAGCGGAATGGGATCCATCGCTCTCATCGCCGACCCGACTGTCGAGATCACCAAGCTGAACCAGGCTGCCTACCAGTCCTCGAAATCAGCACTCAATGCGTTGACCGTGTTGTACGCCAACGAATTACGTGGTGCCGGCATCAAGGTGAACGCGGTCTGCCCGGGCTACCGGGCCACTGAACTCAACGGTGGACTGCCCACTCCGGGAGCCGGCGACCCGGCTGACGGAGCAACCGTCGCAGTGACGATGGCCCTCATCGACGATGACGGGCCCACCGCCGAGTTCCGCGGCGACACCGGCGACCTCTACCCGTGGTAGCCGAATCGCGGTCGTCGAAGCCCACCCGGAATAGTGCCTACCGGCCGGACGTTGCCCGACGCAGGGTGAACCCAACGCACGGAGGCGATACATGAAGATCGGCATCATCGGGGCAGGACTCATCGGCGGCACGCTGGCACGCAGGTTCCGGGAACTCGGACACGAGGTGACGGTGTCGAACTCGCGCTCCCCTGAGACTCTGGCCGACCTCGCTGCCGAAACCGGTGCAACGGCGGCGTGGGCCAAGGACGCCGCGGCCGACGCCGACCTCGTCGTGGTGAGCATCCCGCAGAAGAACGTCCCCGACCTCGCGGCCGGAATCGTCGATGCCCGCAAGCCGGGTGCGCCGGTGATCGAGACCAACAACTACTACCCCCAGCAGCGTGACGGTGAGATCACCGCGATCGAAGACGGTCAGGTCGAGAGTGCATGGGTCGCCGAGCTCATTGGCGCACCGGTGTACAAGGTGTTCAACGGGATCTGGTGGAAGCACCTGCTCGAGAGCGGGAAGCCCAGCGGCACACCCGACCGCATCGCGCTGCCGATCGCGGGTGAGGACGGGCCCGGCCGTGAACTCGTCCACGACATCGCCGACCAACTCGGGTTCGATCCTGTTGATGCCGGCCCGATCTCCGAATCGTGGCGTCAGCAGCCCGGCACGCCGGTTTACGGCAAGGACCTGGACGCGGAGAACACCCGTACTGCGCTCGCCGAGGCGAGCCCGGAGCGGACAGCGGAATGGAGCGCGCGTACGGCGTGAGTCAGTCGTCGCGGGCTCAGCCAGGTGCCTGCCAGGATCGGTCAACTAGGCTGGGTTAACCGGTGGGCGCAGCTTCGACCCCCGCTCCCCTGGTTCAGGAATTCACTCGAGGGAGAACTATGCGCCGGCGGCTACCGAATCGGGCGATGACGGGACTGGCGATCATCTGTGTGGCAATGCTCGCCACTGGATGTGCCCAGGTGCATGGTGCGCCGCCGGTTGCGGAGAACACTCCGCAGTCGCTGCCCCAGGCCCCGCCGGCTTCACTGCCTGCGCTGCCCGAAGCCCCGCCGCCCGCCCAACCCGCGCCGTCGTTCGACGGACTCGATGCCCGGGTCCGCCAAGCCACCGCTGACGCAGCCTCCTCGGGGGCCGACATCGAGACCGCTGTGCTGGACCGTGACACCGGACAGCTCGTCTCCGACGGCACCAACTCATCCTTCCCGATCGCGTCGGTGGTGAAGCTGTTCATCGCCGACGACCTGCTGCTGCGGGAGTCGCAGGGGGAAACGGAACTTTCCCCTGCCGACCGCAGGTCACTGGACATCATGCTGCGCTCCTCCGACGACAGCGCAGCCCAGAGCTTCTGGGATCGCAGCGGCCAGAACGCCGTCATCGCCCGCGTCAAGGCGCGGTACGGGTTGCCTGGAACCACCGCGCCCTCCAACGGACGCTGGGACGTGACAACCAGCACCGCAAGCGATCTCGTGAGTTACTACGACAAACTGTTGAACGGCACCGGAGGACTGCCAGCCGAACAGGCCAACATCATCATCGGCAACCTCGCGCAGTCCACACCGACGGGAAACGACGGGTACCCGCAGCGGTTCGGCATCCCTGAAGGGCTCTACGGCGAGCCGGTTGCCGTCAAGCAGGGCTGGTTCTGCTGCTGGAACGGCGGCAACCAGCTACATGTGTCCACCGGCGCCATCGGACCCGACCGTCGCTACGTGATGGCGATCAGCTCCCTGGACCCCACCGACGAAGCCACGGCACGCGAGCACATCACCCAGGCCGTCGAGACGATGTTCCCCGGCGGAAAGATCTAAACCCGTTCTGCGGCCGTCACGGTGCGTAGTAGTCGTTACCGCGGGAGAATTCGACGAACGTGCACGGTTGCTCGCCGACGGTCCACGCGTCGTGGCCCGGCGGGAGCAGCATGACGTCACCGGCGCCGAAGGTCTCCTCCGCACCGTCGGCCATCCGCACCGCCAGCGTCCCGGATACGACGTACGCCACGTGGGGCAACTCGCACAGTTCCGTTCCTGCATAGGCTTGCAGATCATTCGACCATCGCGCGCCGACGTCGAACGTCACCTCCGTGACCGCAACGCCGTCGAGTTCGGCCGTACGCTTCGAGATCAGGCCGTGCACATCACTGTCGATGCGAGCCAGAGATGCCTTCTGCATTGCGGGATTGTGGACAGCCATTGAGTTCTCCTCCTGATGTGTCAGTCCGATTCTGCACGGCGTGACGCGTATCAATGCGATTCGGACGCTGCCTCTTTCGCCGCGTCGACGTCGGACGAGGTGAGAACGCCGTCGGGGTCGACCAGATCAGTGGTGCGGCCGTCGAGTTCTGCTCGGCGTTTGGCCTCCAACAGCATCCGGCGGGCCACGTCGTTGACGCGGTCGACCCGGCTGAGATCAAAAGTGAGCCGGTCTGTGCCGGTGGTGTCATTCTCCAAGGCGTGCAGGACTGCCTCCGCACCGCTGAACTGCACGGTGCCCTGCAGCTCCAGTACCGCCTCTTTCTCGCCGCGGACATAGAAATCCCTGACAACTGTGGCGCCCTGGGGTTCGGCTTCGGCGAGGTGCATGCCCATGTCGTCGGAGAGCTTGCGGAAGGCGCGGACGCCACGCACGCTGTTGCCGTGCTCATCGAGCGGCGGCGACACCACCGCCAGACCGCATTGCCCCGGTAGCGCCCCGATCAACCCGCCTGATACACCACTCTTGGCGGGAATCCCGACCGTGGTCAGCCATTCTCCGGCCGCGTCGTACATCCCACAGACGGTCATCACCGACAGCGTTTGGCGGGCTACCCGGCGGCTGACGACCTGCTGACCAGTGACCGGGTGAACCCCCATGTTCGCCAGCGTGGCGCACATCATGGCCAGATCGCGGACATTCACGCCGATCGAGCACTGCCGCGTGTAGCCCTCCACGACGTCGTGTGGAGCATCGTCGATGATGCCGTAGTTCTTCAGCATGTGCGCGATCGCCAGATTGCGATCGGCTGTGTCCAGTTCAGACCGGCACACTGCCTCATCCACGGACAGTTCACGGCCGGCCAGCTCGGAGAAGAACGAGCGGACTCGCTCGACACGTTCTTCCACGTTCGATGACCGGCCGACCAGCAGTTGATGCACCGCGATCGCGCCGGCGTTGATCATGGCGTTCTTCGGACGTCTGGTCCCGTGCTCCAGGGACAACTCGTTGAAGGCCTCACCAGAAGGTTCGACTCCGACGGTCTCGTGAACCGCGTCCAGACCCAGATCCGTCAACGCCGCAGCGTAGGCGAACGGTTTGGAGATCGACTGGATCGAGAACGTGTAGTCGTCGTTCCCAGCGCTGTGCGTCCGCCCGTCAGCCACCGTCAGGGCGATGCCGAACGTGTCCGGATCAGCGCGCGCCAATTCCGGTATGTAGTCGGCCAACTCCCCCTGACGATCATCCTTGAACGTCTCGATGATCTCGTCGAGGTAATCGGGCACCGGCGATTTCATCGATCTCTCCTTCGACTGGTCCTCTGCATCGATGTCTGACACTGCAGTGTGCCAGCCACATCCACGAGCCGATCGTCCGTCACTTGCCGGGGTCCGGAGAATGTCGGCACGCGGACCCAACAACCGTCGTCTGGGTGAGTATCGCCGCGGCAAGGGGTTCGATCACCGGAGCACCGAGCGCGTGGCCCATGTCCGGGACCGTCACGAGACGAGCGCTGCCAATGAGTTCGGCGAGGTGCGTGGCGTGCGGCGGAGGGTTGATCGGGTCGGCTGGTCCCAAGTTAAGCTGCTGGCAGCACCGCTACACAGCGCGTGGGTACCCAACCTCAGTCCTTGGCGAGAGTGCGTGCGTCGCGGCCGGAATAGATATCGTCGGGGCGCAGTAGTGGACCGCCGGTCACCACCTGCTCGACGCTGTGAGCACTCCAACCCGCGATTCTCGATCCGGCCAGGAACGCGTCCATGAAGTCGTCGGGCACGCCGATGCCGTCGAGAACCACCGGCAGCCACAGGTCTGGATTGGCAGGAAGCCGACGGTCGGCGCTGCGAGCCGCGAGTGCCGCCTCTGCCGCCCGCTGATAGGCATCCGCCGCAGCAATCAGAGGTGCGTCAACACTCTCGGCGAGTCCCCGCAGAATCGGCACCCGCGGATCCTGTTCGCGGTACACCCGGTGGCCCATACCGGGCAAGCGGCGGCCGGCGGCCAGCAGCCGTTCGACGTAACTCGGCGCGGCAGCAGGATCAACGCTCAGTTCCCGCAGCAACATCATCGCCCCGCGCGTGGCGCCGCCATGGCGTGGTCCGCCGATGGCGGATAACCCAGCGCTGAGGCAAGCCGCCGCGTCGGCTCCGGTGCTGGCCACCACTCGGGCCCCGAAAGTTGATGCGGTGGTGCCGTGCTCAGCCACTGTCGACAGCATCGAGTCCACCACCCGAACCACTGCCGGTTCGAGTTCACCGCGCCACGCCAGCACCAACCGCTCAGCCACGCTCAGCGACATCAAGTCCATTGGCGGGGTCTCGTTGGCGCCATCAGCGCGCGAAGACAGCAGCACTCCGAGCCCGACCGCGTACGCCATCGACAACAGAGCCAGGTCGTCGCGCAGAGCGCCGGCGTCCCCGCCTTGGGTAACTTTCATTTCCCGGCCTTGCCCCAGCCGTAGGATCATCCGCTGCAGAGACACCCTGGGGTTCCCCGAGACGTCGAGAGCGGCGACCACTTCGGTGTCGGCGATCTGAGCCAACGTGCCTGCGCCGGGATCGTCGTCGACCAACAGCCGCCACACATCGTCATAGGGGCGTACGCCCACGAGGTCGCGGATATCTACACCACGAAATCGCAGCTTGTCACCGAGGCTCGAGGGTTGACAGATCGCAGTGGTGAAGGCGGTGACACCTACGAAACCGGGACACAACCGCGTCGTCTCGTTGAATTGTGTTGCGGGCACTTCGGGCACCGCACACCTCCTCAGTCAGTAATCGGTATGCCTGTTCAGCCGACGGTCAGATCGAACACCGGCAGATCCTCAGTGGCTATGCGGATCACGCATTTCTGCTTGTCGATCCGTCGAGCGCTGTGCACCTCGAGTTCGTTCGCGCCGGCGGCGAGCCGATAGAGATAGCGACCGCCGAGGTACGCCACCGATAGGACCCGGCAAGGCAGGTCGGCGTGGCCCGTGGCAACGTCGGTGTCGAGGATCTCGAGTTGCTCCGGTCGCAATGCGATGGTGACCCGGTCGCCGGGTTGCCGCTGACTGTCAGTCACTTCGGTGCTCAGCTCCGGACCTGGCGCGTCACCTTGAGCCTCGCCATCCAGTCCGATGGTCAACTGCCGTCCGTTCGAATGGGTGACCGTGCCGTCAACGAAGTGCGTGGTGCCGATGAATTCCGCGACCAACTTCGAAGCCGGCTTCTGATACAGCGTCTCTGGGGCGTCGACCTGCTGCACCGTTCCGCGGTCCATCACCGCTATCCGGTTGCTGAGCGACAGCGCTTCCTCTTGATCGTGCGTGACGTACACCGTGGTCAGCCGCGTCTCCTCGTGGATCTCGCGCAGCCAGATGCGTGCTTGGGTCCGTAGCTTCGCGTCCAGATTCGAAAGCGGCTCGTCGAGCAGCAGCACCTTGGGCTCGGCGACAATGGTGCGCGCCAGCGCCGCCCGCTGTTGCTGACCGCCAGAGAGTTCATGCGGGTAGCGCTCCGCAAGGCGCTCCAGACCAACTAGTTCGAGCGCGTTCTGGATCCGCTCACGCTGCTGGTCACGTGGCACCTTCTTCAGCTTGAGGCCATACCGGAGGTTGTCGTAGACGTTCATGTGCGGCCACAACGCATAGGACTGGAAAACCAGCCCACAGTCACGCTTCTCGGGCATCACGAATACGCGTTTCGCCTTATCTGAGACCACCCGGTCACTGATACTCAACCGGCCGCCGTCGGGCTCCACGAGCCCCGCGATCATCGACAGCAGCGTGGACTTGCCGCACCCGCTGGGCCCCAGCAGTGTGAAGAACTCGCCACCTCGAATGTCGAGGCTGACGTCGTCGACGGCGGCGACGTCACCGTACCGCTTCGTCAGGCCTTCAATACGGATGTCAGCCATGGGCTTTCACTCCCGTCAGACGCTTCCCGATCAGCACGACGACCGTGCCGAGGGCGATCTGGATCATGGCGAAGGCGGCCACGGCGCCGACGATGCCCTGATCCCAAAGTTGGAGCATCGACGTGCCGATGACGTTGACGCCGGGCGAGATGAGATAAACCGCGGACGCATACTCCCGCAGGAAGTGCGAGAACAGCACGATATAGGCCCCTGCCACCGCCGGCGCTGAAAGTCGCAGTGTCATCGCGGTAGTGGCGCGCAGCCACGACGCACCGGCCATCCGGGCAGCGTTGTCGAGGTCGCGATGGACACCGATGAACGCTGGCACCACCAGGCCGATACCCAGCGGCAGGAACCGGATGATGAACGCGAAAACGAGGATCCACAAGGTCCCGCGCAGCGGATCCATGAACGGGAACATGAACATTGCCCAGAACACCCCGATGCTGACGACGATCGCGGGTAGCGCCCGGGGTGTGACAGAAAGAAAGTCGAGTGATTTACGAAGCCGGAAGTCGGACCGGTAGGCCACCAGGCCGATCGTCGCCGCCAGTGCGGCCGCGATCGCCGCGCCCACCAATGCGACGATCAGGCTCGTCTGGATCGAGGACATGTACGACGGCGTACTGAAGATCTGCTCGAAATTGCCCAGTGTCAGCGAATCTCCCAGAGGAACAAAAGGGCTCAGAATCTGAGTCATCGACCGCAGCACGATTCCCACGATCGGGATGAACGAGGCGAAGAGCACAAAGCCTCCGACCGACAGCGCGATGGGCCACCGCAGCGCGCCAAGCGCCAACCGCCGGGGCTGAGTTGCTTTGCCGGTGACGGTGACGAAACGCTGTTTGTCACCCAAGATTCGGCCCTGCACCCAGATCAGCAACGCCGCAAAGGCGATCAATGCGATCGACGCGGCGGCCAGCAGACCGTAGTTGGGGTTCGGGCGCACCAATCCCTCCATGTAAAGGAAGCTCGCGAACATCTCGATTCCCGAGGGCTTTCCGAGAATCAAGGGGATCGACAGTGATTCCAACGCGGCGATGAACACGAGCAGGATGCTGTACAGCATCGCCGGACGCATCAGCGGGAGCGCCACAGTGCCGATCACTCGCCATGGTGATGCGCCCAGCGTGCGTGCCGCTTCCTCGAGTGCGGGATTGAATGACTGCAGCGAGCGTGTCGCGAACATATACACCAAGGGGGCCTCGGCGATTCCGGCTACAACTGCCATCCCAGGCAAGGTGTACAGCCAGCCTGGGCCCTGCCTCATCCCGAACAGGTTCGCGATCCCACTCGTCACATATCCGGCGGGTCCGTAGACGATGACCCAACCGAATGCGAGCACAAGCGCTGAGGTGTACAGCGGCCAGCTGAACACCGCCGAGATGACGCGGCGCCCAGGCAAGTCCGTCCGGATGACCAGAAAGCCCACTCCCAGCCCCAACACGACGGCGAGTGCTGTGGTCATGAAAGCGAATCCGATGGTGTTGAGCAACATTGTGCGCACCTCGCCGGAGACGGCCAGTTGCGCATAGTTGTCCAGGGTGAACGAGCCGTCGTCGTACAGCGGAGCGTCGAGGAAGGACTGCCAAACGACCGGCAACACCGGGGCAAGCACGATGAAGCCCGTGACCGAGAGAACCGCCCACTGGAATGCCCGCTGGCGCGGTCCCGAGGGGGCCGCCACCGCGGCATCGCCGGACCGTGTCCGACGCACCATGGTGTCTGTGGTCACCGAATTCCCTCTGCTTTCTGCCGATCACGTTGTGACGGTGCCTGCGCCCCGGTGTGGCCGGGGCACAGGCCACAGGCGTGAAGGGTCAACTGCTCTGCAACTGGGCGAATCCGTCGATGATCCGGTCATACTCGCCATCGATGAGAATGTCGGGTGTGGGCCCCATTTGGACGATCGCGTCCTCACCGACTTCGTCGATGATCCCGGACAGATGCCACCAACCGGTCTCCTCGACCGCAGCTTGCACACTGGGCCGGTACGGCACGCGTTCCATCAGCGGGATCAGCTGCTGGCCGGCTTCTGAGAGGAGGAAGTCGATGAGCAGCTTGGCGGAGTTGGGCGCTTTGGCCTGCTTGGTGATGCCGATGCTGCGGTCGCTGATCGGTTGGGCGTCATCCATGAGAGCGAACTTCAGGAACGAATCCGATCCACGTGGAATGGTGCTCAACGGCGCGTAGATCGCGATGGCATACTCGCCGCTGACCATCTTTTCGCCCATTGCCCCGCCGGATGCCTCGAAGCGCAGCGCCGGTCCCATGGAACGCATTCCGTCCCAGAACTTTTCGCGCAGTTTGCGATCGATGAACCAGAACATTCCCCACTGAGCGTCACCCGCGTAGGTGGCCACCTTGCCCTGGTAGAAGTCGGGATCGGACTGGACGAGTTGCACGACGTCCGCGAAGCTCTCAGGCGGTTCGGCGCCTTCAGGCAGCAGCGTCTCGTTGTAGACGATCGAGAAGGGGTCTGCAGACATGACGTACAGGCCGTCGCCTGCCCATTCGTGTGACCATTCGGGCAGTTCTGCCAGCTCGGGCGACTGGTAGGGCTGGAGTTCACCGCGGTCTATGAAGCGCTGCCACCCGTCGGCGGCGATAGAGACGATGGCGTCGGCAGTCGGTGCCGATGTGGCCGCCTCAGCGTAGTAACGCTCAAAGACTTCGGTGGTGCCGAGGTCGACTGTCCGCACCTCGATCCAGGGATAGAGTTGGTTGAAGCCCTCAAGCAGCGGGGCCCAGTCTTCGGCTGACATGATGCTGTAGACGTCAAGCGGCGCCTCATCGCGAGATGCCTCGACTATCTCGGAGTATTCGGCCGGGTAGTAGTCGGGGTAGCTGCCTTCAGCCAGGTCTGTCGTCGGGGAATCGGATGACCCACACGCCGCCAGGACCATGCTCAACGTTGCGAAGCAGGCGACCGTGGCGGTGATCCGTCTGCCGAAGCGTGGTGGATGAAGCTTCATTGCTTGCCCTTCTTCGTAGTGTGCTGCAGTTCGGCGCCGGTACGCCGCGAGCGCGACGATCTCCGGCCCTGTCGGCTAGATGACTCCGGCATCCTTGAGCCGCTCAATCTCCTCCTTCCCGAGACCGAGAAGGCCACCGAAGACCTCATCGTTGAACGCTGCTTTCTCCGGCCCGGTGTGAGTGACATTCCCTGGCGTCTCGCTGAAAGTGATGGCCACGTTCTGCATTCGCACCGGTCCGAGCTCAGGATCCTCGATCTCCACCAGGTTGCCGCGAGCCTCGACCTGGCTGTCTGTGAACATGTCCGCGACGTTGTTCACGGGGCCCATGGTGGCCTGGTGCTTGCGCGCGAGCGCCACAAGGTCGTCGCGATCCCGGCCAATTATCGACTTGCGCAACAGGTCGGCCAGGGCGGCGCCGTTTGCAACGCGCAAAGCGTTGGTCGAGAACCGCTCGTCAGTCAGTAGGTGGTCCAGTTCTAGTGCCCGGCAGATTCTTTCGAATGTCGCCTGCGTCGAGCCGGAGATGGCGACCCAGTGCCCGTCGCGGGTCAGATACGTTCCCCGGGGGGCGACGAACGGATTGTCGGCCCCGTAGCGTTCCTGGATAACTCCCAGTTGGTCGTAGTTGATCACCTGTGGACCGAGCATCGTGAACAACCCCTCGTACAGTCCGAGGTCGATCTCTTGGCCACCGTGCCCTTGGTCTCGGTTGTAGACCGCCACCATCACCGCGAAGGCGGCGAAGATGGCTGCGGAGGTGTCGCCGAGGCCGAACGGTTGGATCAGCGGCTCCCGGTCGTCGTGCCCGTTGACGTAGGCGGCGCCGGCGAAAGCCTCGACCAGCGAACCGAATCCAGGCTCGTGCGCTAAGGGACCGGTGCGCCCGAACCCCGTGAGATGCACCATGATCAGATCTGGATTGGCGGCCGCAAGATCGTCGTATCCGATGCCCCAACGCTCGACGGTTCCGGTGCGAAAATTCTCCACGACAACGTCGACTTCGGCGGCCAGTTTGCGGACCAGGTCGCGTCCCTGGGGGTTGCCTAGGTCAATGGTTATCGTGCGCTTGTTCCGATTGATGACCTTGAAGAAAAGTCCGACGCCGTCCTTTTGCAGTCCCCATTTGCGCATCTCGTCGCCGCGAGTCGGATGCTCGACCTTGATCACATCGGCGCCGTAGTCGGCCAGGTGCATTGTCGACATCGGGCCGGCCAGCAGGTTGCTCAGATCGAGCACCCGCAGGCCCTCCAACGGCTGCCTACTCGTAGTCATTGCCGGCCTCCGGAGCCTCGCTGTAGAGCTCCGGTGGGACCGGACGGTTGAGTGCGATGAGCAGAGTGCGGGCGATCTCCATCTTGCGGCCCATCGAGACTGCTCCGGCTTGATGCCAGTCGCCTGCTTTGAGGCAGTCGACCAGCTTGTTGTGATGGCTGGACGAGCGACTCAGTTCACGGGTGTCGACACCGAAGATGACGGCGTAGTCGAAGTGACCGTCAGTCAGCTCTTCCACCATCCGGCGGATGTTGGCGTAAGGACAGCGCGCCAGGATCAGCGCGTGGAACTCCCGGTTTACGGCGACGTATCCCTCCGTTTCGTCCTGCATGGCAAGCAGTTCCATGTCCTGCGCCATCGAGGCGAGTTTCGCCAGGTCGGTCTCGGAGAGATTCGGGCCTGCCAACCTTGTCGACAGTGCTTCAACTTCGCCACGCAGCAGGTAGGCGCCTGGGATGTCTTCGGGGGTGATCGTGGTGACGCAAGCGCCGCGGTTTCTGTTGACCACGCACAGTCCGTCGCTTTGAAGCATGCGGATGGCTTCGCGCACGGGCAGGTCGCTCACGCTGTAGGTCTGTGCGATCTCTCGAACCACCAGACGTTGGCCGTCGCGCAGATCTCCTTTGAGGATGCGCGACCGCAGCGCCGCGTGAACGCGTTCAGACGCGCTCATTTCGGCTGTGCCTGAGTCTTCGTCATTTTCGATCTGATCGAATTTCACCGGCCAAATGTAGCGAACATCACAGTGGCGGTCAACAGATTCGATCCGATCGAATCCACTCCTCCGGTTCTACGTTCCGGTCCGTCGTAGGCAGTTCACCGGCATGAGCCTGCTAGGACGTTCGACCCCATCGGTTGCACGCTTGTGAAGCGATCACGCTGCGCGCCCGTCGAACTCCGCGGAGGGGCAGGATCTCCGATGAAGGTCCACCGGTCGACACTTCCGCCGCGACAGGGGCGGTGGCGCGGACAGTCACCAATCGGGTCGGTCTGCACTTTGGGGTGATGCAGCTCTTCTTCAGCCCTGAGCCGGGTGCTCTACGTCATCTTGTGCGGCAGCTGGCTCCGAAGGCCGGCATCAGCGAAGGTGCGGTCCGATGGAACCTCGTCATAGACCACGGCGCAGTTTCGTCGACGGGAACTAACGCGGTCCTAGCACCACGCCATCCTCCTCGAGCCAGTCATCGCGACTCACCCCAACAGATTCAACCCCGCCGTCGTGACAATCGAGCAACCCGGCTTCTCCCGACCTCGGCTTGCGGCGAGCGCAAGTCGCAGCATCGACGCGGCGCACGAACCTCATGCATCTGTGCTGACAATCGACTCGAGGAGGCGGAGGGCCTCAGCCGACGGGGACGCGGGCTCGGGCATGTAGGTGACGAGCATCTGCTCGGGTGACGCCTGCGTCGTCCAGGTGATGAAGTTCAGATCGAAGCACATCAGCCCGGCGGGGATTGCCGACTCGGGTCAGTACGTGGACAACGACTTCTCGGTCGTAACTGTCGATGATGCAGGCTCCATCCGCTTGGTCGACATCCGACCGGAAAGCCGCACCGTCCCGGGCACCCGCCGCGGGAACCTCGGCAACTTGCGGCGCTGCGCTATGGCGAAAGATAACGGGTTACTTTGCAGCGGCGCCGCCGCGGCCTCAGATGAAGTCGGAATACGACCGGCGTAAGCGAGGGTCGGTGGAAGGTGCCCCGTGATGTGCTGCTGCCTCGCTTAGACTGCAGCGATGACACCAGCCGAGGCGCCGCCGTCGTTCGACGGCCCCGCCCCATGGTTGACCGAGGATGAGCGCCGGACCTGGATGGCGCTGCACCGCGTATCGGTGCTGCTTCCCAACGAACTGGATCGTCAGCTGCGCGAGGACTTCTCGCTCAGCTTCGTCGAGTACTACGTCCTCGTCATGATCTCCGAGCAGGCAGATCGCACGGTCAGGTTGAGCAGACTGGCTTTCCTCGTGAACTCCGAGCTGTCGCGGCTCTCCCATCTCATCGGGCGTCTGGAGCAGCGCGGACTGGTTCGCCGGGCGCCTGACCCGACCGACGGTCGCTGCACGAACGCGATCCTGACCGAAGCCGGACTGACTCAACTGAAGGCGGCGGCCCCTGCCCATGTGCGCGCCGTCCGCAGGCTGGTCTTCGACATCCTCGATACCGACCAGCAACACGCGATGCGAGACGCTCTCGACGGGATCGCGTCGAATCTGGGCTAGTGCGTTCTCGGGTCGGTCATGATCTCCACCATGGCCGGTCCGGGGTGCTCGAGCGCTTCTGCGATGACGGACCCGACGTCGGCCGGATCGGTGACACGCTTGCCGTAGGCGCCGCAGTCACGGGCCAGCGATGAGAAGTCGGGATTCAGCAGCGACGTCTGCCAGACCGCATACTCGGCGCTGCGCTGTTCTTCGCTGATCTTGGCGAGTTCGCCGTTGTTGAGCAGGATGTGGGTGATGTTCATGTCGTACTTCACAGCGGTGGTGAATTCGGCGAGGTACTGACCGAATCCACCGTCGCCGGTGACGGCGATGATCGGGCGATCCGGCCCCGCCGCCCACGCGCCGAGGGCGGCCGGGAAGCCGAAGCCGATCGAACCGAGATAGCCCGACATGAGAACCGCCTGTGACGTGGGTTCGAAATACCGCCCGAACGAGTAGGCGTGGTTGCCCACGTCGACTGTCATGACGGCGTTCTCAGGTGCCAGCCCGTTCAGCACGTGGAAGACCGTCGCTGCGGACACCCGCCCGTTGCCCCGCGCTACAACCGCACGTCGGGCCTTCTCCGTGCGCCACACCGCCCAGCGTTCGGCGATCTCCGGGCGCTGGTCGACGATCTCCGGGTGAATGCGCAGACCTTCCGCCAACGCGCAGGCGGTGACCCCCACATCGCCGAGTACCGGCACCGTTACAGGCTGGAACCGGCCGAGCATCAGAGGATCGGTGTCCACCTGCACTGTCGGCTTATAGGGCGAGATACCGCTGTGGTTCGAAAACGATGCGCCGAACACCAGCAACAGGTCGGCCTTGTTCATCATCCAGGAAGCGACGGGTGTTCCGGAACGTCCCAGGACTCCGCAGGCCAGTGGATGCCTGTCGGAGATCTGCCCCTTGGCTTTGAACGTGGTCAGGATCGGGGCGTTCAATCGTTCGGCAAGTGAAATCACCTGTGCCATATCGTATTTAGCGCCCGCACCCACCACGACAACCGGCCTGGCGGCGGCTGCGATGCGGTCGAGAGCCTCCTCGAGCGCAGGTGCGGGCGGGCCAACGCGAAGGTCGGGCATCCGCCCAGTGGGGTCGGAGGCGGGCTGTCGCGGCGCCGCGAGTACCTGCACCTCGTCGGGCAGGACGAGGTGCCCGACTCCGCGTTCGAGAATGGCGTGCTTGAGTGCCATTGTCATCAGTTCGGCGTGGTCGGATCCCGAGCGGACCATGGCCGAATAGGTGGAGACGTCGGCGAACGCGGCGAGCAGGTCGATGTCCTGGAAGGCGCCTTTGCCTGCAACAGACGAATCCACGTTGCCCGAGAGGGCCAGCACCGGTGCACGGTCTGCCTTCGCGTCGTACAGACCGGTCAGCAGGTTCGTGGAACCTGGCCCGGCGATGCCGAAGCAGGCGGCGGGCCTGCCGGTCAGCTTGCCGTAGGCCGATGCCGCGAAGGCCGCCGCCCCCTCGTGACGAATGCCGAAGTAGCGGAGCTTGCCCTCGGTCTCCGCACGGTGCATCGCCTCCGCCATACCGAGATTCGAGTGCCCGACCATCCCGAATACCGTGTCGACTCCCCAGTTGGTCATCGTCTCGACCAGCACGTCGCTGACCGTACGAACGTGTGGGGCAGGCGCCGGCGTGCCTACGTAGACCCCGTCCGCGCGAACCTCAACAGGGTAGGTTGGGACGTCGAAGTCGGGTCCGCCTGCGGCTTCACCAGTGAACGGGTCGAAATCGAAGCCGTGCCAGGGACACCGGATCTTTCCGTTCTCCAGGGTGCCCTGCCCCAGCGGCCCGCCTTGATGGGGGCAGCGGTTGTCGATGGCGCCGAACTCGCCGCGCAGTTTCGTCAGCGCGACGGACTTCAGACCGACAGGGCACACCGTCACTTCCCCCTCGTCGAGGGATTCGGAGTCGATCGCTTTATGCCATTGCATGTTTCGGCCGTGATCGATGTTGTCGTACGTCACAGTGGCACCACTCCTGCGTAGGGGACTCCGCTGAGATAGGCGAAGTCACGGTCGAACGTGACCAGGTCGTCGAGTTCGAACTCGGAGAGGCGTCGGTGGCCACATGCCCTGGCGAGAACCACCATCAGCTCGACGGTGGAGTGTAGAAAGCGGTGCAGGCGCTGCGCGGCAAGTTGCACAGGCAGCCGGTCGCGAAGGTGGGGCTGCTGCGTGGCGATCCCCACCGGACAGGCGTTGCTGTTGCACGCGCGCATCCCGACGCATCCGATGGCTTGAAGTGCCGAGTTGGACAATCCGATGGCATCTGCGCCCAGCGCCAAAGCCTTGACCATGTCGGCCGCGGTACGAATCCCCCCGGTGACGGCAAGCGTGACGTCGTGGGCCCCGGACGCTGTCAGGTGCCGTCGCGCCCTGGCCAGTGCCGGGATCGTCGGTACGGAGATGTTGTCGCGGAACAGAGTTGGTGCTGCGCCAGTTCCACCACCGCGCCCGTCGAGGATGATGTAGTCGACACCGATCGCCAGAGCCGCGTCGATATCGCGTTCGATCTGCTGCGCACTCATCTTGTACCCGATGGGAATTCCCCCGGACGCCTCTCGCACCTGTGCGGCGAAGTCGCGAAACTGATCGAGCGAGGTCCAATCGGGGAACCGGGCGGGAGAGATCGCAGCCGTGCCCTCCGAAAGGCCCCGCACCTCGGCGATCTTGCCGGTCACCTTGGTTCCGGGCAGATGGCCGCCGGTGCCGGTTTTGGCGCCTTGTCCGCCCTTGAAGTGAAATGCCTGCACCTTTTGAAGATGCTCGAAATTCCACCCGAAACGGGCGGAGGCAAGTTCATAGAAGTATCGCTCGTTGTGCTGCTGCTCTTCGGGAAGCATGCCGCCTTCGCCGGAACAGATTCCGGTGCCGGCCAGCTGCGCGCCCGCGGACAAAGCGACCTTGGCCTCCTCCGAGAGCGCTCCAAAGCTCATATCACTGACGAACAGCGGGATATCCAGTACCAGTGGCTGTTTGGCCGCAGGCCCGATCACTGTCGTGGTATCGACCGGCTCGTCCTCCAGCAGCGGCAATCGCGCCAGTTGCCCGGTCACCAGCTGGATCGACTCCCACTTCGGCAATTGATCCCTGGGCACGCCCATGGCCGCCATCGGTCCGTGGTGGCCGACGTTGTCCAGGCCGTGTGCCGCGAGTTCGTGGATGTGTGTGACGAACGGTTCGTCGGCGGAGTCGGCCGGCTTGATCCAGCGGCCCTGATAGCCGTCATCCTCGTAGGCCACCGAGTCGGCGCGCTTGAAGTCCGTCACCGACGACTCATCCAGGTACACGTCGCCGCCTGACACCCAGGCGGGAAACTTGGCGAGCGCTACCGCGCGGTTCACCGGTGACACGCCAGTCTCGGAGTCGTATCGCCAACCGTGCACGCCGCACACCACCAGGTCGCCCTCGATACGCCCGTCCGCCAGGAGCGCACCCCGATGGGGGCACCGACCGTTGAGGGCGGACACGCTCTCGCCTCGGCGGATGAGGATGATGTCCACACCACCAACCGAGACGGGATGCGGTTTGTCGGGTGTCAGGTCGTCCAAGGACGCCACCCGCAGTGCATTCGCTGTACCGATACTCACGACACTCCTCGCCGGGGCTGGGCAACGGGATTCGCAGCCGGTCCCGGAACCCGAGCGAGGCTGCTCGGCGGTCGCGGTTAGCGCAAATGGATGTTCAGGTCGCCGCCCACAGTACCGAGCGTTACATGAACGTTCAAGTAGGTTGTCACTGACTTTTCTCGGAAGTGCTCTGCGAGGGCGGGTTTCGATCCTCTTCCGGTCACGGCAGGGGCAACTCCTTGAGTTGTCGGCGCGAGGTGATGCCGAGTTTCCGGAAGATGTTTCGCAAGTGCGCTTCGATGGTGCGTGGGCTCAGGAAGAGTTGTGCACCGACCTCGCGGGAGGTCGCGCCGGTCGCGACGAGTCGTGCGATGGTCAGTTCCTGCGCGGTGAGCCCGTCGGTGGGTTGAGCGGTTCGTTTTCGTGGATGCTCGCCGGTGGCACGCAGTTCGCGGGCGGCGCGGGCGGCGAACGGCTCTGCGCCCATCTCCGATAGGAACGCGTGCGCGGTGCGGAGTTGTTCGCGGGCCTCACTACGGCGGCCTTCCCGGCGTAGCCACTCGCCGAAGACGAGGTGGGTGCGGGCCAGGAAGGCGCCCATTCGGCAATTTCCCAACCGCTCTATCGCTTCGCGATAGCGCTCTTCTGCGTCGGATCCGTTGCAGACCAGCGCACGTGAGCGCGCAGCGACACCGAGCGCCCATTCGGTACCGCTGACCTGGGCTCTCATGCTGAGCTCTTCCATTGCGCGAGAAGCCGATTCCGGATCGCCGGCGCGGGCCGCCGCCTCGACGAGCTCGTGCAGCGCCTGCCACCTGATCGACGGTTCGTCCGTGTCACACGCTTGAGAAGCGGCTTTCTGCGCTGCCGGATAGTTGCCGCGGCCGTTGTGGAGCACCGCCATCGCACACATGGACACCGTGGCTTCGATGCCCCGCGTGCGTTCTGTCGCCTCGACGTCACCGGGGTCGTCCCGATCGGTGGCCTCGACATCAACCCCACGCCACGCGCCCACGTACGTGTGCGCGATGCTCGTAGGCATCGCACCCGACGCATGTGATAGCGCCGCGGCCTCGTCCGCCAACTCGGCGGCGAGAGCAAGCTCACCGGTGTAGACCCGCGCACACGCGGAGACAACCAGCGCAGCCGGCAGCGTGGCGAGGGCGCCGGCTTCGCGCGCGAGTCGCACGTAGCGGTCGGCCAACACGATGACCAGTTCGTCCTCGAACAGCCCGATAGCGGTCCGCGTCGCCAGCCACAGCCAGTTCCCGGCGTCGCCGGCTCGGGCGGTCTCGACCGGGAACACGTGCTCGCGGAACGCCTCCAGAGCCTGCCTGAGGACGGGCGCACCGGCTTCGAATCCATGGGTATGAACGCCCACCAACCCGCCGAGGAGCAGATCCGCCGGTCCTGGCGCTCCCAGCGGCGCCGGTGCGGCCATGACAGCTTCGGCAATCTCCGGCAGGCCCGGGTCGATACCCGGGCTCCCGGTGAAGGTGGCCGCGTCGAAGGCCTGCAGGTAGGTCTCACGAGCGAGCGAGGGATCCAACGGAGCCAACATCTGAGCGGCGCGCAACAACATCCCCGGCACCTCGCTGCCTTGGGTCAGGTGGAATGTGATTTGGGCTCGGAGCAGTTCCAGGCGGGCGCGTTGCAGCGCATCCAGTTGCGCGGCGTCGACACTCTCCAGCAGTTCCAGGGCGGCGTCAGGCGCACCGGCACAATGCTTGGCGTTGGCGGCATCCAGTGCCCGTCTCGCCCGATGAGCAGGGTCGGGCGTCAGATCGGTGGCGTGCCGAAGGAATGCAGCCGCGGCGGCGAATCCGCCGCGGGCCAGCGCACGATCAGCCGAACGCTCCAGTTCCGCGGCGACTTCTTCGTCAGTGCCCAGCACCGACTGCGCGCGGTGCCAAGCGCGGCGATCCGGGTCGGCCTGCGGATCGGTGGCAGCGGCCAGGGCGTGGTGGGCCCGACGGTGCTCCGGGGACGTGGCGGCACGGTAGACCGCTGAGCGCACCAGTGGATGACGAAACCGAACTCGGGTGTCGATCTCAAGCAGCCCTGCGGTTTCCGCGGGCACGGCGGCCTCAGGCGAGATCCCCAGATGTTTGGCCGCACGCCACAGCAGCGCCACATCGCCGGTCGGCTCCGAAGCAGCCACCAACATCAGCTGCTGCGTCTCAGCCGGCAGGCTTGCCGAGCGCCGCTGAAAGTTGTCCTCGACGCGGCGCGGGACGCTCATCACGTCGGGGAGTTCGAACCCACCGGCCGACTGCACGCTGCTGGGCAGCTCCAGCAGCGCCAACGGGTTACCGCGTGCCTCGGCGACGATCCGGTCGCGGACCCCACGATCGAGCGGTGCGCGAACAGCCGTGGTCAACAACGCCCGAGCATCAGCCTCGCCCAGTCCGGCCAGTTGCACCTCGGGCAAGCCGACCAACGGGTTTCCACCGGTTTCGCAGGGGTCGCGCACCGCGAACATCAGCACCAGCCGTTCGGCCACCACCCGCCGCGCCACAAACGCAAGAACCTGCGCCGACGCCTGATCCAGCCACTGGGCATCGTCGACGAGCAACAGCAGCGGTCCCTTCTCGGCGAGGAGGTTGAGGACGGCCAGCCCGACCAGGAAGCGGTCCGGCGGGGCGCCGCCCTGACGGCCCAACGCCACGCTTAGGGCGGCCCGCTGCGGGTCTGGCAGCGTCTCTGTGCGGTCGAGTAGCGGCGCGCACAGCTGGTGCAAGCCGGCAAATGCGAACTGCGTCTCCGACTCCACGCCGACCGAGGATCCCACCCGGATCCCCAACGAGGCGGCGGTGTCGCGGGCGTGTTGCAGCAGCGCAGACTTTCCGATGCCCGCTTCCCCGCGCACCACGACCACCCCGCTGCGTCCCGCCGGCGCCTCGGCGAGGAGTCGGCCGATCGCGTCACGCTCTGCGCGACGCCCCAGCAGGTCAGCTGCTTTCTGCTCAGTCCGGACTCGGCAGAGTCCCTCCTCCACCCGTGCCGCCGGCAGCTCCACGATCGTCACCGCAGGGCACCCGTCGCGGAAGGCTGTTGGGCGGGCGGAGCGCCTTCTGAATCGATCACTTCGACGGACACGGCAGCCTCCTTTCCTGCGGAGGCGCCTATCCCTGCTGATCCGAGCGTTGGCCGGGAGCTCCGCACCAGCCGCCGGAAACGATACGAGACGGTCCGCTTACCGTCAATACGAACCGGACCGTATTGCTTCGTAGGCGCCCTCTCGCCTACGGTGTCCGGCATGCCAGCAAGCCGCAACGAGCAATCGCGTCGGGCCATCCTCGACGCGTCCTTCTCGATGATCGGCGAGCTCGGGTACGACAACATCTCCATCGAGGCGATCGCCAGGCGCGCGGGCGTGAGCAAGCAGACGATCTACCGCTGGTGGCCGTCCAAAGGTGCGGTGATACTCGAAGCTGCGACCGAGAGACTCGGTGCCGTCGTCGCCATCCCCGACACCGGCGACGTCGTCGCCGACATCCGGACCCAGCTGACAGGGATCCTGGAGGTGATCACGACCACCGGCTTCGGTCCTGCATATCGGGGGCTGATCGCCGCCGGCCAGTCCGACCCCGACCTCCTGCGCACCCTCTTCGACCAGATCATCGAACCCAGCATTCAGGACTTCGGCTCCCGGACCGCACTGGCAATGCAGCGTGGCGAGATGCGCACCGACGCCGACTGGCAGACTTTGCGCGACCTGCTGTACGGCGTCGTCGAGTACCGGCTGTTTCATTCGATGCCACTTGAACCCGGATACGTCGACGCCATTCTTGAGGTCGTGTTCCAGGGAGTGCGCTGACAGCTGGCACCCTTGTCGAGCGGACGTAATGGTCCGTTCCAGCGTTGTCGATCACCGACACCGCTTCGTGCGCACGCCGATGGCTCGGCCGCGACCCGGCGGTGACATAGATCGCCACGACGGTAGCGGTCGCGAACTACGTAAGGGACTTTCACCGACGCGAAGGCGCCCTCGGCGCTGCGAACCTTGTGGCACGGAAAAAGCCGGTTCCGCCGACTCGACCCGAAGCACACACATCTCCAGCAAAACCTGGAAACAACGGAAGTCGGCCACCATGGATGAGATTCCTGAAGCACTCTCGGCATTCTTGGCAGCTGTGCAGGCACGCGATGCCACGAGCGCAGCAGCTCAACTCGCCGAATATGTGATTCTCGAGAGCCCGATCGCCGTTGAGCCAGTCGTCGGACGCGAAAGGGTCGCGAACGTCGTGACTCAGCTCCTCGATGTCTTCGACGAGTTCATCGTCACCGAAATCATCACCGGCGATGGGCATTTCGCAGTTGTAACAAATATCAAGATCGGCACCACCGAGATCGACGGCGTGGATCTGATCGGGATCAACGCCGAAGGCAAGGTCGCCTCGCTGTCGATCCACCTGCGGCCGTTGCGAGCCGTCGTGGCACTCCAGAATCAGCTCGCGCCCGCCCTCGCAATGCCGCTGCTCACACTGACCGAACAGCACTAGGAGACTGCCATGATCAAGCTCGAACCCGCTGTACCTCAAAACATCAACGGCCACCCCAGCCCGGTCCCCGAAGAAACCGACGCTGAAGTGGCGGCGCGTTTCGCGCGTGACGTGATCCCGCTCTTGGACAAGCTGTTTGGCGGGGCTATGCGAATGACCCAACAGCGTGCCGACGCAGAAGACCTGGTGCAGGAGACCATGGTGCAGGCGTACACGGGTTTCAGGACCTTTCAGCAGGGAACAAATCTGAAAGCGTGGCTCTTTCGCATCCAGGCCAACACCCACATCAACCGGTACCGCAAGCGGATGCGCCGGCCCGATGAGGTGCCCGCCGACACGATCCATGACTGGCAGCTGGCCGCCGACGTCGAACGTTCACCAACAGCACTGCGCTCCGCCGAGGTTGAGGTCTTGGAGTCATTGCCCGACGACGACATCAGGAACGCACTGGATTCCTTGCCCGAAGCCTTTCGGATGGCGGTGTACTACGCCGACGTCGAAGGACTCGCCTACAAGGAGATCAGCGCGATCATGAGCACGCCGCTCGGCACCGTCATGTCACGGATCCACCGCGGTCGGTCCCAGCTGCGCATCTTGTTGGTTGCCGTCGCCGCTGACCGCGGGTACTTCCGGGCTCAGCATCGGGTGGTGGCTTGAAATCACTCTCCGCGCCGAATTCTACACCGCCGCAATGAGTTTAGCGCTCACAGTGGCAGCCGTGCTGGTTGCCGACTGAGTTTCGGTTTCCACGCCTTCACGCCAACTGCGAGCGCTATGAAACACAGCTATAGCACCCGAAGCGAAGCGAATTGGAGACGACACGATGACGCGGCAATCCAGTTCTCCGAACACGGCGGCCCCGAAGTGCTCCGTGTGGTCGACGTCCCGGTGCTGAGCGCCAGACCCGGGCAGGTGCGGGCAGCCGGGTCACCCGCGATATCCGAGTCCGCACTGGCAGACTCGGCCAACCTGTTCATCAACCCTGCGGAGGTCAGCTCTCCGGCAATGGTGAAGTGTCATTGGAATAACGTGACATGTCACCTAGTTATCGGAAGTGGAGCGCGACGGGCGTTCCCCGACAACAGGAGGTCACGATGGGTCAACTCGAAGGAAAGACAGCACTGGTCACCGGCGGCACGTCCGGCATCGGCTACGCGACAGCGCAGGCATTCGCCGACGTGGGCGCCAAGGGTTCCTCACCGGCCGGACCCAGCAGCGCGTCGACGACGCCGCGACGTCTCTCGGCGGCGGCGTGGTCGGTGTTGCCAGCGACGTCACCAGTGTCGAGGACTTGGACCGATTGATGGATGTCATTCGCGCCTCGGGAGCCGGACTGGACATCGTCTTCGCCAACGCCGGCAGCGGCGAGTACGTGACCCTGCAAGACGAGACACCCGAACACCTCATCGACACGTTCAACCGCAACGTCGGCGGAACAGTGTTCACCGTGCAGAAGGCCTTGCCGCTACTGAACCCCGGGGCCTCGATCGTGCTCGCCGGCTCGACAGCGGCCGGCAGAGGCATGCCGGCGTTCGGCGCCTACGCCGCCGCCAAGGCCGCCATCCGGTCCTTCGGCCGCACCTGGGCCACCGAGTTGGGCGACCGCGGATTCCGGGTCAACACCATCGTTCCCGGCCCCATCTTGACCCCCGGCCTCACGGAACTAGAGCCCGATCCCGACCAGCGCCGGGCCATGCTCGACAATCTGGCATCGAACCCGATGAAGCGGATCGGCAATCCCGAGGAGTTGGCCGCCGCGGTGGTCTTTCTCGCATCGGATGCGAGCAGCTTCATGACCGGTTCCGAGGTCCACGTCGACGGCGGCACGAACCAGGTCTAGACGTCCGGACGCGGCAGGGTCCCCTCGCGCAGCAATCCCTCGTGCACCGTGGCCAGGATGTCAGCGAGGGCATCCTCGCGGCCGGGATCAAGGTCGCCGAAGAACGTGCGACGCACCCACTCCGCGTGTATCGGGGCGGCCGCCGCGAGCAGGTCCCAACCTGGGGTCGAGAGGATGACGACGGTGCCGCGGCCATCGGTCTCCGACGCCGTGCGCTCGACGAGGCCGCGGCGCGTCATCCGCATCAGGTGATGCGACAGCCTGCTGCGCTCCCACCCGATCACCGTCGCCAGCGATGTCACCTGCAAGCGGCGATCGGGCGCTCGCGACAGCGCGTTGAGCACCGTGTAGTCGTAGAGCGAGAGCCCACATTCGGTACGCAGGTGATGGTTCATCTCGTACTCGAGCCGGTGGTACACGCGCATGTAGTTGAGCCAGGCGCGCTGCTGAATCGGTGTCAGCGGATACTCGTCCGCCTCAGGCATCTGTGCTGATGCTCGATTGTAGGAGGCGGAGGGCCTCAGCCGATCTCGACGCGGGCTCGGGCATGTAGGTGATGAGCATCTGGTCCGGTGACGCCGGCGTCGTCCAGGTGACGAAGTTCAGATCGATGTCGCCGACCTCATGATGGCGGAGCAACGTGAGCCCGCTGGCCTTCTCGTACACATGATGGTCGTCCCAGAATCGGC
The DNA here is from genome assembly GCF_039729195.1 of Mycobacterium sp. DL. Lineage (NCBI taxonomy): Bacteria > Bacillati > Actinomycetota > Actinomycetes > Mycobacteriales > Mycobacteriaceae > Mycobacterium > Mycobacterium sp. DL. The sequence continues at coordinate 6,124,467 of NZ_CP155796.1, forward strand.
GGAAAGTCGTGCTGTGCCTGGACAGTTCGTTGATCAGCGCGGTCAATCGAGGGTCATCGGCGTTCCTGCCTGCCGCCAATCGCAGCATGCCGACCGTGTCACGTGCGGCGTTGTCCCAGTCACGATGACGAGACGCGACCTCCTCGTCCCGAAACAGCAGCCATGCGGTGTTGCGCTCCCGCGCAGGTCGCGCCGAGAAGTCGGTGAACACTGCACAGGCCAGCTCGTTCCAGCCGATGACATCGGTGTTCGCGGCGAGGACCAGCGCAGGCACGGTCAGGGTATCGACGAACATCAGCGTCGACGTCCCGACTCGGTGCGCCACCTCCTCTCTGTGCCGGCGAGACGGGCGGGCCAGGTGGTAGAGGTGCGCGCGTTGGGTCGGATCGAGACGAAGTGCCGACGCGATCGCATCCAACACCGAATCGGATGGGTGACCGCCACGCCCTTGCTCGAGCCGAACGTAGTAGTCGGTGGACAACCCGACAAGATCGGCCACCTCCTCGCGCCGCAAACCGGGAACACGGCGCCGCCCGGTATCGGGGATACCCACCGCAGCCGGTGAGACCGCGGCCCGGCGGGCCTGCAGGAACTCCCCCAACTCCGATTTGCCCACACCTCATGATGCCGCACGGCCCGCACCCAGCGGGGACATGACGGTACCCCGGTTCCGCAGTCCCTGGACGTGTCCGGCCCTGGATGGTTCCCGCCGGTGCGGCCACAGTCGTGGCATGTCTTCTACTCAAACCGACCGCACGCCTCAACCGGCGCGGTCCTCTGAGCTGCCCGCCATTCCCACCATCGCAGAGGTGCAAGACAACCCCGATGCGTTGAGAGCGTTCAACACACGCGTCGTCGACGAGTTCCGCCACAACGGCGGGACCGTGAGCGGCCCCTTCCGGGGCCTGAATGTGCTGCTGCTGACCATGATCGGCGCCAAGTCGGGCCGCACGAGGATCACTCCACTGGAGTACTTCGAGAGCAACGGACGGTTGCTCCTGTTCGGCACGTTCGGTGGCGCACCGACCAACCCGGCCTGGGTGCACAACCTCCGCGCCAACGCGCACGCGCATGTCGAGGTCGGCCACGACGCATACGACGTCACCGCCCACGAACTCCCCGAATCTGAAGGTGCCGCCGTGTTCGCCGACATCGCGTCCGGCCACCCCCACCTCGCGGGCTATCCGACCCCGCCACGAACCATCCCGGTGTTCGAGCTCGTCAAGTCCCCCCGCTGATCACCCCTCGGCGTGCCGCCGACGCGGCCGTCGTCTGTTACTTTCGGGCGATCGGTGGGATCGGACGGCCGTCGTCACCGACCGGGGCCGACGATGAGCTGCGGCGATCTCAGTCGTAGATGACGTCCAGGCCGCGACGCTTGAGGTCGGCCAGGCCTGCCCGCATGGCCTCGAGTTGCTCGTCGGTGTGTCCCACCCAGTCGGTGATCTCGCCGACGATCCGCACGGGTTCGCGGGTGCGATAGGAACGGGTCGGGTTTCCCGGCATCTTCTTGTCGGTCACGTTCGGATCGTCCTCGACAGACCCCTGCGGCTCCACGATGAAGATGCGGCATCGGCCGTCACCGGCGGCCATCTCGGCCCCCCACACCGCGGCGTCCAAGGTCTGGGTCACGTAAACGTGGTTCATGACGCGATTCCGGTCGTAGTTCGATCGGCGACCGGGCACCAGCAGATCCCCGACGGAGAGATCCGCTCTGGTGCCGTGTAGGAACGCACCCGACTCGTGCACCTCGAATGGTGTCGGTGTCTGTGGCACAACGATTCCCCCTTGTCCGATCACGTGGCCGGACGAGTGTGCACCCCCACGGGGGTCTTGCCGCAAGACCCCCTCTTCCCCATAATGTGAAAGGGGCGGAGCACAAATCCTTCTCAGCAAGTGAGCTGGTGGCACCTGCCGAAGGAGTCTCCGGGTGATCGACCCGCGTCAGTCCGTGAAGGTCGCGAGCTTCTGCCGCCGTCGGTCGACGACGAGCCGAGTGACGTCGGGGCGGCCGTAGTGGCCTGCGGGGTCGAAGTTCTGACGCTCGCGACGAACTTCGCCATGATCGAGCGTCGCGACCGTCAGACCCTCGTCGGAGTCGATCGGTTCGACAACCCAGCTTCCATCAGGGGCGGCGATACACGTCCCGCCCGTGCTGATCTGCTCGTCACTCGCCTCCCTCATCATCTCCGCCCCGGGCATGGTGTCCGGAATGTCGTCCCGTCGCAGAAGTCCTGACACGGAGATCACATACGAGCGCGACTCCAACGCGATGAACCGCGTGATGTCCGTGGTATCGGAAACGTCGCCCGGCCACAGCGCGATGTGGAGGTCTTCACCCTCCGCATACAGCGTTGTGCGTGACAGCGGCATCCAGTTCTCCCAACAGTTGAGCGTGCCGAAAGTGAACGGCGGCAACGCATGCGTGACCAGCCCGTGGCCGTCGCCGCTGGCCCAGCTCAAGCGCTCTTCATAGGTGGGAGTGAGCTTGCGGTGCACTGAGGCGATGTCGCCGAGCGCGTTGATCGTGACCGCCGAGCAGTAGATGCTGTGGCCCCCGCGATCCAGTGGCCGTTCGGCGACGCCGAGCACCACCGAAATGTGATTGCGTCGAGCAGCTTCGCACACGCCGTCGAGGTGACCAGCCTCGATCTGAACGGCTTCCTGCAGATAGAGCGAATGGATATCCCGTTGGAGGCTGGAATTGAACCTCGCCCCGTCCGTTCGCCCGAGCCAGAACGGATAGCCGGGCACCACAGTCTCACCGAATACCACCAGTTTGCAACCACTCTCACCGGCCCGGTCGATGTAGTTCTCGACCTTGGCGAGCGTTGCGGCGCGGTCGAGGAACACCGGTGCCATCTGAACGGCACCGACGACTTGAGTGTGGTCCACAGGGGACATCGTGTTACCTCTTGCTCGATCTGTCAGTACTCAACGGGACGCGACGTTTTCGGCTCCCACGGTATCGGCATAGATGGCCAGCCTGCGCGTCGCGGTGGCGCTGTGCGCAGCCATCCCTTCCGAATCCGAGATGATCTGAACGGCACGGGCCAGCGCTGGGGTGGCCTCGCGGGTGACCCGCTGATAGGTGAGCGGCTTGAGGTAACGCGAGACCGACAGACCCGCGCTGTGCTTTGCGCCGCCGGCAGTCGGGAGTACGTGGTTGGTGCCCGCCATGCCCTTGTCGGAGTAGGCCACCGTGCTCCAGGGTCCGAGAAACACCGAACCGTAGTTGCGCAACCTGTCGTGGTACCAGTCGTCGTCCGCGGTGATGACCTCGAGGTGCTCCGGCGCGAGATCGTCGATGAGCGCAGCGGCGGTCTCCCGGTCGTGGGCGACCGTCACCACTCCGTAGTCGCGCCACGCCGGGCCTGCGATCGGCTCGGTCGCCAGACCCTCCAACTGACGCTCCACCGCTGCGATCACGGCATTCCCATGCTCTTCGGAGGTCGTTACCAGAGCGGCCGGAGAGTTGGAGCCGTGCTCGGCCTGACCGAGCAGGTCGGCGGCGACGATCTCGGGGTCGGCGGTCTCGTCGGAGAGCACGGCCACCTCCGAGGGGCCCGCGAGCAGGTCGATGGCCACAGCGCCGAACAACTGCCGTTTCGCCTCGGCGACATAGGCATTGCCCGCACCGACGAGCATGTCGACGGGCAGCTCGCCGAGCAGGCCGAACGCCATGGCCGCGAGCGCCTGTACGCCCCCGAGCACAAACACGCGGTCTACTCCGGACACGTGGGCCGCGTACACGACGGCGTCGTTCGCGCCGCCGCCGGGCTGAGGCGGCGTGCAGGCGATCACGGTGGACACGCCGGCCACCTTCGCTACGCCGACAGTCATGAAGGCGGACGCGGTCAGTGGGAAGCGGCCGGCGGGCAGATACGCGCCGACCCGGGTCACGGGCACGTAGCGGGCCCCTGTGACCAAACCCGGACGAAGTTCGGTCTCGAAATCCACGAGGTGCGAGCGCTGTTCCCGGGCGAATGCCTGGGTACGTTCTGACCCGAGTTGGATCGCTTCCCGGAGGTCGCCGGGAAGACGGTCGCCGCTTGTGGCGATGTCGGCGGCGGAGAGTTCGAAGTCATCACGATTGTCGTTGTCCAGCGCACGGCTGAAGTCGCGCACGGCGTCAAGCCCTCTGGTTTCGATGTCGCGGAGCATGGTGGTGACGGTGTCGATGACCGCTGGGTCTCGCTGTGCCGCCGGGGCGTCGATCAAGGGAAGTTTCAGGTGATGGAACGAGCCCTGCAAACGCTCGAGGAGAGGGGTGGAGTAGCGCATACGACTGACGGTAAAGGTGTTCTTCCACCGGGACCAGACTGTTATCCCCGCGGTGAGGCAAAGGGTTTGGCTATGCCGCACTTCATTATTGGCGCAAACAGGTTCAGCCGCGCATGATCTGAACGAATCAGATCATGCGCGGCCTGGTGCACTGCGTATCGCAGATCTGCAGTAGCTCCCCTTCAGACAGTTGCTACGACGGGATCGCTTCGTCGCGGTCCTTGTCGGTGGTCCGCTCATCGACCAAAGCAGCGGCGGCGCGCTCGTCTTCGCCCATCGCGAGCGCGTATTTCGGCCCCGCTTCTGAACGGGCGATGCGTCCCCTCAGGACAAGTAGCCACCAGACGCCGGCCACTGCCATCGTCAGAACAAAGACGACTGCATTGGCTCGAAAGTCGGGGAGCAACAACAGCGCCGACATGACCGCGCCGAACACAACCAGGCCCAGTACGTAGATCGGCACCCGGAATCGACCGAGATCGAAGATTCCCGCAATCCCCACCGGAATGCGGTTGCGCGCGTTGGCCACCAGAAGCCCGGCGGTGGTCAGCAGGTACACGCAGAAGAATCCGAGAGCCGACATCCCGACGATGTACGAGAACGTCGTCTCGTTGGCAAGGGCCGAGAGCAGAAGTGCCAGCGAGACCAGCCCCGTCGCCATTATCGCAGTCGTCGGGACCTTGTGCTTCTCCGATACCCGGCCCAACAGGTGCGATCCGGGGAGCATGTTGTCTCTGCCCAGGGCATAGACCAATCGGCTGGCCACGAGCATGATCGCCAGCACGCACACCAGGATGTTCGTCAGCGCCAAAGCGATCACGAGTTTGGAGAACCACGGGGATACCTGCTGGGAGAACAGATCGGCGATCGGCGAGGCGCTGTCGGTGATCGTGGCCGGATTCTTGATCACCAGAAGAAAGACGATGTACATGAAGAATTCGATCGCCGACGCAACGCCCAACGCCAGAAACATCGTGCGCGGAATGGTGCGACGAGCGTCCTTGGTTTCCTCGGCGATGTCGGCTGCTGCCTCGACTCCGAGCAGTCCGAAGATGCAGCCGAGGCTGGCGGTCAACCACACGATGACATAGGGCGACGTCGACGCATCCGCGGCGCCGGTGGAGAAGAGAAAGTTGATGCCCTGGTGTTCGTCGGAGATGAAGAAGGCGACGACGCCGATGAACGCAGTGGCTCCGATCGTCACCACCAACTCCAGCGCCACTCCGATGTTGTTGAGCATGGTCGCGAGTTTCACGCCGTAGACGTTGATGAGCACACACAGCAGCACCACCGTGATTGCGGTGAATATCTGGACCGGAGTGGTCATCTCGACACCCAGCAGCCCGCCGATGTAGCCGGCCATCACGAAGGCGACCCCGGTGAACCCGCTGATGAATCCGACGGCGCCGGCGTATCCGGTGAACCACCCCAGGCTCGGATTGACGAGCCGGCTCGTCCACTGGTACGCGTAGCCGGCGAGTGGGAGCTTACCTACCAGATCGGCTGCGATGAGTGCCCAGACGAAGAAGACGCAGACCGCGATGGGAAAGGTCCACACGAAGGCTGGGCCGGCCGTGCTCAGCCCGAATCCGAACCCGGAGAACACAGCAGTGGTGGCGCTGATGACGGAGAAGCCGAGGAAGAACGACGAGACGCCTCCCACCGATCGACTGAGTTTCTGGGTGTAGCCCAGCTCGCCGAGCTGGCGGTCCTCCTCGGAGCTTTCCACTGTGATTCTCCTCTTGGCGCGCATCGGTTTGTCGGGTGGATCCACGCTAAAAGGAGTCTTGCGAGAGGACAACCTTGTGAAATCTTGGGTTTGATATCGTGTGACGCTATGGCTTTATCGCTGATCCAACTGCGTGTGTTCGTGACGGCAGCGCAGTGCGGTTCGTTCACCGCGGCGGCGAAGCAGCTCTACATGTCGCAGCCCACCGTCTCGGAAACGATCCGCCGCATGGAGCAGCACTACGACACGCCGCTGTTCGTGCGAGGCGCCAGGAGGTTGATCCTCACGGCTGCCGGCGAGGAACTCCTGCCCCTGGCCGAGCAGACCCTGGCATCAGCGGACGGGGCGGACCGCGCCTTGAAGGCGGTCACCGGATTACAGGGCGGCGTCGCATCGATCGGACTGCTCCGCAACGCCAAATACTATGCAATGGCGGACCTTCTGACGTCGTTTCACAGCCGCTACCCCAATGTCCGACTTCGCGTCGTCGGCGTGAACTCCGCCGATGTCGCCGACCTGGTTCGCGATGGCGCCCTCGAGGCCGGATTGGTCGTCCTGCCCGTGGACACCCGGGAACTGAGTGTCACGCCCCTGCTCCGCGACGAGGTGGTGTTCGCAACGTCCAGTCCCGCGCGCACCGGGCCCGTCACGCTCGAGGATCTCGCCGCCGCGAATCTGATTCTCTATGACGCGCACGCAGGATGGCGTGATCCCACCCGCCGCCAACTGGCCGAGCGTGCACTGCTGAAAGGTCTGACGCTGACCCCGCTGATCGAGGTCGAACAAGTCGACACCGCCCTCGATCTGGTAGTGGCCGGAGCAGGCGAGACCTTCGTGTCGCGCGCTGTCGCCGAATCCCCGATCGCGCCACCTGGCATCAGGTATCTGTCGTTCGACGAGCCGCTCTACGACACCGTCGCTCTGATCCAGAAGGAGTCCGCTGTCTTGTCCCCCGCAACCAGGGAGCTCGCGCGGCTGGCCCGGGAAACTCTCTCGGACTTCCGCGACGCTGATTCAGTTGGTCTGTGACGTAATCCGCCTACTCGCTCCTCCGTCGAGCAATAAGCGGGTTCCATATCTGATTGATCGACGGGTGGGGCGCCACCACGTGGCGCAGCACGTCGATCGGCACCTTGGCGACCACCGCGAGTGTGGCGGCCTGTGCGAGTTCAGCGAACTCGGGTCCGACGAATGTCGCGCCCAGGAGTGTGTCCGTGTCCGCGTCGATGACCAGTTTCGCCCAGGCGTCGAAGCCGTCGCGGAAGATCGCGAGATCGGGCACCGCTTCCGGATAGCGCGCGGTGGTTGTCGTGACCGTGAATCCGTCTGCGCGTGCTTGGCTTTCGGTGCGGCCCACTTCGACCACTTGCGGGTCGGTGTAGACCACTTGCGGCAGGTTGTGTGGGTCTCGTGCGATGAGTTCGTCGGGGCCGAGTTGGCGTCCCCGTGCGCGCGCAGCGATCACGTCGGCGACGACCACCGCGTGATACTGCGACAGGTGTGACAGCAGCGCACGCCCGGTGGTGTCCCCCATTGCGTACAGCCAGGTTCCGTCGGTCCCCACTGCGTGCAAGTGGTCGTCGACCGCAACGAAGTCGCCGGCGGGGAGCCCGACGGCGTCCAGGCCGAGGGCATCGGTATTGACCACCCGGCCGGCGGCGACGACGATTTCATCGACTTCGATGTATTCGTCGTCGACGGTGGCCGTGACGACACCATCTGCGTCGGACCGGGTCACCGCCGAGAGCTGGGCACCAAATCGAATGTCCACTCCGTTGCGGCGCAACGATTCGGTGACCATCTCGCCGGCCACGGCCTCGGAGTTGCGCAGCAGCGTGTGACCTCGCACCAGCAGGGTGACCGTGGAACCGAGGCCCGCCAGGATGGTGGCGAATTCCACGCCGACGACACCGCCACCGACGATCAGCGCGCGCGGCGGCACCCGGGTCATGGTGGCCAGATCCCTATTGGTCCAGGGTCGCGCGTCGGCAAGTCCCGGTACGTCGGGGATGGCGGGGCGGGTGCCGGTCGCCAGCACTACCGCATGCCGCGCGCTGATCGGCTCCTCACGTCCATCACGGTGAGTCACGGTGACCTCACGTTCGCCCGACAGCCGACCGTGAGCGTGGATCACCGCGAACCCGTCGTGTTGCAGGGCCGCGGTGACACCGTCGTCGTTGAGATGGTCGACGATCGCATCACGCTTGGCGAAGACCGCGGCCACGTCGACCTGCGCCTGGCCCACGGCTTCGCGCACGCCGGGAACGGCTTTCGCCAGTGCCAGCACCTCGATCGGCCGCAGGAGTGTCTTGGTCGGATTGCACGCCCAGTAGTGGCATTCGCCGCCGATCAAGCGTTCCTCGACCAGCGCGACGGTCAACCCTTCGGCGCTGAGATAGCCCGCCGCCGAAGCGCCGCCCGGGCCACCGCCGATGACGATCACGTCGAACTCGGTGGGTTGTGTCATATCAGCCTCTGTCTTCGTCGGTTCGCGTTTCAACGGTGTGGATCACCACTTCGGAACGAAGGGTGCGGTGCACCGGGCACCGGTCGGCGATGGCGAGCAATGCAGCCCGCTGTTCGGCGTCGAGGGGCCCGATCAGGGTGATATCGCGTTCGATCCGGTCCACCATCCCCGTGGCGGTCTCGCACTCGGCACAGTCGTCGGCGTGGATTCGGCAGCGGCGTGACTCGACGACGACACGTTCGAGCGGAAACTGCTTGCGATCGGCGTACATCCGCACCGTCATCGATGTACACGCTCCGAGCGCGGCAAGGAGCAGGTCATACGGGTTGGGGCCCGTGTCATCACCCACAGGGTGGGGTTCGTCTGCGGACAGTCGATGACTGCCTGCACTGATCTGCTGAGTGAGTCTGCCTGTGCCGCTTTCAGCGACCCGTACGACACCGTCGGCGGTGTCGGCGGTGTCAGCGATCTGGACCATGCTGGTGGGGGCATCCGCGTACCTGCTCGACCAGGCGGCGAGGACATTCGCCGCGTACTCGGCGTCAGCCCGGTTGCTGAGTAGGTGGTCGGCACCGTCGAGGCTGATGAACGACTTCGGATGTCGCGCGGTGTCGAAGATGGTTCGCGCGTTGTCGACCGACACCACCTCGTCGACTGGGGAGTGCAGGACGAGCAGGGCGGCATCGAGCGCGGAGATCCGTTCGCGCTGTGGTTGAGACGCGATGTCGTCGAGGAACTGCCGACTCACCCGAAATGGCCGGCCTCCCAGCGACACCGTGGCCTCCTCACCCCGTTCGACGGCGGGCAGGGCGCCGCCCAACAGTCCGAGCACGTGGGCGGGGTCGGCTGGTGCACCTATGGTGGCGACCGCGCGCACCTCGGGTATCAACGGGGCAGCGGCCAGGACTGCCGCTCCTCCCAGTGAATGTCCGATCAGAATGGACGGTGCAGAGTACTGACTGCGGAGATGGTCTGCAGCGTTCACCATGTCCTCGATGTTGGAGCTGAAGCTCGTCGAGGCGAAGTCACCGTCGGACTCCCCCAACCCTGTGAAGTCGAAGCGCAGCACCGCGATTCCCTGCTTGGCAAGCGCGCGCGAGATCCGCCCTGCGGCAACATTGTCCTTGCCGCAGGTGAAGCAGTGGGCGAACAGCGCGAAGGCCCTGGGGGTTCCGGTCGGCAGTTCCAGCTTGCCCGCCAACTCGCCGCCACTCCCGCGGAAGACCGTTCTGGTCTGGGTGCTCATGCAGTCACACCGTAGCCTGCGCTGACGCGGGAGCTGCGCGTTTGCAGCGACATTGGCTTCCTCTGGTCGAAAGGTCAAAATGCTTCCGATACATGAGTGCCGTCGGTACAGCGTGGCGTTACACGTCGGCATCAGACCTCCGGACGAAGACGTGGCCGCACTGTACCGGCAGGGGCTAGCCTGACCGGATGCCATCGACGCCTCTCCCCGTGGTGCTGGCCACGCTCGCCCTGCGACGCAGGCTCAAGCAGCTCGCAGACAAGCTGGTGCCGCCTCAGATCGCGATGCTGGACCTCGGCGAGGGTGTCGGCAGTGTTCAGATCGCCGCAGCCATTGCCGAACTCGGGATTGCCGATGTGCTCGCCAGTGGACCGATGTCGCGGCGCAGATTGCCGCCCGGATCGAGTGTGATGAAGAGACCACACACCGTCTGCTCCGGGGTGCCGTCGCGTGCGACCTGTGCGCGATGGACCACCGGACCGGTGCGGTGAAGCTGACCCGCATGGGGGCGGTGTTGCGCAGCGACCATCCTGCGTCGCTGCGGGCCTGGATGCGCTACAAGGGGATGCGGTCGACCGTCGACGCCTGGGGTGGCCTGGCCGCCAGCGTGCGCAGCGGCCGGAGCGCGTTCGAGCTCGTGCACGGCATGTCGGTGTGGGAGTGGTTCGCCGCGCACCCGGACGAGCAGCGCGTCTTCGCGTCGACGATGCGCCAGGCCACCGAGATCAGTGCCCGCGCCATTGCGCGGGCCTACCCGTGGCCAGACGGCGCGGTCGTGTGCGACGTGGCCGGCGGGATCGGCACGCTGCTGTCGGTGATCGTGGCCGAGTCTCAAGCGAACCTGCGTGGGGTTCTGGTCGACAGTGCGGGAATGATCGCCGAAGCCGAGAAATTCCTCGCCGACCGCGATGTCGCCGAGCGCATCGATCGTGTCGAGGGCGATATCTTCCGCACTATCAACGCGACCGCCGACGTGTACGTGCTCAAGGATGTGCTGCACGACTGGGATGACGAACGCTGCGCGAAGATCCTCGCCGCGGTGGCGGCGAGCATGCCCAGTGGCAGCAGGCTGGTGGTGGTCGAGTATCTCCAGCCGCGGAATCGCCCGAATCCGTTCTCCCCGCTTCTGGATCTACATACGTTGACCCAACGCGACGGTGGACGTCTGCGCTCGTTGGCCGAACTGTCGACACTGCTCACCGGCGCCGGTTTGCGGCCTACCGGCCGCACGTTCTCGGTCGTGCCGCACGACCTCGTCGAAGCCGAGAAGGTCTGAGCGAGGTACGCGAAGACGCTCTCAGCCGAACGGTGCGCCTGCCGAGAATGCCAAGCGGGCGAAGCGCCGGCCGATGATCTGGTGCGTCGCGGCGTCAGGATGCAGGTTGTCGGGCAGTGGGTGTTCAGCGGAATCGTCGGGGCCGTAGAGATCGCGTCCATCGAGGTAGTACAGGTCCGGGTCGTCGATCGACCGTGCGGCCATGATCTCGGCGAGCTGCTCGCGGATCACCGATAGTGTCAGTCTTCCGCGCGTCGAGTCTGCGGGGTTACCGGTGGCGATGAACCGGATGTGCCCGGCGGCCAGGGCTTCGACGTCGAAAGCACCTGGCCCTGGCGTGTTTTCATGAATGGGGCAGTACAGCGGACCCACGACGAGCAACGGGCTGTCGGGGTGCCCGTCGCGGACCGTGTCCAAGAACCCATGCACCGCAGGCCCGAAAGCCCGCACCCGCATCACGTCGCCATTGACGAGATTGATGCCGACCTTGATGCTGAGGACGTCAGCGGGTGTGTCGCGCATCGTGCGGGCGACGAACGGGTCGAGCATCGCACTGCCCGCCAATCCGAGGTTGACCAGCTCCACGCCACCGAGCGCGGCGGCCGACGCGGGCCACGTCGTGCTGGGGCTCGCTGCGTTGGAGCCCTGGCTGATGGAGCTGCCGTAGTGCAGCCACACCCGCCGCCCGGAAAGTGGTGTCCTGGTGATTGCGTCGTCGGTACGCAGGGCGACGATCTCGGTGCGCTCGTAGTGCGGCAGCCAGATCTCGACGTCCTTGTCCTGCGCGCTCAGTCCCGTAAACCGCACGGTGCCAACGGATCCGCGCTGCCTCTCGGTGTGTCCCGTGGCGGGGTCGACTCGCACCACGTCGCCACCGGTCGTCCTCACCTGTTGCGTGAGGCTCCCGTCGACGAGCAGGTCGACCGTGCCGTCGGGGCGCTCGGGCACCCCCACCAGAATCGTCCGCGTTCGCAGCAGATCGAGTTCGACCGCGGTGGCGCGAGTGCGGAACACCAATCGCACGCCGGAGGGCTGCGCCTCCACGGCCGCGAGCTGGGCATCATCGCACTGTGCGCGGGCCCGAGCCGGGAGCCGATGGGGCAGCCACCCTCGGTCGGTCGCTTCCAGCTCAGCCAAACCACGAAGCAGATCGGCGGCAATGGGGTGGCTCCTCATCGCACGGTCACCCGAGGAATGAGAATTCATGGCTTCCTTCCGAATCGTTCCTGGCAACGGAACCGCGACCGTGCGGCAGAGACGCGACACCCGTGCCTGCACCGTAGCTACGGGAGCGAAGGGAAACTAAGCCTGGTCCGACGTTGGACTTGCGTAGTCCCAGGACAATGTTCTCACCGGTGTCACACGGATATAGGCGGTGCCCGGCCTGGGTGCCGTAGGCCGTTCGGACTCTGGCACGCCCCGCGCCCGGGCACCTTCTCTCGCGAGCTGAAGCGCTTCGCTTGGTTCGCGAACAATGCGGGCGTGACCTTGGAACATCACTCCCCGGATATCTGCCTTGCTCGAGCCGTCTTCGAGCAAGATACTCACGTTTGGATTGCTCTCGACGTTCGCAACTTTGCGTGTCCGGTCTCGCACACCCATGATGATGTCGCGGCCAAGGCGGAAGTATCCCAGGGGTACCGAGTGCGGAAATCCGTCCTTGTCGATGGTGCTCAGTATCGCCCAGGCCGGGCGGCTATCAAGATAAGCATCAACCTCTTCGTCACTGAATCTCCTTGGCATGAAAAGAGGTTAACAAGAGCGCCATCGGCGCTTGCGTGGCGAATTGGCAACATCCAATTTGGTCATATGAGCATTCGCTGCGAGCCGGCTCACGATCGAGGAGCTCTGGGTTGAACACGACCCTACGCACCGCCCGCGAGCACGACTATCTTGCCGTCGGTGTTTCCCACGATCACTCCAGCGGGTGATTGCCTGGCTGGCGGGGTCGAGCATCTCAACCCACGCGGATTCCCTCGCCGGCGAGGAACGCGCGGGCACGACCCCGTTGGCGGTCGGCGGAGAAGGCATGCCACTGTTCGGCGAGACCCTCCTCGTGGACGATGTCACGGAACCGATGGAACGCGCCTTTGCCCTCGATCGCCCGCTCCAGCCGCTCCCGCAGCGTCGAATCATGTTGCCGCTCGCCGAAGGCCGCCATGTCACGCCAGCCGTCCCGCGAGCCGGCGCAATCGAACCGGAGCCAACGGTTGGGATCGGCCTCCACATCGACGGCGACGTCCTCCCCCACCATCATCGGGTCAGCACTGCTTTCATCGAGCACGCTCCCGGTGCCCAGGTCGAGGTAGCCCCCGGTTGACATGGCCAGATCGCCCTCCAGTACAGCACCGAGCATCTCGAGGTCGACCGGCACCACCCGTCCTGCGAGCGGCTCGCCGCGCAGACACGCGAGGAGGTCCTCGGCCAGGATGTCGTCACCTGTGGCGGCGCGCCAAGTCAGCCGGTTGATGACCGACAGCGTCACCGGCTCAGCCTTGTCCCGTCGCTGTTCGAGTGCCATCGGAAGACCGTCGCCTACCTGTTGCAACACGTCGTCGATATCGTGTCCTATCACCCCGGCGAGAAAGCGGCCTGCATCTCCTGTCGCCATAGCTGCACGCAGCTCGGACAGGTCGACCGAGGCCGCCTGCTTCAATGCGGGCCACGCTTGCAGCAGCATCGGGTGCGGCTGGGTTGGTCTGCTCGGAACTCGGCTCTGCCCGTCGTCTTCTGACCAGCGGCGCCCGTACTGGTCCGGGATGCTGCCCCATCCCCAGTAAGGCAGGGGCTTCCTGGGCGTGATTCCCAACACGTCCACCGGGTCGACCTTGTCGGCGCCGACCACACAGCGGTGGATCCAGTCGTCGCCCAGGTCGAAAGTGAACTGGAATTCTGCTTCGGGCCCCACCACCCGAGCAACCTTGGCCGTCTCGATGTCCATTGACTCCGTGATGGGCCCACCGATCGACCCAGCCATCTCCGCCCCAGTCTCCGCGTCGGTGACCACTCGTCCATCTGCGAGGTTGAACATCGACAAGTGAGACCTGTCCCACCTGGCGAAGGCGTCGTTGATTGCATTCGCGAGATCCATGAACGTGTGCGACGGTCCGACTGCGAAAACGCGGCCAGGCCAAGGCCACAAGTCCTCACCGCGCCCGCCGAGCAACTCCACCGTTATCGACAACCACGTTCGTGCCATCCCCCGAGGATCGCATGCGGGCCGCCGAACATCAGGTGCCTTCGCGTGTCCAGCCGAGCGTTGTCGAGCGGATCGCAGCGCTTGCGGCGAGTAGCTGGAGCACGGTGGTCGCAGGACAACTCGCGGTTGGCTGCTCGACAGAGGCGATATCGGCAGATATCATCGCGGCATGAGCAACGTGCTGATCCGCGACCTACCAGATGATGTGCTCGCCGAAATCGACGCGCGAGCTGCTGAGCTGGGCTTGTCGCGCGTTGAGTACATTCGCCGACGCCTCGCCCAGGATGCGCGCGCCTCGCGGGTTCCGGTCACTCGCGACGACCTGCATCGCTTTGCAGCGTCCGTCGCCGGCCTTGCCGACGATGACCTGATGCGCCAAGCCTGGCAATGACCGAGCCAAAGTGGCTGATCGACAAGTCGGCCCTCGCCCGCCTGGCACACAGCAGCGATCCCGACCTCTGGAGCAACCGCATCGAGCGCGGACTAGTGCACATCAGCAACGTGACACGGCTGGAAATCGGCTATTCGAACCAATCCGGTGACGCCGCTCGACGTGAGTTTCGTAGATCGCCCTTGGCGGCAATGCCAGTGGAGTACCTGACGCCAAAGATTGAGGACCGCGCGCTGGAAGTCCAGATGCTGTTAGCCGATCGGGGCCAGCACCGCGGCCCCTCGATCCCCGACCTCATTATCGCGGCCACCGCCGAACTTTCCGGTTTAACCGTCCTGCATGTCGACAAAGATTTCGACACCATCACCGCGATAACCGGACAGCCCACCACGCGACTGGCTTACACCGGTCCAGGGAGCTGATCTCCGGGCGTCTTCGGCACCACGCCGGGGCGGTATCGGACTCTAGCTGCTCGTCAGTCTGTGGCTGCGTCGGCGGCAGAGCCCTAACTGCAGCTACGCGGGTGCGCCAAAGGATCGGCGCCTTCGGCGTCCACCTCCCAATCGTCGGCACCAACCAACAATCTGAGGTACAAATTCAAGGCAGTAGGAGCTGCCGGTGGAGGCACCATGGATTCCGGTACGGCCGAAATAGTCGGCCACGCGGGCGATTTGTAAGTCACGGAGATCGCCTTTGGTTCTCGCTTTGTGATGCGTTGTCTACAAAATGTGATTCGACAACATCGGTACGGATGGGGCGTCCGAGGATCATGTGCGAGATCGCGGGCGGACGAAACGGCGGCGACGAGCACGAGACCGCCCGCGTAACGCTGCCATCGCTGCACGACACGGACGGCTGTGCGCCTTGCAAAGAAGACATCCCAGCGGCTTGGCCAGTCGAACACGCCGGCGGTTCTGGCCATCGCCTTCCTTCCGGTCGTCCTGCTGCTCACTGGTCCGGTACGCCGTGGACTGGCGGCCCCGCAGAGCCGCATCGTGTCCGACCGTCCCGATACAACCCGAGATGCACCCCGCAGGTGGCCACGGTTGCCGTTCATTCTCGGCTCCGCTCTGCCGGCCTCACTGCCCATCGTCACGATCGCGGGGTTGGTGTCGTAATTGGACATCAGTGCCGATCATGACCGGGTCGTGTTCGATCGCTTGGTCCGGGCAGAGGCCCCGACGCACGCCCCGAAGTTATTCGACACCGCCTGTGTGCTGGGCGGCAGTGTCGCCGGACTGCTGGCGGCACGGGTGCTCGCCGATCACGCCGGCACAGTGGTGATCATCGAACGCGACGCCGTCGATGCCGAAGGATCTCCTCGTACGGGGGTTCCGCAAGATCGGCAGGGTCACGTCCTGCTGCCGGGGGGTCGCACGCAGATCGAACGCTGGCTGCCAGGCTTCACCGGCGAATCGCACGACGAGGGTGCCGTTCTCGTCGAGGTCGAACGTCAGGCGGTATACCTCGGCGGTCGACCCAGGCTGCCGAACCGCGAATTGCCCATCCTGTCGGCCACGCGGCCATTCATCGAGGCTGGAATCCGCAGCCGGGTCCTCGCGCTGCCGAACGTATCGGCGCTGTCCGCCCGGGTGACCGGGCTTGAGTTCCGGGACGGTGCGGTAGCCGCCGTACGGTGCGCGGACCATGCCGAGCGGGTGGTGGCCGCCGACTTCGTGGTCGACGCCATGGGCCGCTCCAGCAAGGCGTCGGAGTGGGTTGAACGGGCGGGCTTCCAACGCCCCCCACTGCACCGGCTGCGCAGCGACATCAACTATGCGACAGCTTTGTTCGACCGTTCAGAGGACGTCGCAGAACTGCCCATGAGCACACTCGCGCTATACCCCGGCCCCGATGCGCCCGATGGGATAGCCCTCGGCGCAGCTCTCGCCGCCGAGAACGACCAGTGGATGGTGATGCTGACGGCATATGAACCCGTTCGACCTCCCGCATCGCCCGAAGAGTTTCGTGCGACGTGTACCAAGCTGCCGCCCGTCTTCACCCACGCGACGCGAGGTCGGCTCACCCGCGAGGTGCAGACCTACCGGCAAGCCGACAGCCGTCGCCGCGACTTCACCGCACTGCAGCATTTCCCGGCCCGTCTGGTCAGTGTCGGAGATGCCGTGGCCTCCTTCAACCCCATTCATGGTCAGGGCATGTCCTCGGCGGCGCTGCATGCGAACTGTCTGTCCGAATACCTCACCACCGGTCCACAGTTGGGTAGGGCCGCGACGGAGTTCTTCGATCTGCAGGCGATCGTGACCGACGCCGCGTGGACCCTCTCGACCGGCCCTGACGCCGCCCGACTGGATGCGTTGCAGGGAAACGAGGTGCCCGAGGACGTCGCTCAACACAGGTGGGCCATGAACCAAGTACTGCAAGCCGCGCTGAGCGACCAGTCGATCGCCGACGCGTTCAACGCCGTGTCCTTCATGTCGGCTCATCCATCGATCCTCGCGGAACCGACGCTGATCGAACGGGCGATCAAGGCGAACAAGGCGGACTCGTCCCGCTAGATGAAACTGCCCGGCCGGTCGACCTGCTCGTCCTCGCGAGATGCTCGGAGGCGCTTCCCACCGGACTGTGATGAAAAGCGCTGCGTGTGTAGGGAATCCGGCCGATCTGGTGGCGGCGGAGTCGTCGACATCCGGGGTGAACAGCAGAGCGACGTGGGGAGCGCCGAAGAACGTGAGGTTACGCCGGGCGGCGTCCCTGCCCAGGTTGCTCAGGACTCCTCGATGATGTCGCGGCGGTAGCGCTGCGCGGCAAGGGCGTAACAGCCGATCGCTACCAGCTGCATCGTCGGAACCAAGATCAGCAGTGCGCGGCCCAGTGCCTGCGGGCCCAGCTCTGCGGTCAGTGCGTCGCTGATCACACCGGTCAGGAACGGACCGACCGCGCCCAGCGTCGCGTTGAAGAACAAGAAGACGGCCGACGCGGTCGCGCGCTGCACGGGAAGCACCAGGCGCTGGATCGCCGCGATGGACGGCGCGAGATATGCGGTACCGATGACATAGGCCAGTGCCAGCAGCCATACGCACAACGTGCGGCTCTCGACGACGAAGGCCAACGCAGAAGCGGGCAGCAGGGCGGTGATCAGAATGACCACGATCCACAACAACCAGCGCGGGTCACGGGTGGCCAGCCGGTCCGCGATGCGCCCGACGATCAGCAGCCCGAGAATTCCGAGCAAGCCGGTGGCCAGGCCGTACTGGATTCCGACCTCGCCGAGCGACATACCTCGGCTGCGCATCAGGAACGCAGGCGCGAACGTGGTCAGTGAGTAGCCCGCCGCCGACACCAGCGCGGTGCCGGCCACCATGGCCAGGAAGCTGGGTTTGCGCAGCAGATCCCACCAACGCAGCGCGGCGGAGGGCTCGCGCGGCGGCGGGGTGGGCAGGCTCTGGCGGCTGCCGACAACCCACAACACCAAAGGTGCCAGCAGCACGCTGATCCCGCCCATCACCACGAATGCCGCGCGCCAGCCCAGGCTCTCGGCGAGTAGACCGCCGCCGAGCAGGCTGGCGGCACTTGCCAGCGGGATGGACATGGTGATGACCGCCAGCGGTGCCGACCTCTTCTCCGGGACGAAGTTGCGCGCCACATAGGCGTGCGCTGCGGGTGTGCTGCCTGCCTCACCGACCGCAACGCCGACGCGGGTCAGCGCGAGCTGTAGGCCGGACTGGACCGCGCCACCCAGCATGGTCATCGCTCCCCACAGTGTCAGGCAGCCGGCGATGACCGCGCCGAATATGCCACGGTCGGCGATTCGCGCGATCACGATGCCCAGCACGGCATACACGATGAGGAACCCAAACCCGTTGATGACACCGATTGCGGTGTCGGACAACGCCAGTTCCTGCTTGATGGGCTCAGCCAGCACGCCCGGCAGAAAGCGGTCGACGTAGTTGAGGGTGCCGACGAGAGCCAGCACCCCCACGGCGGCCCACGCGCGAGTGGGCCCGTGAGTGGCCAGGGGTTCGAGCGCAGCGCTAGCCCGCGGTGTCGACATCGGTCTCCTCTGTGATTCGATGCCGAACAGCTTTACAGCACAGCCGCGAGCTTTGTCGGCGGATCTGGTGACGCGGTATAACTCGCACTGATCACACGTCTCCCAGAATTCGTGGACGATCCATGCACTGCGGCGTCAGGAGGCAGTGGGCACCAGTGGCAGCACGTCTCTCGCGAGGCGCTCGTAAATGGCGCGAGGATCAGGGCCTCCAGCGATGAGGACGACGCGATCGGCGCCGGCTTCGGCCCAATCGCCGATAGCGCGGGCACAGTCGGCAGGGGTGCCTGCGGCGGCCATCGACTGCAGCGTTGCATCGGTGAGGGTGTTCCCGCCATCGCTCAATCCGGCGATCTCAGTCATTCGTGGGTAGATACCCAAGTCCAGTATGGGGAGCATCTTGCTCCGAGTCTGCGCGAGTGCCTCACTGGCGTCGTCAGAGACGTTGAGCATGGCGAAAACGACTACAGCGCCCTCAGAATTCATCGTCGCCCTCGCCCATCGCACCGCCGCGGGCGTACAGACCTCGGGCAGCACAACGCCGTCACTACTCCGCCCAGCCGCCCGAAGTCCCTGCGGTCCGGTGGTACCGATCAGGATTGGCGGAATCGTCGCAGGCGGGAAGCCGAGACCGACGTCATCAAGTCTGACGTGGCGGCCCTTGGTGGTCACTCGTTCACCCGCGAGTAACGCGCGCAGGGCGACGACGGTCTCCTCGAGTGCCGCCTGAGGCGTCTTCGATCGGGCTCCGACCCTTTCCATCCATGCCGGGACGCCATGCCCGATCGCCAAGGTCAGGCGATTGGGCGCAAGCCGCGCTAGGGCAGCGACTTCCATTGCGAGCGTGGAGACGTTCCTGGAGACGGCCGGCACAAGACCAAGTCCCACACGAAGTCGTCGCGTGTGAGCCAAAGCAGTCGCTGCCATGACCAGTCCTGCGGACCACCCGAGATCTTCGCTGAACCACAGTTCCTCGAAGCCGTGTTCTTCAACCCACCGGGCGAATTCGGGAAGTTCCTCGGCCGGCCAGTCTGGCTCGAACCGCACGGCGATGCGGCAGCCGTTGCCTGTCGTGGTCATCTGCTTATCCGCTCCTTCACTCCCGCATCAGCAAGGGAGTCGATCCTCATGTCTCGCGACGATGCTGAGTTCCGCGCTCGGTTCACATTCCTGGTTTCCGCATTGGTGGGAGTAATACACCCCTAGTCCATCCGCGTGCCAGCTAACCGCCAGCGATACGAGCGCTCCTGCACCGCCGTGACACCCGAGCGGTGCCATTGACAGCTTCGTGGACTGGCCTCTGCTGACGACCCTGCAGGCGGGCGGTGCTGAACTGTCAAGCCCGAGCGGCCGCGTCGAATTCACAGAACATCCTGGTGAAGTACCCTGGCTGCTCCTCAGCCACCCAGTGGCCGCAGTCCGGGACAAGCTGATCTGTCACCGAATCAGCGACCTCTTCACACATCGCCCGGAAGTTGCTGGCGAGAGGCCCGGAAGCCCCTCCCGAAGCCAAAACCGGGATGGTGAGCTTGCCGCGCTTTTGCAGCGCGGCGCGATTGTCGTCGGCATCGCGGTCGAGTTCCCGGTAGACCTCGCACAATGCGCGCATCGCCCCGGGGGCTTCGAACGCGCGGGCGTAAACGTCAAGGTCATCATTGGAGATCGCATCCGGTTGGTAGGTCAATTCGTCGAAGAATCGGTTGATGTACCAACGTTCACGTCCGTGCGTGAGGTACACCGCGATGTCCGTGTTGGCATGAAAGGAGAACTGCCACGCTGACTTCTGAGCCACACGCCATTCGTAGTAGGCAGTTCCCGGCAGCGGAGCTTCCATGAAGGTGGCGCTCACGACGTCATCGCGGTACCGCAGCGCGAAACTCAGAGCCAGTGTCGACCCGAGATCATGGCCGACAAGCGAGATGGGCTCCGCCACGCTGAGGGTCTCGCGTACCAGACTGTGAATATCACCGGCCATGGTCCACTTGTCGTATCCGTCACGAGGTTTATCGGAGGCGCCGGCGCCACGATAGTCGGGCATGATCACCCGATAGCCGGCGGCGGCTAGCGGCATCATGACCTTGCGCCACTCGTATCGCGTTTGGGGGGCGCCGTGGAGAAGCACGACGGTCTTGGTGGGTTCAGGTGGCGTGACAACGGTATAGCCGATGCGAACCGACTCGTCCGCAACCCAGGCCCGACCGTGGTGCACATCGACATCGTGCGCTGTGGTCATGGCGTGCTGCCGTCACCGGCACGCACGACGATCATCTTGGTCATCGAGCCGCTCCTGTCACCAGTGTCCTATTGTGCTGCAGCGGTGAGCGTCTCGACCTCGCCGGAGGACAACGTCACTTCAGCCGCGGCGAGGTTCTCCTCCAGGTGCGCCACTTTAGAGGTACCGGGGATGGGCAGCATGACCGGCGAGACCTGCAGGAGCCACGCGATCGCCACCTGGGCGGGCGTGTTCCCATGCTGGCGGGCAATTTCGGCGAGCGCGTCGTGCGCCTTGTCGAGTCCGCCCTGGGCGACGGGAGCCCATGGGATGAAGCCGATGCCGTCACGATGGCACACGTCCAGGACTGCCTGGGCGCTGCGGTCGATGACGTTGTATCTGCTTTGCACCGTAGCGATGTCGGCGATCGTACGTGCTTCGGCGAGCTGTTCGGGAGTGATCTGCGAGAGCCCGATGGACACGATCTTGCCCTCGTCCTGCAGCGCCTTGAGCTCACCCACCTGATCAGCGAGCGGCACCTTTTCATCGATGCGGTGCAACTGGAAAAGATCGATCTGGTCGAGCTTGAGCCGACGCAGACTCATCAGAGCCTGCTGGCGCAGGTATTCCGGGCGCCCGACCGGCGGCCACGCCGCCGGTCCGAGACGCTTGGGACCGTCCTCGGTGTCGACGACGTCGGGACCGTTGCGCGTCAGACCCGCCTTGGTGGCGATGACGACGTCGTCGCGATAGGGATGGAGCGCCTCGCTGATGATCTGCTCGGCAACGAAGGGACCGTAAGAGTCGGCGGTGTCGATGAATTGGACGCCCAATTCGACGGCGCGGCGCACCACGGCGATGCACTCGTCGCGATCGGTGGGCTCACCCCAGATCCCCCGTCCCGTGAGTCGCATCGACCCGAATCCGAGCCGTGCCACGGTCTTGCCGGCAATTTCGATCGTGCTTGCGTCCGCGATCGTCGAAGTCATGAGTTGTTCTCCTTGACGGTGTGTTGGTTGGTCAGTTGGGGGACAGCCAATCTCGCGGTGTCATTGACACGACCGGCTTCGATGGACGCTCGAGTCGCCGTGGTGGTCCAGGACGGGGCGGAGCTGAGGGTTGTCCTTGCGGTCGTCATACGTTGTGACCGCCGTCGACGTTCAGGTTCGCACCGGTAACGTAGCTCGATTCGGGGCCCGCCAGGAAGCTCACCACGGCGGCCACTTCACTGGTCTGTCCGTAACGCCCGAGCGCCGTCACACCCTTCAAGGCCGCGGCGAAATCGCCTCCGTCCGGATTCATGTCGGTGTTGATCGGACCCGGCTGGACGTTGTTCACGGTGATGCCGCGCGGGCCCAGATCGCGGGCCAGCCCACGGTTGAAGGACGACACAGCCCCCTTGGTCATCGCGTACACCGACAGGCCGGGAACCGGAACCCTATCGGCGTTGATGCTGCCGATGTTGATGATGCGCCCACCGTCGCCCAAATGTTTGAGCGCGCTGTGAATAGTCCAGAACGGGCCACCGATGTTGATTGCCACCAGCCGGTCATACTGCTCCTGGCTGAATTCATCGACCGGCGCCTTATGAATGACGGCGGCGTTGTTCACCACAATGTCCAAGCCGCCGAGCTCAGCGGCGGCGGTGTCGACGGCGGCCGCAGTCTGAGTCGGGTCGGCGGCGTCAGCCTGGATCGCCACCGCCTTGCCGCCGTTCGCGGTGAGTTGGGCGACAAGCTCGTCAGCCTCGACCTTCGACGCCGAATAGGTGAACGCCACCGCGGCGCCGTCGGCGGTCAATCGCTGCACGAACCCCGCGCCGATGCCCCGTGATCCCCCGGTAACCAGTGCGCGTCGTCCGGTCAGTGTGCTCAATGTCTGCGCCTCCTCCTAATTACGAACCGATATGTTACTTAGTACACTGAGGTCAAAGCCGGTCGCCAAGGGGTTTACTCCCGATGTGACCGGAATCACACGAGAAGGGAGGTGCGACGTGGCAGTCGGGCGGCCGCGGGAATTCGACGCCGACCAAGTCGAAGACGCGGCGATGAAACTGTTCTGGAAGCACGGTTTCGACGGGGTCTCGATCTCCGACGTGACGGCCGTGACCGGAGTCAACCGCCGCAGCATTTACGACGAGTTCGGATCCAAGGAGAAGCTGTTCATGCGGGCTGCGGAGCGCTACCTCGCGGGGCCGAGCGGTTACGTGAGTGATGCGCTGACCCGGCCGTCGGCCCGTGAGGTCGCCGAGGCCATGGTGCACGGTGCCGCCGATCTCGTCAGCGGCACCATCCTCGGATGCCTGACTACCGTCGGCGAAGCCCCGGGTCTGGCCGAATTACGGGAAGCGATTGTGCGCCGACTCGCCGAACGATTCGACGCTGCGGTCGCCGAGGGCGAACTCTCCGGTGTCGACACTCTGGTGTTGGCACGCTGGATTGTTGCCGTAGGCCAGGGCATTTCGGTTCAAGCCCGCAGTGGGGCCAGTCGCGCCGAACTACACGCCGTTGCAAACGTAGCGTTGGCGGGGTGGCCGCAGCCGCTGACCGCCTCCGGCGATCCGACATAGCCCGCCAGTGTGTGGATCCCACCTGGTTGCCTGATCACTGGCACAACGCTTTTTAGGCGGCGCTGATCTTCGAAGAAATCACGGCGATGTCGTAGCTGGAGCGCAGTGGGCTGGTAGCTCGAGCGCAACGGCCTAACTTCTCAGACCTCGGCAGGAACTCGCGGGCCCTCGAAGTTCGGCTCCCATCCCAGCGCCGGCGCCACGTAGCGGGCGAAGGTTTCGAGGATGTGGAGGTTCAGGTCCACCCCGAGCTGGCTGGGGATCGTGAGCATCAGGGTGTCAGCCGACTGGACCGCGGCATCGGCCTTCAGTTGCTCGACGAGGGCGTCGGGTTCGGCGGCATAGGTCTTGCCGAAGGTCGAGCGGAATCCGTCGATGATGCCGACCTCGTCTACCGAATCGTCTCCCCGAGGGCCGAAGTAGTGCCGGTCCAGATCTGTCACCAGCGGGAAGATGCTGCGGCTCACCGATACTCGCGGAGTTCGTGGGTGTCCTGCGGCCGCCCATGCCGCACGGAACTGGTCGATCTGCTCAGCCTGAAGGTCTGCGAAGGCATCCCCGGTGGCCTCGGTCAGCAGCGTCGAACTCATCAGATTGACACCTGCGGTGCCCGCCCATCTCGCGGTCTCCCGCGATGCGGCACCCCACCAGATGCGCTCGGCCAGCCCTGCCGAGTGCGGCTCGATGCGCAGCTTTCCAACCCGCCCAAACTGTCGGGGATCGGCGTCGACGACACCCTCACCGCGGACGGCACGCTGGAACAGGTCGAACTTGTCCCGGGCGATGTCGGCGCCACGCGGATCCGTGGAGCCGGTGTAACCGAAGGCCTCCCACCCCCGTAACGCCGGCTCGGGCGACCCTCGGCTCACTCCGAGTGCCACCCGCCCTCCGGAAAGCAGGTCGAGAGCAGCCGCCTCCTCAGCGAGGTGCAGTGGATTCTCATATCGCATGTCGATGACACCGGTGCCGACCTCGATCCGCTGGGTGCGGGCGGCGATCGCAGCAAGCAGCGGCATGGGTGCAGCGGACTGCCGGGCGAAGTGGTGAACGCGGAAGTATGCGCCGTTGACGCCTATCTCGTCGGCACCTGTCGCGATGTCGACTGCATCGCGCAGCATGTCCGCGGCGTCGGGCCCGCCGGACCCGCCGGCAGACGCATAGTGCCCGAAGCTCAGAAATCCGAAAGCCTTCACAGCATCGCAAACCTCATTCGTCGTTGAGGTATTCCGAACATCATCATGTCGGCCGGCTCGCCGCTTATCGATACGAAACCTGGAGCGCCTCATCCACAAGGAAGGACGCCACGTCCCCGCGACGCGCGCCACCCGGCACCGCCCTCGCGGTCGGCGATCTTGAGCCGACGGTGCCCGTGACGAGGCCGTCAATGCACGAAAGTGGAGGTTGATGCGACGACCTGGAGCCTCGCCCCGGACGCACCATGGTCCCTGTGGGCCAACGCATGCGGAATATCCATGGCGACGCTGGGTTGAGATTACAGTCACTGGGCTAGGTGGACTGAGAGGAGCAGCTGGATGACAGCGCTCAACCAGCGTGAAACTGGGCACATGAGTTCGCCGCTGAACACGCACGAATACGATCGAATGCTCGAGGTGCTCAACGACTGTGCATCCGCTCGGTCGGTGGACTCCTTCCACGAGGCAGTGATGACGTCGCTGTCCCGGC
Source organism: Mycobacterium sp. DL (assembly GCF_039729195.1). NCBI lineage: Bacteria > Bacillati > Actinomycetota > Actinomycetes > Mycobacteriales > Mycobacteriaceae > Mycobacterium > Mycobacterium sp. DL. The sequence goes on from NZ_CP155796.1 coordinate 6,149,532, forward strand.
ACTTCGGCTACCGGACCGCGACGGTCTTCAGTGGACCCAATTTCTCGGCGCTGTTCGCCGACCCCAAACCCCTGCACATCGGCCATGCCGTGCGCATGTTCCCCGAATATCACGCTTACTGGTTCCGAGACGATTTCTTTGCCATGCCACAGTCATTGCGCTGCCTGCAGTCAACGCGCGTGTCCAGTCTGAGCGAGTTACAGCCCTCCGCTCCGCCTAAGACCCAGCGGTTTCTCGCAGACTTCTTCATCCGCGGGGGTCTGACATCCGCGGTCGGACTTTATCTCCAGGTATCGGAGAACCAGAACTCCTTCGTCGGACTGTTCGGCAACGACGATCCGGCCAAGGAACAACGGGATGCTTACATCCTTCGCAGGATGGCCGAACCACTGAACGCCATCAGCCGGTCGATGTCGCCGGCACCGGCTGACTGCCGACCCGACGCGGTCGGCAAGTTGACACCGCGTCAACGCGAGGTCGCCATGTTGATCGCCGAAGGTCTCACGAACGCGGCAATCGCCGAGCTGTTGGCACTGCGCGAGGACACCGTGAAAAAGTATGTGAGCGGAATTCTTGCCACGTTGAAGTGCCATTCACGCACACAGGTGGCGCTGCTGATCAGCGAAAGCCGATCAACGCCCCTTGACCTCCGACTTGAGACGCTTTGCCTTTCATCGTAGGCACCACCTTGAACCCCATCTGCGGGAACGCTGCGACGTGCCTGATCTCGCTACCGGCGGAATGATGTTTGCCGATCCATGCCTCGTCGAACCCCGGTGATCCAAGAGATCCACCAGTCGCAGGGCGTCTGTACCACTCCGAAAGCACCCCGCCTGCCAAACACTGCACTTTCGTGCACTAGCCACAGTGCTTCGGGTTGATCAGAGTCGGAACCGTCGGTCCAGTCGACGATGCTTCAGAGCCTGGGACCGACGCCGTCTACACAAGGAGAACATCAATGCGTGCCATAGTGATTCGCGAGTACGGATCAACCGACGTCTTGCGGATCGAAGACGTCGCCGATCCGTCGCTGACAGTCGGACAGGTCGAGATCACCGTACATGCGGCCGGTCTGAACTTTTCGGATGTCATGGCCCGTCTCGGGCACTACAAGCGCGGAACCCCCATTCCCTACATCGGCGGGTTCGAGGTGGCCGGTGTCATTTCGAAGGTGGCGTCCGACGTCACCGATCGAACGGTGGGTGAGCGTGTCATTGCCATGACCCGAAGTGGTGGATTCGCCGAGAGAATCGCTGCGGACGCCCGCGACACACTCAGACTGCCCGACGCCATGAGTTTCGAAGAGGGCGCCGCGATTCCGGTGGCCGGGACAACATCCTGGGCTGCGTTGGTCAGTTATGGCAACGTGCAGCCCGGTGAGCGGGTGTTGATCAAGGCAGCAGCCGGAGGTGTCGGCGTCGCTGCCGTACAGCTGGCCAGACGGGCGGGCGCCGAAGTGTGGGGTGCTGCCTCACCCGGGAAGCACCAGTTCCTGGAGCAACTCGGTGTGGACGCAACCGTCGACTACACCACGGAGGGCTGGGAAACCCGCCTCCCCGGTTTCGATCTCATCATGGACGCCATCGGCGGACGATCGTTTGCACAGAGCTACGACTTGCTGCGCTCGGGCGGACGTCTGGTCATCTTCGGTGCGGCGTCTTCCTTCGATGGTGGCCAACGCTCCTCTGGCGCAGACGAAGCCAAGGACTTCCGATTGATCGAGGGACTGAGCTCGGCAAATCTCCTGATGGACTCCAAGTCGTTGATCGGACTCGATCAGCGAGTTCTCTGGGATGATCGCGGGACCATCGCGCCTTGGCTGGCGCCGCTGGGCCCGGTGCTCGAGGAGGGCAGCCTCAAGGCAGTGATCAGCGAGGTCCTGCCCCTCGAAGAGGTCGCAAAAGGGCACGAAATAATCAGTGCTCGAGGCAATCTCGGCAAGGTGATCTTGACGATGAACACCTGACGGACCCCATCAAGCACCCGTCCCTTCGGGGTCGCACACCAACGGGCGCCGAGGTGCTCACGGCGGGGTCGGTGACCTCGTTTGGAACCCAATACGGTCGAACGGATGGCTCTGCGGCACAACCCTTTCCGGGTCACGAACTAGCCGAGGGCTGCTGTCATTCTGACGGTGGGGTGGTGCTGAAGATCGGCCAACAAATCTCTGTCGAGGTGAAGTTGTATGGTTCCGAGGGCGTGGAGCCGATGTAGTGTTCGCGGATCGGTCCCTGGTCGCTGATCAGATGCTCGTTTACGTGTCTTCCCAGAGCCCCGTAACTGCGGTCGATGCCGTCGTGACTGCCGGAATGGGTGAGCACCGCGAACTCGGCCTGAGGTAGGACCTCGGCGCGGACGCCGTCTGGGGGGTGCACGGAATTTGGAGCGGGTACGAAGAGTGTCGCCTCTCCCCGAGATTCGAGAAACAGCGCTCGGTCGTACAGGCCACCCGGCACGAACCCGAGAGGTGCGCTTCCTGCCGCCGCGACTGCCTCCCGCAGCGTCCCCAGCGCCATCCCGAACCAGCTGTCGATCTCGGAGACGTCGATGGTGGCGCCTACGGACCACACCGCGAACGCCGGCTTGAGATGCAACTCCACGTGGGCGGGCGTGGTTACGGGCGAGAGCAACTCGCGCAACGCGCCTACGGTGTCACGCGTTTGCTGCAGCTGCACCTCCATCTGTTCGAGATGGGTCGTGATGATCTCGGTGCGGGCCGCGGCATCTTCTGTGCTCAGCAGCGCCTTGATGTCGGGAATCGACATGCCGAGCGATCGGAACCTACGGATGATGTGCGCATGATCAACCTGGCTGGTGTCGTAAAAGCGGTAGCCGGTGTGAGAGTCGACGTGGACTGGCGCGAGGATGCCGATGTCGTGGTAATGCCGTAGCGCCTTCCTGCTCAGGGTGGTCATCACGGCGAAGTCACCGATCGAAACCCGTGCGCCCATGGCATCCTCCTGTGCAATCTGTCGCCCTGCCTCATCGGGTGAGGCCATCGTGCAGTTTCCCCCTAGGGCAAGGTCAAGTCTGAAACTAATTCTCCGGCCGGGGGTTGACCTTCCCCTTGGGGGAAGATCCACCGTGGGGTCATGACCACAGAATGGGATGCACTCCCGGACACCGTGAAGACGTTCATGACCGCGCTCGATGCTCGGGAGGTGGACCAAGCGCTGGCCACACTCACCACCGATGCCGTGGTGACCGACGAAGGCCACGACTACAAGGGACACGACGAGATCGGAGCGTGGGTCGCCACCGCGGCCGCGGAGTACACCTACACCACCGTGTTCACCGGCGCGATCACGACCGAAGCAGGCGTCGACGTCGGGCAGCACTTGGAGGGCGACTTCCCGGGCGGGGCCGCCGACCTGCACTACCGCTTCACCCTCGACGGCACTGTGATCAGCCGGGTGGTGATCGAGCCATGACGCGGCGTTGGTTCATCACCGGAGGCACCCCCGGCAACTTCGGGATGGCGTTCGCCGAGTCCGCACTCGAGGCCGGCGACCGGGTGGTACTGACCTCCCGGCGTCCGCAGGAGCTGGACAGTTGGGTGCAGCATTACGGCGACCGCGTTCTCGTGGTCCCGCTGGAGCTCACCGACGCGGCCCAGGTGCAGCGTGCGGTGCACGCCGCAGAGGAGCATTTCGGTGGCATCGATGTGCTGGTCAACAATGCCGGCCGCGGTTGGTACGGATCGATCGAAGGGATGGACGAGTCCTCGTTGCGGGCGATGTTCGAACTGAACTTCTTCGCCGTGCTGTCGGTGACACGTGCGGTGCTGCCGGGGATGCGTGCCCGCGGGAACGGGTGGATCGTCAACGTGTCGTCGGTGGCCGGGCTGGTATCAGCGCCCGGATTCGGCTACTACAGCGCGACAAAGTATGCCATCGAAGCGATCACCGATGCCCTGCGCGACGAGGTGGCTGCTCAGGGCATCTCCGTCTTGACAGTCGAGCCAGGTGCGTTCCGCACGAACGCCTACGCCGGCTTCGCCAACGAGCCCGTCGCGGAGACGATTCCGCAGTATCACGACATGCTGGAGCAGGTCCGCGCCGCCTTCGTCGAGATGGACGGGACGCAACCCGGCGACCCGCACCGCGGTGCCCGTGCGGTGATCGCAGCGATGGCTCAAGATCCGCCTCCACGCCGGCTGGTTCTGGGCAATAACGGCTACGACGCCGTCATCGATGCGCTGGAGCAGACCCTGGCCGACATCCGAGCCAACGAAAACCTCTCTCGCAGCGCGGATTTCCCCGACTGAAGATCCTGACCGAGGCGGGTTCTGAAGGGCGTGGCGTGGAGACATGATCAAGGGTGATCGCGGCGATGGCCAGGGCCCGCCGTCCTCTTCCTCATGGCGTTCGCCGGTCAGTCACTGGCGACCACCCACCAACACCGCAGAGCACGACGCTCGAAACGGATGCCCGTGACGTCGGCACTGGTAGTCGTTCTGGCATTAGTGGACTCGCTCCAGCGATCACGCCGGAGCAAGAAGCTGGATCACCTTCTCGCGGGGAAGTAGATCTCGATCGAGGTGTGCTTCATCGCTCGTTGACTGCGGGGGCGTAGAACGCGGTGGTCGCCTCGACCGCGGCGGCGACCTGATCCCGATCGCCACCCGCGGCAAGGTGAGCTTCGCCCCATGCCACGGCGCTGCGCCTGACGAACTCGCGTCCCGCGGGCAGGTTCTCGAACTCCTCGTGGTCGAGGGCCTCGCCGTCGGCCAGGAACAGAGCCAGTGTGAGGAGATGCAGGTCCCAGCCCACACCGCCGGCTCCGGGACCGTAGGTCGGGAACATGGGCTCCCCGACGGCCGCTGCGTGGACCAGTTCGAACTCGGTGCCATCGGCGGGGCCCGGGGACAGACGCACCTCGACCTCGCTGGTGCCCGGCCATTCGTCGGCCTCCGGTCCGAAAAGCCACGACACCCGTAGCAGCCGCGGCGGGTCGCACTGGAGGATCTCGCCGTGCTCGCCGCCGTCCAGTTCGAACGACCCGCCCAGCCGCAGGTCCCCGGTCACTGGCTTCAGCCAGCGGCCTAGTCGCTCAGGGTCGGTGATGGCGTTCCACACGTCGTCGACCGGCGCGTCATAGAAACGTCTCAGCTCAATTGTGTACGCGTCGCCGGCGGGGAGGGTGGCTGTACCCATCGTCCGGCGCGCAGCGGCCAGTTCGTCCATTACGTCCTTCACGTCATCTTCCTTTCGCTGGTGGATTTGCCTTGCCAACACCTTGGGTCCGGGATGCACGCCTGCCGCGGGCCAGCTCCGTGCCCAGGGCATCGAGCCGCTGATCCCAGAACTTGCGAAACCGGTCCAACCACACATCAACCTCGCTTAGCGATGTGGGGTCGACGGCGTAGAACCGGCGGGCTCCCTCGGCTCGGACCGACGCGAACCCGTTCTCACGCAGAACGCGCAGATGCTGCGAGACAGCCGGCTGGGACACTGCGAACTCGGCCCGGATCACGTCGGTGATCGCGCCAGAGGTCTGCTCGCCGTCGGCGAGCAATTCCAGAATGCGCCGGCGCACGGGGTCGCCGAGGATGTCGAACGCGTGCACAAACCGAATCAAAACAGCCGCGACTTATATAAGTGACACCCGGTGCTTAAAGATCGTCCGTGGTGTCAAGCCCATTGACTCCCGATTCGCACCCTTCGATGCAGTGTCGAACGAGACCGAAATCCGGCGGCATCCGAGACCGACGTAATTAGGACCGCGTGGATCTGAGCTTGTTAGGCCGTTTCGGGTATCTGCCGTGCGCTAGGCCACAATGTCGCGGCCGCCGCGCACCGGTGCAATCCTTCTGTGGTCGTTCGATGGAGAAGTACCTGCCGGCGGCACGGTTTCCGCCGTCGAGCTTCAGCGGCAGGTTCTTCTGGCCATTGGTTGGTCCTGGAAACGGGCTGCCTCGGGGCCGGTATTTAGCTCAGGGCGCTGTTAGCGTCGAGGCATGGTGTCCGCGTCGGCCATGCAGTGAGAACCCCCTTCCAGCCGCACCGAGAACCACGACCACAACCCTCCGGCCCCGCAGCGCCTCGCCGCCGCCTCGGTCTCTTGCAGGCCTCACCCGCTCACTCGGCGGCTTCGGCATTCTGCAAGGGCTAGCGTGGCGCAATGGGTTTGTTCAGCCATGAGGAGTTCCGCGACCCGGACGAGGGCGTTGCTGGCGGCGCTAGTGGTGGGCCCGTTGTGAGGGCTCGCGGTGCTGATGTTGACCAATTCGGGTCAGATCATCCGGTGGTCGTTGGTCCGGGGTTACCGCCCGAGGATGGTTCTTGCGGTCAATTCGCCGTGCAGTTTCACGTGTCGACGTCAATGCTGGTCGGGTTGAAACGCATTGCTGATATGCGCGGGGTCAGCGTGCCGGAGGTGTGCCGGCACGTTATCGGTGTGTTTGTCGCCCAGCAGGAGGGCGAATTGGGTGCGTTGCTCGCTGCTGAGGCCGAAGTGGCCGACTACCGGCCGAGTTTGGGTGACGCATAGGCGCACGCTGCTGGGGTGGATCACTCGGACAGTGTCGTCGGCCGCCACTCAGATCGGCGTGGGTATGAAACGCCCGGCCCGCGGCTTCCGCGGGAGTGGTCCATCCCCGGCGCTGACCAGCGGCCGACCAGCAGTGCTACCGCTGGCTCGATGGGCGGAATCTCATTCAAATGTCCAATCGGACATCAGATGGATATTTCAATTCAGAATTGGACATCAAACTTGAGAAGGCACACTCCTATGATCTGTGGCTTCTCATGTTTCGTGTCCACTTATGACCCCCAGACCTGCATGAATCTCGGCGTTCTCAATCGATGTCCACACCGCCGATTCTCACTTTCATGTCCACTTCGAGACTGATGCGGAACCGCGCGTCAAGCCGCCATGCGACGACAACCGCGCACTGGACACCCATTCGTCACTGTGACGCAGCTACGCTGTCCGCTCAGATAAGGGTTATGATCGCCGATACATGTTGTGCAACAGAGTATTCCGCCGCCTTCATCCATCCCGAATCTCATTACTTTCCAGAGGCGTGTGCGGAGAATCGCGCCGAGAGCTTCGATCAGCGCGTGGAGGTCGGATGCCTGGACCTCAGGCCTGTTGTCCACCTGGCCGTCCTTGCGCGTGCTGCGCGCAAGACCTCGCGGGTCATAAGTGATTACCGTGCGGTCAGGAAAGAGCGGCACCAACGCGCTGAAGCCGCTGGCGTCCATGGGTTGGCCGATCTTTAATAGAGGCCGACGTCCGCCGGCGGTCGGCAGCGGTCCTGATCATTACCAGTAGGCACAGCGCACCTGCTCCAGTCGGACCTTGGGGTGGATGCCGTCGAGACACTGGTAAAACGTAGTCAGTACTGATCTTCAGGACAGTGTGCATGCGGTCAATCTAGGTGGCCGTGCCGTGTGCGGTTGTGGATAATGGCTGGGGAGGGGAGTACTTCACAAGGTCGCTCCGGTCACTACGGACAGCATCCGATGTCCCCGGAAGGCCGCCACGGTGCGGGCGAAGGAGACCTCGAACCTATAAGAGTTCGAGGAGCTTTCATGAATGACTCGTTATCCGGCCTCGACGCAGAGCCCGCCGCGTCGATCGGGTCTCCGTGGCTGTGGACCGTCAGCATCGCAGTGCTGCTGGCGTTGCTCACCGCCGATTTTCTGGTAACCCGCCGACAGCACGAGGCCTCGATGCGCGAGGCCGTGGCCTGGTCGGCGTTCTACCTTGCCTTGCCGTTGGCCTTCGGACTCTTCGTCTGGATGGCCTATGGCGGCGCTCCGGCGGTGGAGTTCACCACTGGGTACGTGGTGGAGAAATCCCTGTCCGTGGACAACTTGTTCGTGTTCATGTTGTTGTTGGCCGGCTTCGCCGTGCCGCGCGACCTGCAGCAGCGGGTGTTGTTGTACGGCATCATCGGCGCGTTGGTACTGCGGGGAATCTTCATCGCCGCCGGCGCTGCCATGCTGCAGGCTGGCACCTGGGCATTTCTGTTGTTCGGCGCGATCCTGTTCGTCACCGCCGGCAAGATCCTGCACGACGCCGTGACCGAGCGGGCGTTCATCGGCGACGTCTCGCAGTTGCGGTCGGTGCGCCTGCTGCGCCGGTTGATGCCCGTCACCGACGATTATCGCGGCACAGAACTGACCGTTCGCGAGAACGGTCGCCGCGCCTTGACCCCACTGGCCGTGGTGGTGGTCGCGATCTTCGCCACCGACGTGGTGTTCGCGCTGGATTCCGTGCCCGCGGTGTACGGCATCACTGAAGATCCCTACCTCGTGTTCGCGACCAATGCCTTTGCGTTGCTGGGCCTGCGTGCCCTGTACTTCGTGCTGCAGACCGCGCTCGCCGAGCTCGCACACCTCAATCACGGTTTGGCAGTGATCCTCGCGTTCATCGGGGTGAAACTGGTGCTGCACTGGGCGCACGGCATCTGGCCTGCGGTGCCGGAGATTCCCACACCGATCTCATTGGCGGTGATCGTGATCGTCTTGGTGACGGTGACCTTGACCAGTCTGCGTGCCCGCAAGACCGAACAATCCACTGCCGCACCGAGGAACTGACGATGCTCTACGCCGCCCTGCTCGAACTTATCGCGACCGTGTTGGTGCTGAGCGCCTTGATCATCAGCTGTGCGGCGCTGTGGGATGCCCGTCCACCACGCGGACCGAGTCCTTAGCAAGCCCGAGATCCGAGCTGGCCTTGGCGGTTTCTGATGCGCCCTTCGCTCCAGCTGCGCAAACAACGGGACTGAGCTGATCACAGTGTCGGGGCTTGATGGCCCATCAGGTCGGCGAGGCCCGCAGCGTAGGACGCGGGGGTGAGATCCTCGAAAAACAGCCGCTGCACCATGAAGCCAGGGATCAGTCCGATCAATAGGTGAGCCGTCCGCGCCGGATCAGCGTCGCTCGGCAGGTGCCCAGCGGCGGTCGCGGCCTCGACATAGGTGGCCCACGCCGCACGGCCGCGGCTGCCCTCCCGCCGGTAGATCGCCATGATCTCGGGATCCCGAGCCGCCTCAGCCCAGGCCTGCAGCGCCACTCGATGTAGTTCGACCCCGCGCTCCTCGCCCAACGCGACGACCCGCTCCAGCACAGCGGCGAGCACCTCGTGTGGCGGCGGGACCTCGGCGGCGGCACGGTCCAACACGACTGACAGTCCCTCGCCGGCCACGAGCTCGGCGATCGCCCGGATCAGGTCGTCTTTGCCCTTGAAGTAGAGGTACACCGCGCCCGCTGACAGGCCGGACTCCGCGACCACGGCCGCCATGGTCGTCTTGTGGAAGCCGTCGCGAGCGACACAACGCAGCATCGCGTCGATGATCTGCTCCCGGCGGGCCTCCCGATGCTGCTGACTCACCTTCGGCACGATCAGAGCATGCCACAAAATGAACGCTCGTTCTTGACATGTCGATGGCAAGCGTTGCATCATTTTGATACCGAACGAACATTCATTTTAGGAGACGAAGGGATGCTGGTCCCGGAGCCGTTTCCGTGGCGCGCATCCACATTCGGTCGATAACTAGGAGCCTCGATGACACCACGGAGGACCGGCGCATCCGTTGGTCGGCTTTGGCATTACCCCGTTAAGTCGATGCAGGGCGCCGAAGTCGAGGAAGTTCTGATTGGCCCTGGCGGCGTGGTGGGTGACCGCGCCTACGGGTTCCTGGACATCGAGACGGGCAAAGTGGTCAGTGCCAAACGTCCCAAGCGCTACGGCGCCCTGATGGAGTGCCAGGCGCGATTCCTGTCGCCGCCCCGTCCCGACGCGCCAGCTCCGCCGATAGAGGTCACTTTCCCGGACGGCGCGGTGGTGCGGGATGACCCGTCCGAGCTGACGCGCCGCGTGTCGGAGTTGATGGGTCGCGACGTGCGCCTGCTGACCGGCGCGCCGGAGGGAGCCTCGTCGGAGTTGGCCATGCCTGGCATCGAGGATGTCGAGCCAGGGGCGCTGAGGTCGCTGTTCCGCGACGAAGGAGGCGAGCAGGTCAGGGACTTCGCTGTCGGAATGGCAGCACCCGGCACCCTGCTCGACATCGGTCCTCTGCACGTCCTGGCTGCGGGCACGCTGCGCGGACTGGCGGCCGAATACCCGGCCGGTGACTGGGATCCGCGGCGGCTGCGGCCGAACTTGCTCATCGACGACGGTGGCGAACTGGGCGAGGAGGACGACTGGCTGGGCTGTGATCTCCGCATCGGCACTGAGGTGGTGGTCCATGTCGTGCTGCCCGTGCCGCGGTGCGTGATGACGACGCTCGCACAACCTGGTTTGCCGAGGGACATGGGTGTGCTGAAGGCGATCGCTCGAGTCGGCCGTAAGCAATTGGGTCCGTTGGGCCAAGTCGCCTGTGCCGGAAGCTATGCGAAGGTGGTCAGGCCCGGCGTAGTGCGCACCGGCGATCCGATTGGCATCGAACGCATCGAGTCCACAGAGGACGCGCTCGCGGCGATGCTCGGGACACCGTCGGCGGGAAATGCCAAACGACCCTGATCCGGTGTGGTTCCTGCGCCAGCAAGCTGTTCAACGACTGCCTTGATCCACCTCGGTAGCCGGGGGCGCGAGTGCTTTTCACATCATCAGTCCGACGGGAGCACAGATGCCAACAATCGATGTCAACGGGACCACGCTCTATTACGAGCTTCGGGGAGCGGGCCCGCCTGTCCTGCTGATCATGGGTGCGACCGGAGACGGCGGCCATTTCGATGCGTTCGCCGACTGGTTGGCTGATGAGTTTCATGGTCATCAGCTATGACCGGCGCGGAAACTCACGTAGTCCTGTTCCCGACAACTGGCAGACGACATCGCCGGAGGAGCAGGCCGACGACGCGGCGGCCCTGCTGAACGCACTAGGGACTGGTCCTGCGGCGGTCTTCGGTACCAGCGGTGGCGGGACCTTCGCGCTCTGTCTCATGATCCGCCATCCCGCCTCGGTGCGCGGCGCAATCCTCCACGAGCCGATGTTGTACGCCTTGGTCGACAACATCGATGCGGTTCCAGCCCCGGTGAGGGCGTCGATCCAGAAGGCGCTCGAAGTCGGTGGGCCGCCCGCTGCGGTGGAGCCGTTCTGGCGCTACGTGGCCGGGGGCGACGGCTGGGCCCGGCTTGCACCTGCACTTCGTGAGCGCCTGCGGACTCCGCCCGTACATTGTTCGGGGTCGAGCTTGGGACCTACGAGCTCTACATGCCCGACGATGAGGCGTTGGCAGCCATCACCGTCCCGGTGCGCCTGCTCGTCAGCGAGGACATCCTTCCGGTCTTCGTCCAGGTGGCCGGTCGTTTCGGCAAGCGTCTTGGCGTCGATGTCGTCGCCGTGCCAGGCACGCACGCGACATATCACGAGCACCCTCACGAACTCGCGCAAGCAATACGCCCGTTTCTCCGTGAGGTCAGTGGGCTCGAATAGCCGCACACCCGCGCTGGCACGTCACGATCGTCCGTTCCTTGCGGACAAGGCCTCAGGTACCGGCGAGCGCCGTGAGCCGAGCCCGGAGCGCGACCCACCAACGTCCTCCGACACGGTGAACACCTTGTCCCCGTCGTCATGGTCGGCGACGTGAAAGATCATGCGCACCAACCGGTTGACTACCGACAGCACCTTCTCGCGGCGCTGCGCCTTCACCAGGCGCTCATAGTTCAAGTACGTCGTTGGCGATGAAACCGCGTAGCTCGGCGGCAAGCCGGTTCGGCTGGTCCTGGGGTATCAGTGTGTAGCTGTCGTCGATCTCGACGAGGCGGGCGCGTGAGAACAACGCAGCCAGCCGTTGCCCGTGCTCGGCGGGCATCAACTTGTCTTCGGTGGCCCACACCACGAGTACCGGCCGGTCAAATGTGCCCAGTCGCTCGGACAGTCGCATGAGCTCTTGTCGGCTCGGTGTCGAGCGCGCGAACGTGCGCAGGTCACGGCGCACTCCGGGGTCGACGAGCGCTGGCCGGAACCAGCGGTCCATTAAATCTTTCGGTATGGGGCGCTTACTCATCCAGCCCCAGCCGCCGGGGGCGCGACGGAACCAGTCGGACCGTTGCAGCTGCATCGCGAGCCAGAGCGCACCCGGGATCCGGGCGCTGGCCGCGATCATCTTTCCCGGCATCCCGGGCGGGAAGTTGTCGAATGCTTCGCAGGCGGCCAGGACCAGGCCGGCGATCCGATCGGTGCCGTCTGCGACGAGGAACTGCGCACCGCCCCAGTCGTTGAGCACCAGGGTCACCTCGCGGAGATCCAGCGCCACCAAGAGTTCTCCGACGAGTTCAGCGACGCCGGTGTGGGTCACCAGGTCAGGGCGCTTCATCGGCATCCGGTGACTGCCCAGCGGCAGCGTCGGACAGATGCACCGGTGCTCGGGCGCCAGCCGATCGACCACGCCGCGCCACAGCGACGCGTCCATGTTGACCCCGTGCAGCAGCACCACCACGGGTCCGTCTCCGCCGGTGTCGAGGTAGTCGATTTCGCCGGCGCTCAATTCGAGCCGGCGTATGTGTTCTCGGAATCCTCCACTGTCCTGCATGCCTCGCCCTCCCGCTCGCCAATCGACCGTGCACCTGGACAGACCGACCGTCGGTCTGTAGCCTAGGCGGTGTGCGAGAGGTCAAGCAACCGGAGGTGCGAAAGAGTGAGATCGTCACCACCGCACTGAAACTGTTCACCGAGAGCGGATACGAGAAGACAACGGTCGCCGCGATCATCGGCGAGCTCGGCGTCGCAAAGGGCTGCTTCTACCACCACTTCCGGTCCAAGGACGAGGTGTTCGAAGCGTGCGTGCTGACCGTTGTGCAGCAGATAGTCGACGCATCCCTGGCCAGCCTCGAGGACCGCTCGGTGTCCCCTGCTGCTCGCCTGATGTCTTATGTCGACTACAGCTACTGGCAGGCCACCGGTGCGGCCTCCTCGGAGCTGCTGCGGGACCTGTATTCGCACACATTCGCCGACATCCACAGCCGTGTGACCGCGCAAGTGGCCGCGAGCTTGCTTCCCGCGATGACGGCGCTGATCGAAGAGGGCACACAGGCCGGCGAATTCGCCGTCACCGATGCCGGCTTCACCGCCATCGCCGTGCTGGGTGCGCTGCAGGGTCTTCACGAGGCCTACGCAGGGATCACCGATCTGGATTTCACCGAACATCGCCGCCAGCTCATCGAGCTGCTCGAAAGGATTCTCGCGGCTCAGTTCGCCTGACCCGAAAGGAAGTTGATGGACACCACCGTCGTGCAGTTCGACTCCGCCGGGACCTCATGCGTCGGGCAGGCGTATCTGCCCCACGTTGAAGGCCCGTGCCCGTGCGTGATTCTGTGCACGGGTTTCGCCGGAACTCAGGACACCCCGTCGCTGGTGTTCACCGCACGCGCCTTCGCCGACGCCGGGTTCGTCGCGATCACCTTCGACTACCGCAGCTTCGGCTCGAGTTCCGGCGAGCCGCGGCAGTTGGTGGACATCGAGGGTCAGCTCGCCGATATCCGGTCGGCCATCGACTACGCGCGTACCCGTCGTGATGTCGACCCTGAACGCGTGACGCTGTGGGGCACCTCGCTGGGCGGCGGTCACGTCGTCACCGTCGCGGCCGGAGATCCCCGAATCTGCGCCGTGGTCGCCCAAGTGCCGTTCAACGGATTTCCCAAGAAGGTCGAGCAACGGTCGACGAGGACGACCCTCAAGCTGCTGACGGCGATCGTGCGCGACAAGCTGCGCGGCACGCTCGGCCGCGTCCCGTACTACATCAAGGTGATCGGAACGCCGGACGAGATCGCTGTCATCGGGAGCTCCGAAGCACTTCAAGCGATCTCGGATACGACAAGTGAGTCGTGGCAGAACCAGGTCGCCCCGCGTGGGCTGCTGGACATGATGCGGTACAAACCCGGGCGGTTCGCGGAGCGATTGCGGATGCCGGTGCTGGTGTGCATCGCCGACTTCGACGCAGAAACCCTCGGCGCGGACAGCATCGAGATCGCGCAGCGGGCCCCCCGCGGGCATGTTCGAAGCTACCCGGTCAGCCACTTCGGCATCTACCGACCCGATGTTCGACAGAACGTCGTCGCCGATCAGGTCGCGTTCGTGCGCAGCGCGGTCAAACACACTGTGCAGGAGGAGCATTCGTGATGGCTGATCAAACTGATGTGCTGGTGATCGGCGCGGGTCCCACCGGGCTGACCATAGCGACCGACCTAGCGCGACGCGGCATCCGCACCCGGATCGTGGACGCAGCGGCCGGACCCAACACCGAGACCCGCGCGCTGGGGATGCAGGCCCGCAGCCTGGAGCTGTTCGAGAAACACGGGATCACCAGCGAACTGCTCGCACGGGGCCTGCAGACCCACACCTTCAACGTGTTCAGCGAGAACCATCAGATCCTGCGGACCAGCTTCGCACAGCTGGATTCCCCATACCCCTTCTTGCTGATGATCCCGCAGAACGAGGTCCAGGACGTACTCGCCGCCAACCTCGCGACGCTGGGCACCCGAGTCGAGCACCACGTCGAGCTGGTCGCGCTGACCCAGCACACCGACCATGTGACAGCCGAGCTGCGCCACGCCGATGGGCGGGTGGAATCCGCCGACGCCGACTGGGTCATCGGCGCCGACGGTGCGCACAGCACAGTACGGCGCCTGCTGGGACTGCGCTTCCTGGGCACCTCGTTCGAGGAGAACTTCGCCGTTGCCGACCTGCGAATGAAGTGGTCGCTGCCCGCGGATGAGTTCTTCGCCTTCCTCAACCGCGGCAGATTCGTGGCCTACTTCCCGATGCTGCACGGCTGGCACCGCATTGCAGTAGCCCAGCCCGAACGGCCGACTCCGACCGGCGCGGTGACAATTGAGGAGCTTCAGCGCGCGGTCGATGTGTGCGCGCCGCACGGAGCCGCGATCGCCGAGGTCAGACAGGCCGGGCGGTTCCGAATCAACCAGCGCCGGGTCGAATCACATTCGGCTGGCCGCGTTTTCCTGGCCGGCGACGCCGCCCATATCCACTCCGTGGTCGGCGCTCAGGGAATGAACACCGGGATTCAAGATGCCTTCAATCTGGGCTGGAAGCTGGCCGCGGTGGTACGCGGGTGGGCCGAACCGGCACTGCTGGACACCTACGCCGCCGAGCGAGCGCCCGTCGCCCGGCGCCTGGTGAAGGGCACCCGGCGCATCACGCGAATGACGTTGCTGCGCAACCCAGTATCCACGGCGTTCCGGCGTCGCATCGCCCCGCCCGTACTGGGGCGCGCACACGTCCAGCGCACGCTCACCCGGGCGATCTCCCAGATCGACGTGTCCTATCACGACGGGTCCGGTTCAGCGCCGCACGGCCGGGTCGCCGTCGGAGACCGGGCACCCGACCTGCTGATCACCGGACCCGGTGGCGAAGCGATCCGCCTGTTCGATCTGCTGGACACCGACAGACACACCCTGCTGGTCCTCGGCGAGGAAATACACGAACTCGACGGGAGGTACGGCCACCACCGGGAGTTCGTGCATATCGTGCAGGTAGCTGACCCCGCTGCGGCTTCCGCCTACGGACTCGCCGGCGGTGGGTCAGTGCTCATTCGTCCGGACGGCTACATCGCCGCCCGCAGCACCGCCACCCACCCGGCGATCCTGGATGAGCACATTCGCCGCGCTTCCTCCGGACACGTACTGGAGCACCGATGAAAGCGGTCTGGATGACCGGCTTCGGCGGCCCGGACGTGCTGCGCGTCGTCGACACCCCTGTTCCAGTACCCGGCCCAGGGCAGGTACTGATCGAGGTCGAGGCGGCCGGCGTCACCTACGGCGACGTGATGAAACGGCAGGGCGGCTTCGGCAACGACTTCGAACTGCCCGCAGGGCTGGGCCAGGAGGTCGCCGGCACGGTCCGACAGACCTGCGCCGGTGGGCCCGCGATGGGCTCGCGGGTGGCCGCGATGGTCGACCATGGCTACGCCGAATACGCGGTGGCACGGTCCGATGCCGTGGTGACACTGCCCGACGCGGTCGACTACCGCAGCGCAGCCGCGCTGTGGGTGCACGGTCTGACCGCCTACCAAACAATCTGCGACGCAGGACATCTCAGCTCCGGCGAAACCATACTGGTGCACGCCGCCGCCGGAGGCGTCGGAACCCTGGCCACCCAGCTGGGTACATTGCTCGGAGCCGGTCGCGTCATCGGGACCGCGGGCACGCCGGACAAACTCGACCACGTCCGCGCGCACGGCGCCGATCTCGCTGTCGACTACTCCGACCCCGGATGGGCCAAGGCCGTCCTCGACGCGACCCACGGGCATGGCGTCGACCTCGTGTTGGACTCGGTCGGAGGTCACATCTCCGAACAAACCCTCGAATGCACTGCCCCGTTCGGCCGCATCGTCAGTTTCGGTGCCGCGAGCGGAACCGTCGCCTCGTATACCGGAATGTCGCTGATGACAAACAATCTGACCGTGACGGGGTACTCATTGCTGGGCTGGCTGAAGCGCTCGGACCGGATCGGGCAGGCCCTTCAACGGCTCCTCGGCTTCGTCGCCCGCAACGAACTACAACTGACCATCACCGACCACTCGCTCGGTGACGTCGTGGCTGCACACCAAGCACTCGGCGAACGCCACACCGTCGGCAAGGTGATCCTGCGACCGTAGGCGGACCTGCCCACCGCCTGCGTGACCTCGTCGCCGCGAATCCGTCGGCATCGCCGCAGACATCTGTGTGGTCCCGAGGTCCTCGGGACGCGGAAGTGCTGCTCGGTCAACTCCCGCAGCAAAGCGTGCTTGTTTGGGAAGTACTGGTAGAGCCTGGTTAGACCTGCCGCCGACGTGCTGCGCCACGCGGACTGTAGCTACACAGTCAATCCCGCTACGTCGTCGAAGGTTTGGCTCCAGTGGCGCCTACGCCCAACTTACGTTCCCCGTGCGCTGTCGTGTGGCTGCGTCGTTCTGCTGCGGTGAGTGCGAAGAAGACCAGCGGGATCACCAGCTCAAGAGTAAGCAGGGGGATTTGGAACCAGTGCGGCCATCCGTACACCCCCACCGACAGCACCCGGCCCAAGCCGCCGAGCAGGAACACCGCGGCCAGCCAGTTCACCGCCGTTAGGGGGATGCTGGGTTGACGGGCGGCCCAGATGTAGGCGAGCCCGTACCCGATGAAGATCGCGGCGTAGAACCGCTCGCGGCTGTCGACCGTGGCCCGCGCCTCGCCCTCGATCGCGCCGGCACCCGGCACCGACCACATGCCGCCCACCAGGTGGTAAATCCCGATCGCGACGAGTGTCACTCCCATCAACCACAAAAAGCCACGCAGTATCCGAGTAATCATGTCCGACACCACCCAAGTTGACAGTTGTCTACTTAGGCACCGTATGTCCGTGGTAGACAGATGTCAACTAGCATGCCCTGGTGACCGCGAACCGCCGACTCGCTTCCGACGACCGTCGGGCGAGTCTGCTCGAGGTCGCCGCGCAGCTATTCGCCGAGCGTCCCTACGACGACGTCTCGATGGAGGACGTGGCCGCCCGCGGCGGTGTGTCGAGAGCGCTGCTCTACCGCCACTTCCCCAGCAAGCCAAAGCTGTTCGCGGCCATGTACCAACAGGCCGCCGATCGGCTCCTGCACGAGACCGCGTTCGATGCCGGCGTCCCCCTCGCCCATCAGATCAAAATTGGGCTCGACGCCCACTTCGACTACTTCGAGGCCAACCGCTACACGGTGCTGGCTGCCAACCGCACCCTCGCGGGCGATCCAACCATCCAAGCGGTCATCAACGGCGAGTTGGAGGCGCTGCGCAGTCGCATGGTGAGCGCCGCGGGTCTCGACGACCCGACGCACCAGATCGTTTCGACCATACTGATGAGCTGGCTTGTCTTCGTGCGCGTGATGAGCGTGGACTGGCTCGCCAACAACGCCGTCTCGCGTGTCCAATTGCGTGACATCTGCGTCGGCGCGCTCCTCGGCGCCCTCGAAAACACCGTCGACGTTACTCAACCTCACACCGACACGGACTGAACCAACGCCCCGGCGGCACGTGTCGTCGCACTTGCGACCCGACAGGCCGATCACTGTCTCGCAGCACTCTAAACAGAGCGTGACGTCGGTTCGGACCGGAGGCCGTTCAAAGTCGCGAGCAGCGCGGGGGTCGACGAGGAAAAGCAGGCGACCATAGCGGATGCGTCGTTACCGTCTATCGGGACAGACGGTGCTCAAGCTGCGGTACGAACACCAGACGCGAAACAACTTCCACGCTCGGTCGACGCTCTGGTCGGGTCGTGGCGCCTCGATCTGTCTGATCAACCTTCGCATGGAACCGCTGCGCCTGTGACGTCGACAGCAGCGGCTTGAGCCAGCGTGCCGCAGCAACCCACCGGGGAACGTCGACGTGGCGTTGGCGATATTCGATCGCCCGCACGAGGCGGGCCGCGCACATATCAGCGGTCACCGGGCGGCGCATCGGGGCCGGTAAAGCCTGCGAGCAATGCCCTGAACTCCGGTGACGCGGCTTGGGTGTCGCGCAGCATGGGACTGTCAACCAGCGACATGTGTGCGGTGCCGACATCCACACCGTGGTCGGCGAGCTCGATTCGCAGAACGTTCGCGAAGTGCTCGACACCAGCCTTACTCGCGGCGTAGGCCGCCATCCCCGGCACCGCGGTATAAGACGACACCGACGCCACCACCAGGACGTATCCACGCTGGTCGAGGAGCGAGGGCACGCCGGCCCGGACGGTGTTGAAGACGCCGACCACGTTGGTCTCGATCACCTGCCGAAACGCTTGAGGTGCGACAGTGCGAACAGGAGCCCAGTGCTCAATACCCGCGTTGGCGACCACCACGTCGATCGCCCCGAAACGCGCTACCGCAGTAGTGGCCGCGTCCTGCATCTCGTCGAAATCGCCGACGTCACAAGCGATCCAAACAATGTCCGGGTCCCCCAGGTCAGTTACAAGTTTGGTGAGCGCGTGCTCATCTCGGTCGATGAGCACCAGTCGCGCGCCGCTCTGATGCAACAGCCGCGCCACGCTGGCGCCGATACCGCGAGCGGCTCCCGTGATCAGCACGACTTCGCCTGCACGCACCCTGGGCGTTCCGTCGTGACACCGCCGTCTCATCGGGGGCTCTGCATAAGGAGGTCGAGACCTGGCCCGGTGAGATCGTCCGTGACCGCGGGGGCGCGACCGGTCATCGCCAACAGCAGCGCCTCCCCGGACCCGGTCAGATGCTGTCCTCGGCCGGCTGACCATCCGACGTCATTGGCCTGCAGTCGGATTCCTCGCACGCGGCGCGCGCCGCCAATGACAGGGCTCCACCAAGCGAACTGCAGCGCCGCCGTCAGCCGCTGATGGGGGATACGCCGAGACAGACCTAGCGGCCGGCGCACATCCTGCTGATGGACCAGGCACTCGATCAGCGCCACCCGACAGCCATAGAGCCCACCAGCACCGGCAGGCTCGGCGCCCAAGCGCATCAACACAGCCAGCGCGTTCGGATCGTCACGGGAGAATGCCTCGAGTGCACGTTCGTTGAGCCGATCGACATCGCCTCTCACCCGAACCATCTCAACGGCCAGGCCGACGCGACTCTGACCGAGATAGGCGACCGTATGCGCGACCACATCACAGACCCGCCAACCGTCGCAGAGACTCGATGCACGCCACTGGTCGGCAGTCAGCTCGTCAAGCAGGTCGGCGAAACTCTAGACGCTCCGCTCGCGCCCACTCGCGCACACTCCACACCCGTCCAGTCTCACGCACCACCCCACTGTTGACCTAGGCCGGGGGCGATCCGCGTGGCGATCTGTTCGTGAGCACGGCCCCCGGACCAACACGGGCCAAGGCTGTGTCTCACTCAACGCTTCGTTTCCTGTGCTCGTATTTGCCGGCTTCCGTTGACCGACCGCCGCAGCCTCGCCTACCGGGATTTCGGTGGTCCGTTGTCACGCTGGCCCGGAGGGAATCCTTTTGAGCTTGGCTGACGGTGGGTTCAGGAGCGCGAGCGCACGAAGCCGGTATCTCGCAGAGTATGACGAGCTGCGGGAATTGAGTCTCCGTCCGGATGTCGTGCACGATGTTTCAACAGAGTTCGGCACCGTGCGGGTATACCAGCACGGACCAGACCGCGGTGTGCCCGTTGTGCTGATACACGGCTACTTCCTGACGTCGGCTATGTGGTGGGACCAAGTTGCGGGCTTAACAGGCGATTTCACCGTTTACGCGATGGACATGTTGGGCCAACCCGGCGCAAGCACCCAGTCGAAACCGATGCTCACCCCCGCCGACTGCGCGCGAAATGTTGCTGCGGTTCTGGAGGGGTTAGGGCTGCACGGTGTGCATCTGGTCGCCCATTCCTATGGGGGTTGGCTTGCCACACATACGGCGGCACGTGCGCCGCGCCGGCTGGCGACGCTGACGCTGATCGATCCGGCCAGCACGGTCACTGGACTCTCTGGAACATGTTGGCGCAGCTTCGCGCTCCTGATTTCGCGTCCGCGATCCGTGCACGCTGAACACGCCGGGGCTTGGATCATGGGGCATCCTCCATTGGGCAGCACCGTCGATCTGCTCACCAGGCTGTTCGTAGCCGGATTTGCTGCCTTCACGCCACCCCTACGCGCGGCGCCACTCCTCGTCCCGAGCAATCGTGTGCTTCGTTCAGTGCCTGTTTCGACCCAAGTTCTTCTGGCGGGCAATACTGTTCACGATTCAGATAAGGCTCTTCAACGGATCGAATCGGTGGTGCCCACATGGCGACATCACCTGTGGCCAAATACGTCACACGCTTTGCACGCAGAAGTCCCAGGCGAGGTGAACGCCGCTATCCGTCAGTTCGTGATGGAACACCGTAGCGGTGCTTAGCCACCCGCCGGCGGTCTCTGCCCTTCTGGGCCGCACCCACCCGGTAGGCCTCACGCCCCTGAATCAATGCAGTCTTGCTGAAGTCGAACTTGGGACAGTGCAGCGGACGCGCCGCCTGGATTTCGGTGAGCATCCCGAACTACGCAGTTGCATCGCGGTTTTGATCGGCTTGTTGAATTCGCGCGGCGATGAGTGATGTCCACTCGGTCAGGTAACGCGCATCAGGCAGTTGAATCTCGGTGGTGTGGAACAGGACGCGGGTGGCTCGATGCCCGACGAGGGCGTCGACTCCTAACATGGCGATGTTCGTGGCCATGTCGTCGGCGGGTTTGGGCAACCAGTTGCGCAGCCAGTCGCCGAGTTCGGCATAGAGACCCTCAATGAGTGCGGCGTAGGCGTCCTGGAGTCGGGCAGCGTGTCCGGCCGGTGTGCGGGCGGCGACCTGCAGCAGCTGTGTTTCCTCGTCGAGCACGGCGAGCAGGTACCGACCCAGCAGGGTGAGTTCGGTGTCGAGGTCGTTGAGGCCGGCGAACAGGGCGCGGATGTCGCGCATAGCGCCGCGGCGATCGAGTTGACGATCAATACCGGCTTCTAACAGCGCTTCTTTGGACTTGAAGTGGTGGTAGAGCGCACCCGAGCCCGGCGCCAACCCTGCGGCCGCCTCGATCTGGGCCACGCTGGTGGCCTTGAATCCCTGCTGGCTGAACAGCTTCATCGCCTCGGTGACCAATCGTTCCCGAGTCGTGGTGTCCACCATTGACTGCTCCCAAGTAAGCACTTAGTCTTGCCAAGCAGATACTTTAGCACCGACTGTTTGGGGGCTGGGATGAACGGTCCGGACCGCCCGGTCCCGAGGGGCCGGGTTCGCCGCACCATGCCGTTGGCGGGTTTCACCGCGCGAGCAACCGGTGGGCGGGTGGTAGCGGCGCTGCGTGAGAAGGCGGGCGACCCGACCGCGGTGGCGCGGTTCCATGAACGGACCGCCGAGCGCTACACCGAACTACTCGGCCATTCCAAAGGTGTGCTGATGAAGGCCGGTCAGATGATATCGATGATCGACGCCGGCGCGGTGGGCGCAGGCGAGCTGTCGCCGTATCAGCAGGCGTTGACCCGGTTGCAGGCCGACGCTCCCCCGATGCACCCTGATCTGGCGCGCGAGGTGCTCGAAGCCGATCTGGGGCAGCGCACCGGTGAAGTGTTCGCCGAATTCAGTGACGAACCGATGGCGGCGGCCTCGATCGGCCAGGTCCACCGGGCGGTGTTGCACGACGGGCGCGAAGTCGCGGTCAAAATTCAATATCCCGGTGTGGCGGCGGCGATTCGCAATGATCTTGCCAATAGCGAACTGCTAGTGACGTTTTCGCGGTTTGTCGGCGCCACACTTCTGGACCTACGCGAGGCTGCGCGGGAGATTGCGACACGCATCTCCGAAGAGGTCGACTACCGGCACGAGGCCGACAACATCCGGGCGTTCAGCGACCTCTACCGAGAGCATCCGTTCATCCGCATTCCCGACGTCGTCCACGGCGCCTCGGGAGACCGTGTGTTGACCATGACGTTCGTGGAGGGGTGGGACTGGGACGCGGCGCGGCGCGCCGATCAGGACCTCAAGGACACCTGGGCGGAGGTGATTTCGCGGATGGTGACCGGTTCCTACCGGCACGCCAACCTCTTTCACGCCGACCCGCACCCCGGCAACTACCGATTCGGGCTCGACGGCTCAGTGGGCTTTGTCGACTTCGGCTGCGTGAAACGCCTGTCGGAAACACAGCGCCGCAGGATCGTGGTGATGGCACGCGCCGCCGTTGACGGCCGCCGCGACGATCTGCGCGCCACGATGGTCGACAGCGGATTCCTCGCAACGGACTCGTCCCTGACCGCCGATGAGGCCTACCAATGGTGGGCCACCGTCCTGCACGAGCTGCTGGCACCCCAGCCAGCCACCTACACACCCGAAGCCGCTGAGCGGGCCATCGGTTCGCTCATCGACCTCCGCGCCGCCGACCATCCCGTCCGCCGAATGCAAGTACCACCGGACTTCGTCTTCTTCTCCCGACTCAACCTGTCCATGAACGCGGTATTCACCGCCCTCAACGCCACCATCTACGCCCGCTCGCTGCTCGACGACATGGACGGTGTCGCGCCGCCGGTCACCGACCTCGGCAAGACACACGACGCGTGGGTACGCCAGCGTGGCCTGCCCTACGGGATGGATCACCATGACACGCCATGACACGGTCGCACCACGCCTTCCATGGGAAGCCGCGAATCCCTACCCGTTCTACCGACAGAGCCGCGCGACAGGGGATGTGGTGTGGGACGACACCGCCGGGGCCTGGCTCATTCTGGGATACGACGCGGCCCGACAGGTCCTCGGTGGGCCCGGCTGGACCAGCGATCCCCTGGCCAATCCCGGCAGTCGCGATGCGATGGACCCCATCAGTGCGGATTTCACCGGCAGCTCGATGTTGTTCGCCGACGGCGCCGCCCACCAACGGATCCGCGGCTCGGTGCGAGACGTCTTCACACGCTCATTCATCGAAGCCCTCACCCGCGGTGTGGAATCGGTGGTGGCCGCCGTGACCTCTCATCCCTGCACCGGCACATCCTTCGATTTCATGTCCGAGATCGCTCTGCCCATCCCGCTGGCCGTAATCGCCGAATGGCTGAACCTGAGCCCGGAGACCTCGGCGGTGCTGCGCGAGCAGTCACCGGTCATCGTCCGGATGCTGGGCGCGTTGGCTGACGCCGATGAGGTACGCGCGGGCGCCGCTGCGTCCGCAGCACTGATGGCGGAGTTTCTGCCGCTGGCGGCTGACCGCCGCGCACACCCTGGCGATGATCTGCTGAGCTTTCTCGCCGCCGACCCCGCCCTGGATCTGGACGAGGTCGCGATGACCGCCATCCTCATCGCCGTTGCCGGACACGAGACAACCGCCAACCTGCTTGGCGCAGGCCTGGTTCGGCTGCTCACCACCACAGTCGACGGCGTCCGGCTCGCCGATGCGATCGATCCGGCCGACCCAGCCACCATCACTGAACTGTTACGGCTTGACGCGCCTGTCCAGTCGACGGTGCGCACGGCCACCCACGACCACCACATCGCAGGTACCGCCATAGCCGCCGGCCAGAGCGCTCTCGTCGCCGTGGCCGCGGCCAACCGCGACCCCAAGGTCTTTGACCAGCCCGAGATCTTCCGACCCCGCCGTGCGGGT
The DNA here is from genome assembly GCF_039729195.1 of Mycobacterium sp. DL. Classification (NCBI taxonomy): domain Bacteria; kingdom Bacillati; phylum Actinomycetota; class Actinomycetes; order Mycobacteriales; family Mycobacteriaceae; genus Mycobacterium; species Mycobacterium sp. DL. The sequence goes on from NZ_CP155796.1 coordinate 6,173,517, forward strand.
CCCGCTCCGTTGTCGTTCGGCTACGGCGCGCACTACTGCCTCGGCGCTGCCCTGGCGCGGCTGGAAATCACCGCCGCACTCCGTCGCGTTCTGGACCGGCGACCCGAACTCGCCGGAGCGGTGACGTGGCGCGACACTCCCGCCATCCGGGGACCGCACAGCGTCCCCATCGTCTTCACCAACGACTAGCACCACGTAGACAGGAGGTTCGAACTTCGATGCGGGTCTTCGTCACCGGCGGCACCGGCGCGATCGGTAGCTACGCAGTCCCGGCACTCATCGCAGCCGGACACTCGGTATCAGCGCTGGCACGCAGCGACGCCAAAGCGCGGACCCTCGACAAGCACGGTGCGACACCGGTTTTGGTGTCCCTCTTCGACCGAGATGCCCTGAGCTCTGCGTTCGTCGGCCATGACGCAGTCGTCAACCTCGCCTCCGCGCTGCCGTCGACGACCTCGTTTCTGCGACGCTCCGCGTGGCAGGAATGCGACCGGGTACGGATCCACGGATCGGCGACAGTCGTCGACGCCGCCCTGGCGGCGGGCGTGCCCATGATCATCCAGGAATCGGTCGTCATGCTCTACACCGACGGCGGCAGTGACTGGATCGACGAGGACCACCCCGTCGACCACTATCCGATCACCACCGGCAATCACGGCGCCGAAGCCAGCGCCCGACGATTCGCCGAGTCCGGCGGCACCGCGACCATCCTGCGGTTCGGGGTGTTCTACGGCCACGGTGCCGCCCACAGCGAACAGATCCTCGGGCTGGCACGCCACCACGTCGGATTCGTCCCCGGCCGCCCCGGCTCCTACCTCTCGTCGATTGAAGTGTCCGACGCGGCAGCTGCTGTCACCGCAGCACTGGAAAGTCCAGGCGGCCTTTACAACATCGTCGACGACAACCCCCTCACCAAGCGCGAGTACGCAAGCGCTTGTTGCGACGCAGCCCAAACCCGGCAATGGATCAGTGGGCCCGGCCCACTGGCACTCATATTCGGAAATCGGCTCACCTCACTGACCCGATCACTACGGGTCAGCAACGCCCGATTCGTCGCTACCTCTGACTGGTGCCCCCGCTACCCCAGCGTCCGGGAAGGCTACCGAGCAATGGCTGGTCGCCAACGGTGAATCCGTCCGACCAACTCCATGACCGCGGCTCACATCGTCGGATCGCCCGAGCGATTGTGTCTTCTCGACTGCGCGTCCGCCACGCCCCGAGCCGGTATTCCCGGGTGGTGACCTTCAGCGCGACACCCGTTCGGCTGATGCGGTTGTCCGCTTAAGCAGCGTGGCAACTGGCGGAGCTTGCCCGTCGAGACGGCATCCATCTGTGTAGCGGCGACGCGGCCACAGATCGCGGAGCTACAGCCTCGATTCGGAAACCGCCTACCGGTTCACGCGTCGGCGAGCAGTACGGTCTTCAGCGCTTCGCCGTGACAGTGCTCGTCGAGGGCTTGGGGCGCCTCGTCGAAGTTGGCCACGTTGGTGGTGACAAGCTCAGGCTGCAGTTTGCCGCTGGCGATGAGATCCAGCACGGCCGGTATCAGGGCGCGGACGTGGGCGCGACCGATATGCAGGGTCACGTTGCGGATGTAAGCGGCGCTCAGTCGAATTGATCCGCGCCGGTGAAGTGACCACACGCAAGAGCAGATGCCTTCGGGTGCAGTGTGTTTCAGCACCGCCCGCAGTCCCGCAGGTGTGCCGGTGGCGTCGACAGTCAACGGGGCTACTGGCCACTCTCGTGGTCGTCGCGGATCCAGCGCGGTGAATCCAAGCGCCTCGGCGCGGCGTTGTAGGGCCGGGCGCCCGTCAACGACGCTGATGCGTCGGCCCCCCAGCGCGCGAGCGATCAGGGCTGTTATCAGCACTGCGCTGGGGGTGAAGGGATGCCCAGCATTGAGGCGGCCCACTATCAAGGTCTCGGCATTGCCGTCAGCGGCCAGTAGCGCCGGCAGGTGAGGCGCGACCTGGCGATAGCAGTCGCTGACGTTGTCGGCGACACCGGCTGCGGCGGCTGGGTCAACACCCTTCGGCAGAGGCACCAGCATTGCCTCAGCGAAGGGCACCGCCATCAGATCAGTAAGCGCACCCCCCCAGAGGCCACCCGCCAGGCCGAACCCGTACATGGAGGTCGGCGGCACGGACAAACAGTTGGCGGTGTGGCCGCGTCGGCAGGGTGCACAGCATCCGCAGCTAATCTGGAAAGGAACGACGACACGGTCACCGATGCCAACTGAGGCCACCTGAGAGCCGACCTCGACGACCTCGGCGACGCATTCGTGCCCGAGATGCAACGGCAGTGGAAAGATGCTGCGGCCCAACATCATCGCACGGTCGACATCGCACGTTGCGACGGCGATGGGTCGCACCAACGCTCCCTGGGGGCCGGGAAGCGACGGCCGGGTGACCGATTTCCATGCCGGCGCACCGCCAGGCGAGGCCACCAGCGCGCGCATCCGCGAACGGGCGGGTTTCCGGGCCGCACGAACCACTCCAGCGATGCGGCGTGCCCGCATCCCGACATCCCGATCGAGCGATAATCGGCCGGCCACCAACGCATCCGGGGTCAGGAGTCGGGCGTAATGGGCCACCGTCGACTGCGGCCGCAGATATTGCCCGGTCATAGTGTCCCCCAGTCATACGTGCGGCCAAGCGGCGTCTCGTGGTCAGCTAGGTCCATCGAACCCCCTGAGTTAGGAACCATCGAGTTCTAGTTTCGTATTGTGAACTGCCATGTGTCAACATTTAGTGTGTGCGTCAGCTCTCCCGCCCCTACAAGGGCGTTGCTCCTTCCGATCGCGTTGAGCAGCGCCGCGCGCAACTCCTCGACGCAGCGGTCGATGTGTTCGGCACCATCGGGTACCGCACGGCCACTATCGACCAGATCTGCGCCAAAGCTGGACTTTCGAAACGCTACTTTTATGAGTCCTTCGCCGACAGCGAGGCACTGCTGCTCGCGTGCTACCAGCGGTGTGCCGATGAAATCCACGCAGCGATGGTGTCGGCATTCCTCGACGCCAGCGGCGACAGTATCGATTCACAGGTATACGCAGCTCTGGCTGCCTATTTCGGCGCGATCGATGACGACCAACGCCGTGCCCGGATCACCCTGTTGGAGATCCTCGGAGTCAGTCCCGCCGTCGATTCCGCCTACTCAACCCAGACTGCACGCTTCGCCGACTCGATCCACGCCTTAGCCCCTGCCGCATTCGGCACCAGCACGCTGCCGGAAACTCAACTCCACCTGCTCGCCCAAGGAATCATCGGCGCTGTTACCACCACCGCCACGATATGGCTGCTCGACCACCGCCGCCGCCCACGATCCGAGCTCATCAACGCCACCCATGTCCTGGTCACCGCAGTGCTTGACCGGCTGCCATCTACCTGACTCAGCCACGACCAGTTTCCTCGGTCAGATCGAGATCGATCAGATCCTGTCTCGAAGCAGAACGCGGCAGCACCTTCAGGTGGCGGTGCGTCCGCCGTCTGCAGGCAGGATCGCGCCGTGGATGAAACTGGCTTGATCGCTGGCCAGATAGGCGATGGTTTCGGCGATCTCGTCGGGAGTTGCTACGCGTCGTGCTGGGGCTTGACGCATCATCTTGGTGAGCCCGTCTTCACCGAAGGCTGCTTTGGCGTTTTCGGTCAGGGTCGGACCTGGGGCGACGGCATTGACCCGAATGCCTTGCGGCCCAAACTTGGCGGCCCAGCATTTCGTCAAGTGATTCAGCGCGGCCTTGCTCGATGCATACACCGCTGAGCCTGCCGTGCCGAAGGACGCCACCATTGTGGTGACGTTCACGATGACGCCACGCCCGCGCGCAACCATGGCCGGGGCAAGCGCGCCGACCAGATAGAACGGTGCTTTGACGTTGAGCGCGTAGCAGGCGTCGAAGTCGGCCTCCGGGATGGCAGCGGTGGCTCCGAACGTGCCGATGGCAGCGTTGTTAATCAGAATGTCGACGCGGCCGGTGACATCGAGCGCCTCGGCGCGCAACCGCTACGTTGCCAACGGTTGAGGTGGGCCCTGAATCGATGCCGCGCGCCACAGCGCAGTCCCGAGTTCGACTGGCCCTCTACGAGATTCCGGCCATTGTGCTGCCGCGGTCGCCGCCTCGCTCACGAGCACTTCCACAGCTTGCCAAGGGATTTTTCCTTGCGAGGCTGCCAAGAGCAACTCTGGAAACAAGACCTGTTGATCAGACGCATCTGCTGTGCGAGCAATCAGTTCGCTCATCACGTTGGCTGCTTGTCTGCCAGACCGACCCCACCATGCTTCCTGCGGTCCGCACCAACGGAGGATGCATGCCAACACGACTCCATCGTAGTAAGACCATGCAATAGCAGGGAATTCGAAAACTCCCAAGCGTGGATCTTCTCGGTCGGTCTTCAATCTAGCAGATTGCATCGCGGCGCCCATTGCGGCATAAGCAGTTACAGCGTCGACTTCGTACCCGAAGTTCGACTGCGTCCTGACGTTGCCCGCCCCACCGCGGGGCGACATACCCCAAAGTATGGAATACGGGTCGGGGGAGCCGTCATTAGAGTTGAAGGCCGCGACACGCTCGTCCCAATTGAAGCCACGAACAAGGCCGTCGCTCATGGCGTGCTCATTAAGTCAGGACCGTTCGAGGGCTCAGAGGTTGGTCAGTGCTTACTGCAAAGTGGTTGCACCACAACAGATGCAGCACCTTTCAGGTCTGCTCGGGCCTTCAGCGCGTTCACAAGTTCAGGGTCAAATCGTGCAGCGTTGCGGAATCCCGCCAGGAAGCGGATTGTCTCGAGCTCGGTCACCGGGGGTTCGCTCCATACCTCGTAACGCCACCCGCGCCGTTCGACAAGTATCCTCGTCCAGTCCAGTGTGAACCTGACTTTCGGATCGTCGAGTTGGGAGCTCGGTTTCACATCGACGACTACAGGTCCACTGTGTGTCAGTAGGAGGTAGTCGGGCACGTGCCTACGCACACGCCTGTCGATGCGGGCGCGAAACAGGAACGGCTGCGCAATGATTCGACATACCGCGGTATCGAAGTCCGCGAAGAGTAGCCGCGCGAGTTCGAGACGAGATTCGTAGATGACGTGCGCCTGCTCGGTCGCCGACCAGTAGGTACCCGAGTAGTGCTTCTGACCGTGACGCCAGCGGAATGTCCGCCAAGGCGCCGCATTTCCGATCAGATCAAGTGGGGCGCGGTCCCACTCAGTGCAGACTTCCTCCAGGGAATCCTTCGAGCGCACCGAGATGTTCGGGAGTGGCGGTGCCCCCGCTTCCGGCATACCGCCACCATCGCATCTCCGAAATGTCGATCTGCGGATTCCGGACGGCGTGTCTCAGTCTTCCTGCACAAGTGCAACGGTGGTGCAGTCAGTCGTGAGAAAGTGCAGTCAGATTTGAGAACCTACATTATCCGTCTACTGCTTGGCCATATTCGCGAATCGCGACAAATGCAGTTGGTGCGCAACGGTTATCGTTTTGGTTGGACCGTTGCGGTGCTTGCCGAGAATCAGGTCCGCTTCACCACCGCGCGGGTCGTCCCGATCGAACGCATCCGGCCGATGCAGGAGTATGACCATGTCCGCATCCTGTTCTAGCGATCCCGACTCGCGAAGATCGGAGACCATCGGCTTCTTGTCGGTGCGCTGTTCGGGGCCACGGTTCAGCTGGCTGATCGCCACCACAGGCACTTCGAGTTCCTTGGCCATCAACTTGAGGCTGCGGGAGAAGTCCGAGACTTCCTGCTGGCGTGACTCGTATTTCTTTCCTGACGACATCAGCTGCATGTAGTCGACGACGATCAACCGCAGGCCGGCTTTCTGCGACAACCGTCGCGCCTTGGCGCGGATCTCCATCATCGTCAGGTTCGGCGAATCGTCTATGAACAAAGGGGCTTCGCTGATCTCGCTCATGCGGCGCGCGAGACGCGTCCAGTCGTCGTCGCTCATCCGGCCTGAGCGCATGTCAGCCAGTTTGATCTTTGCCTCTGCCGACAAGAGCCGCATGACGATCTCGGATTTGCTCATCTCGAGGCTGAAGATGACACTGGGCAATTGATTCTTGATCGAGCACGAGCGCATGAAATCCAGTCCCAGAGTGGAGTTGTGCGTCGGGACCATCGAGCGACCGGCCAGGTACATATGGTCGACGTTGTCCACTTCGACGCACCGCACCGGCACGCCCGCAACGGGTCGTACGTCCACGATGAACCGCGAGCAATGGCGCGCCGAAGACCCCTGAGCGCGACGCTCTTTGTGCAGGATCGCCTTTCGTTCCAGGCCGAATACGACGTCGTCAGTCGTGAAGTTGAGCGTGTATGCCGTTGACGTCGCCTCACTGCGGCCGCGAACGCGCTTGGTGGTCGTTTGGCACCGGTAGCCGAGGCTGACAATCAATTCGGCCACATCCGCGGCAAGTCGTGGGTCGGTGACGGAAAACTGCACCGAGCCCCCGGCGGTAACAGTGCCGTCAGTATCGAGCAGCCCGGCCAGAAGAGCGCGGCGCTGCGTTTCCGATGCACGCAGATAGTGCACCGGAATGTGCTTGTTCCCAAGCACTCCGATCGTTCGCAGTCGCCCCTGCACAGTGCCGACGGCGTTTCGGCACGACTGGCACATCCTGAGGCCGGAGGACTGAACTCCACAGCGGGGGCATGTTGGGCCGGGGACTGGCTCGGACACATGGCGCGCGCGGCCTCCGCAGCTCTGTCCACAGGTGCGCACCTGGCTCGTCCGCGGAATGAAGTCCCGACCGCACACCACACAAACTCGGGTACAAATTGCCGGCGCCTCGGGCAGCATCAATTGATAACGTAGGAGCGTTGATTCAGACTTCCGCGCCACGAGACCCTCGGCCTCGATGCGCATGACGATCTCGGGATCGGCCGATGTGATCTGGGCAGCCGCGGTGGTGCCGTCGCCCAACCATGCACCGAGGGTGTACGGCGGCACGAGCAGGTCCCGCTCTGCAGCCTGGATGGCTGCTGCGTTGGTGATCGAGTGGTTCAGTCGTTGATCCGCAGTCGCGCAACGCAGCGTGCTGGCAATCTCACCCGTGGTACGGATCTCCGCGAACGTGCGCTGGTTCTTGTAGCGGTTGTAACCCGCTGCGGCGGCCTGGGCAGACCTTCGCGACGCCCGAGACTCGGTCAACCACTGATGCTTCTCATCGGCGACGATGACGGTTCCATCAGAGAATTCGACTTCGTAGCACGGCCTTCCGACCATGACATCGGTTGCCGCCACCACTCGAGTGGGCAATCCATCGGCTCCGATCAGCTCGTCACCGACCGCGACGTCGCCCATCGTCGTCCAGCCATTGGGTGTCGGCAGTGGAGTGTCGAGGGCCAACGCCTTCCCGACACCGGGTCGGGCCGCGATGATGATCATCTGCCCGGCGTGCAGGCCGTTGGTCACCTCGTCGAGTTCGACGAACCCGGTGGGTACCCCGCGGGAGATGCCACCGGATGAGGCGATCGCGTCGATCTCGTCCATCGTGGGCTGAAGCAGTTCCTCGAGCACCACGAAGTCCTCGGACGCGCGGCGCTCGGTGACGTCGTAGATCTCGGCCTGCGCACGGTCGACGACGTCGTTGACGTCCGCTCCGTCGGCGCCCGCGTACCCGTACTGCACGACACGCGTGCCGGCCTCCACGAGGCGACGCAGCAGTGCCTTCTCGGCCACGATCTCCGCGTAGTAGCCGGCGTTGGCGGCGGTCGGCACCGTGGAGATCAGCGTGTGCAGATAAGGCGCTCCGCCGACGCGTCGCAGCAACCCGCGGCGATCGAGTTCCGCGGCGACGGTGACCGCATCGGCCGGCTCCCCGCGTCCGTACAGATCCAGGATCGCGTCGTAGACGAGCTGGTTTCCCGGCTTGTAGAAGTCACCCGGCCGCAGCTTCTCCAGCACGTCGGCGACGGCGTCCTTGCTCAGCAGCATGCCGCCCAGGACCGCCTGCTCGGCGGCGGCGTCCTGCGGGGGTTGGCGCCCGAAGTCCTCACTCGGAGGAGCGTCCTGCCGGTCGGACGATCCGCCGGACCGACCCAGGTCATCTACGACAGCCATGCAGTACCCCACCCCTCCTCGTACCTCGAACTGACGTTCGAAATGGCATGCCGCGATGCTAAACCCGGATGCCGACAAGTCCCCCGTGCCGGCCTCGGATCTTCACCCGCGACGGCCAACGGTAGACGTTGCTGAGGGGGAATCAAGTCGACCCTGTTAGTGGACTTGTGGATGGATTGTGCATAGGTCCGGTGGGAGGTGTTGAACCGCTGGGGAGAACCTGTGGATAACTGCCGTTGTCAACCGCGTTTGACCAGATGAACGCACCATAGGACGGTGGAAAGTCTGTGGATGGGAAATTGGTCGGCGTGTCGCCGATGGTTGCCTCTTCGGGCGTGTTGTGTTTCGCCCCGGGGCCGCAGAGGTTAACAGCCGGTTAGGTTCGCTGTGAGTGCTTTGCGCAGATGTGTTCGCCACAGCGCACAGCAACGGCCGGGTGAAGACTCTTGGTCTCCACCCGGCCGTTTCAGGGCTGGTGCTGTCAGTCCGCGATCAGCGGGCGACCACGTTCAGCGACACCTCGGCGCCGACGCTCGGGTGCAGCCGCACCTCCACCGCGTGCGTGCCGGTCGCCTTGATGTGCGCCTTGGGAAGGCTGACGGTCCGCTTGTCGAGGTTCGGGCCGCCGGCCTTCTTGATGGCACCGACGACGTCGGCTGCGGTGACCGAGCCGAACAGCTTGCCGGAGTCGCTGGCCGTCTTGACGGACAGCTCGACGGCACCCAGATCCTCGAGAGCCTGCTTCAGCTCGTTGGCGTGCTCCAGGCTCTTGACGCTCTTGAGCTCCTGGGCACGACGGATCTCCTCGGCCTGGCGCTCCGCACCGCGGGTGGCCACGATCGCCATGCCGCGGGGCAGCAGGTAGTTGCGGCCGTAGCCGTCCTTCACCTCGACGGCGTCGCCGGGCGCGCCGAGGTTCTCCACCTCGGTGGTCAGAATGAGCTTCATATTCTTGGTCCTGTCCTGACTATCGCGTCGCCGAGCTGAACGGCAGCAACGCGACCTCGCGGGCGTTCTTGACCGCGATCGCGATGTCACGCTGGTGCTGAACGCAATTGCCGGTCACGCGGCGGGCGCGGATCTTGCCGCGCTCGCTGATGTAGGTACGCAGCAGCTGCGTGTCCTTGTAATCGATGTTCTGCAGCTTGCCCTTTTTGGAGCAGAACACGCACTTACGGGTCTTGACCGGCTTTTCCGGAGCCGGACGCCTCTTCGTGGAGGACTTGGCCATGTCTATCTCTTTCTAGAAATCTGATGAATTGGGTTGATCAGAAAGGCGGTTCGTCGTCGCCGCCACCGAACGAGCCCGACGCGGGCGCACTGCCCCACGGGTCCTCCTTCGGCTGCTCCGCGGGACGAGAGCTGTTGCCCCCACCGCCGCCACCGAAGCCGCCGCCACCGCCGCCACTGCGGCTGGCCTTGTTGACCTTGGCCGTCGCGTACTTCAACGACGGGCCGATCTCGTCGACCTCGAGCTCGACCACCGTGCGCTTCTCGCCCTCGCGGGTTTCGAAGGAACGCTGCTTGAGCCGGCCGCTGACGATCACCCGCGATCCGCGAACGAGGCTCTCGGCCACGTTCTCGGCAGCTTCGCGCCAGATGTTGCAGCGGAGGAACAGCGCTTCGCCGTCCTTCCACTCATTGGTCTGACGGTCGAACATGCGGGGCGTCGACGCGACTGTGAAGTTCGCGACGGCAGCGCCCGACGGCGTGAACCGCAGTTCGGGGTCAGCGGTCAGGTTTCCGATGACCGTGATGATGGTGTCACCAGCCACGAGGTCCTCCTGGATGTCGGCGGTGTGCAGCGGCATGCGCTGCCGGGATAGCAGTCGCAGGCGAGCCTACGGAACTACCCCGACGTGCACAGGCCGTCAAGCGACTTAGTGCTTGTCGGTCCGCATCACCTTGGTCCGCAGCACGGACTCGTTCAGGTTCAGCTGACGATCGAGCTCGGACACGGTCGCGGGCTCGGCCTTCACATCGACGATCGCGTAGATGCCCTCGGCATGCTTGGCGATCTCGTAGGCGAGCCGCCGGCGTCCCCAGATGTCGACTTTGTCGACACTGCCGCCATCCTTGCGGATCACGTTGAGGAACGTCTCGAGCGACGGTGCAACAGTTCGTTCGTCGAGAGTGGGGTCGAGGATGACCATGATTTCGTATGGACGCATAAGGAACCCATCACCTCCTATGGTCGTGTGCGGCCACGGACTGTCCGTGGCAGGAGGGTCGCCTGCGTCGGCAACCGGGCTAGGTTACCGGAACCTGCGCTGATCTGCGAAATCGTCACGCCGGGTCGCCGCCCCCCGCGGCTAGGCTTGGTCATCCAGGGGCATTCACGTCGTGGGAGGGGGTCGGGTGGACCATCCACAGGAACCCCAGCCCCCACCGGGGCAACAGCCACGGCCGGGTTTCGCGCCCTATCGATTCCCGCAGTCGGCACCGCCGCCATCCCGCAGCGGTGCCACCGGGATCATCGCGGCTGTCCTGGCCGGACTCGGTGCAGTCGCGTGCCTCGGCGGCAGTGTTCTCGGAATTCTCGGCGTGGTCGGGATCAACGCACTCGATACCGACTCGCGGGTCCAGACCTCCGTCGGCATAGCCGGTGGAATACGACCGGTGCTGATCCTGGGAATCGTGCTGACGTTCGTGGCCGGTCTCCTCCTGACCGCCGGAACCGTGACACTGGCGCAACGCAAGATGACCGGTCGCTGGTTCGTCGTCGGCGGATGCGCGGTCACGATCGCGGGCAACCTCCTCAGCCTCGGATACGCCGCGTCTGCGATGGGCTCCTACGTGAGCGGCGGAGCATTCGCCCTCCTGGGCTTCATCATGCCGATCGCAACGCTGGTGCTGGTTGTGGTGCCGTCCACGACCGCTTGGATCACCGCCAAGCCCAAGCCGGGCGACTCCTACTGACCGGGGCGTCCGATCAGCACACCGCGGTCGGGCTCCGCGACCGTGACGATCCGGGGTCGAGGCCGCAGCCACTCGGGTAGCCAGCGCGGTGGCGCGTCGGGCGCCCGGTCGAAGAACCCGCCCGCGGGATCGTCATCGAGGCCGCCGCGCCGCACCGGATCCAGCTCGGGACGGTAGATCTGGCGAATCACCAACGCGCACAGGGTGATCACCGCGATGTCACGCAGCAGGATGGTCGCGGTGAAGGCCTGTTCGGGCAGGCCCATGTTCTCCTCGCCGAACAGATACAGCATCCGCGGAACCCAGACCAGCATGTCGATCGTCATCCAGGCGAGCAGGATCCGCCGCTGCGGCAGTGCCAGCACCGCCAACGGGACCAGCCACAGCGAGAACTGCGGACTCCACACCTTGTTGGTCAGCAGGAACGCCGCCACCACCAGGAACGCGACCTGGGCCACCCGCGGCCGCCGGGCCGCCGTCAGCACGATGTAGCCGATGCCGATCAAGCAGGCCGCGAAGAGCCCGGCGGTCATCGCGTTCAGCACCACCGGCGGCTCCCAGAACCCCAGGTTCGGGTCGAACCCCTGCCAGCCGGTGAAGGACTTCACGACGTTGTAGATCGAGTCCATGTCGTCGCCGCGGCGGGTGTTGAGCCGGAAGAACTCCGACCAGCCCCGCGGGAACAACACCATGATCGGCAGGTTCACCGCCAGCCACACCCCCACGGCCACCACCGCGGTGCGGGTGACCTCACGCAGCCGTCCGGTCCGGATCGCCAGCAGGGCCAGCGGGATGAGCAGCAGCAGCGGGTAGAGCTTCGCCGCCACGCCCAGCCCGATCAGCACGCCGGCCAGCGCGGGTCTTCGTCGCGCCCACGCCAGCAGTGCGCCTGCGGCGAAAGCCGTTGCCAGCGCGTCGAAGTTGGTGAAGATCTGGAAGATCACGATCGGTGACGCGCCGACCAGCGCGGCATCCCAGATGCGCCGCGGGCCGGCCAGCATCGCGGTCGCCCACAAGGTCGTCAACCACGCCAGCGCCAGACCGAAAGCGGCGATGTTGAAGAACATCACCACCTCGGCGACGATCGGTATCGACACCACCTTCGTCAGAGCCGTGTAGGTCTTCGCCAGCGTCATCGACAGGTACTGGTAGATCCCCGTCAGAACCGGATACTCCATGTAGCGCACGGCCGGGGTGCCGTCGTACTGAACGTGGGGCTTGCCCTCGGCGTCGGTCTCGATCCAGCTGGACTTGTACGGAAACTTGCCCTGGTTCAACAACTCTGCCGTGTAGAGAGGCACCGTGTCCGAATAGCACAGCTGGAAGTAGGCACGCTGGTTCTCCCAGTTGCCCACCCGCTGATCGGCCGCGCCGGTTCCGGTGGTCTGCAGGCATGCCGCCTTGGTCGAATAACCCAGCGCCAGGAACACCAGCGCGATGAGCAGCATCACCCGCAGCGGGGTCAGGAACCGGGTCCGGCCGATCAGCGCGTGGCGGCCGACGGGTCCGCCGATGGTGCCCGACAGCGCGGCGCCGACGGTGTCGGTGCGACTGGGCATGTCGCGATCGTCGAGGCTCCGCAGATCCTGTGCCAACGGCGCCGGCGATTCGGGCACGGCCGGTGGCGCCGGTGATTCAGCCAGATCCGGCGCTGTCTCGTCCCGTTCGGTCACGGGGGCGGCAGGGGACCCGGCGGCGGAACTCCTGGCGGGGGCACCCCCGGTGGCGGCACTTCGGGGGGCGGCGCGCCCGGCGGGACCTCAGTCACCGGAGCCGCACCGCCGGGAGGCGGCGGGCCCACGGGCACGGTCGTCGGCGGGCCCCAGGGAATCGTGATGCCCGGGGCGATCTCCAGCGTCGGCTGGATCACCGACTCCGACGGTGGCGGCGGCACGGTCTCAGTCGGCGACGGGGGCGGCGGAGGCGCCTGCGGCACCCCGGCGTAACCGCCGATCTCGTCGGGCTTCGGGAACGTCTCGTTGTCGGTGCCGTCGAGGGCGCCGTCCATCGTGGACTTCCAGATCTGGCCGGGCAGTCCGGAGCCGTACACCGACGAGCCCGACGCGTTGACAAGCGGTTTGGTGCCGTCGGTGGTGCCCACCCACACCGCGGTGGACAGCGACGGCGTGAAGCCGACCATCCATGCGTCCCGGTTCTCGCCGGTGTCGCCGAGCTGGTTGGTGCCGGTCTTGGCGGCCGACGGGCGCCCACCCGCGAGCGATCTGCCGGAGTATCCGGCGATCGGCTGCATCGCCGCGGTGACGTTGTCGGCGACCGTCTTGTCGAGGCGCTGCTCGCCGGCGTTGTCCTCCTGACCGGCGTCGAAGAGGACATCACCCTCGGCGTTGACGACCTTCTGCACGAAGTGTGGGGTGTGGTAGACCCCCGACGCGGCGAGCGTCGCGTACGCCGAGGCCATGTCGAGCACCCGCGACTGGTACTGGCCCAGAACGATGCCGTTGTTCGGCGGGCCGCCCTGGCCGTCCTCGGACAGCGTGTGCTCGACACCCGGGAAGCTCTCGGCGATGCCCGCCTCGTGCGCGGCGTCGGCGACGTCCTGCGGCCCGTTGTTCAGCTGCAGCATCAGACGGTAGTAACTGGTGTTCAACGACCGCTTCAACGCCTCGGCGATGTTGCACGTCCCGCAGCTGCCGCCTTCGACGTTGCTGATCTCGATGCCGTTGACGGTGACGGGCGAGCTGTCCACCTGATAGCCCAGGCCCATCCCCTGCTGCAGCGCAGCGACCAACGCGAACACCTTGAACGACGATCCGGTGGGCAGACCTGCCTGCGCGAAGTCGAACCCGGTGGCGTCCGAGCCGCCGTAGTACGCCTTGATCCCGCCGGACCTCGGGTCGATCGACACCACCGCCGAGCGCATGTCGGGATCCTGGCCGTCCAGGTACTCCTCGACCGACTCCACCGCGGCGGCCTGCGCCTGCGGGTCGATCGTGGTGGTGATCTGCAGTCCCTCGGTGTTCAGCGTCTGCTCGGTGATGTTGAAGATCTCGAGCAGTTCGTCGATCACCTGCCGCTCGATCAGACCGTTGGGCCCGGTGGTCTGGTTCTGCGTGCTCGCCGCATCCGGCGCGATCGTCGGTGGGTACACCTGCGCTGCGCGGTCTTCGGGTGACAGCGCACCGATCTCCACCATGCCGTCGAGCACCCAACTCCACCGCACGCCGGAGGCTTCCGGGTCGACGGCCGGGTCGAGCACCGACGGCCGTTGAATCAATGCGGCCAGCAGCGCGCCCTCGGCGACGTTGAGTTCTTCGACGGGCTTGGCGAAGTAGGCCTGAGAGGCAGCCGCCACGCCGTAGGCGCCGCGACCGAAGTAGATGATGTTCAGGTACGACTCCAGCACCTGGTCCTTGGACCATTCACCGGACATCTTGGTGGAGATCACCAGTTCCTTGGCCTTGCGGATCACGCCGCCGACCCCGGAGCGGGCGTCACCCACCAGGGCGTTCTTCACGTACTGCTGGGTGATCGTCGAGCCACCCTGCAAGTCGCCGCCGAAGACGTTGTTCTTGGCGGCGCGCAGGAACCCGGTGAACGAGAAGCCGGGATTGGAGTAGAAGTCCCGGTCTTCGGCGGCCATCACCGCATCGCGGACATGCACCGGAATCTGGTCGATGCTGACGTCGATCCGGTTGCCTTCGGGCGGAACGATCTTCGATATCTCGGAGCCGTCGCTTGCCAGGATGGTCGACACCTGAGCGGTGCGGATGTCGCCCGGCTTGGGCACGTCGACGATCATGTAGGCCATGCCGAAGGTGAGCAGCGGCAGCACGATCAGGATCGCCACCGTCGCGGCCAGACCGCGGCGCACCCACTTCCAGTTGACCTGTCGACCCGAGCCCGGGGGGCGTTCGGACGGCCCTCCCCCACCCGGCCCGCGCGGCGGGCGGCCCGGCGGCGGAGGTGGTGGCTGCTGAGGCGGACGGCCGTCCATGGCCCGCTTGACCGCGTCGACCGGATCCCGCAGATGGGCGGGCTTGTCGTCGCGCACCGGGGGCAGGATCGCGGTCGCCCGGTCATCCGGGGCGCCGGGACGTGGGCGCTGCGCAGCACCCTGGGGCGGTGGCCGGTGTCTACCGCTGTCGGCGGACCGCTGAGGCGGACCGTTGGGTCGTTGGGGTGGTCTCGGGCTCACGCCGTCGGTCATCTGGCCCTCCCGGGCGTCTCTGGCTGACCGGTCGTGGCGCCCTTCGTTATTCACTGGCCGTGCGCGCACGACCGCGCGCCGTCTGAGTGCGTCGTGGCTTGGGCGAACCCTGTGGGGGCGGTACCGCGCCGAGCTTGTACGACTTGACCAGGTGATTCCAACTGCAGGTGCGACATACCTCCACCACGTGTACCGAGAACTCGTCGTAACGGGTGGCCAGCATGACCAGCTCCTCCGCGGTGCGGGCCGAACCCGACACCGCGCCGAGGTGATCACCGAACACCCACGACACCAGGGTCAGCTGTTCCTTGCGGCAGATCGGGCAGATCACCGAGCTCGACTTGCCGTGGAACTTGGCGGCCCGAAGCAGGTAGGGATTCGCGTCGCAGACCTCGGTGACGCCGGTGCGCCCCGAATAGACCTCGGCCAGCAGGGACCGGCGCCGCAGGGCGTAGTCCACCACCTGTCGCTGCAATCGCACGAGGACCAGAGTACGTCGGCGCCATGACCACCGAGGCGCGACCTGCGGCCGGTCCTCTCAAATCGAGAGTCAAGATCAAGGCTGGCCTGCGACATCACCGGGGGAACTCTTACGATCATCGACGTGGCTTCGGGCAGCTCAGCGCGACGTGGTGCAGGGACGCGCGCAAAGGACAGCGACCGCAACGACACCTGCCAGATCCTCGACACCGCGCTGGCGGAGGGCCAGCTGTCGATGGCCGAACACGGCGAGCGGGTCAAGAAGGCGACCACCGCTGCCACCCTGGGCGAGCTGCAGTCCCTGGTCTCCGATCTGCAGACCGCCAACTCGTCGGCGCCGGTCATCACCCGGGTGGTCAACCGGCGGGCGCCGGCCATCGGCAACGGCTGGGTCCTGCGTGCCGCGATGGCCGGCGTGCTGGTAGTGCTCGGAATCGCGATCGGCTGGGGCCCTACGGCAACACCCCGTCGCCGCTGAACTTCACCTCGGACCCGGGCGCCAAGTCCGACGGGGTTCCCGCCAAGGTGCTCACTCCGCCGCGGCAACTCCACTCGTTGGGCGGGCTGACCGGGCTGCTCGAGCAGATGCGGCAGAAGTGGGGTGACACCCGGGGGTACTCGCTGACCGTCTACCCGGATTACGCCGCTCTGCAGCGGCCCGACCCGGCCGACGACCGACGCGCGCTGCAGTACGTCTATCGCGGCGGCTGGGGTGACCCGTCGTCGTCGGCCAAGGATGACCGCGATGTGCTCGTCGACCTCGCCGCGTTCGATGTGCCGACCGTTGTCGGCATCATGCGCGGCGCCCCCGAGACACTGGGCATCAAGGCCGACGACGTCGACAACGTCTACCTGTCGATCGGCCCGAACAGTGACGAGACCGCCCCTCCGGGCGCCATTGACCTGGCTATTTATGTGTCCAGCGAGTTCGGCAGCGGCTACATCGAGCTGAACGGCGACGGCTCCGTCAAGCAGATCAACTACCCCAGCAACTGACACCTCCGCGTCATTTTCCCGCCACCGATATGACGGCGAATATATCGGCGCGATACACTTGCCCGACGTGTTGAGTCGTCGTAGCGACGATCGGTAGATGTGAGGAGGTGGCCCGAATGCTGGAACTGGCTGTTCTGGGTCTCCTCCAGGAATCCCCGATGCACGGCTACGAGCTGCGTAAACGTCTGACGGGTCTGCTCGGTGCGTTCCGCGCCTTTTCGTACGGTTCGCTCTACCCGGCGCTGCGGCGCATGCAGGCCGATGGCCTGATCGTCGAGGACGCCGCCCCCGAGGGCACCGTGAAGGTTCGCCGGGCCCGCCGCGTCTACCAGCTCACCGACGCCGGCAAGAAGCGCTTCACCGAACTGGTGGCCGACACCGGCCCACAGAACTTCTCCGACGACGGCTTCGGCGTCCACCTCGCATTCTTCAACCGCACTCCTGCCGAGGCGCGGATGAGAATCCTCGAGGGACGTCGTCGCCAGGTGGAGGAACGTCGAGAAGGCCTTCGTGAAGCCGTCGCGCGGGCAAGTAACTCGTTGGATCGCTACACCCGTCAGCTCCACCAGCTGGGTCTCGAGTCCAGCGAGCGAGAAGTCAAATGGCTCAACGAATTGATCGCGGCCGAGAAATCGGCGCAAGACCGCGCAGACCAGGCCTGACCGGGTCGAGTGCGTAATGAGTGATACAGCAATCGGAGTAGGACAAAGGGAGAAGTCGTCATGACCGCAAGCAATGACGTCCGGGTCGCGATCGTCGGCGTGGGCAACTGCGCGTCCTCGCTGGTGCAGGGCGTTCAGTACTACAAGGACGCAGACGAGAACGCCACCGTTCCCGGCCTGATGCACGTCAAGCTCGGCCAGTACCACGTGCGCGACGTGAAGTTCGTCGCCGCATTCGACGTGGACGCCAAGAAGGTCGGCTTCGACCTCTCCGAGGCCATCTTCGCCTCGGAGAACAACACCATCAAGATCGCCGACGTACCGCCGACCGACGTCGTCGTGCAGCGCGGACCGACCCTCGACGGCATCGGCAAGTACTACGCCGAGACGATCGAGATCTCCGACGTCGAGCCCGCCGATGTCGTCAAGGCGCTCAAAGACGCCAAGGTCGACGTCCTGGTGTCCTACCTGCCGGTGGGCTCCGAAGAGGCTGACAAGTTCTACGCCCAGTGCGCGATCGACGCCGGCGTGGCCTTCGTCAACGCCCTGCCCGTCTTCATCGCCTCGGATCCGGTGTGGGCCAAGAAGTTCGAAGACGCAGGCGTGCCGATCGTCGGCGACGACATCAAGAGCCAGGTCGGCGCCACCATCACCCACCGCGTGATGGCCAAGCTGTTCGAGGATCGTGGCGTGCAGCTCGACCGCACCATGCAGCTCAACGTCGGCGGCAACATGGACTTCCTCAACATGCTCGAGCGCTCGCGGCTGGAGTCGAAGAAGATCTCCAAGACCCAGGCCGTCACCAGCAATCTGCAGCGCGAGTTCAACACCAAAGACGTGCACATCGGCCCGTCCGACCACGTCGGCTGGCTCGACGACCGCAAGTGGGCCTACGTCCGTCTGGAAGGCCGCGCCTTCGGTGACGTGCCGCTGAACCTGGAGTACAAGCTCGAGGTGTGGGATTCGCCCAACTCGGCCGGCGTCATCATCGACGCGGTCCGTGCCGCGAAGATCGCGCTGGACCGTGGCATCGGTGGACCCGTCGAAGCCGCCTCGGCCTACCTGATGAAGAGCCCGCCGAAGCAGCTGGCCGACGACGTCGCGCGCGCCCAGCTGGAAGACTTCATCGAGGGCTAACCGCTTCCGCCGTCATCGACACTGCGGACAGGTCGGGATTCGCGAGAATCTCGGACCTGTCCGCAGTGTCGTTTCTGGGCACTCATCACGGATCCGGCATCAGGATCGTCGTCAGCATTCGTCTCCTTCGCCCAGGAGAGTTCTTGTGCGACAACCGGCTGTTGATGGCCTCGACGATTTCGCTGCGCATCTGATCCAGTTCCTCGTCGCTCAGCCACAGCGCCACCTGGCTGAACGAGGCGCGGTCGCGAACCACGTCGACGTCCGGACCGTCGAGGTATCGGTTGAAGTGCACCAGGAGCGTCGCGACAAACACCGTGAACGCCTGCCGATGCTCGTCGACAGTCATGGCGCGAAGTTCGTCATCGCCGACGACCGCGTTGGCGAAGTCGAGCTTGTAGCGCCGTTCGACGGCCCCGCGGACCCGCGTCTCGCTGACCACCGTGAGCACGCCGCCGTCCGCGAGCCTGCCGACATGTCGGTAGAGGGTGGCGACCGGCACGTCGGCGAGCAGCGCGCGGAGTTCCCCTGTGGTGAGTTCACCGCCATCGAGCAATGCCTGGACGACACGAAACCGGATGGGGTGCAGGAGGAGATCGGCGGACGCCACCTGACCAGTATCGCCTTCTGTTATATTATCAATATTGATAACGTATGACCGAGAGGAGATTTTTGTGGCGAAGATTCAGCGCACCGGCGCGTACCTCGACATCGTGCTGACACCCCTCGAGAAGTTGGCGGCGCTACACCGAGACATCCGAGTGCCCCTGGCATCCGTCACGGCCATCAACGTGGTCGAGCGGCCGTTGGACGAGGTGCAGGGCTTCCGTGCGCCGGGACTGCACATCCCGTCGCGCACCAAGATCGGCACATGGCGCGCCTCGGGGCGACGCACCTTCGCCGTCGCGCGGGCGCGGCAGGCCGCTGTCCGGATCGACCTCGACGAGGGCAAGTACCACACGTTGATCGTCAGCGTTCCGGACGCGGCAGCGGTCGCGGAGGACATCAGGACGGTCCCCGCGAAGCGCTGACGCCGGACCATTCTCGTCCGCCGGAATTGCATTCCAGCCGGAGAATCGCGAGAGAGTCTCTGCTGGAACGCAATTCCGGCGACATCAGAACCCGAAGCCGAGCTCCGCGGGAACGTCGACGGCGAACGCCGCGTCCAGCTTCGCGGCGAGCCCGGAGTCGTTGCACCGCAGTCGTTGTGCGGTCGCGAATGCCGACGCGCGGTGCGCGCCCAGATAAATGGAGCCGAGCACCGACAGGTCGGTGTGCACATCGGCGGGGGCATCGGTGGGCGCGCACCGCGCTCGGCCGCCGCTGACATCGAGTGCGAATCTTCCGCCGCCACCCAATACCGCATCGGCGATGTCGAGCACCACCGACACGTCCGCGGCATAACTGCGCGCCTGCAGCACCGTGGGAATGTCCAGCATCCGCAGCCACAGCCCGTCATCGACGCCGACGGTGCGCACCAGTCGCTGATCGGTCAACAGATACGGCAGCACCTCCCCCGGGTGGGATTCGACGGTGATCGTCGCCATCAGATCCATCCCGAGAAGGACCCGCCACAGGGCGATGTGCGCCTCCGGCGTGACAGCGGTGAGGTCGGTGATCTCGACGGTGCCCTTGCCCTCGCCGTCGTGGACGCGATAGAGCGCGAAGCCGTCGTCATGAAGCAGGCAGAAGAAGGCGCTGCCGCCGTGCCGCGAGTATTCGCGGTCAGCCAGCACCTCGTCCCACAGCCGGGGCGGGCTGTACAGGCCACCGGGGTTCTGCAACCGCCACCGCTCGAAGATGTCCTCGAGCTGCCCGCGGTGTTCGGCGAGGCGCACCACCCGGACGCCGCCGGGGTCGGGCACGTCGTCGTGGAACCGGGCCGTCCGCCGGTCGACGGACAGCCGATGCACCGCGGTGGCGGCGCCGTAGCCGAATCTGCCGTAGATGGCGGCTTCGCTGGCCTCCAGACCGGCGAGCGGATAACGCTTGGCCTCCATGCGGGCGTGCAACTCGTCGAACATGCCCCGCAGCGCGCCGCGCCGCCGATGCGTCGGTGCCACCGCAACCCACGACACTCCGGCCATCGGGAGCACCGCACCGCCGGGGACCGTCAGCCTCAGATCGAGAAACAGCGCCATCCCGACGACATCCGGTCCGTCGCACGCGACGACGGCACCGTCGGCGGGCATCATCGATCGCCACATCTCGGCGGTCTCCTGCGGTCGCCAGACCCCGAAACATGTTGCGCCAAGCAGCACCATGGCCGGCCAGTCCGCCTCCTGGGCGCCGCGGATCGTCAATGCAGTTGTGTGTGCCACCCTCCGACCGTGACACACGGGTACCCCCACTCGCACGTGAATATCAGCGGTACTGTCGCACCATGAGCGACGCCGATGACGAGCTGGCCGGCCTGTCGGAGTTCGTCTTCCTCAGGGAAAACGCCCGCCAGTCCGGGGTGACCGGTCCCCTGCCGAGCGCCACCCGCATCGACGCCGGCCCGGTCAGCGCACTCAAGTTCGGTGACGACGCGCCGCGGGTGGTGTTCCTGCACGGCGGCGGTCAGAACGCCCACACCTGGGACACCGTCATCATCGGTCTGGGCGTGCCCGCACTGGCGGTCGACCTGCCCGGGCACGGCCGTTCGGCGTGGCGCGAGGACGGTGACTACGGACCCAAGCTCAATGCGGACGCCGTCGAACCGGTGGTCCGCGACCTCGCCGGCGACGCCGATCTCGTCGTCGGAATGTCGCTCGGCGGACTGACAGCGATGCGGATGGCAGTAGCGGCCCCGGAACTCGTGCGCAACCTGGTGATGGTCGACGTCACGCCGTCGGCACCGGAACGCCACACCGAGATGACCGACGCCCAGAAGGGCACTGTTGCCTTGGTTCAGGGCGCGCGCACCTTCCCGACGTTCGACTCGATGCTCGAGGTCACCGTCGCTGCAGCGCCGCACCGTGACCGGGAATCGTTGCGGCGAGGTGTTTTCCACAACGCCAAACGCCTCGACGACGGGACCTGGACGTGGCGGTACGACTCCATCCGCAAGGGCGAGGGGTTCGAGAACCTGTGGGATGACGTGCCGCGGCTCACCACCCCCACCACGCTGATCCGCGGCGCCAACTCCTTCTTCGTCAACGACGAGGATGCCGCCGAGTTCGCCCGTGCCGCACCGGGTTTCCAGCAGATCCACATCGTCGAAGACTCCGGGCACTCGGTACAGAGCGACCAGCCGCGCGCTTTGGTCGAACTCCTGCGAGGAGTGCTCGGCGCCTAACGCGCGGCCGACTTGTCCTTGCGCCGCGGACGGGCCAGGAATATCGACCCGATCAGTGCCATCCCGTATGGCGGTGCCTGCGGCATCACGACGCGGTATCCGAGATCCTCGAGCAAGCCCAACTCCAGATCGCTGAACACCCGCACGATCAGACCCTTACCGGTCTGCGCGTTCATGATCTGCTGATCGTCGCCGGTGAAGGTGACATCGTCGAGGTGGGCGATCGAGCTTCCCGGCTCGAACGGCATCGGGGTGTAGAGGGGTACCAGCCCGCCGTGGGCCGCGATTGCATTCCTGCCCCCGAAGAACAAGCCGCCGTCCTCGCCGCCGAGTTTCGGGTCGTTGGCGGCGGGCCATCCGCCGAACAGCGTGAAGGGTCGCACTCCGCGGGCGGTCACGACGAATCTGTCGAAGTACGCCCGGTTCCTGTCGTCGTTCTCTCCTGGCGCGTCCAGCGAGGAGAGGAACCCGAATGAGTGCATCAGCTCGTGGATCGCCGTCGACACGAAGTCGTATTCATCGTCCGAGACGGTCTCACCCAAGCCCCACTCGTAGTCCTTGAAATTCCAGGTGATCTCACCATCTGCTGTCGATCCGTTCGCGTCTCGACCGGTCTGCAGCTTGTACTGGACCACCGTGGGCCAGTACCCCGGCAGCTCGGAGATGTACGGGCTGAATGCCGAAGCGAGGCTGCCCTCCTGGAGCTCGACGTTGACGTCGTAGGACAGCGTCACCGCCCTGTCGACCCGGAAGTACTCCTGAAGTCGGCTCGCCACTTGTTGCAACGCTTCTCGCCGCTCATCGGTCCAGCCGTCGCCGGTGAAGGCGAAGTCGAACGTGATCGCCCCCTGGTTGATCAGGTTGGTGGAGCGCGTCCCGATCGGGCGTAGGAGGTTCAGCAAGTTGATGTGCAAGCCGACGTCGATCGCGCGGACGGAGAAGGTGTCGACACCGTCGAATTCCGCATCCGGTGTGTAGGTGTAGGTCCCGTCGGCGTTGATGACCACCGAGCCCTGCCGGGGTCCGCGGATCAGTCGGTAGACGATGGCGTCACCCTCGGCGTCGACTCCATTGATGTCGCCGGTGATGGGGCCACTCACCAAGCCGCTCAGCTGAATCGGTGCGACCGTCGGTGCCTGGTTGAACAGCCCGCGCCGCATCGCCAAGAACGAAGCGGTCAGTTCCTCCTTTCTCTCATCGCTGACATCCAACGACTCGACCCACGCCTCATGTCTGGTTGTCCAGTTGGTCATGATCTCTGCGACAACGTCGTTCCAGGTCCGCCGCGGAGCCAGCCACGGCGGCGCGGGGACCGGATCGGCAGCCGACTCGACCGCGTCCGTGACGGCGGCGCTGGTCAGTTCGACCGCGGCGGGTTCTGTCAGCAGCGACGCGTGGGCCCTTTCGTCGGTGGCGTCCTCCAGCCTTTGAGGGACATCTGCGGTGGATACGCTGTGGGACGCGCCATCGCCGCTGTCGTGGGTAGCGGTGTCCTCATCATCAGTGTCGGTGTCACTGTCGGCGTCGGCGTCGGCGTCGGCGTCGGTATCGGTGTCACTGTCGGCGTCAGCGTCCGCGTCGGCGGCACTGTCGGCGTAGGGGTCACTGTCGGCGTCGGGGTCACTGTCGGTGTCGGCGGCAGTGTCGGCATCGGCATCACTCTCGGTGTCGGCGTCCACCTCTCGTGTGTCCCGTTTCGTCACGCGGCCGGCTGCGCTGGAAGTGTCTGAGGACACAGACGAGTCGTTCGTGTTTGCCGATGCGACGCCGATCTCCGGCGTCATCAGCGAAAAGCCCAGCAAAGCCGCACCCATCCCCGCCGACGCCAACCCGGCCTGGAGCCATCGCCTGACCGCGAAGTTCTCGGACCGGCGCGTGTGCCGAGATTTCCTCCGCGACAATTGATCTTGATTCTCGCCCATCACACTTGACCCCCCGGCTAGGCTTTGCTGCACAGTATCCCGAGGGGAGCGGATCGCATTGGCAAACGTGCTCACCAGTTATCCCTTACCACTGTGGCGGGGCCGCGCGCATGGTGACTGCGGTCGACTGCTGTTCACCTTCTGCTTGCCTTTTGATTGCCCTGCTGCCGTAACTTCTCGCGGGTCCGGCCGCCCAGCCCCCGGCCGAAGACGTGTCGGAAGGAACAGGAACTCATGGCGCTTGTGCCGCTGAATCTCTTTGTCGCTCACAACGGGAAGTCCAAGCGACAGCACGTGACCTGCGTCTACAAGTGTGGTGATGCGTGCTCGAAACCGGTTCCGAACCGCAGCGACAACGAATACTTCGGCGATGTCGTCAAATCGGTGTCTCGGCGCTCGATGCTGCAGGCCGGCGGCGTCGCCGTGCTGGCCGTGGGTGCGGGTTCGGTGTTGGCTGCCTGCTCCCAGGATTCCGCACCGGTAGCCACCTCGACGACGTCCACCGCGCCCGCCGAACCACCACCGGGCATGGACTTCGCCTCCGTCGCACCCAACAGCGACGACGCGGTCATCATCCCGGACGGTTACCGGCAGTCGGTGGTCATCGGCTGGGGTGACCCCGTCCTGCCCGATGCGCCGCAGTTCGACATCGCCAACCAGACAGGTGCCGCGCAACGCCAGCAGTTCGGCTTCAACAACGACTTCGCCGGATTGCTGCCGATCCCAGGGCAGCAGAATCGCTTCCTGCTCGTCACCAACTTCGAGTACGTCTCACCGCAGTTCATGTTCGCCGGCTACAACGCCGACGCCCCCACCCGGGAGCAGTTCGACGTCGAGATCGCCGCGATCGGCATGGGCGTCGTCGAGGTCGAGCGCACCCCCGAGGGCCTGCGGCCCGTCATGGGCACCTACAACCGTCGCATCACCGCCGACTCACCGATGACCCTGACGGGGCCGGCGGCCGGCAGCGACTTCGTCAAGACACCCGCCGACCCGACCGGCCGCACGGTCGCGGGCACCTTCGCCAACTGCGCCGGGGGCGTCACCCCCTGGGGCACAGTGCTCTCCGGTGAGGAGAACTTCCAGGACTACTTCGGTGCCGCCGACGGCGCTGCCGCGCCTGGCCCGGTTGATGCCGACCGACTGGACCGCTACGGCGTGTCGATGGAACCCAGTGAGCTCAAATGGGAGACATTCGACCCCCGGTTCGACCTCACCCGGACGCCGAACGAGCCGAACCGCTTCGGGTACGTCGTGGAACTCAACCCGTGGGACCCGAACTCCACCCCGATCAAGCACTCCGCGCTGGGACGGCTCAAGCACGAGGGTGCCAACATCTACATCACCGACGATGGCACCGTTGTCGCCTACACGGGCGACGACGAACGCTTCGACTACATGTACAAGTTCGTCTCGGCCAAGAAGATGCAGCCCGGAACCGATCCCGCGGCGATGGCGTACAACATGACGCTGCTCGACGAGGGCACGCTGTACGTCGCCAAGCTCTCCAGTGACATCCCGGCGTCCGAGATCGACGGCTCCGGCACGCTTCCCGCCTCGGGCAGCTTCATGGGGACCGGGACCTGGATCCCGTTGCTGCGCAGCGGGCCCGACGGTCAGGCCGAGTCGCTTGTGGCCGGCGTGACCGCCCAGGAAGCCGCGGTGTTCACCCGGATGGCGGCGGACAAGGCCGGCGCAACGAAGATGGACCGGCCCGAGGATTTTGAGGCCAATCCCACAACCGGCAAGGTCTACGTCGCGTTGACCAACAACGACGTGCGCGGGGTGGACGGCGAGCCGGGACCCGACGCCGCCAACCCCCGCAACGACAACAAGAGCGGCCAGGTCCTCGAGATCACCGACGACCACGCAGGCACGAGCTTCACCTGGGACCTGCTGTTGGTCTGCGGGGATCCGGCGGCCGCCGATACGTACTACGGCGGTTTCGACAAGACCAAGGTCAGTCCGATCTCCTGCCCGGACAACCTGGCCTTCGACAGCCACGGCAACCTGTGGATCTCCACCGACGGCAACGCCCTCGACTCCAACGACGGCCTGTTCGCCGTCGCACTCGAGGGGCCGAACCGCGGCGAGACGAAACAGTTCCTGACTGTGCCTCTCGGTGCCGAGACGTGCGGGCCGGTGATCACCGATGATCTGGTCACCGTGTGCGTGCAACACCCGGGCGAGAACGACGACAACAGCATCGACAACCCGCTGTCGCGCTGGCCCGAAGGCGGTAACGGCACCGCGCGGCCCGCGGTCGTGGCGGTGTGGAAAGACGGCGGCCAGATCGGCGTGTAGCGCGGCGCGCCTAACGTGGAGCCATGACCTCTTCCACTGACCGTCCCGTCCGTATCGGCGTCCAACTTCAGCCTCAGCACGCGCCGCAGTACAGCCACCTGCGCGACGCGCTGCGTCGCTGTGAGGACATCGGCGTCGATGTCGCCTTCAACTGGGATCACTTCTTCCCGCTTTACGGCGACCCGGACGGCGCTCACTACGAGTGCTGGACGATGCTGGGCGCCTGGGCCGAGCAGACTTCGCGCATCGAGATCGGCGCGCTCGTCACGTGCAACTCCTACCGCAACCCCGAACTGCTCGCCGACATGGCCCGCACCGTCGACCACATCTCCGACGGCCGGCTCATCCTCGGTCTCGGATCCGGTTGGAAGCAGAAGGATTACGACGAGTACGGCTACGAGTTCGGGACCGCGGGCAGCCGGCTCGACGACCTTGCCGAGGCCATGCCGCGCATCGAGTCGAGACTGAGCAAGCTCAACCCGCAGCCGCTGCGCGACATCCCGGTCCTGATCGGCGGCGGCGGCGAACGTAAGACGCTTCGCCTGGTGGCCGAATACGCCGACATCTGGCACTCGTTCTCCGACCGTGAAAGCTACCCGCACAAGGCCGACGTGCTCGCCCGCCACTGCGCCGACGTCGGCCGCGACCCGGCGCTCATCGAGCACTCGGCAGGAGCCAACGGCAAAGATCTGGACTCGCTGCTCGCGGACGCCGACGCACTGGCCGGCCTCGGCGTCACGATGCTGACGGTCGGCGTCAACGGACCCGACTACGACCTTTCCCAGGCCGAAGCTCTGTGTCGTTGGCGGGACCGGCGCGTCGCCGGCTGAACCCGCCGAAGCGCTCCGGGGACTCCGGCGCCGTGAGAGACTGGCGCCGCCATGCCCAAGAAGTATGGGGTCAAAGAGAAAGACCTCGTGGTCTCGCACGTCGTCAATCTGGTCCTGACCGGCAAGCTCCGGTCGGGAGATCGATTGGACCGCAACGAGATCGCGCACGAGCTCGGACTCAGTAGGGTGCCGGTGCAGGAAGCGGTCGTGCAGCTCGAGCACGACGGAATCCTGTCCACTCAATATCACCGCGGCGCCTTCGTCGAGCGGTTCGACGAGGCGACGGTGCGCGAGCATCACGAGCTCTACGGTCTGCTGAGCGGAACCGCGTCCGCGCGGGCAGCCGCCGCCGCGGACCCGATGATCACTGCGGAGCTCGCCGAGCTGTTGTCGCTGATGGGCGGCGGCAGGGACTCCCGGCTGTTCGATCACCATGCCCGGCGGTTCCGCGGGGTCGTCAACACCGAGTACGCGGGCCCTCGGCTGCAGGCAGCCATCGACTCGTCGCAGACCTTGATTCCGCCGGCTTTCTGGGCCGGCTACCTCGAGCACCGTGATGCGCTGCTGCCGTCCTATGAGGCGGAGTTGAACGCGATCCGAGAGGGCCGGCCGGAGGCAGCGCGGGCCGCATGCATGCAGCGTTCGGACACGATGGCGCAGATCCTGCTCTCGGAGCTGGTGCGGCGCGGGGTGCTGTGCGCGTTGCGCGCCGAGTGACCGGAGACCGTCGGCCCCGGGCAAAGACTCTCCAAAAGTTTATTGCGCTATAACTGTCGTCCGCGCAACTTCACAGCAAGGCAGAGGTTAGACTGGCTGATTATGGTGGAGGCCGAACCGCAGGTCAGCGAGCTCGCAGGTGAACTGCAGCGTGTGCTCTCCAAGGTGCTGTCTGTTCTCCGGCACACCGGCAGGACATCCACCACCGGAGATCTGACCCTGGCCCAGCTGTCCATCCTGCTCACCCTGCTCGACCAGGGCCCCATCCGGATGACCGATCTGGCCGCCCACGAGCGGGTCCGCACACCCACCACCACGGTGGCCATCCGCAGGCTCGAGAAGCTGGGGCTGGTCAAACGCTCCCGCGATCCCTCCGACCTGAGAGCGGTGCTGGTCGACATCACCCCCGAGGGGCACGCTCAACACCGGGATGCGCTGGCCTCCAGGCAGGCTCATCTCGCCGCGCTGCTCAGCAAGCTCAGCGAAGAGGAACTCGACGCGCTGGCCAAGGGGCTGGCCCCGCTCGAGCGGATCGCCGAGTAGCTCCTCAGCCCAACCAGTCCAGCACCGCGGCCGCGGTCCAGGACTGCTGCATGCTGCCCAGCGGCTCCCCGGTGAACGGCTCGTAATACTCGGCGAAAGTGCCGTCGCTGGCCTGACGCAAACCCTCCCGGCGCAGGGCCGCCGAACGCTCAGCCCACCCGCGCCTGGCGAAACACCACGAGAACAACCACGTCATCACCGGCCACACCGGGCCGCGCCAGTACTCACGCGGGCGGAAGTCGCGCGACACCGGCGACGTCGACGGGATCAGCGCGTAGGCCAGGTCCGGGTGGCCGCAGAACCGCGGGCCTTCCAGCAGCCGCAGCAGCGCCCGCTCGCGATCGTGCGGGAGGCCCCCGCAGAGCAGCGGCGCGAACTGCGCCACGGTTTCGGTGGCGATCCACCTGTCGGCTCGGACGTCGAAATCCTTTGCCGCGCCGGTACGTTGGTCGGTCGTGGCGATGACTCCGCCGCGGAACCGGTCGGCCCACGCATACAGATCCTTGACGTCGGCGTGCGGGCGTTTGTGGTCTTCGCCGATCTCGGCCAGTACCTGACACGCCACCGACAGGATGGCGGAGACGAAGACGTCCTCGACGGCGAAGCTGACCGACTTCGACAGCAGTTCGTCGTCGTAGCGGGCGGTCTTCATCTCCTCGACCAGCCACAGGTACCGGTCGTACTCCAGGTCGCTGGGCCGCTGAGTGGCGTCGGTGTTGATCTTGTTGTCCTCACGCTGATACTCCGGCACCTCGCCGGGAATCACGTTGGCGTAAGCGCTGTCCCATCGCGGGGAGTTGTCCATCCCCGACTCCCAGCCGTGGTAGACGGTGACGCGGCCGTGTTCGTTCTGATCACGGCATTCCGCCAACCAGCGATGCCACGAAACCAGGTCGTCCCATCGCCGGTCCAGGAAGGACTCGGCGACTGCGCGGGTGGATCGGCCGCGGGTGCGGGCGTGGTCGAGGATGCGCTGTACCGCGATGGCGTGCACGGGCGGTTGCGTGATGCCGGAGGTGTGGCGGGCGCGCGGCGCATCGGCCGACAACGCTGAACACGCCCACCTTGCCGGCCCGGGAAAGTAGCCGTCGGCACCGTTGGCGAACACGATGTGCGGGATCATGCCGTTACGCCACTGCGCCGAGAGCAACGTGTCGAGTTCGACGACGGCCCGCTCCACCGACAGCGGCGCGAGCCCGATCGACACGAAGGCGGCGTCCCAGCTCCACATGTGGGGGTACAGCAACGGCGCCGCGGTGGTCATCACACCGAGGTCGTTTCCGCGCAGCAGATACGCGGCGCGGGCCGCGAGTTGCGTGGGGGCGAAGCTGGGGTCGTGGGGCATCGCCTCCCATGATGCGACTTCTCGGGCCGACTTGCAGTGTCGGTAGGGTTCGAGGGTGCCGACCGCGATGATCACAGGGGCCACCGGAGGGCTGGGAACCGCCCTCGCCGAGGCATTGGCCCCGACACACACCCTGCTGCTGGCCGGGCGGCCCTCGTCGCGCCTGGACGCCGTCGCCGAGCGTTTCGGCGCCACCACCTGGCCCGTCGATCTGGCCGATCCGGACTCGATGGCCGCCGTCGTCGAACCCCTGGTGGAACTCGACGTGCTGATCCACAACGCCGGGGTGGCCTATCCCGGCCGGGTCGCCGAATCCACGGTCGACGAATGGCGAGCCACCATGGCGGTCAACCTGATTGGGGCAGTCGCCCTCACACTGGAGTTGCTGCCCGCGCTGCGTGCCGCCGAGGGGCACGTGGTGTTCATCAACTCGGGTTCCGGGATCAACGCGTCCGCCGGGCTGGCGTCCTACACGGCCAGCAAGTTCGCATTGCGCGGATTCGCGGACTCGCTGCGCAACGACGAACCCGCCCTGCGCGTGACGTCGGTGCACCCGGGGCGGATCGCGACGGCGATGCAGGAGGACCTCGTCGCCTACGAGGGCCGCGAGTACGACCCCGCACAGTTCCTGAGCCCGGAGACCGTCGCCAAGGTCACCGTCGACGCGATCAACACCCCGCGCGACGGCCATGTCCGCGAGGTCATCGTCCGCCCCCGGTGACCGTGATCTCCGGGAGGACTACAGGACGACGTTGACGAGGCGGCCCGCGACGACGATCACCTTCTTGGGCGTCCTGCCGTCGATGAACGCGACGACCTTCTCCTCCGCCAGCGCGGCAGCCTCCACGGTGGCGGTGTCAGCGTCGGCCGCCACCGTGACGCGGCCGCGGACCTTGCCGTTGACCTGTACCGGGTACTCGACGGTGTCCTCGACCAGGTACTGCTCATCGGCGACCGGGAACGGGCCGTGCGCCAGCGAGGTGCCGTGGCCCAGTCGGGTCCACAGCTCCTCGGCCAGATGCGGGGCAAGCGGGGCGACCATCAAGACGAGGGGTTCCAGCGCCGCGCGCGCGGTCACCGCCTGCTTGGTCAGATGGTTGGTGTACTCGATGAGCTTGGCGGCCGCGGTGTTGTTGCGCAGCGCGGCGTAATCGTCGGCCGTGCCGGCGATGGTGCGGTGGAGCAGTCGCAGCGTCTCCTCGTCGAGTGCGTCGTCGGTGACCCGGGCCGCGCCGGTCTCTTCGTCCACGACCAACCGCCACACCCGCTGCAGGAACCGGTGCGCGCCGACGACATCCTTGGTCGCCCACGGACGTGACGCCTCGATCGGTCCCATCGACATCTCGTACACCCGCAGCGTGTCGGCACCGTAGTTGTCGCAGATCTCGTCGGGCGACACCGAGTTCTTGAGGCTCTTGCCGATCTTGCCGAACTCCTGATTGACCTCGATCTCGCCGTCGGGGCCGGGCCAGTAGAACGTGCCGTCCCGCTCGACGACCTCGGCCGCCGGAACGTAGGCACCGCGGGCATCGGTGTAGGCGAACGCCTGGATGTAGCCCTGGTTCACCAGCCGGCGATAGGGCTCACGCGAGCTCACGTAGCCGAGGTCGAACAGCACCTTGTGCCAGAACCGCGAGTACAGCAGGTGCAGCACCGCGTGCTCGACGCCGCCCACGTAGAGGTCCACACCGCCCGGGTCGTCGGGCCCGTGCTCGGCCGGCCGCGGGCCCATCCAGTACGCCTCGTTCTCCTTGGCGCACAACTCTTCTTCGTTGTACGGATCGGTGTAGCGCAGCTCGTACCAGGAACTGCCCGCCCACTGCGGCATCACGTTGGTGTCGCGGGTGTAGGGCTTGAGGCCGTCGCCGAGGTCGAGTTCGACGTTGACCCAGTCGATGACCTTCCCCAGCGGGGGCGAGGGCTCGCTGTCGGCGTCGTCGGGATCGAACGACACCGGCGAATAGTCCGGTACGTCAGGCAGTTCCACGGGCAGCAGCGACTCCGGCAGCCCGTGAGCGCGGCCCGTGGCGTCGTACACCACCGGGAACGGCTCGCCCCAGTACCGCTGCCTGGCGAACAGCCAGTCACGCAGCTTGTATTCGACCCGCTCCTGTCCGCGGCCGTCGGCGATCAGCCGCTCCGTGATGGCCGCCTTGGCGGCGGGGACGTCCATGCCGTTCAGGAAACCGGAGTTGACCAGTTCCCCGTCGCCGCTGTAGGCCTCTTGCGAAACATTGCCGCCGGCAACAACTTCCACGATCGGGAGGCCGAACTCGGTGGCGAAGTCCCAGTCGCGCTGGTCGCCGCTGGGCACCGCCATGATCGCGCCCGTGCCGTAGCCGGCCAGCACATAGTCGGCGATGAACACCGGAATCTGTTGCCTATTGGCAGGATTCGTCGCATAGGCGCCGACGAACACCCCGGTCTTGGATTTGTTCTCCTGACGCTCCAGGTCGGACTTGGCGCGGATCGCCGCACGGTAGGTCGCCACCGCCTCGGCCGGCGTCGGCGCACCGAAGGTCCATCGCGCATCCACGTCGGCGGGCCACTCCTCGGCGACCAGGTCATCGACCAGTTCGTGTTCGGGAGCCAGCACCATGTACGTCGCGCCGAACAGCGTGTCCGGGCGGGTGGTGAACACCTCGATGTCACCCGCGTCGGTACCGAACAGGACGGCGGCGCCCGTGGAACGGCCGATCCAGTTGCGCTGCATGGTCTTGACCTTCTCCGGCCAGTCCAGCACGTCGAGATCCTCGAGCAGCCGGTCGGAGTAGGCGGTGATCCGCATCATCCACTGGCGCAAGCGTTTCCGGAACACCGGAAAATTGCCGCGCTCACTGCGGCCGTCCGCGGTGACTTCCTCGTTCGCCAGCACCGTGCCCAGCCCCGGGCACCAGTTCACCACCGAGTCGGCGAGGTAGACC
Organism: Mycobacterium sp. DL; assembly: GCF_039729195.1. Taxonomy (NCBI): domain Bacteria; kingdom Bacillati; phylum Actinomycetota; class Actinomycetes; order Mycobacteriales; family Mycobacteriaceae; genus Mycobacterium; species Mycobacterium sp. DL. The sequence continues at coordinate 6,205,801 of NZ_CP155796.1, forward strand.
AGGCGGTGGGCGTCGACCACATCCGCGCGGGCCGCGGCGTCGAGCTCCGACCACTGCCGTCCATCGCCCACGGACCGGGTCCCGGCCTCGAACTCGGCGACCAGTTCGGCGACCGGACGCGCCTTGCCCGCGGCCGTGTCGAACCATGCGTTGAAGATCTGCAGGAAGATCCACTGCGTCCACTTGTAGTAGTCCACATCGGTGGTGGAAAAGCTCCGCCGCGAATCGTGGCCGAGGCCCAACCTGCCCAGCTGTCGACGGAAGTTGACGATGTTGGCCTCGGTTCGGGTGCGCGGATGCGTGCCGGTCTGGATCGCGTACTGCTCGGCCGGCAAACCGAAAGCGTCAAACCCCAAGGCGTGCAGCACATTACGGCCGGTCATCCGGTAGTACCGCGCGTACACGTCGGTCGCGATGTATCCCAGCGGATGCCCGACGTGCAGTCCCTCGCCGGACGGGTACGGGAACATGTCCTGGACGAACATCTTGTCGGCAGGTACCGAAGCGCCGTCTGCGGGGGCCAGCGAGCCGACCGGGTTGGCGACGTCGAAGGTCCCCGACTGCACCCACCGCTGCTGCCACGACTGCTCGATCTCCCCCGCCAGCTGCGCGGTGTAGCGGTGCTGCGGGGTGTCTGCGGCGGCGGCCGGAGGCGCGGACGAGTGCTCGCGCGAGGACTGAGTCGGCGTTTCGGTCACGCCACCAGGGTATAAGCCCGCCGATCGCCGATTTCCCGGCGTCGGGTTGGTCTCGGTTCCGTTGCGGATGCATCAGGGGTTGGTTCCAGGTCGATCCCGGACCTGGTAACCGGGTCGCCGCCGTGGATACATTCGTCGCCTGACACGGGACCGACCATCCCGGAACGTCGGGGAGAGTGACTCGGAGGACAGCAGTACATGAGCGAAATCGCCCGCCAGTGGCGGGTTCTGGCAGTCGGCATCGGTGCCACGGCAACCGGTGCGGCCTGCGTTCTGGGCTTCGCGGGCACCACCGCGTCGGCCCAGCCGATCCTGCCGCAACCGCCGCAGCCCGCCCCGGCGACGGTCACCCAGACCGTCACGGTGGCCCCCAATGCCGCGCCCGTCGCCGTCGGTCAACCGGGTGTGACATCGGCCACCGGCCCCGCAGCGGTCCCGGCGGGCGTCGCCGCGGGTGTTCCCGCCGGCGTGCCGATGCCGGCGGCCACCCCCCCACCGGCACCCACGATCACCCCGGCGACGTCGGGCACGTTGACCGACTACTTCGCCTCCAAGGGCGTTGCGCTCGAACCTCAGACCAGCCGCGACTTCCGGGCGCTCAACATCGTGCTGCCGATGCCTCGGGGCTGGGCACACATCCCCGACCCGAACGTTCCCGACGCGTTCGCGGTGATCGCCGACCGGGTCGGCGGTAACGGGCTCTACTCGTCGAACGCCCAGGTGGTGGTCTACAAGCTGGTCGGTCAGTTCGACCCGAACGAAGCCATCAGTCACGGGTTCATCGACAGCCAGCAGTTGCCGGCCTGGCGGTCCACCGACGCGTCCCTCGCCCCGCACGGCGGGATGCCGTCCTCGCTGATCGAGGGCACCTACCGCGAAGGGTCCATGACGCTGAACACGTCGCGGCGCCACGTGATCGCTGCCTCCGGACCCGACCAGTACCTCGTGTCGCTGGCGGTGACCACCAGCGTCGACCAGGTGCTGCCCGCCGCCGCCGCCACCGACGCGATCGTCAACGGCTTCAAGGTCAGCCCCCCCTCGGCTGCCCCGGCCGCGCCGGTTCCGCCGCCCGGCGTGGCCCCGCCCGGACCCCCTGCACCCGCAGCTCCCGCCGTCGCACCGGTGGCCCCGCCACCTCAGCCGCTGGGACTGCAGGGATAAGACGCCGTCCCCCGGGCGAAGCCTGGCGCCCGGGGGACGACCCAATTCGCACACCGTATTCTGGGCGCATGCTGGTCGCCGCGGTGTTGTGTCTGTGCGCGGCCGTCGTGACCGGTGCCCAGGCGGTGTGGTCGCTGACGCGGCCGCCGTCAGCCGACTACGTCCGCCAGGTGTTGCGCGCAGTGGCGCCGACCCAACTGGCTGCCGCGGTCATGCTCGCCGCGGGAGCCGTGGTCGCGCTGTCGGCCGGCCCGCCGATCTCCACGGTGGCGCTCGTGGTGTGCATCGTCGGCGCCGTGGCCACCGTCGCGGCGGGGTGCTGGCAGAGCGCCAAGGCCGTGCTTCGCGACGAGCAGCTCAGGCAGCAGGACACGACCGCGGCGAGCTGCGGCGGCGGTGCCTGCGCGACATGCACGCTGTCCTGCAAGAGTTAGTTGCGGCTGATGTCGATCGGGTGTGTGGCCAACAGCGACAACGGCATCGGCTGGCGCCGTAGCACCTTGGACCACAGATCGATGCGCGGTTCGCTGAGTACATCGGTGGGCAAAGCGGACAGCACGATCCAGTCGTCGCGCTCGATCTCGCCCTCGAGCTGACCGATCGTCCACCCCGAATAGCCCGCAAAGATTCGCACGCCTTCGATCATCGGCGCGATCGTGTCGGGATCTCCGTCGAGGTCCACCATCACGATGCGGCCCTGCACGTGCCTCAGTCCCGGCACCCCGGCAGGATCCATCCCGGCCCGTAGCGTCGCCAGGCACAACGCGGCGTCGCGTTTGACCGGACCGCCGATGTACATCGTCTTGGGCTTGGTGGCCAGCTTCGCCCACTGCGGCAGCACGTTGTAGACCGCCGTCTCACTGGCCCGGTTCAGCACGACCCCGAGAGTGCCGCCGTCATTGTGCTCGACGACGTAGATGACGCTGCGCCGGAACGTGGGCTCCATCAGGTCGGTGTTCGCCAACAGCAGTGTGCCGGCCCGCACCCGGTGCGCCACGGGTGCGACTCCCTCTCTGAAGTCCTCCGGATCCTCTGGCTGAGCCACCCGACCATCATGTCATCACCGTTGCTCGATGGTGGCGAACAAGCGCCGCCTCCGTCGATATTTGTAGTGTGGTCGGGTTCCAGACAGACTCGCAGCTCCACCCGTCAACAGGACGTGAACCCCGTGGCCGACGCCCGCGCACCGCTTGCCCTGTGGCGCTCGGTGCGAGCCCTACCCGAGTTCTGGCGGCTGCTGGAGCTGCGGGCGGTGAGCCAGTTCGGTGATGGGCTCTTCCAGGCCGGTCTGGCGGGGGCGATCCTGTTCAATCCGCAACGCGCCGCCGACCCGTGGGCGATCGCCGGAGCATTCGCGGTGCTCTTCCTGCCCTACTCGCTTCTCGGTCCGTTCGCCGGAGCGCTCCTCGACCGCTGGGACCGGCGGGTGGTGCTGATCGGTGCGAACTGCGGTCGGCTCGTGCTCGTGATCGGGGTCGGCGCACTGCTGGCCGCCGGCGTGGGCGATCTACCAATCCTGTTGGGCGCGTTGATCGTCAACGGCTTCACCCGGTTCGTCTCCTCGGGACTGTCTGCCGCGTTACCGCATGTGGTTCCGCGCGGGCAGGTGGTCGCGATGAACTCGGTCGCGACGGCCACCGGCGCGGCGGCCGCGTTCCTGGGCGCCAATTTCATGCTGCTGCCGCGCTGGCTGTTCGGGGCGGACGACTCCGGTGCTGCGGCAATCATTTTCATCGCCACCGCACCGGTGGCGTTGGCGCTGTTGCTGTCGTTCCGGTTCCCGCCTCGCATGCTGGGCCCCGACGACAGTGCGCGTGCGGTGCAGGGGTCGGTCGCGTACGCGGTGGCCACCGGTTGGCTGCACGGCGCGCGCACGGTGTTGGCGGTCCCGACCGTCACCGCCACGCTCGCCGGGCTGTCCGCACACCGCATGGTGTTCGGGCTCAACACACTGCTGGTGCTGGTGATCGTCCGCGAGAGCGGCACCACGGCGGTTGCCGGGCTTGGTACAGCAGTACTGTTCGTTGCCGCCACCGGCAGCGGCTCGTTCCTCGCCACGCTGATGACGCCCGCGGCGATCAAGAGATGGGGCCGCTACACCGCGCCCAACGGGGCGCTGGCGTTTGCGGCCGTGGTTCAACTGTTCGGTGCGACGCTGCTGCTGCCGGTGATGGTCGCCTGCGGATTCCTCTTGGGCGTGGCCGGCCAGGTGGTCAAGCTGTGTGCCGATGCTGCGATGCAGGTCGACGTCGACGACGCGCTGCGTGGGCACGTCTTCACGGTCCAGGATTCGCTGTTCTGGATGACGTTCATCACCGCGATCGCGGCGGGTGCGGCGGTGATCCCGCCGGATGGGCACGCGCCGGCGCTCGCAGTCGCCGGGACGGGCATCTATCTGGTGGGGCTGGGGGTGCATGCGACATTGGGGCACCGCGTGCGGAGGCGGCGATGAGCGCGCGCGCGAAGAGCAGACGGAGGCGATGAACGCGCGTGCCGCGGATACAGTGTCCGGCATGGCCGGAGCAGCCCCCATGGTCGCCGATCTGCGCGCCGAGAGCGATGATCTCGATGCGCTCGTCGGTGATCTGTCAGCCGAGCACTGGGCGACCGACACCCCCGCCGCGGGCTGGACGATCGCCCACCAGATCGCTCACCTGCTGTGGACCGATCAGGTCGCGCTGACCTCCGTCACCGACGAGGCCGGGTTCGCCGAGATCCTCGGCCGAGCGGCGGACAACCCGACCGGCTTCGTCGACGCCGGCGCCGAGGAGCTCGCCGCGCTGCCGCCGGTGCAGCTGCTGGCCGAGTGGCGCACGACGCGGGCCGCGCTGCACGACGAACTGCTGACCGTGGCCGACGGCCGCAAGCTGCCGTGGTTCGGGCCGCCGATGAGCGCGCCGTCGATGGCCACCGCGCGGCTGATGGAGACGTGGGCGCACGGCCTCGATGTCGCCGACGCGCTCGGGGTGACCCGCACCCCGACCGCGCGGTTGCGCTCGATCGCCCACATCGGCGTCCGCACCCGTGACTATGCCTATGTGGTGCACGGGCTGACCCCGCCGACGGAGACGTTCCACGTGAAACTGTCCGCGCCGGACGGCTCAGCGTGGGCGTGGGGACCCGAGGACGCCACCCAACAGGTCAGCGGGTCGGCCGAGCACTTCTGCATGCTGGTCACGCAGCGCCGGCCCCGGTCGACGTTGGACGTCGTCGCGGTCGGCCCGGACGCCGAGCACTGGCTGACGATCGCCCAGGCATTCGCGGGCCCACCCGGTCCCGGCCGCGACTGACACTTCGGTCGCCCTCGGCCGTAGTGAAGGCGCGTTGTTGCACAGCATTTGCGGCGCGTCGACGTACAGACGCGCGCCCTCGCGGGGCTACTGGAGCTGACCGGCGCTGTCGGCAAGGCCGTCTCCATCATCGTCGGCGAGCCGGACATCCCAGCGACCGTCACCGTCGGTGTCCACCCAGGCCGCCCCGGTGCCGAAGGCCCGATCGGCCAGACCGTTGCCGTCCGCGTCCACCAACCACTCCGCAATCGCACCGTCGCCGTCGAGGTCGACCGGCACCGCAGGCCCGGCACCCGGATGCTCGACCCCGTCGAGTCCGAACCAGCGCAGTCCCCCGCCCCGGTCCGCGCTGACCGCCCAGGTTCCCGTGCCGTCGTCGCTGACATAGGTCTCGGCTACGTCATCGTCGTCGCCGTCGAGCAAGGCGTGATCGGCGATGCCGTCGCCGTCGAGGTCGAACAGCACGTCGTCGGTCAGCCCGTCACCGTCGACATCCACGCCGTCGACGTGCGGACCGCCGTCGATCGTCCACATGGTCGCCGAGCCGTCGGGATCCCCCAGGCAGTACTCCACACACGATCAGACGCGCGGGGAGCCGTTCTCGTTCCACCATTTCAGCAATTCCTCGACGGCCTCGTCATGGCTCAGCGGGCCGCGATCCAACCGCAGCTCCTTGAGGTGGTTCCAGGCCTTGCCCACCATCGGACCACCCGGGATGTCGAGAATCCGCATGATCTCGTTGCCGTCGAGATCCGGGCGGACCCGGGCGAGATCCTCCTTGGCCGCGAGCTCGTCGATGCGGTGCTCGAGGTCGTCGTAGTTCGCCTGCAGCCGCGCCGCGCGCCGCTTGTTGCGGGTCGTGCAGTCGGCGCGGACCAGCTTGTGCAGCCGGTCCACCAGCGGCCCGGCGTCTGTGACGTAACGCCGCACCGCGGAGTCGGTCCACCGGCCATCGCCGTAGCCGTGGAAACGCAGATGCAGATACACCAGCTGCGATACGTCCTCGACCATCTGCTTGGAGTACTTCAGCGCGCGCATCCGCTTGCGGGTCATCTTCGCCCCGACCACCTCATGGTGGTGGAAGCTGACCCCGCCGTCGGGTTCGTGCCTGCGCGTCGCGGGCTTGCCGATGTCGTGCAGCAGAGCGGCCCAGCGCAGCACCAGGTCAGGGTCCCCGGCTTCCAAATCGATGGCCTGCCGCAGCACCGTCAGGGAATGCTGGTAGACGTCCTTGTGCTGGTGATGCTCGTCGATCGCCATCCGCATCGCGCCGACCTCGGGGAGCACCACCTCCCCCAGACCCGTCTGCACCATCAGGTCCACCCCGGCGACCGGATCAGCGCCGAGCAGCAGCTTGTCCAGTTCGGCGGCGACGCGTTCGGCGGTGATCCTGCCCAGTTGGGGCGCCATCTCCTCCAGCGCCCGCCGGACGCGCGGCGCCACGGTGAATCCCAGCTGGGAGACGAACCTGGCCGCGCGCAGCATCCGCAGCGGATCGTCGCCGAATGACACCTCCGGCGCCGACGGCGTGTCCAGCAGACCGGCACCCAACGCGGTCAGCCCGCCGAGCGGATCCAGGAACGCACCGAGGCCCGCGGGCGCCCCGGGGTCGATCCGCACCGCCATGGCGTTGACCGTGAAATCCCGGCGCACGAGATCGGCGGCCAGGTTGTCACCGAAGCGGACCTCGGGATTGCGGGACACCTGGTCGTAGCTGTCGGCGCGAAAGGTGGTCAGCTCCAACCGCTCTGCGCCTTTGCCGACACCGATCGTGCCGAACTCGATGCCGGTGTCCCACAGCGCGTCCGCCCACCCGCGCAGAATCTTCTGCATCTGCTCCGGACGGGCATCGGTGGTGAAGTCGAGGTCGGTGCCCAGCCGGCCCAGGATCGCGTCCCGGACGCTGCCGCCGACGAGGTACAACTCGTGGCCGTGATCCGCGAACAGCCCGCCCAGTTCTCGCAGCACCTCGCCGTGCTGCTGCAGCGATACCTGCGCAGCGGCCAGCAGTTCGGCGTCGGACGTGGGGTCGGGCACGTCAGGTGAGCCTACTGGTCACAGCCGTGTCACCGTCCGGCGAGTGCGGCGAGGCCTGCTGTTCACGCCAACTACTATCGCTTGGGTGTCGGACGGCGAACAGCCCAAACCGCGACGGCGCCGGGGGCGGCGTCGCGGCCGACGCGCTGCAGGCCCGCCCGAGGCGGGAGCCGAGCAGTCCGGCGGACACCGCCAGCGCAGTCCGTCGAACGTCGGGAGTGACCAGTCCGTCGCAGCACCCAAACCGCAGAAGGCGCGTCCCCGACGTCCGCCCGACCGGCTCCGCACCGTGCACGAGACGTCCGCGGGTGGCCTGGTGATCGATGGCCTCGACGGACCCAAGGACGGCCAGGTCGCGGCATTGATCGGTCGCCTCGACCGGCGCGGCCGGATGCTGTGGTCGCTGCCCAAGGGGCACATCGAGATGGGTGAGACCGCCGAACAGACCGCGATCCGCGAAGTCGCCGAGGAGACCGGGATCCAGGGCAGCGTGCTCGCCGCGCTGGGCAGCATCGACTACTGGTTCGTCACCGAGGGCCGGCGGGTCCACAAAACCGTCCACCACTATCTCTTGCGGTTCCTCGGCGGCGAGCTGTCCGACGAGGACGTCGAAGTCACCGAGGTGGCCTGGGTGCCGCTGGGTGAGCTGCCGGCGCGGCTGGCCTACGCCGACGAACGGCGCCTGGCCGAGGTCGCCGACGAACTGATCGACAAGCTGCACTCCGACGGTCCCGACGCGCTGCCGCCGCTGCCGCGATCGACACCCCGGCGGCGGGGGCAGACCCACTCGCACACCCGCAACCACCGTCCTGATCCCACCGCTCAACCCCAGCCCGGCCGGCGGACGAACGGCTGCGGACAGGGACCGTGAGCGGGCCGTCCGCTCGGCTGCTCGGTGCAGTGGTCGCGCTGCTGCTGGCCGTGCTGCCCGTCGCCGGCATCCGCGTCGCCGACGCCCAACCGGGCACCACCGACTTCCTGCAGGTGCAGATCGACGAGGTGACCCCCGACGTCGTCACCACCACCAGCGAGCCGATGGTGACCGTCACCGGCACGGTCCGCAACATCGGTGACCGCCCGGTACGCGACGTCGTGGTCCGGCTCGAACACGGCCCGGCCGTCACGTCGTCGACCGCGCTTCGCACCGACCTGTCCGGCAACGTCGACCAGTACCAAGCGGTGGCCGACTTCATCACCGTCGCACCGGAAATGGCTCGCGGCCAAGATGTTCCGTTCCGGTTGACCTACCCGCTGCGCGCGACGGACCGGCCCTCGCTGAACATCGAGGAGCCCGGCGTCTACCCCGTGATGGTCAACGTCAACGGCACCCCTGACTACGGTGCGCCCGCCAGACTCGACGACTCGCGTTTCCTGCTGCCGGTGCTCGGGGTTCCGCCGGACGCGGGATCCGACGCCACCGCCAGCGAGGCGCTCGACTCCGCGGTGCCACCGGACATCACCCGCCCGGTCGGCTTGACGATGTTCTGGCCGCTGGCCGACCGCCCGCGACTGGCCGCCGGCGCACCAGGCGGCACCACCCCGGTGCGGCTGACCGACGACGAACTCGCCACCTCGCTGGCCACCGGCGGGCGCCTCGACAGCATGCTGTCCGCGGTGGAGTTCGCGATCGACCCTGAGGTCGATCCCGGCGGGCAGGTCACCCGGGCGCTGTGTCTGGCCGTCGACCCCGACCTTCTGGTCACCGTCAACGCGATGACGAACGGCTACGTCGTCAACAACGCCTCTGACGCGGGCCCGGGTACCCCCACCCACACCGGTACCGGTCAGCAGGCCGCCATCGACTGGCTCGGCAGGCTCAGAGCGGTGGCGCAGCGGATGTGTGTGGCGCCGACGACCTACGCCCAGGCCGACCTCGACGCGCTGCACCGCGTCGCCGACCCCGGCCTGTCGACGATCGCCACCACCGGCGCCGGCGCCATCGTCGACCAGATCCTCGGCATCACCTCCATCCGTGGCGCCACGTTGATCGGCGACGGACCGCTGACCGGACCCGCCGTGCAGTTGCTCACCGGAAAGGGCCCGACCGTGGCAATCGGCGCCGCCGAGCTGATCGGGCCGGACGTCTCAGACGGCGGCGCACCCGAGAACGCTGACACCGCGGCGGTGCGCTACACCTCCGACGTGGTCGCAGCGCCGTTCGACCCCGCGGTGGGCGCGGCACTCGCCGGTGCGGGCACCGTCCCCGAGTCGCCGTCCTACCTCGACCCGTCCCTGGACTTCGCGCTCAAACAGGACTCCGAGGTGGCGCGTCGCCAGGACGCGCTCGCCTCGCTGCTGTGGCGGAGTCTGCAGCCCGACACCACTCCCCGGACCCAGATCCTGATGCCGCCGCTGATGTGGAACCTGACGCCGCGGGACGCGCAGGCGATCCTGACCGCTGTGGCCACCAGCATCCGTGCCGGCCTCTCGGTGCCACGTCCGCTGGATGCCGTCATCACCGAAGCCACCGCGGTGACCGAAACCGCACCGCTGCCCTCGGGACCGCTCGGCAACCCCCGCGGTCGGTTCGACGACGGCGTGGTCTCGGGCATCGCCGCGGTGACCGGCCGGCTCTGGGGGTTGACCGCCGCCCTGACCACCGACGAGCGCACCGGCCAGACCGGCTACCAGTACACCGCGCCGCTGCGCGAGGATCTGCTTCGCGCACTGAGTCTCTCGGTGCCGCCCGACGCCCGCAACGGGTTGGCGCAGCAGCGACTGACCACGGTGGGCCGCACCGTCGAGGATCTGTTCAACGCGGTGTCGATCGTCAACCCGGGCGGCTCCTACACGCTGGCCACCGAACGCAGCCCGCTTCCCCTGGCGCTGCGCAACGACCTTCCGGTGCCGATCCGGGTGCGCCTGGACATCGACGCGCCGCCCGGCATGACCGTCACCGACATGGGAGAGATCGTGTTGCCGCCGGGCTTCCTGCCGCTCAAGGTGCCGATCGAGGTGCACTTCACCCAGCGGGTCGCCGTCGACGTCGCGCTGAGCACCGCCGAGGGGTTGCCGCTGGGCGAACCGGTGCGGCTCTCGGTGCACTCCAACGCCTACGGACAGGTGCTGTTCTTCATCACGCTGTCCGCAGGCGCGGTGCTGGTCCTGTTGGCGGGCCGACGGCTGTGGCACCGCTTCCGCGGTCAGCCTGACCGGGCCGACCTGGACCGTCCCGACCCCATCGAAGTCGCGCTGGCGTACGGCCATGACGACCCCGCACACCAACAGGAGCGCGACAGTGTCCAGCCGCGACCGGCGGGTCCGGTCACCGGCGGCCGCAGTGAGTGACCCCGGTCGGCGGGGCCGAACGAAGCCTCGCCCGACCGAACCACCGCGTCAGCGTGCGCGCACCCCGCATCCGGCACCGCGGGTGCCACCCCAGCCCGTGCCGCACCAACCGACCACGCGCCCGGAACTGTCGGACGCCGCCGTCGTCTCCCGGTCGTGGGGAATGGCCGTGGCCACGCTGGTCAGCCGGCTCACCGGGTTCGCCCGGATCGTACTGCTCGCCACGATCCTCGGGGCCGCGCTGTCGAGCGCGTTCACCGTGGCCAACCAGCTGCCCAACATGATCGCCGCACTGGTTCTGGAGGCGACGTTCACCGCGATCTTCGTCCCGGTGCTCGCCCGTGCCGAGCGCGACGACCCCGACGGCGGGTCCGCTTTCATCCGGCGGCTGCTCACGCTCGCCGTGACGTTGCTGCTGGTGGTCACCATCGTCTCCACGCTGGCGGCGCCGCTGCTGGTCGACCTGATGCTGGGATCCGAGCCCCTGGTGAACCGGCCACTGACCACGGCGTTCGCGTTCCTGCTGCTGCCGCAGATCATCTTCTACGGCTTGTCCTCGGTCTTCATGGCAATCCTGAACACCCGCAACATCTTCGGGCCGCCCGCGTGGGCCCCGGTGGTGAACAACGTGGTCGCGATCCTCACGCTCGGGTTGTATGTCCTTGTCCCGGGCGAACTCTCGATCAACCCCGTCGAGATGGGCAACGCCAAGCTGCTGGTGCTCGGGATCGGGACCACCCTCGGCGTCGTCGCGCAGGCTACGGTGCTGTTCGTCGCGATCCGGGCCGAACGGATCAGCCTGCGCCCGCTGTGGGGTATCGACGATCGCCTGAAGAAGTTCGGCATGATGGCCCTGGCGATGGTGCTCTACGTTCTCGTCAGCCAGGTGGGCATGATCGTGGGCAACCAGATCGCCAGCGCCGCATCGGCATCCGGGCCCGCCATCTACAACTACACCTGGCTGGTGCTGCAACTGCCGTTCGGCATCATCGGCGTCACGGTGCTGACCGTGGTGATGCCGCGGCTGTCCCGCAACGCCGCCGCCGAGGACGGCCCCGCCGTGCTCGCCGATCTGTCGCTTGCCACCCGGCTGACCATGGTCACGCTCATCCCGATCGTGGCGATCATGACGGTCGGCGGTCCGGCGATCGGCAGCGCGCTGTTCGCCTACGGCAACTTCGGCTCGGTCGACGCCGGTTATCTCGGCATGGCGATCACGCTGTCGGCGTTCACGCTGATCCCCTACACGCTGGTGCTGCTGCAGTTGCGGGTGTTCTATGCGCGCCAGGAGCCGTGGACACCGATCGTGCTGATCATCGTCATCACCGCGGTCAAGATCGCTGCGTCGCTGGCGGCGCCGCACCTCACCGACGACCCGGACCTTGTGGCCGGCTACCTGGGGCTGGCCAACGGGCTGGGGTTCCTCGCCGGGGCCACCGTCGGCCATCTGCTGCTGCGCGCCCGCCTCGATCCCCCGGGCGGTCGCCTGGTCGGCCTCGACGTGGTCCGCACCATCCTGGTGACGATCACGGCGTCGCTGGCCGCCGGCCTGACCGCCCACGTCGTCGACCAGCTGCTCGGGCTCGAGGAACTGACCGCCCACTGGGGCGGCGGCGGGTCGCTGCTGCGGTTGGCGGTGCTGGGCGCGGTCATGGTGCCGATCATCGGCGCGGTGCTACTCGGCGCGAAGGTGCCCGAAGCCCAGGCTGCACTCGCCGCGGTGCGCAGGCGCCTGCGGCCCGGCGCTCAGGTGGCCGCATCAGCGGCTTCGCCGTCCGTCCCGCCACGTCGCAGCGGCGGCCTCACGTACCCTGAACCCAGAATTCCGCCGGCGAAGGTTGCCGACGACTGGAGGGGGAAAGGATCAGCGGTGAGCGACAAACCCGCCGGCGGTTCCCCCTCGGACGCTGATTCCACCACCCGGATCGACCGGCCGTCGGCCGACGACTTCCAGCCGGACGTTCCCGACACGTCCGCGCACCCGCCGCAGCCCGATTCCGAGACCGCGGTGCTGCCGTCGTCGAGCACCGGCCGCCCGCCGACCTCCGAGTCGACCCGGCCGCCCTCGGAGTACGGCGGCGACCCCTCCCGCGAACCCCTGGCGTTCGACCCGCCGCGGGAGCCGCCGCTGGAGACGGCGACCGCGACCGAGAACGTGCACCTGATACCCGGTGCGATGATCTCCAACGGGCGTTACCGGCTGCTGGTCTTCCACGGCGGTCCCCCGCATCTGCAGTTCTGGCAGGCGCTCGACACCGCACTCGACCGTCAGGTGGCACTGACCTTCGTCAGCCCCGACGGGACGATGACCGAGCGCGAGGTGCAGGACATCCTGTCGCGCACCCAGAAGCTCAGCCGCATCGACATGCCCGGCGTGGCGCGCGTGCTCGACGTCGTGGCCACCGGAACCAGCGGTCTGGTGGTCTCGGAGTGGATTCGTGGCGGCTCGCTGGCCGAAGTCGCCGACACCACACCGTCACCGATCGGCGGCGCCCGCGCCATCCAGTCGCTCGCCGCGGCCGCCGAGGTCGCCCATCGCAACGGGGTGGCACTGTCGGTGGACCATCCCGGCCGGATCCGGGTCAGCATCGAAGGTGATGTGGCGCTGGCATTCCCGGCGACACTGCGCGACGCCACGCCCGAGGACGACATCCGTGGAATCGGCGCAGCGCTCTACGCGCTGCTGATCGATCGGTGGCCGCTGCCCGAATCGGGCGAGTCCAGCGGCCTGGCACCGGCGGATCTCGACGCGGCCGGCCAGCCCGTCGAACCCCGGGCCATCGACCGCGACATCCCCTTCCAGATCTCGGCTGCCGCATCACACGCCGTCCAGGAGGGCGGCGGAATCCGCAGCGCGCCAACGCTGCTCAACCTGCTTCAGCAGGCCACCGCCATCGCCGACCGCACCGATCACATCGCGCCGGTCGCGGACGCGGTGCCCGAGACACGGTCCGGGGGCTGGCTCGGTACGCCCTCCGACGACGCCGAATCGGACACGCGACGACGCAGAGGCCTCATCATCGGGTTGGCGGTCGCGGCGGTCATCGTGGTTGTCGCTGTGGTTCTGCTGGCATCCGTGCTGGGCCGCATCTTCGGCGATGTCGGCAGCGGACTCGGTGGCGACGAACTCGGCCTGAACGCGCCCACCACTTCGGAGTCCGCCGCGCCGGGAGCTGCCGGTGGGGTCCTCGAACCCGTTGCCGTGACCGTGTTCTCACCCGAAGGTGAAGCCGACGCTCCGGAACTGGCCGACTTGGCGATCGACGGCAACCCGTCGACGGTGTGGGCCAGCGACACCTACTCGGACGCGGTGCCCTTCCCCGGGTTCAAGAACGGGGTCGGCCTGATGTTGCAGCTGTCGGAGCCGGCCACCGTCGGCTCGGTCACCGTGAACCTCAACAGCACCGGCACCGCCGTGCAGATCCGGTCGTCGGATACGGCGTCGCCGTCCTCGCTGGAGGACACCACGGCTCTCACCCAGCCCGCCACGATGCGGCCGGGGTCCAACACCATCGAGGTGGACGACGCGTCACCGACGTCGTACGTCCTCGTCTGGATCTCGACCCTCGGCTCGGTGAGCGGTGAGAGCCGCACCGACATCTCGGAGATCACTCTCCGGGCCGCGTCCTGACACCCTCTCCCCAGCCACCGCCCGGTGTCTTCGCATGTCGCGGTGCGGTCCGAAAACTGGTGCGGGGAGCCACCCCGGGCGCCGCTTAGTGTTCGCCTGTGGGGATATTCGGGGGAACACGGGGGCAACCCGGACAGGCGCGCACCGACGCCGAGTTGCTCACCGCACACGTCAGCGGAGACCGGTACGCGTTCGAGGAGCTGTTCTACCGGCACCACCGCCAGCTCTATCGGCTGGCACTGCTCACCAGTCGTGACCGCGACGACGCCGCCGACGCGCTGCAGGACGCGCTACTGGCGGCGCACCGCACGGCCCGCGCGTTTCGGCACGACTCGGCCGTCAGCAGCTGGCTGCATCGGATCGTGGTCAATGCTTGCCTGGACCGGTTGCGCCGCAACAAGTCCCGCGCGTGCGACGAGCTCGTCGAGGAGCGCTGCGGGGTAGTCGACCCGACCGCCCGCGTCGACACGGCGATCATGGTGGAACGCGCGCTGATGCGCCTTCCCGTGGAGCAGCGCGCCGCCGTCGTCGCCGTGGACATGCAGGGGTATTCGGTGGCCGAGACCGCGCGGATGCTGGGGGTCGCCGAGGGCACGGTGAAGAGTCGATGCTCGCGCGCACGGGGCAAACTCGCCGAATCCCTGGCCTCCTTCGCCGCGGGCAACGCGACCGCCGAGTGAGAGTCGGTTAGCCTCGAACCGATCGTGCGGGCATCGACCGGCGGAGGCAGCGATGGACAGCGGTGCGGGCCGCGGACCTGAATCCCGTCCCGAGCCCGAACTGCACGTCACGCCCGAACTGCTCGCCGACCTGCAGGCCGGACTCCTCGACGACGCCACCGCGGCGCGGGTCCGCAGACACGCCCGCTCGGACCCCGATGCGGCGCGGACCCTCGCCGACCTCGACGCGGTGCGCCGCGACCTGGCGCGCCTGGCCTCCGACGAGCGGTCCGCGCCCGAGGTACCGGCGGCGGTCACCGCCCGTGTCGGTGCCGCACTGCGTGCGGCACCACCACCGCCCTCACCCGGACCTGGCGGGCATGCGCCGGCGCGTCCGACGCTGTCCCGTGGGAAGCGGGCGGGCGTCATCGCCGGGATCTGCGTGGTGGCCGCCGTCATCGTGCTGCTGCTGATCGCCGCCGCCGCGCCTCAGCAGATCCGGGCCGTGGTGGTCGAGCCGACCTGCACAACCACCCACCCGGGGTTGCTGGTCGAAACCGTGCCGGCCGCGCCGTGACCCGCGCCGGGATCGTCGACGGGAACACCTCGGCTTACCCTGGTGTTCTAACAGCGCGGTTGTTTGGACTCTCGCCGCAGGCAGAAAGGCTCTCATGACCTCACCCACCGTCCATGACGTCATCGTCATCGGTTCCGGTCCGGCCGGCTACACCGCGGCCGTGTATGCAGCCCGTGCCCAGCTCGAACCGCTGGTGTTCGAAGGCACCCAGTTCGGTGGAGCGCTGATGACCACCACTGAGGTGGAGAACTACCCCGGATTCCGTGACGGCATCACCGGACCCGAGCTGATGGACCAGATGCGGGAGCAGGCGCTGCGCTTCGGCGCGGACCTGCGCATGGAGGACGTCGACTCCGTCGATCTGTCCGGACCGGTCAAGACCGTCACCGTCGGCGACGAGGTCCATCACGCCCGCGCGGTGATCCTCGCCATGGGCGCCGCCGCCCGCCACCTCGGCGTTCCCGGGGAGGCCGAGATGCTCGGCATGGGTGTGAGTACGTGTGCCACCTGTGACGGCTTCTTCTTCCGGGACCAGGACATCGCGGTCGTCGGTGGTGGTGACTCGGCGATGGAGGAAGCGACCTTCCTGACCCGCTTCGCCCGCAGCGTCACGCTGATCCACCGGCGCGAGGAGTTCCGCGCGTCGAAGATCATGCTCGAACGGGCCCAGACCAACGAGAAGATCCGCTTCCTGACCAACACCGATGTGACGTCCATCGTGGGTGACCCCAAGGTGACCGGGATCCGGTTGCGCAATTCGGTCACCGGCGAGGAGTCGGAGCTGGCGGTCACGGGCGTGTTCGTGGCCATCGGCCACGACCCCCGTTCGGAGCTGGTCCGTGGCCAGGTCGACCTGGACGATGCGGGCTACGTGACGGTGCAGGGCCGTACGACCTACACCTCCGTCGAAGGCGTCTTCGCCGCAGGCGATCTCGTCGACCACACCTACCGGCAGGCCATCACAGCGGCCGGAAGTGGTTGCGCCGCATCGATCGACGCGGAACGCTGGCTCGCCGACCACGCTGAGCCCGGCGAGAGAACTTCCACCACAACGGAAGACACTGACCTGATAGGAGCACAGCAATGAGCGATTCCGGATCCGCTGAAAAATCCACGGTGGCGGTGACCGACGATTCGTTCTCCCAGGATGTGCTGTCGAGCAGCACGCCGGTACTGGTGGACTTCTGGGCCACCTGGTGCGGCCCGTGCAAGATGGTCGCCCCGGTGCTCGAGGAGATCGCCGCCGAGAAGGCCGGTTCGTTGACCGTCGCCAAGATCGACGTCGACGAGAATCCGGGGACTGCCCGGGACTTCCAGGTGGTGTCGATCCCGACGATGATCCTGTTCAAGGACGGTGCACCGGTCAAACGCATCGTCGGAGCCAAGGGCAAGGCCGCGTTGCTGCGGGAGCTCTCAGAAAATCTCTGACATGGTCTGACGCCGCATTTCGCGGCGCTGACACCAGCCTGGGGTTTTCCCGATTCCCCATCGGGTCTGAGAGAATGCTGCCTATGTCGAGTGTGCGTCGCGGTGACCGCGGAAGTGCGGTCACCGAGATCCGGGCCGCGTTGGCCGCGCTGGGCATGATCGACAACCCGGACGAGGACCTGACCACCGGCAAGCATGTGGCGGTGGACATGTTCGACGGTGAGCTCGACCACGCCGTGCGCGCATTCCAGCAGCACCGCGGTCTGTTGGTCGACGGTGTCGTCGGCGAGGCCACCTACCGGGCACTCAAGGAAGCCTCCTACCGACTGGGCGCCCGAACGCTCAATCACCAGTTCGGCGCACCGATGTACGGCGACGACGTCGCCACGCTGCAGGCGCGGCTTCAGGATCTCGGGTTCTACACCAATCTCGTCGACGGTCATTTCGGCATGCAGACCCACAACGCGCTGTCGTCCTATCAGCGGGAGTACGGCCTGTACCCGGACGGTATCTGCGGTCCGGAGACGTTGCGCTCCTTGTACTTTCTCGGGTCCCGGGTCACCGGCGGCTCCCCACACGCGATCCGCGAGGAGGAGTTGGTCCGCAGTTCCGGCCCCCGACTGTCCGGCAAGCGGATCATCATTGACCCGGGCCGCGGTGGCGGTGATCACGGCCTGATCATGAACGGTCCCGCCGGCCCGATCAGCGAAGCGGACATCCTGTGGGACTTGGCAAGTCGGCTTGAAGGGCGCATGACGGCGATCGGCATGGAGACCTTCTTGTCCCGCCCGGCCAACCGCGCGCCCTCGGACGCCGAGCGCGCGGCGACCGCCAATTCCGTTGGCGCCGACCTGATGATCAGCCTGCGCTGCGCGACCCACCCGACACCGTCCGCCGACGGCGTCGCGTCGTTCCATTTCGGGAACTCGCACGGGTCGGTGTCCACCATCGGGCGCAATCTGGCCGACTTCATCCAGCGAGAAGTGGTGGCACGCACCGGATTGCAGGACTGCCGCGTGCACGGCCGGACCTGGGACCTGCTGCGGTTGACCCGGATGCCGACTGTTCAGGTCGACGTCGGCTACATCACCAACCCGAAGGACCGCGCCACGCTGCTGTCCTCGGCTTCCCGCGACTCGATCGCCGAGGGCATGCTCGCCGCGGTCAAACGGTTGTATCTGCTGGGCAAGAACGACCGGCCAACCGGCACTTTCACTTTCGCCGAGCTGCTGGCCCACGAGCTCTCCGTCGAGCAGGCCCGCCAGGCCTAACTGCAGGGGTTCGCCCCGGCACCCACCGGTTGCTGGAGCTGGGCGCTCTGCAACAGCCGTTCCAGTGCCGCCTCGACATCGGCCTTCCAGCCGAGTCCCTGTTCGAGTTCGAGGCGAAGTCGCGGGAAGTACGTGTGGTGCGAGACGACGACAAAGCCGACATCGAGCAGCAGATCGGTGTCCAGCACGCACTGGTCCACCGAGCAATCGCCGAGCGCTTCCAGCACGGGCGCCACGTCGCCGGGCACCCGATCCGGATCGGACAACTCAGACACCTCGGGGGACCGACCGAACGCCTCCAGAGCGCGCACCCCGCGCCGGACCAGATCAGCGACGACCGCGGCGATCAGAGTCCTCGCCAAGTCTTCGTTGCCCTGACCGGACTCGATGCCGATGGTGGTGAGCAGAACCGCGTCGGGACTGACCGGTCCGGTGGGGAACCGACTTGCCCGCGGCACCGTCCGCGGCGGAGCATAAAAGGCGTATCCGAGACAGGGGTCGTCGGTCGATTCCTCGGCCTGGTCCGTGACCTGATCCACGTCGCGACACTCGACCGCCAACTGCCCGCACGACCCCCACTCCAGCATGACCATGGACAGCCACGCTTCCTTCTCGAACTCGGGGTCGGCGAGATGGTCGTCGTTGCCTACCGTCGGCGGGTCCACCTCCCAGTACACGCAGCGTCGGGCGTGCTTGGGCAACTGCTCGAACGCTTCGAGCCGGAGGGGCGTGATTCGCGCGGCCACTACACTCCCGAGGTTTCACGCCGTCGGAAAACGAACGGCGGCCTCTCCAGAATAGAAGGCGAGGGCCGGGAAGGACCACCCTGGCTGCCGAAAGTGCGCGGAATCCCGCGGCCGATCCAATTCACCTGGGGCACAGCATGTTTCCTGTGACCACAGCGCTGACCCACCCCGCGGACGCGGGCAGTGTCACAGTGACGTAATTCGCCGGTATGACCGGTCACGGCGACGACGAGTTCATGAGGTCCACAATTCGTTGCAGATCGTCCACCGACCCGAACTCCACCACGATCTTGCCCTTGCGCTTGCCGAGGCTCACCGTCACCCGGGTGTCGAAGGCGCTGGACAACTGCTCGGCGACATCTTGAAGCCCCGGCATCTGGATCGGCTTGCGCCGGGGCGCCGACGGCGTTGCGCCGCCGTCCCGCTTGGCGAGCGTCACCGCCTCTTCCGTCGCACGGACCGACAACCCTTCCGCGACGATCCGGGCGGCGAGTTCTTCCTGCAATTCCGCGCCACCCTCGAGCGCCAGCAGCGCCCGCGCGTGGCCGGCGGACAGCACGCCGGCGGCAACCCTGCGCTGCACCGCGATCGGAAGACGGAGCAAGCGGATCATGTTGGTGATCAGCGGGCGTGACCGGCCGATGCGCGTGGCGAGTTCGTCGTGGGTGACGTCGAACTCCTCGAGCAACTGCTGATACGCCGCCGCCTCTTCCAACGGGTTCAGCTGCGCGCGGTGGATGTTCTCCAACAGGGCGTCGCGCAACATGCTCTCGTCAGCGGTCTCCCTGACGATCGCGGGGATGGTCGCCACCCCCGCCTGTTGGGCGGCCCGCCACCGCCGCTCCCCCATGACGAGCTGGTAGCGGGAGGGGGTTGCCCCGTCGCTGTCGGGTACTGCCCGCACCACGATCGGCTGCATCAGACCGAACTCGCGGATCGAGTGCACCAGTTCAGCGAGCGCTTCCTCGTCGAACACCTGTCGCGGCTGCCGCGGATTCGGATCGATCCTGGAGGGTTCGATCTCCCGGTACACGGCACCGACCGGATTGTCTTCCGGCGGAGCGACCGCCGCGGGCGCCCCACCGAACATCGCGTCGGCGGCCGCGGCGCCCATCCGCGGACCCGTCGTCGCCGGCCCGTCCCCGTCCGCAGGCCCGGTGGGAATCAACGAGGCGAGGCCGCGGCCTAGTCCGCTCCGCTTTTTTGCCGCATTGTTCATCGGTCGCCTCTTCTCTCCAGGCCCACATCAATCGCGCACGCCGTCATCGGGACTGACCCTCCACTCCCCGCTGCGCCAGTTCCCGGCTCGCATCCAGGTAGCTCATCGCCCCGCGCGATCCGGGGTCGTACTCGATGATCGTCATTCCGTAACCCGGCGCCTCGGACACTTTCACACTGCGCGGGATGACGGTGCGGAGGACCTTGTCGCCGAAGTGGTCGCGCACGTCGGACGCGACCTGGTCGGCCAACTTCGTCCTGCCGTCGTACATCGTGAGCACGACGGTGGTGACGTTGAGTTGAGGGTTCAGGTGCGCCTTGACCATCTCGATGTTGCGCAACAGCTGGCCCACACCCTCGAGGGCGTAATACTCGCATTGGATCGGGATGAGCACCTCGGGTGCCGCCACCAACGCGTTGATTGTCAGCAGGCCGAGCGACGGCGGGCAATCGATGAACACGTAGTCGAAGTCGTGGTGCTCGAGTTCGGCCAACGCACTCCGGAGCCGGCCCTCCCGGGCGACCATGCTCACCAACTCGATCTCAGCTCCGGCGAGGTCGATCGTCGCCGGAATGCAGAACAGCCGCTCGCTGTGGGGACTGCGCTGCAGCGCGGTTTCCACGGGGATCTCGCCGATCAACACTTCGTACGACGACGGGGTGCCCGGGCGATGCTCGATTCCCAGCGCGGTGCTTGCGTTCCCTTGCGGATCCAGGTCGATGACGAGGGTGCGCAGCCCTTGCAGCGCCAGGGCGGCGGCGATGTTGACGGCCGTGGTCGTCTTTCCCACGCCGCCCTTCTGATTGGCGATGGTGAAGACACGTTGCCGGGTCGGCCGGGGAAGTTGTCCCTGCGTTGCCGCCTGCATGAGTCGGACCGCCCGTTCGGCCTCGGCGCCGATCGGCGTATCGGCATTCTGGGAATCCCACGTTTCACGTGAAACATCGGGCTGGACCGCTTGCGGTTTCGGCGGTTCGGGAACGGAACTCATCTGTGCTTCCCTCCCGACGGCCGGCCTCTCCGCGACGCCCCCTGAAACCCTACGACCACCGTCACGGGTGGATCCACGAATCGAGCGCCACATCTCATCACCTTCACCTCGGTCATGCCCAGTGCTGTCATAGCGCGGCGATGCTCGCGAACCTCGTCTTCGGCACGCTCGCCCTTGATCGCCAACATCCGCCCTCCGGATCGCAATAGCGGCGAGCTCCATTTCGTCAACTTGTCCAGGGAAGCCACCGCCCGGGACACCACCGCATCGGACTCCCCCACTTCGTCGCGGACTACTCGATCCTCAGCCCTGCCCCGTACCACCCGACAGTTGATGCCGAGTTCATCGATCACTTCGCGCAGGAAGTCGCTGCGGCGTAGCAGCGGTTCGACGAGAGTGACATGGATGTCTGGGCGGGCCAACGCCAACGGTATCCCGGGCAGTCCGGCACCACTACCGATGTCTGCGATCTGCTCGTTGGGTTCGACGAGTTCGGCGACCACGGCACTGTTGAGGACGTGGCGGTCCCAGACGCGGCTCACTTCCCGCGGACCGAGAAGTCCCCTCTCGACGCCGGCTCCGGCAAGGATCTGTGCGTACTGGATGGCAGCCTCAGTAGCCTCGCCGAAGATCGCCGTCACGGCATCGGGAGGTGTCGGCACCTCCGCGTGTTTCACGTGAAACATCCTCCGACCGTCCGCGCCGACACCGCTCCAACTCCCACACGAACTACATCGCTGTAACTCTGGATCAGTCGGTGAGAACAACGACGCGGCGCGAGGGCTCCACGCCCTCGCTCTCACTGTGCACGCCTTGCACGGCGGCCACGGCGTCGTGCACGATCTTGCGCTCGAACGGCGTCATCGGTGACAGCTCTTCGCGCTCACCGGTCTCCAGCACACGGTGAGCGACCTTGTCTCCCAAAGCCGCCAACTCGTCGCGGCGCCGACGGCGCCACTGCGCGACGTCCAGCATCAGCCGGCTGCGCTCGCCGGTCTTCTGGTGCACCGCCAGCCGGGTCAGTTCTTGCAGCGCGTCGAGCACCTCGCCCTTGCGACCGACCAGCTTCGTCAGGTCGCCGCCGCCGTCGATGCTGACGATGGCACGGTCGCCCTCGACGTCCAGATCGATGTCGCCGTCGAAGTCCAGCAGGTCCAACAACTCCTCGAGGTAGTCCCCGGCGATCTCGCCCTCGGCGACCAGTCTGTCCTCGACATCCACCACGCCGGTCTCGGCGTCTGTGGTGCCGTTGTCGGGCTGATCGATCTCCTCGCCGCGCTCCGCAGTGTCAGCGGTGGTGGCTTCTGCGTTGGTCATGACAAACACCTCTCCCTCGTTCGCGGTCACCCGCGCGTCAACGTTTCCGCTTCTTCGGCCGAGCGCCGGGTTTTGGAGTGCGGCTGACCGCCCCATTCCGCGCTGCTGGTTTTGCGGAGTCCTGAGTACCGTTCGGCGATTCCGGAGCGGTTGTCGTCGCACCCTTCGATCCCGCGTCCCCGTCACCCGCGGGTGAGGTCACGTCCTGGGCGGGGTCGGCTCCATCCGCTCCGGGCTCGACGGCGGCTTTCTTCTTCCGGCCGGGCTTGGCTCCCGGGGCCGGCGCATTCGCCGCGCGGCGCTCCAGTGCCTCGATCTTCTTCTGCTCTTCTTCCTTCTCGATCTTGCCGAACACGTAGTGCTGCTGACCGAAGGTCCAGATGTTGTTCGCGAGCCAGTACATGATGATCGCCAAGGGCAGGAACGGGCCGCCCACCACCACACCGAGCGGGAAGACGTAGAGCGCGAGCTTGTTCATCATCGCGGTCTGCGGATTGGCTGCCGCTTCCGGAGTCTGCCTGGCAACCGACGCCCGGCTGTTGAAGTAGGTCGCGATGCCCGCCGCGATCATGATCGGAACGCCGACCGCGATCACCGCCGGACGATAGAACTCGGTGTAGGCGTCCAAGCCGTGCTGCTGGATCATCGTCGCACCGAGCGGCGCACCGAACAGGTTCGCGTCCAGGAAGTGACCGACATCGGTGGCGCTGAAGAAATAGTTGCCCAGGCTTCGGTTCTCCTCCACCGACAGGCCGAGCCTTCCGATCCCGGTCTGCGTCCGGTTGAAGGACATCAGCACGTGATAGAGGCCGAGGAAGACCGGAATCTGGGCGAGCATCGGCAGGCAGCCGAGGATCGGGTTGAACCCGTGTTCCTTCTGGAGCTTCTGCATCTCCAGCGCCATCCGCTGCCGGTCCTTGCCGTACTTCTTCTGCAGCGCCTTGATCTGCGGTTGAAGTTCCTGCATCTGCCGCGTGGTGCGAATCTGCCGGACGAACGGTTTGTAGAGGATCACGCGGAGCGTGAAGACCAGGAACATCACCGACAACGCCCAGGCGAAGAAGTTCGAGGGCCCCAGCAGGAAGGCGAAAGCCTTGTACCAGACCCACATGATCGCCGACACCGGGTAGTAGATGATGTCGAGGCTCAACCAATTAAACACGCGTTTGACTCTCCCATTGCTGCACCGTGCTGGTCCGGTGGTCGGCTACGCCACAGTCACCCTGGGCTTCACCGCGGTCGGCTTCTCGATCCGGTATCGGATCCCATCCTCCGTTATGCCACGGCCCACATTTGAGGAGGCGTACCAGGGCGAGCCATCCCCCTCTGATCAGACCGAACTCGGTCAACGCGTCGACGGCGTACTGGCTGCAGGTCGGCGTGAACCGACAGGTCGGCAGCCGCAGCGGTGACACCGCGTTCCGATAGAACTGGATCACCGAGATGAGAGCCCTGGCACCGACCGAACGCACGGTCACCTCGTGCCCCCGGAACGCTCTTTGATGCGTCGCAGGGCTGTTCTCAGTTCCTGTTCCAACCGCGGTGAGAGCGCCTCGCGGCTACCCGGTAGTGCCCGGATCACCACTCGGTCGGCCGAACCCAGATCGTCGATCACCGTGCGCGCGACATGCCGGAGCCGACGGGACACCTGATGCCGGATGACGGCATTGCCCACTGCCTTGGAGACGACCAGGCCGATCCTGGGCCCGGGTGCGCCGCTGTCATCCGACCGCGTGTACACCACGATGTCAGGTTGGGCGGCGCGCTTTCCGCGACTCACTGTGAGACCGAACTCGGCCGACCGCGTCATCCGGTACTGCGCGGGTAGCACCGCGTCAGACCCTGTGCCGCGTCACGCAGTCAGTGAACGACGGCCCTTGCCACGCCGAGCGGACACGATGGCCCGGCCGGCGCGCGTGCGCATCCGCAGCCGGAAACCGTGCACCCTCGCGCGGCGGCGGTTGTTGGGCTGAAAAGTCCGCTTGCCCTTGGCCACGGCAGTCACTCCTTGTTGGGTCTGGCTCCCCGCGCTCCGCCCGCATGAGCTCTGTCATGACAGGCGTGACGCGGTCGGCCGTTGGTAAGCTCGTCCGTCTCGCATAACTAACCGGCGCGGCCCCCGGCGGGGCCGGGTCGCAGCCGTATCACCACGTGCGGGCGACTGTTCGAGGGTACTGACGAGAATTCGCTGGGTCAAACCTGCGTTCCGGCTGTACAGACCACGTCAGCGACATCACATCAACCACAGCAGTCACGCTCATCTGGAACGATTGAGCCAGCACAGAATTCGACCCCCCACAATGTTGCAGAACTGTTGGCACTCGGAGAGAAAACTGTTAGCTTCTGCCAATGCCGATTCCACCTCGGAACGGCGAAAGACAACGAAGCGAGGATGCCCACTCCGTCGCGAGCCCACTGGAAATGCAGGGATGCAACTCCCCAGTGACGAGCTCCGGCCAGCGGCATCACCGCCGGTAGACAACCAGACGGCGACGAACGTCCTTTCTCCACAACCTGTGGATAACTTTGTGGACAGTTCCTCTCGTCCATTTGGCCGTCCCTGGGCCGGCCGCTAGGGGGTGCGTGTCG